>NZ_JBEFTH010000002.1:0-697149 GCF_053483935.1 Mycolicibacterium sp. XJ879
CCAAACTGGTGTGTATTCGCGTTGGCCCCGACCCGACGGCATCTTGGAACAAACGCTTGCGCGAATAATTCATGCGCAGTATATTTTCGCTCCGTAACATGTTGCGTTGCCCGCGGGGCCGGCTCCCGCGTCAAAGCATGATCCGATCATCGGAGGCCGCGGTGCCCCTTCAGAGCGCCATAACACTGAGGCGAGTAAGAGTTGGCTACTGACTCGGCTACGCAATGTCGTTGCGGTGTGAGACTCGGCGATACGGTGTTGCGCTCCTCCTCAGTGACCGGTGGGCAGTGCGTGCGAGGTGCACACTGTGGCCGCCGCGCCACAGCGACCCAAACAAGCACCCCTGTGCCGGAGAAGGATTCGATTTCTCGCGGCGACACCGTGCACCGGTGGAATCGCGAGTCGGGTATCCGGGTCTACAAGCCCACGCATCTATCTCAACCAGGCAAGCGGCCGAAAGGGGCCGGGGAAGAAGGAGCTCAACACGATGGATACCACCCAACGCTTTGACCCGCGGTTGGCGCCACTGAGCCGGTCGGTTGAACACATGGAGCATCCGCAGCATGTGTATTGCGAAAAGGCGCGCGACGTGCGAGCCGAACGCGTCGAGGGGGTCCTCACCCTGTACTGCCGTGAAGACATGGTCGCGGTGAACCGACATCCCGGCACCTTGGGACTTGGCGGCGGTGGCAGGTTCTTCGGTCATGACAACCCGATTATTCCCATTGAGATCGACGGTGAGGAGCACCGGAAGTGGCGCCGACTGCTGGATCCTATTTTTGCGCCTAAGCAGGTTCAGCGATACGAGAGATCAATTCGGACGCTCTCGCGCGACCTCATCGCGAAGTTTCGGTCCGTTGGCGAGGCGGAGCTCCACGACGATTTCTGCATGCCCCTGCCATGCATGTCATTCTTACGCATTGCGGGCGCCCCTCTTGAGGATCTGCCCTACTTCATGACATTCAAAGATGCCATCCTTCATCCCGAGGCCACGGGCGCGAACTCGATCGAAGAGATCAACGCGATCATGGCGGCTGCAGCCGGACAGTTCTTCGAGTACATCGCAGCCCTGTGCGAGAAGCGACGCGCAGAGCTCGAGCCCGCCGATGACGTCCTCGCCGTATTGCTCAGGTCGACTGTTGACGGGCGCCCAGTCAGGGACGACGAGGTTTACAACATCATGTTTCTACTGATGTTCGCGGGATTGGACACGGTTACTTCGTCCTTGTCATGCATTTTCAGCTGGCTCGGCGAACACACAGACGAGCGGAGGACCCTGATCGCGGACCCCGGTCTCATTCCCGCCGCGATCGAAGAACTGCTCCGGTTCGAGTCTCCGGTGCCACACGGTGCCCGATTCGCCACTGAACGGATCGACCTCGGTGAAGGACTTGTTGTCGAGCCCGGCGAGGCAATGCATACGGTTTGGGCTGCCGCAAATGTCGATCCCTCCGCGTACGAAGACCCACTCAATGTCGATTTCCATCGCGGCCGCATCAACCACATCGCTTTTGCCAGCGGCACGCATCGCTGCCTCGGTTCGCACCTCGCGCGCCTGGAACTTCGCGTCGCCGTGGAGGAATTCCTGAGCGCCATACCGGAGTACGAGGTGGCTGGGCCCGTCGTGTACTCGAACACCGCCGTGCGCGCGGCTCGAAAGCTGCCGATCCGATTTGAGGTTTGAGGGACTAATGCCGCAGCCAGGAAGGAAGGTACGACAATGGTTTTCGAGCAGCCAGTGCTACTCATCGACGGCGAGTTGACGTCCGCCGAGTCGGGTGCGACCTACGACAACATCAACCCTGCCGACGAGACTGTTCTAGGCCAGGCCGCGGATGCGTCGGTCCACGATGCCCAACATGCGGTTTCGGCGGCTCGGAGTGCATTTGACACTTCCAGTTGGAAGAGTGACACGGCGTTTCGGCAGCGTTGTCTGGCGCAGCTACAGGATGCGCTTCGGGAAAACATTCAGCACATCTACGACATCACGGTCGCCGAGGTAGGCTGCCCGCGCTCGATCACCGAGCCAGTTCAGGTCGATGGACCGGTGGACGGCATGTCGTTCATGATCGATCTGGCAGGCACTTATGAGTACGCTCGTCCGCTGCCGGATCGTGTGACCTGGGGAGTCCCAGTCCACCGGACCGTACTTCGCGAACCAGTCGGCGTGGTCGCGGCGATCACACCTTGGAATTACCCCTTGATGCTCAACCTCGCGAAGATCGTGCCCGCGTTGGCCTCTGGGTGCACCGTCGTACTGAAGGCGGCGCCTGATACGCCGTGGACGGCGGCGATGTTGGGCAGGCTCATCGCCGAGCATACGGACATGCCGCCGGGTGTCATCAACGTTCTCACCAGTTCGTCTCCGGCCGAGATCGGCGAAGTACTCATCAACCATCCCGATGTGAACGCGATCAGTTTCACCGGATCGACGGCCACCGGCCGGCACATCATGGAATGCGCATCTCGGACCGTCAAACGTGTGTTTCTGGAACTCGGTGGAAAGTCGGCCGCCGTCGCCCTGCCCGACGCGGATATCTCTGCTGCGACGGCGGCCACCGTGTCACAGGCCGTTATGCATTCCGGCCAGGGATGCGCCGCGACAACTCGGCTGTTGGTGCACCGTGATTACCTTGAAATCGCGACCGAGGCCGCGGCGCAGCTCATGAGCACCGTCGGCCACGGAGACCCCAACGACCCCGACGTCGTGTCGGGGCCACTGATCAACGCACGCCAGCGGGAGAGGGTCATCGACTTCATTGAAAGCGGAAAACGCGATGCCAAACTGGTGGTGGGGGGTGAATCCTCTCGGTTCGACAAGGGATTCTATGTTGCGCCCGCTCTCTTCACCGACGTGCCGAACGACTCTCGCATCGCTCGTGAGGAGATCTTCGGGCCCGTACTGGTGATCACCGGCTATCACACAGAGGACGAGGCGCTCGCGTTGGCCAACGATTCCATCTACGGGCTGGCGGGTGCAGTCTTTTCCGCCGATGTGCCTCGCGCCCAGCAATTTGCCGCTGGGTTGAATACCGGAAGCGTGAGCATCAACGGCGCCATGTGGCTGGCCCCGGACTCCCCCTTCGGAGGCCACAAGCAAAGCGGGATCGGTACCGAGCACGGTGTTGAGGGGTTCGAGGAGTATCTCACGGTGAAGACAGTGGCCCGGCCGGCATGAGGTCTGCGTTGCCACCAAACGGTCGCAGGTTCGGTTCGGCGTAGCTCTGCGCCTGCCGGCGCAGGAGAACGGCGCGACGAGTTCCTTGTACTATGCCAGCAGCTCGTTGGCGAGAACTTCGCGATGGGCCGCCGGGTGGCCGAACAGGTGAAGGTCCGCGCATGCACGGCGATAGTAGAGGTGAGCGGGATGCTCCCAAGTGAAGCCGATACCCCCATGAATCTGAATGTTCAGTTCCGCCACCCGTTTGAAAACATCCGAGCAATACGCCTTTGCCATGCTCGCCAAGGATGGAAGGTCGGGTGCACCCTGATCGGCAGCCATCAGGGCGTTCGCCGCCGCTGTGCGAGCACATTCGACGTCGAGAAGACTGTCGGCTAGTTCGTGCTTAATCACTTGGAAGGAACCGATGGGCCGGCCGAACTGATAGCGGATCTTTGCGTAACTCACAGCCATATCGAACGTGTGTTGCGCCCCGCCAACCTGTTCGGCCGCAACGCACGCGGCCGCCAAGTTGAACGTGCTGCCCAACAAGGGTTCTGCCGCCCCCTCGCCGCCCACGAGTCGAGCCCTGACTCCGTCGAACTCGACGGTGGCCTGTTTGCGCGTCATGTCCAAAGTCTCGGTCTGCCGGAAGTGAATTCCCGGTTCGCCTCTGTCGACGGCGAATAAGGAGATGCCGGATTGAGTCCGCGCCACCACGAGAATAAGTTGTGCCGACGCGCCGTCCACGACGTAGTGCTTTCGACCACGCAGCACCCAGTGGCCGTCGGACGGGGTAGCCGTGGTCTGCACGTCACCGGCATTCCACCCGGTAACGCGTTCCAGAAAGGCAATGGTGGCGGTCAACTCGCCGGCGACGATACGCGGTAGGTAGTCGGCCGCAACGTCGGTGTCATCAGCCGACTGCAGTGCGCTCGCGGCGAGTACAACTGTCGACAAATAGGGACTGCACAGCAGCGAGGCGCCCGCCACCTCCATGAGGACACCCAGTTCTATTGGCCCGCAACCGGACCCGCCGTATCTGGTATCGACTGCCAACCCGAGGAGATCCATTTCCGCCATGTGACGCCACGTCAGCGGATCCCAGCCGATATCGGTCGCCATGAGCTGACGGGTAACCTGTTCGGACGCACGCTCGGCGGTGAACGCACGCACGGCCTCCTGGAGATCGAGTTGGTCCTGCGTCAACGCAAACTGCATTCATACTCCTGCTCTGATTTCTCGGCCAGTCGACTACGGCTTCTGCGTCAGCTGCCTGGCGGTGTCAACATCGCCTGCCATGACTCCGCAGTTCGACTTTGTTGGCCGAGATCCGTTTGAGTGTAAGTATTTCCATCAGGTCCCACATAGGTTCCGGTCGCCGGGTCGTATTCCGCAATCGCGAGTGTGGGCACCGGTTGGACTTGCTCCGTCGAGGATCCGTGGCCCCCCTGCCCATCGGGCTGCGGCGAGGCGGCAGTAGGTAGCTGTGGCACACCCTGGCCGCTGAGCGTGGCGTTCGGGTCACCCTTCCAATTGAGGCCGTCGTTCAAAGGCACGTATTCCTCATCGCTTTCACACATGGCAACGGTCGGAGCACGCTTTCCCGGCTTGGTTGCGCAGGGGAGGTTGCGGGCGCCGCGTACGTGCCACGGCGAGTTCTGAGGAATCCTGCAGTAGAGATCGCCCGCTGGGCGGTCCGGAGCATCCTCGAAAGTTGCGCTGCGTCGTTGTTGTGCCGGGAGGAATCCGGTGTTACAGATCGGGGGGAGGTTCACGTTGGTGTTGAAGCTCAAATAGATCCCCTTATATGCCTGCTTCGTGTTGAGGTTCGCCATCGCCGTACCCTGCAGATTCGCCACCCCTTGCGGAATGAGGACCAGGAGCTGCTCGATATTCGCCCGGTACACCAACGCAACGTCGGCGACGCTGATGAGATTGGTCAGTATGACCGGTAGTGTGGGCGACAAGCTGTCCACCAGACTTCGTGCTTCGTCCGCTGCCAGGGAACCGTTGTCGAGGACGCCGCGAACTGCGTCGTCCTGACGCTGAAGCTGTGAGGTAACGGAGGCGACCTGTGTCGCCCAGTCCTGAATCGCATTCGACGTCTCGGATTGGGAAGCGAGCACGTCGGGGGCGGCGTCAATCAGGCTGGTGATTGCGTCCTGCTGGGCGCGCGCGTCGATGGCAACTCTGGTGGCACCGTTCACGAAGCGAGCGAGCTCGGGTCCGAGTCCGCCGAACGCGGTATATGCCTCGTCCAGAACGACTTTGACGTTTTCGCCCGGGATTCCGTGTAGCGCCCGGTTGGTCGCTTCCAGCAGTTCATTGACATTCGGGGGCACACTGGTTCGTGCCGCCGGAATCACATCGCCGTCCCTCAGGGGCGCGGCCTGGCCGTTGCGCGGGATCAAGGCGACGTACTGTTCGCCGACCGCGCTCTGGCTGTGAACATCTGCGTCAAGGTCCGACGGGATCTTCACATCAGAGTTGAGGTCGAGATCGGCCACTACACCGGAATTGGTGAGGCGGACGGCCGCGACACGCCCAACCTTGCTGCCTCGATAGGTGACATTCGCCTGTGGGTAGAGGCCACCCGCTGCGGGCAGCTCGACCGTGACGCGGTATTGCCCGATTCCGAAAAGCATCTGAGGCAGTCCGACGTAGCCGACCGCCATCACCACCAAACCCCCGATGGCGATGACGATGAACGCGATGAACTGTACCTTTGCTCGGCGTGTGATCATTGTCTACGGTCCCTGGTCCCATCGGTACGGAACGGTGAGTGGATTACCTGCGGTGTACGGGCTGGGGAACTGACCAATCGTTCTTCCCCATTGCAGTTCGAGTTCGGTGAGATCCCCTTCCCACCGCGTTCCGGTGAAGAGGCCGGCATCGATTCTGCTCAGCGTGAGGTCGACGATGAGGGTCAGATTGGCGTAGTCACCGCGCACCCAGTTCTCCAGTGTTTCGTTAGGCCACGGGTACGTCGCGAGATTGCTGAGCGACCTTGTCATCGCCGGGCCGGCGTTGGCCAGCGACTCCAGGATCGGACCGAGCGCCGTGAGTTGTGCGACCAGGCTCTCCTTCGAGCCTTCTATGACGTCGGTTGTCAATCCGCCGAACTTACCCAGCTTGTCAACGGCGTCGACCAGGTTTGTTCGTTGATCGTTCAAAACCTTCAGTGCATCCGGCAGCTTTTCGAGCGCAAAGTCGAGTTTGGGTTTCTGGTCGGCAAACTGGCCCACCAGGGAGTTGAGCTTATCAATCGCGTTGATGATGTCATCGCTCTGGTCGTCGAGGTACCTGACGAACCTATCGATCTCGCCGATGAGCCTCCGCATGTTCTCGCCGTTGTTGCCAAAGGCTTGGCTCATCGCGTGAGTGATGTCCTGGAGCTTTCCGATCCCTCCGCTGTTGAGCAACAGTGAGGCCGCGGCCAATGTCTGCTCGGTGGTGGGGTAACTGCCGCTGGACGCGAGCGGGATGAGTGATCCTTCGCGTAAACGACCGACGGGCTGAGCGTGCTCAGGCGTTGCGAGCTCGATATGAACGGAGCCAAGCAAGCTGGTCTGACCGAGCTTCGCAGCGGCGTTTTCGGGAAGTTCGACGTCACCAGCGAGCCTGAGCGTGACAAGGGCATGCCAGCCTTCGCGTTCGATCTTCGTTACGTTGCCGACGGTGACGTCGCCCACCCGTACCCGCGAATTCTGCTGCAGATTGGTGACATCGGGAAGCTGAACCATGACGTTGTATGCCCCTGGACCGCTCCCGGCGGTGCCCGGCAACGGCAGGGAGTTCAAGCCGCGCCACGAACAACCGCTGGTCAACAACAGACACGCCGATGCAACTACGGTGAGCGGTCTCAGAACGCCCCTCATTGTGTCGCTCCACCGGGCGTCATTAATCCGGCGAGCCCGGCCGACGGATCCGTGGAGACCGAGCGGTGCGGCGCGCCAACCGGGGGCGCCGGAGCGTCCGCGTGCGGCGCCTCCGCGGGCAGTACCTGTGCGGCGGGATTGGCCATCGCGGCGGTGGGCGGCGCTCCCCCGGCAGGGGGTGGACCTGTCAGGCCCCGCACCCGTCCAGCCTCCGTTAGCGGAGCCAGCCAGTCCTCGCTGAATGTGACCTCGTTCGGACGCGCCTGGGCTCCTACGAACGGATTGAAGCCCAGCGGCGGGAAGTTGAGCTGCCGATTCTTGACGATGGGTGCCAGATACTGCACGCACAGCTTTGCCGACTGATCGCTGTTCATCCGTGAGGCAGCCTGAATCGCAGCACAGATGAACTGGATCGGATTGGCGAAGTTGCCGACGGCCGCGACCCCCGTCAGAGCACCATTAGAGGGCTCGTAAATATTGACGAAATTGGCGAATGCGGTGGGCGTGATGTGCAGTGTCTGCTTGAGATCACCGATGCTGTCGCCAAGCGCCTTGCTGATCGATGCTAGCCGATCAAATGTCGTTCCGACGGGTTTGCGGTTCTCCTTGACGAAGCTCTCAACGTCGCGCACTGCGGTGTTCAACGTTTCGATCGCGTTCTCGATGGCCTCTGGATCGTTGGCCAGTAGACCCGACACCGCGTCAAGGTTGAGATTGAGTTGCCGCAGCAGGTCGGAACTGGATTGAAGACCCGTCGTCAGCAACGATAGATTCCGGATGCTCCCGAACAGGTCACCGCTATGGTCTCCGAGAGCCGAGAAGGTTTTCGACAACTCGATGATCGCGCTGCGGATAGCGCTACCCTGTCCACGGAAGTTGTCAGCGGCGGTGTTGACAAAAGCACCAAGAGTGCTGACGCCGCCGGCTTCTGTCGGCTGAAGTGCCTCGGTGAGTTTCTCGAGTTGTTCTCGCAGATCGTCATATTCGACGGGCACCGCGGTGCGGTCTTGCGGGATGACGGTTCCAGTGGTCATCGCGGGCCCACCGGTATAGGCGGGCGTGAGTTGAATTGCCCGGGCTGTCACCAGTGTCGGATTGATGATGACGGCTCGGGCGTTTGCGGGCACCTTGTGACCGCCGTCGACGGAGAAGGTGATCCTGGTGCGCGTGGGCTGGGGTTCGATGGCATCGATGGTTCCTACACGTACGCCCAGGATCAGTACGTCGTCGCCGACGTACACGCCATTACTTTCCTCGAAGTACGCTATGAGCCGAAGGCGCTCGGCCCGGTTGCTTAGGTCGATGGCCACGATCGCGCCAAGCACGAGGCAAGCTACCAGGCCGAAGGCGATCAAGAGCCGCCTTCTGCGCCACAACGAGAGTCGGGTCATCGTCCGGTACCTCCCTCGTTGGTGTGCGTGGTGCCGGACCCCTCTTTGGGAGCGACCGACGGTGACACTTCGTTCGGCACCGGGTGGTAAACCGGCGCGGGGGTGGGCTCGGCTGTCGACTGCAATCCGGGCGGTGCAGGGGCGGGTGGGCCAGGCGGCGGGCCTCCGGGTTCGGGCGCTGGAAGCGGCTCCCGGTAGGGATAGCTGGGATCACCCGGAACTCCGGTAATTGCGTCCGGCAGAGTCAGTCTCGGCGGTCCGCCTTGGCCGGTGCGGGGGTACGGTGCCGGCAATGCCGGGGTGCCTGGTTGCCCAACGGGTGGATCGGTGAGCTCCGATGGCAGAAGCACGTTCGGATCGAGGCCCAGATCGGAGAACGCCGCGTCGATAAACGGCTGACTGAACTGTCCGGGAAGGAGGTTTGCGACGTAGGCGTTGAAGAAGGGCCCTGATGCGACTGCCTCTCCGAGCGACATCGCATATGCGTTAAGCAGCTTTATCCCCTTCTGGACCTGCTCTTTTCGGTTGTCTACGATGGTGAGCACACCATTCAGCCGGTCCAGGGTCTGGTGCAGGTCGCTGTTCTCGGCCACCAATCCGGATAGTTGCACGCTGAGCGCCCGGATGTTCTCGGCTATCGACTCGAGTGATCCGCTCTCGGTGCGTAGTTCGGCCAGTAGCAGGTTCGTGTTGCGGATCAGATCGACGATCTGTTCGGTCCGTTGTCCGAGAACATCGGTCGCCTTCCTGGCGTTCGCCAGCAGATCACGAAGTTGAGCGTCCCGGTTGTTGATTGCCTTGGCAAATCTGGTCATACCCTGGACGGCGACCTGCAGATCTGGCGGCGTGTCTTTGAAGGTTTCCGAGAGAGTCGCCAGCGATTCTGACAGCTGCACCGTATTCAAGTCGCCGACCGTCGTCGTCAGTTCGCTCAGTGCATCCGTCAGCGAGTAGGGCGAGGTGGTCCGGTCGAGCGGAATCGGTCTTGTCAGGCGGCCCGTCCCGCGAGGCGTTACTTGCAAGATCTTGGTGCCGAGCAGCGTGTTCGTTCTGATCGCAGCCTCGGTTCGGTCTCCGAGCGCTATGTCGTCGTCGATCGTGAACTCGACGACCGCTTTGGATTCGGCGAGGCGCACCGATGAGACGGAACCGACGCTGACTCCGGAGACCTGGACGTCCGCCCCCGTCCGCAGCACGGCGGCGTCGGCGAAGTACGCGCTGTAGGCGTCGCGGCCGGCGAAGGACGTCAGTCTGTCCAGAGACAGCCCGCCCAACACGATCGCCGAGACGGCGGCAGTCGCTATGACGCCGACAGCCATTGGGTTACGTTCCGCGAAGCTTTTCATTTCGGTGCGCACCGCCCGGTGGATTGACCCGCCATCTTGACGAAGACGGGCTGCCCGCCCTTACCGTTGAGCTTCAGCAAGATGTCACAGAGGTAGAAGCTGAAGAAGTTTCCGTAAATGCCTTGGCGAGCGAGCACCTGGTAACGGTCAGGCAGTGTGTTCAGCAGGTTGTCGAGATACTCGTGGTCGGCGACCGCAAGAGACGCGACGCGATCGAGTTGACCGACCGTGGTGTGTAGCGGGGGACGGGCTTCCTGCAGGAGTCCGGCTACTGAGGCGGCGGCCCTATCGAGGTGCGCCACGCCGTTGGCGATGTCGGTCCGGCGCTGAGCCAAGCCATCGATGAGTTGAGACACATTGTCGACGCCGACGTCTAATTGCTTGCTCTGGTCACCAAGCGTTGTCATGACGGCGTTGAGGCTGGAGATGACTTCTCCGATCAAGGCGTCACGGTCGGCCAGCGTGCTGGAGAACGAACCGACATGTGCGAGTAACGATCCGAGCACTTCGCCTTGCCCTTGGAATGCGCGTATCAACTCGCCCGTCAGCTCGTTAACTTGCTTAGGGTTCAGCGCGCGGAACAAGGGCCGGAATCCGCCGACCAGTGCGTCGAGGTCCAACGCCGGTGCGGTGCGGTCCACGGGGATCGTCTGCCCGGGGCGGAGCCTTGCCCCTGCCTCGCCCTCCTCAAGCGCAAGGTATCGATCGCCGACGAGATTCTCGTAGCGGATCACGGCTCGGGTGCCATCGGTCAGGTGTACGGTCCGCTGGACATTGAAGTCGACGGCCACGGTCGTGTCCGGTTGGACGCGAACGTCGCTGACCTTCCCGACCTCCACGCCACCGATACGCACCAGTTGGCCGGACTTCAATCCGCTGGCATTGGTAAAGATCGCACGGTATGGATCTCTGTCGTCGAAACGAAACTGGCCGAACACTGCGATCATCGCGAAGATCCCAAAGAGGCACACCGTGATGAAAACGACGAGACGCCACACCGTGCCCCGAAGGCTTTCTCTCATCCGGGTTCCTCCCTTTAGCTTCGTGTTTCGTCGGTCATGGCGATGGTGCAGAGTTGTGCGGCGTCGCCGGCGGCGGGCCCGCAATGTCCGGCGCCTCGGCGGACGCCGGGCTTGGTGGTGGCGGCGGAGGCGGAGGCACAGCAACGGGTAACCCCGGAGAAGGGGGGCCCTGGCACCGAACACTGGGTGGTTCGGGCACGGCCCGGGTCACCGGTAGATAGTTCGCGTAGCAGGGGTGCCCGAGCCCGGGATTCGGACGGATGTCGATACCAGCGCTCCATCCGGTATTGGTGACCATCGCGCGCACCGGGAAGTTCTCGTATGCGTGGGGAAGCGAACCGCATCCAGGCCGGCCACCAGGACCTCCCTTTGCCGCCACGATCGGCAGATTGTTCGGATAGACGTACGGGTCGTTTCCGAGTAGTACCGCCGCGTCGACGAGAAGTGTCCGCCCGTTGCCGCCGGCGCCCGCATAGCCACCATTGTCCAGCCACCACTTCGCCCCAACGAGAAGACAAGTGAATGAGGGTTGGTATTTCATCAGCAGGTCCGTCGTCGGTCGCAACAGGTTGACAAGGTCGACGATCCCGTCCCCATTCGGTGCCAGCATGGCTGTTCCACTGTTGGCGAAGCCGATGGCGCTCAACAGCATCGAGTCGAGCGCACTCGCACGGTCTGTAATCGTGGATCCAGTGTTGGCTGCCGCATCCAGGATCTCCAATATCTCCTGTGCCGCAGAGGCGTACGTCGAACTGAAGTCGGCTAGTTCGCGCCAGTTCACATTTATCACGTCAGCTCGGGCGTTGAGCGCGGCCACCACGGAGTTCGCGCCGGCGACGGCGTCATTAATCTGTTGTCCGCGCCCGCGCAGTCCTTCCGCGAGTGCGGATAACACCCCATTGAGCTTCTCGGGATCGATCCGCTGGATGAGCGAAACGAGGTTGTCGAAGACTGTGTTGACCTCGGTGCTCACGTTCTGTGACCGCAGAACCGCTCCAGCTGCCAGTCTTGCTGCACTCGGCTGCTCGGGAATGATCAGGTCGATGTGCTTCGACCCGAAGGCAGTGTTGGCGGTGATCTGCGCAGCGACGTTGGCGGGAATGTAGTCGAGTTGTGATTTCAGAATCTCCAATTGGAGTCTCACCGGCTTGTCGCCTGTGCTGATGATCTTGTCGACGCGGCCTACGTCCACGCCGCGTAGTTTCACTCGCCCGCCGGGCTCCATCATCAACCCGGATCGCTCCGACGCCAGCGTCACTTGAATGTACGAGGTGAAGACACGCTCGAACGCCAGCCAACATGCCGCAATGTAGACCGCCATTACCGAGACCAGGATTGCGGCCCACCACCGGCGTGTGATCGCCCGTTTCTGTCTGTAGGTGGTCATCGCATCACCCCGAGAAGTTGAAGTTGCCCGTTGGGCCGTAAATAGCCAGCGAAACCAGCAGATTCGATGCAATTGCCATGACGAGGGAGGCCCGCACCGCGCGGCCGACGGACTCGCCGACCCCAGCTGGACCACCACTGGCGGTGTATCCGTAGTAGGTGTGAATAAGCATGATCACCACGGAACACGCGATTACCAATACGAAGGACCATATGAGGTCCACCGGCGACAGGAAGGTGTCGAAATAGTGGTCATACACACCCACCGATTGCCCATAGAGCAGGACCGTCACCTTCGCTGCCGTGAATGCCGTCATCGACGCGACGCAGTACAAGGGAATGACCACGATGACACCCGCGATGACTCGCGTTGAGGCAAGGTATGCGACCGACTGAACACCCATCACCTCCAGTGCATCTATCTCCTCATTGATCTTCATCGCACCAATCTGCGCAGTCGCCCCGGCGCCGATCGTGGCCGCCAGGCCCACAGTGGATACCATCGGTGCGACTACGCGGGTATTGAGATATGCCGATGCGAAGCCCGTCAGCGCCTCGACACCGACTTGCGACAGCGCGTCATAGCCCTGCACAGCCAGCACTGCACCGGCGAACAGCGTAAGAAACGCGACTATCACCACCGTTCCGCCGATCAAGGCCAGTGCCCCTGTACCGAGGCTCATTCCAGCGATAGCGCGCACCAACTCCGCCCGGTAGCTCACGAGGGCAACCCAAATGAGACGTATTGTGTTGGCGTAGAATTCGCCTTGCCTACCTAACGCATCCCAGGCGTCGGTCAGCCCCCCGAGCGGCCGGAGCGCCATGGTGGCGCGACCGGGCAGAGCGGTAGTTCTCATCTGTTGATCACCTGCAGACCGGTCGCCGTCGCTACCACGTTGATGACGAACAACGCCATGAATGTGTAGACGACGGTTTCGTTTACAGCGTTACCGACACCGGCGGAACCGCCCCCTACCGACAGGCCCTTGTAACACGCGATCAGGCTGGCCGCCAAGCCGAACAGCATCGCCTTCACCATTGCCACGATGACCTCTGGAAGTCCCACTAAGAGCGTCAGATTCGCGACATACGCACCCGGAGTGACATCCTGAATGTAGACGGAGAAGATGAACGACCCTCCCAGTCCGACGGAAGTGACCACGGCATTGAGCATCAAGGCGACGAAAGTCCCCGCGATCACACGGGGCACGACGAGCCGTTGCACCGGATTGATGCCAAGCACTCGCATGGCATCGACCTCCTCACGGATCGTCCGAGCTCCCAGGTCGGCGCACATCGCTGTCGCGGCGGCTCCTGCCACAACCACCACAGTTACGACGGGTCCAATCTGATTCACGGTGGCCATTGCTGCGCCGCTGCCTGACAGGTCTTTCGCCCCGATTTCGCCTAACAAGATGTTGATCATGAACACCGTCAAGGTGGTGAACGGTATCGAGAGCATCATCGTCGGCAAGAGGGAAACCCGCGCGACGAACCAGGTCTGCAACAACAGCTCGCGCCACGCGAATGGCGGCCGCAGAGTGAGCACGAACGCATCGAGCGCCATGGCGAAGAACTCACCGACGCCACGCACGGGCTTCGCAGCCACAGCCTGCAATGTCATCAACTCTCACCTGCCTCTCGCATGCGTCGCTTGAACTCGGTGCCGGGTGACGTCACGCACCTGCTCACCGATCGCCGCTGTCTAATTATGATCAGCTAGCTCTACTACACTAACGCTTGAACGCTGGTCTTGCAGTCATTATGAGATTATTTATGTGCATGATATAGCCGAGATTAGCAAGCCGTCCGTGCCGTGTCCAGAATCTCTTCCTTCGTTGGGCGGTGTGACGCAACGTCGCGGTGCGCTTCGGACTTCTTCTACTGCGTGCCTACCCGCTGGGTGGCAACGGAAGCCCTGGCCGTGCCGCGCGAATCGGTTCACCGCGACGCGGCCGATGACGGCATCTAAATCGGCACGGCCGGTATGCGAGCTATGCCTGAGTTAGCCCAGCAAGCTGTAACCTCCATCGACCCGCAAAATTTGGCCGGTGAAAGTGGAGAAGTCAGGTCCGACAAGTGCGCACGCGACCCTCGCGACGTCGGCGGGCGTCACGAGCTTGCGACGCAGCGGCGTCCGCTTCGCTGTTGTCTCCAGATGGCGCAGGACCGTGGGTGCCTCGTCGAAGTGCTGGAGATCATCAATCAAACAGGGGCTGATGCCGTTCACGGTGATGCCATATCGCCCGAATTCAACTGCAAGATAACGGACCACCGCTTCCAGTGCGCTTTTCGCCGGAGCGATGGCACCGTAGTAGGCGGCATAGCGCTCTGATCCGAGGCTACTGAAAGCGACCAGACTGCCTTCGGATTCAGAGAGGAACGGCTGCGCGGCCAGCGCTATTCCCCGGAATCCGTGTACGGTCACGCGCATCGCACTGTCGATGTCAGCGTCCTGGAGTTCAGTGAGTCTTCCGGTGATAATCGGAACTGCAGTGAAAATAACCGCATCCAGACCGCCGAGGCCGTTCGCGGCACGTGCCGCCATATCAGCGGCATCGGTGGCCACATCGCCCTGCACAAGGACGGCCCGCGAATCCGGGCCGAGTGACTCCGCGGTGATTCTGGCCGCCTCTTCGTTCTTGTGAAACCCTACGGCGACATCCCAGCCACGAAGCGATAATTCGACAGCAGTTGCCCGTCCGACCCCTCGGCTTCCGCCGACGACGAATGCACGCTTTCGTTCACTCATTGCCTACCTCCTGTAGTTGGGCCGTCGGCGCAGAGAAGTCACCGCCCGGCAGTTGATCCACCGACAGGCGTACTTCGTCACCGATAACCGGCTCGCGTCCGAGTGGATCGTCATCACCGACAACACACGCGATCCGGACACCTGGTTGTTCGACGAGCTCGACGATGACGATGTAGTAGGGCACCTCGAAGCCCGGCACCGATGCCCGGTCGACGCGTATCCAGCTGTGCACACGGCCGATACGCGATACCTCTTCGAACGACGTTTCCCCCCCGCAACGGCGGCATCGTTCCAGCGGCGGATGCATCCAGAGGTGACACGCTTGGCATCGGCAGATCGCGAGGACACCCGCACGCGTGGCATGCCAGTAGCCCTCGGAATCCGCATCCGGAAGGGGTTGCGGGTAGTTGACTGGTTCGTTCATACCGACTCCGACGAGTAGACGATCGCGCCCCCGTATGGTCCGGCCCCGGCCGTGGTCAAGGCGAGGGCCGCACCCGTGACCTGGCGTTCACCTCCGTCACCACGCAGCTGAATAACTGCCTCGTAATGGTGGTTCAAGCCATGAAGGTAGCCTTCCGACAGTAGGCCGCCGTGCGGATTTATCACGACCTCGCCGCCGAACGTTGCTCGGCCCGCGCGATAGAACTCGCCTGCCTCGCCCTTCTCGCAGAAGCCGTAATCCTCGACCGTAGCCAGGACCGTGTACGTGAAACAGTCGTACATCAGCGCGACGTCGATGTCGCTGGGGTGCAGGCCGGTTCGCGCCCACAGTCGTGGGGCTGCGACGCGTGAGTACATCGATGTCATGTCGCCCCAGCCCAACCATCCGGAGCCCGACGCGGAACTCGCGTGTCCGAGGATGGACACCGGCTTGGACGCGGTATCGACCGCCCGTTCTGCCGAGGTGATCAGTAACGCCACCGCCCCGTCGACCTCGAAGGCACAGTCGTTCACACGAAACGGCTCGCAGATCCATCGGCTGGCAAGGTAGGAGTCCATTGTCAGCGGATCTCGCATTGCGGCGTTCGGATTGCGTTGGGCATGTCGGCGCTGTGTCACCGCCACCGCGCCGAGGTCCTCGGACGTCGAGTTGTACTCGTGTTGATACCGCCGTGCCCACGCCGCGACGAACTGCGGTGGCACAAGCAATCCCGAAGGCGCATCGAACTGACCGGCGCCCCCGACAGCGATCCCGTCGGTCATGGTTCCGAATCGCATCCCGGACCGCCCGTTGAGGGACCGGTAGACAAGAACCGCATTGCATACACCGCGCTCCACCATCGCCGCGGCATTCGCAACGACCTGAACCGCCAGATCTCCACCACCAAGCGGGGCGGACGCCCAGGCGATTTCGTCACGGCCGAGCGCCCAGGCCACGTCGATTGGCATCGCCGAGTCGTTGTACTGAAAACAGGTCACGCCATCGACATCGTTGACATCCATGCCCGCATCATTCAGCGCGGCTCGGCACGCCTCGACGGCCATGGCGAGCGGCGTTCTTCCGGACGCACGACTGAATGCGGTCCGGCCAACTCCTACAATCACCGCGGTCATCTGCGGTCCCGCCGTTTCACCACGTATCCTGCCGCTTCCCGATCGTATGTAGTCGGGCTCACCCCGCACGCTCGGAGCTCGTTCTTCAGGATTCGGCCCACTGGGCCCCGAGGTAGCGAGTCGGTGAAATCGATATACCTGGGCACCGCAAAGTAGGGAACATTGGCGACGCAGTGATCGACGAGCTGCTCGTAGGTCAGATCGGCTCCGGGTGCGAGCACGGCAGTCACCATCACCTCGTCCTCACCGAGCTCGCTGGGAACACCGTAGACAGCACAGTCGTCGATCGCGGGATGTGCATTGATCGCCTGCTCTACCTCGAAGGAAGATATGTTCTCACTTCGTCGCCGGAGGTAGTCCTTCTTGCGATCGACGAACGCGATTTCGCCTTTCTCGTTCGCCCTGCCCAGATCACCTGTGTGGAACCAGTTGTTACGCCACGTCGCAACGGTCGCTTCGGGGTTGTTCCAGTAGCCCTCGAACATGACGTGTGGCTCCGTTGGCCGACAAACGATCTCACCAACTTCACCCGTCGGAACCTCGACATCATCTTCATCGAACAATCTGATGTCGAAGAGGGGA
Source organism: Mycolicibacterium sp. XJ879 (assembly GCF_053483935.1). Taxonomy (NCBI): domain Bacteria; kingdom Bacillati; phylum Actinomycetota; class Actinomycetes; order Mycobacteriales; family Mycobacteriaceae; genus Mycobacterium; species Mycolicibacterium sp. XJ879. Next base: position 17,078 of record NZ_JBEFTH010000002.1, read on the forward strand.
TTTGCTCGGCCGGAATAACCTGGCTCCGGTGGATCCTCGTGTGAGTACAACAGCATCGGAACACACTCGGAAAGACCGTAGGACAACACGATACGAAAGCCATAGCGTTCTTCGATTGCCCGGTGGAGCTCCTTCGGGACCGGCACGGCGAGGCAGATGCGCACCGCGTTGTCGCGGTCGCTATCGGCGGCCGGGAGGTTCCACAGCATCTGCAACATCGGCCCGAGGATGGAGAGCTGAGTCGCTCCATGTCGCCTCACCCGATTCCAGAAGTCCGACACCGAGAAATGCTCGTCGATGACGGCCGTCGCGCCGCGTAGCAGAGGTCCCAGCGCTCCCAGCAGCATGGCGTTCTGGTGGAATAGCGGCAGGGGCGTGTAGTAGATGTCGTCCTCTCTGCCGTCCTTGATGTCGTCGATCTGGCTCGCTGCCCGAACGAGATAGTTGTGCGTCGCGACAGAGCCTTTTGAAGGGCCGGTTGTCCCCGCGGTGAAGACGACAGCGTTGTGATCCGTCCACTTCGGTTGGTAAGAACTCTTGAGTCGGCTACCGTCTGCGGCGCGAAGGCCGGACATCGGATGCACCGACATGCCGGCGAGTCCGGGCAATCCGTCCGCATCGCCCCGGACGATGACATGCTGAAGCGATTCGATCCGCGGTAGGACCTCGAATGCCGTTGCTGCCAAGTGGCAGTCGACGACGAACACCGGCGGTGCGACCACTCTCAGCTGATGTTCGAGGAACAATCCCGAGTAGGCGCTGTTAATCGGCACGAAGACCGCCCCCAGGAGGGAGGCGGCCAGCCACGTCAGCAATTGGTCGGTGGAGTTGCGCATCATCACCGCGACGCAGTCGTTCCGCTGTACGCCGAGCTCGGTCAGCCCATTGGCGACGGCCACTGTCTGCTCCCAAAGTCGGGAGTAGGTGAGCTCCTCGTCGGGGAATATGACGGCGGTCTTATCGGGACGAGCCTCCACGACAGGCCGTAAGGAGTCAGGAATGGTCAGCCGTGCGGGCTCTCGCCACGGTGCTCTAAGGCCCGTCATGGTAAGTCACCTTCCCGGTAAATCTTGTCGTCGTCAGCCATAGGCTTGTCGTCCTCCTTGAGTGCCGGGGTCTGAGTGGTTCGGCGACCGCCCAGGCATGCGGGCCGCTTCGTGGTTTCCTGGTTCATCAGCTCTACCGTCCGGTGAACACCGGCCTCCGCCGTTCGACGAACGAGCGCAGGCCTTCCTTGGCGTCCTCGGACCGCATGCATATCGTCTGGGCGAGCTCCTCCCGCGTCAGACACGCTTCTAGAGAGGACGTCGTGGCGGCCGTGAGAAGATCTTTCGTGATCGAGAGCGCCGTGGGTGCTGCGGCCGCGAGTTGCACGGCCCAACGCCACGCCGCGCCTTCGAGTTCGCCATGATCGACGAGCTTGTTGATCATGCCCAACCCGAGCGCTTCACGAGCTGTGACCGGCGTCGCGAGAAACGCGAGTTCCTTCGCCTTGCGTAGCCCTAGCGACTGGGTCAGCAACCAACTTGCCCCGCCGTCCACCGCCAGGCCCCGCTCGGCGAAAGACTGGCAGAAGGTGGCGGACTCGTCGGCGATTACCAGGTCGCATCCCAAGGCCAGGCTCGATCCGATTCCATAGGCGGACCCCTGAACGCACGCGATGGTGGGTTGCGGCAGCTCAGCAAGTGCCCGGCACAGATCGGTGATGCGGCGCAGAAACCACACACCGTCGCGCGCTGCGGCACCCTTCAAGTCGATGCCAGAGCAGAACGACGCACCCTCGCCGGCGAGGAGCACGACGCGGATGTTTCGATCGGTCGCGGCCACTCTGAACAGTCGGGTTAGCTCGCGGATCATAGCGCTGTCGATTGCGTTCAGCCGATGTGCCCGGTTGAGCGTAATCTTCAGTACCGCATCTTTGTTGACGTACGAGACGCCGACTTCGCTATCTGATTGATGGATGTTCACTGTCCGATCTCCTTGGGTTGTAAGAAGCGCGGTCGCATCAGGTGCGCTGTGTAGCGAGTGATCCGAATCGAGGCGCGTGGGCCATCTTGCTGAGGTGATGACCCAAAGCTGCGTCCAGCTGCCGGGTGGACCCGGTGAGGGCACTGAGTGCCCAACCCCGGCGCATGAATCGGTGCAGACCGTATTCGGTGGTGAATCCGATGGCACCATGGGTCTGCAGAGATGCGTCTCCGCTGCACCGGTGGGCGTCGGCGGCTAGCGCCTTCGTAACGGCCAGGTGCATCGGATCACGAGTCTCCCAGGCGGCTTCGGCGGAGAGGTCGGCGGATTCGATCGCCACGTGCACTTCGGCGAGCTGATGGCGGACAGCCTGAAATGATCCAATCGGACGCCCGAACTGACGTCGGTGCGATACGTGTTCTGTGGCCCGCTCGAGGAGCTGCCGCGCCAGCCCGATCAACTCGTAGGACAACGCGTGGCGCGTAGCCGCAGTGGTTGCTCTCCACGCGTCAACGGCGGCATCCCCTTCCAGCAGGACCCGCGCGGAGCCGGTCATCCTCACGACGTGCAATCCCAGCGAATCGTCGATACCCGCCACTCGGGCAGCCCGCACGTCACCGGCCCGGGGGTCGACCTCAACCAGAAGCATGGTTTCGCAATCGGCGATCGGCAGGATCAGCCTCTGGGCGTCGTCGAACCCGGCAAGCGTAAGCCCATGCGCCTGTAGTCGGCCCCCGGCCATCTCACCGCACACCGGGTTGAGATAGCGGTCGAGGTGCGCCTGTACCGGATACAGGATCGCTGTCGTTGATGCGTCATGGAGGAGTTGTTCGATTCCACCGTGCGCTGACAACGCCTGCAGTGCGACGAGGTCAAGCGTCGGTGCTGCATGTGCCAACATTTTCCCTTGAAGAGAGAACATCTCGCGCAGCACGATCTGGGGTTCTTCCTCGACGATGTCGAACCATCCATCGTTCAGGAGTCGCGACTTGAGGGCTGCTCCCGTCAGCCCCGTCGCCAACACACCGGCCAAGCTACTGCGGATCGTTGCAGCATTCTCTGACATGCTCAGCCCTTCTCTCCTGGCAGCTGCAGCACACGGTCGGCGAGTATTGTCCGCTGGATCTCCGCGCTACCGCCGTAGATCGATGCGGCGCGTGCGTAGAAGTAGTCGGCCCGAAGCGCGTCATCGGCCGGCCGATCGCCGAACTCGAAGGCCTGGTAGCGAAGTTCACGCACCACCTCGAAGACGGCTTGCTCCACCTTCGACAGCAGCAGTTTGTCAACGGAGATTCCCGGTCCCGGGTTGACTGCTCGCGCCAGACTGCCCAGTGTTCTACGGGTTGCCATCCGCAACGCATGGAGAATCCGATACGCCGCGCCGATACGTTCGTCGGTCGCCGCGCCTCTCGCGAGTTCGGGCTCTGCCAGCGCCTCGCCCAACACTGAATGCAAGTCGGCCTGCCGCTGCCACGCGTACATACCCCGCTCCCATTGCAGGAGGTACATGGCGGCCTCCCAGCCGGATCCGACCTGTCCGACGATTCTTTCGGCGGAAACCCGCACGTCTTGAAATACGATTTCCGCGAACTCGTTGCGTCCACTCGCCGCCGAGATTGGCCGTACCGTGATCCCCGGTGCGTCGAGATCGACAAGGAGAAAGGTTAGCCCTCGGTGACGTTCCTCCGGATGTCCCGTTCTCGCCAACAACAGGCAGCGGTCCGCCAGGTGCCCCGAACTCGACCATATCTTCTCGCCATTGATGACGTAGTCCCGGTCGTCGCGTTGAGCGCTACACCGCAGGCTCGCAAGATCACTTCCCGCTTCCGGTTCTGAGAATCCTTGTGCCCATGTCTTATTGCCGCTGATCAACTCATTTACGAACCGCTTTGCCAATGGTCTGTCGTACTCGATCACCACCGGCGCAAGAGTCTCGAGCAACAGCATGGACTCTGGTAGCCGCATTCCGAACCGGCACAACTCCTCGTGAAGGATACCGCGCAACAGAACCGAGCCGCCGAATCCGCCGACGTCTGCCGGCCAACCCCAACGGATCCAGCCGACGTCATACAGAAGCCGGTGCAGAGGCCGCAACAGCGCATCGCGCGTCTCGATGGTGAGGGGTATGACTTCGCGGAAGTGTTGCAGGAGGGCGGTGTGGCTGGCGAGCCACTCGCGCAAGCCAACACTGAACTCGTCGGGGTCGGGTGCGCGACCGAGTTCCTCCGTGAACATCGGCGCAGGCACCGGTTCGGGGACGGTCGGCTTTACTGTCGTGCTCATCTCGCCGTCCCAACGGTTATCTCCCGGAAGGCGACAGCGCGATCAGGTGCCGCCTCGCGCGGCAGTCCAAGCACTCGTTCGGCGAGGATGTTCCGCTGAATCTGGTCGGTGCCGCCATAGATCGAGGATGCGAGATTGAACAAGACGTAGTCCACGACAGCGCCCGACTTCGGAGAGTCCACGCCGGCGAGCGTCGCGTCCATTCCGATTACGTCGCTGATGATCTCATTTGCGAGACGGCTGATGCGGCTGGTCTGTAGTTTGCTGGTCAGCGCTTCAACGCCCATTTCGGGATTCACCTTTCGTAGCGCGCGTGCACGTCTGGCATTCGCCTTCAGAATCGTTTGGTAGCTGTGGAGCTGGGCGATCTTCTGTCGTATTGCGGGATCTTCGCTACGACCGTATTGACGAATCAGATCGATCACGAGCCGCGAGCCACCTCCGCCGAGCGACATCGCGGTGCCGCTGCTTCGGCGCTTCCCCGCCATGTCGCCAGCTCGGCGGGTGAGGTAGCCGGCCCGCGAGCCGCCCGGCACCCCGGAAAGTACGTCTCCACCTTCGCCGAACCCGGCGCGTTCCGCGGCGAGCGTTGTCTGAGCGACCCGCCAGCCGTCGCCCGGCTTTCCGAGCAGCGCCGAAGCCGGGATGACGGCCTCGGTGAGGAATACCTCGTTGAACAGCGCTCTGCCGGTGAGTTCTCGCAGGGGCCGAACAGTGACTGCGTCGCCTTGACTCATTGGGCAGAGGAAAAACGAGATGCCCTTGTGCTTAGGAACTTCCGGATCGGTTCGGGCTATCAACAGCCCGAAGTCGGCATGATGTGCGTTCGACGTCCACACTTTCTGGCCGCTGACCACATAATCGTCGCCACGGCGTACCGCCCTTGTTTGGACGGCGGCCAGGTCCGACCCCGCCCCTGGTTCGCTGAACAACTGGCACCACGCATGCTCACCGGTGGCGATCGGCCACAGGTACCGCTCCTTCTGCTGGGTCGTGCCGTGCGCGAGAATGGTCGGGGCAGCCAGCGCAACGCCCAAACCCGCCGGCGGACCGAGCGCACCCGCTGCGACTCGTTCCTCGTCGACGGCCCTGGCCTCAGCTGCGGAGTACGAGCGCCCGTACCACTCGCGTGGCCACCGTGGCAGCCCCCATCCGCTTTCTGCCAGTCGCTGCCACCACTGACCCGTCGTCAGATCTGGATCCCAGTTCCGCTCGAACCATGACCGTGCGGCGCGACGAACCACGTCTTCGTCCCTCATTCGATCGACGCTTCGGTCATTTCACCGTTATCGTGCGAGACCCATATCACGTCAGAGACCTTGCCAGGAAGGCACTTACGATCGCTTGGTGATCGGAACGGTCGAATGACTTGAACTCCTCGGCGAATGCGTAATCGAGTACCCCGGGGGAAGCAGACAGCAGGTGCAGATTCAGGGTCCTTCTGGTGGACTGCACGGCTTGGGGCGGTAGCGCCGCGAGGCGTAGTGCGAAACCCTTCGCCTCGGAGAGAAGTTCGTCTTCCGATACCACTCGGTTCGCGATCCCGATTGCGACCGCTTGCCGGGCGGGGATGCGGTCGCCGGTGAGGAGATACTCTTTGGCACGAAGCAGGCTCGTCATGAACGGCCACGCCAGTGGACCGCCGTCCCCCGCGGTGAGGCCGACGGCGACATGTGGATCGGCCATGTAGGCGTTCTCTGCGATGAACACCATGTCGCTCAGAACAGCCAAACTCGCACCTAAGCCGACAGCGGCTCCATTCACCGCAGCGACAATCGGCAGCGGGAAGTTCAGCATGTGCTCAACGATGGTCCTCGCCTCGATGAGAAGGCGCGAACGTTGGTCGACGTCCCCCTGCATCTCCTGCACGAGTCGGAGATCCCCGCCGGCGCAGAAGAGGCGGCCCGCACCGGTCAGGACAACCGCGCGCGCGTCAGTGTCCTCTGCGATGTGCCCCCACACCTGCGCAAGCGCTCGGTGCAGATCCTTGTCAACGGAGTTCAGTGTCTCCGGGTGGTTGAGGGTGATCAGCCGGATGGCACCCACCTCCTCGACAAGGATGTGTGGTTCAAATGGATTGGACATCGCGTCACTTCCGTTTCGATTGGCCTGCATTCAATTACCGGCTTGATCAAGCCCGACCCGGGTCGCGATCGAAGTCTGCGGATCGGGAAACTTGCGGTTAGCCGTGCCGCGAGTCCGTTTGAGAATCAACACAGACCTCCGGTAGCTCAGGACTTCCGTGCCATCCTGATTGATGCCGCGGGTGAAACAGGTCAAGATTCCGGCGTCTGGTCGACTACGGGATTCGCGGACTCCAGTCACGATGCTTTCGGCGTACAACGTGTCGCCGACGAATACCGGTGCAGATAGCCGAATCTCGTTCCAACCAAGGTTGGCCAAGGCGTTCTGGCTGAGGTCCGACACCGAAAGGCCTAGAATCAGCGCCACGGTGAAGCCCGAGTTCACGATGGGTCGTCCGTGCTGCGATTCCGCGGCGACCGCGTTGTTGAAGTGGAGTTCGTTGGTATTCAGGGTAAGCAGGGTGAACCATGCATTGTCGGCATCCAGGATCGTCCTACCGAGCGGATGCCGGAACACATCGCCGGCGGCGAAGTCCTCGAAGAAGAGGCCCAGATTTCTGCGCATCGTGCTAGCCACTACGCGCCTCCGTCCCTGCCGGCTCGAGGCTGCGGTTGTCGGACTCGAACCCCGGGCCGGCGCTGCTGCACTCGTAGCCGATTTCACGGAATACGTCGTCGTTGTCGCGGCCGAGCTCACCTGCTTGCCGCATGGCCCCGGCGCGCTCGTCCGCGAATCGCACCGCCGGATTCGCCTGCCTCATCCGCCCCAGGACGGGATGCGGGAACTCGTCGATCACCCCTCCCGCGCGAATCTGAGGGTGCTCGTGCAACTCGTTCAATTCGACGACAGGAGCGACTGGAATGTCTAAGTTCGACAGCAATTCCACCGCCTCGGACGTAGATAGTGCCCGTACCCTGCGCACCACTTCGGTGAAGATGTCACCGCCGAGTCTGTGTACGCCTGCGGTCGGCAGATCGGCCGCGCCCGGAAGCCCTAGCCCCTCGGCAAGGCGTTTGAACGCGGCAGCCTTCACCAGAATGAAGGCAATGAGTCCGTCGGCCGTCGCGGTCAGCTGGAAGCTTCGCGCGATCGACGGCTGAGCGTCGTGCGGTTCCAACAGAGTGTTGCTCATCATCGCATCCGGCCACAGCGTTGCAACGGCCACATCCAGCATGCGTACCTCGATCGTGCGTCCGACACCGGTCCGGGCGCGTTGGAGCAGTGCCGCCGTGGTGGCCTGTGCGGCAGCCAACCCCGTCAGTTTGTCGATGATGCCTTGACGCACCAGTGCCGGCTGCGAGGTTGCCTCCTGCGTCATTCTCTGATTGGCGGCATAGCCCGACATAGCCTGAATCACGTGGTCGTACGCCGGCCGATTGCCGTAGGGCCCGACCGTCCCGAAGCCGGTGATCTCGATGCAGATCAGATCGGGCCGGTCGCGACGTACGGTCGCCGCGTCCACCCCGAGTCGTTCGGCCACACCGGGCCGGAAGTTGTGGATTACGACGTCTGCCCAATCCAACAGTTTGTCGATCAGCTCCGCGCCTTCCGACGATTTCAGATCGGCCGACACGAACCGCTTGGAGCGGTTGAGATTTGCGAAATACGCCGACATGCCGTTGCGCGCCGAACCCAAGGCGCGGATCACATCGCCTTCCGGAGGTTCCACCTTGACCACGTCAGCGCCCTGGTCGCCGAGGATCATCGTCGCCATCGGGCCTGACATGTTGGCGGTGAAATCGAGGATGTGAAAGCCCGCAAGCGGTGCCGCACGCACGTTGTCGGTCATCGCAGCGCTGCTTCGGCCAGCAAGCGCTTGGCGATCACCACGCGCTGAATTTCGTTGGTACCCTCGCCGATACAAAGCAGCGGCGCATCGCGGAAGTACCGTTCGACATGGGCTTCAGTCGAGTAGCCATAAGCGCCATGAATGCGCAGGGCGTCGGTGGCGTTACTCAGCGCTGCCTCTGTGGCCATCAGCTTCGCCATTCCTGCTTCCAGGTCGCAACGCTGGCCGGCATCGAACGCCGCTGCTGCCTCCCGCGTGAGAAGCTCCGCCGCGCGCGCCCGGCATCCCATGTCGGCGAGTTTGAGGGCGATGGCCTGGTGGTCTCCGATCGGCTTCCCCATGGTGTGTCGCATCCCGCTATATCGCACCGCAGCATTCAGCGCGGCATTGGCGACGCCGCAACCGCGGGCCGCCACGTTGATACGGCCCAGTTCCAGTCCGCCCAGAGCGTGATGAAACCCCTGCCCTTCGCGCTCCCCCAGTAGCCGGTTGGGGGGCACTTCGACGTCGTTGAACTCGACCTCGACCGTGTCGATACCTCGATATCCGAGCTTGCCGAGCTTGGGTCCGGCCACGTAGCCGTCGGTCTCCCTCTCCATCAGAAACATTGACATTCCGGTGTGGCGCGGACGTACCTTCATATTGGTCTTCGCCAGTAGGGCAAGACAATTGCCATACCGTGCGTTGGTGATCCACATCTTGCGCCCAGTGATTCGGTATGTGCCGTGCGAGGTCCGCGTCGCCACCGTTCGGATGGCCTGTAGGTCTGTGCCACAGTCGGGTTCGGTCAGGGCAAGCCCACCGCGGAGAGTTCCGGTCGCGAGCCGTGGTAGGTACTCCTGTTGTTGGGCACGGGTTCCAAAACGCGCGATGAGGTGGGCCATCATCAAATGGGAGTTCAGCACACCTGTCAGCGACATCCACGTTTCGGCGATCAGCGTGACCACGTGACTGTAAGCGGCCGCCGAGAGCCCCAGGCCGCCGTATTCGACGGGTATCGTTGCACCGAACAATCCGAAAGATGCCATTTGTTCGACGATGTCCGTTGGATAGGTGTCGCTGTGCTCAAGCTGCAGGACCACTGGTTCGACTTCCTTGTCAAGCCAACGCTTCAGGACGCCCAGCATGTCCTGAAAATCTTGGTCGCTCGGTAAGGTTGTGAGCCCAACGGTCATGACAGCGCCCGCTTCAGCGCGCGAAAGTCGTCATTCATCCCCTGAGGCAGGGTGAATCTTGAGGTGTCATTGATCTCGCTCCAGTGGTCACGTACATCTTCAGGAGTCAACTGGTCGTCCGTTCTGGTCCAGCCTTCCGTCATCGCGGTGAAGAATTTCGCCACGCGACCGCCTCCCACCGTGTAAACGCTCCCTGTCTCGGAGCACTGATCGCTTGCGAGATAGGCGACCAGCGGCGAGACAAGACCAGGACGCACCCTCGGCGCCAACGGTCCGATGATCGATTCGGTCATCCGTGTTACGGCGAATGGTGCGATGGCATTGGCAGTAATGCCATACTTGGCTCCCTCGATGGAGAGCGTTTTCGTTAGCCCGACGAGTCCCGCCTTGGCAGTGCCGTAGACAGCCTGGCCAAAGTTCCCGAAGATACCCGCCGGCGAGGTGGTGTTTATGACACGTCCGTGCTTCTGCTCGCGAAACGTCGGCCAAGCCGCCCGGGTCACGTTGATCGCGCCGCCGAGATGCACTGCGAACACCGCATCTACAGTGTCCGGGTCGACCTTGGCGAAACTCTGGTCGCGAAGGATGCCAGCGTTGTTGACGACAATGTCGAGCCCCCCATAGCTTTCAATGGCCGTCTCGACAATGTGAGCGCCACCTTCGGGCGTCGCCACCGAGCTGAAATTGGCTACGGCCTCTCCGCCCAGTGCGACGATCTCGTCCACGACGTTCTGCGCCGGCGATGTATCGTGTCCGGATCCGTCTACCGAGCCGCCCACGTCGTTGACGACCACACGAGCCCCGCGAGCTGCAAGGACAAGAGCGTGCTCGCGCCCCAACCCTCCTCCCGCGCCGGTCACCACGGCCACTTTGCCGTCGAACCTGACCTCATCTGCGGCGGTCACGACGCTCTCTCCAACAGTGTCCCGGTGGCCTCACCGCCGCCGCAGCACATTGTGACCAGCGCGGTCTCCTTGTCTGCGCGGATGAGTTCGCTTATGGCCTTGGTCACCAAGACACAACCAGTGCTCCCCAGCGCGTGGCCGTGCGCGATCGCACCGCCGTTGGGGTTGACTCTGCTGTCGTCTGGCTTGATCTCGCGTTCCCACGCAATCACCACTGAGGCGAACGCCTCGTTGATCTCGATAACGTCGATGTCAGAGATCGACAGGGAGTTTCGTTTCAAGAGCAGCTCGGTGGCCGGAATCGGGCCGGTGAGCATGAGTGTCGGATCGCTGCCGACCAAACACACATCACGGACACGCGCCAGCGGTGTCAGATCGAGCTCTGCGGCGCGGCGGGCCGTCGTCAGCAGTACGGCCGATGCCGCGTCGGCGATCTGCGAAGAGCTTCCTGCAGTGTGAACTCCATCGTCACCGACTACGGGCTTGAGGCCGGCCAAGCCGTCCAGTGTGGTAGGCCGCAGACATTCGTCTTTTTCGAACCGTTGGCTGGCTCCGGTCGGTCGCCCGTCATCATCGAGTACCGGGACGTCGACATGCGTCAATTGTGTGTTGAAGCGCGAGTCCTCCCATGCATCTGCCGCCCGCCCCTGGGACTTGACTCCGAACTCGTCAGCGTCGCGGCGGGTAATCCCCCACTCCTTTGCAATGAGCTCCGCGGCCTCGAACTGGGTTGTGTACTTGTGCCGGGCGAAATATGAACGCGGAATGCCCTTTCCGAAGCTTCCGCCTGCCAGTGCTGCACCAAGCGGCACGCGGCTCATGACCTCGACACCGCAAGCGACGGCGACGTCGATGACCCCCGCCTTGAGCAAGCCGAACGCCAGTGTCAACGCTTGCTGCGACGAACCACACTGGCTGTCCACGGTGGTCGATGGGACGGACACGGGCAGCCCCCCGGTGAGCCATGCCGTGCGCGTGACGTTGAAAGCCTGCTGACCGACCTGGCCGATGCAACCACCCACGACCTGACCGACAAGCGTTGGATCGATTCCCGACCGCTCGATGACCGCTGTTTGGACCACGGCGAGGAGGTCCGCCGAGTGCATGGTCGACAAGGCCCCATGCCGCTTACCGATCGGAGTTCTCACCGCCTCGACGATCACGACATCGTCGTCTCGCTGATTCATACGCCTAACGCTCCTTCTCATTTGACTACTCGAGAATCGCGGGCTCGCACCCGTTGACCGAGACGGTCTGATCGTTCCGCTCGCGCCACCCGCAGCGGGGGCCAGTTCGGACCGTCTTGATATCTATGAACATAGATAGACCAGGCGGACGATGTCTGTCAAGGGTTTAGGCCGCCTCGAGGGGTTTTCGGAGAGTCACGATGCGCATCGATCGGCGCCTACCTATAAGGTGGTGCCAACGACGACATTCCGCAGAAGGGCCAATGCCGAACGACAAGCGAACTACGAGGCTGGATCCGAAGCGTCCGCCGCCGGACGCCGACAGCGAAGAAGGCCAGCATGGCGATGAAGCCGGCAGGCGGCCAAAGTTGGCCGAGGTCGTCGCGCGCTCGTTGCTGGGCCAGATCGCAAACGGCGACCTCGTGGCGGGCGATTCACTGCCTAACGAACGCGTCATGATCGAGTCGTTCGGTGTGGGACGCAGCACCGTGCGTGAAGCGCTGCGACTTCTCGAGCATCAAGGTGTGATTTCGCTGCGTACAGGTCCCGGTGGTGGTCCAGTGATCCTTCCGCCGGACCCCGAGCGATTCGGCCGGGCGCTTACGCTGCAGATGCAGTACTTCGGGGCCACATTCGGGGAGATCGTGGACGCCCGGGTGGTAATGGAGCCCGACATTGTGGCCGCGGCCGCACTCGCCAGGAACGAACGGGATCTGGCGACCTTGGAGTCACACCTGACGAAATTTGCGCAGGCTGTCCCCGACATTGCTTTGTCACGGGACGCCTACAGCGATTTTTATGATGCGCTGGCCGAGGCTACCCACAATGCCGTTCTCCGGTTGATTTGCGTCGTGATCCGACGGATCGGAGATGAGTTCCATCGAGAGGTGGTAATGCGTCCCCGGGGTATGCGGCGCACTGTCGGGTTGCACCAGCAGATGTTCGAGGCAATCAAGGAGGGCGATGCCGATGCCGCCCGTGCTATAAGCAGCACATACTTGCAGGAACATCGACGCTCGATCGAATCCTTGACCCCCTATCTCCTTGAGCGAACGGTGAGTTGGTCCATCGGCCCGTAAGTCTTGGAAGTATGTGTCCAACCGCACGCCGTGGGTAACCGGCCAACAGTTGTCGGTGGGATTCGACCCAGACAGCGGCCCGGCCCGATGTCCCGGCGGCGGAAGCGGAAGTCGGGGTTGGGGTTGACTGCACCCAGTCCGCCGCCGTGATGGCATCCGGGCAGTAATCGGGTGCTTGCACCACCGGCGCAGGCCCGCCGTTTCCATCATCTGCCGGTTATCTCTGCATACAAAGGCATCTCAGCAGGTCTCTACGTCACCATGGTTATCGATGAGAATCGCAGCCAGTCGCCGGAAGTAGCCGTAGGCTGGCGCGGCATAGTGTCCTGACCGGGTTAGCGGTGTGTCATGCGGTTTCTTCCGCATAAGTTAGCCGTCTGCGCGCGTCTCACAGCCATCTGCTCGGCCCCTCCAGCAGGTGCGCACGACGCCCAACGCGTTGACATATCTCTTAACTATGATTATGAATATTCCATGCGACATGATCCCGTCACTACGGCGACTTGGTCGCAGTTGGTGCACCACGTCGCGGAATACGGGTCTCCAGCGGTCCTGAGCCCAACAGGGTCGTTTTCGGGGAGGGATTTACTCGGGCTTGCCGGCGGCGCCGCCACCCTCCTCGACGACCTCAGCGTGCCGGTCGGCGCGCCCATCGCCGGCTTGATCGATGACCTCGAAACCTCTATCGCACTTCTTCTTGCCGGTTCGGCCCTTCGACGACCGTATGCTCCTCTAGGTGTGCGGTGACTGCGGCCGAACTCGCACCGATCGTTGCGGGGCTCGACACACCCGTCGTACTTTTCTCAAGTCCGCATCGGGAATTGGCTGAAGCGATCGCGATGCGAGTTGGCGTCGCGGTTGCCGAGGTGACAGGGCTTCCACACGGTATCCCTCCCCCACCGGCAACCGATCCCGGTGCGGTCGCGGCAATTCTGCACACGTCGGGAACGACCGGCGCGCCCAAGGCGGTCGCCTACACCGAAGCGCGTTTGGCCGCGCGGTTGAACACCTGGGACGGAATCGTACCGCTCGGACCCGGGGATACGTATCTGTCGTGCGCCTCCTTCCATCACGTAGCCGGACTGGGAGCCGCCACCATGGCGCTGGGCAGAGGCGCGGCGGTCGGGCAGATTGACCGCTTCAACACGAAGAGCTGGCTCGCCTTCGGGGACCGCGGCATCACGCACGCAACCCTCGTTCCTGCCATGATTGACGGCTTGCTGAAGGCGGGCACGCTTGCTCGCATGTCATGTTTGCGGTACCTGGTCTATGGCGCCAGCCCGATCGACGCTGGCCTCCTCAAGTCCGCCATGTCAGCACTCCCCGGCGTCCATTTCGTCCAGATCTACGGACAGACCGAGGGCACGCCGATCACAATCCTGACAGGCCAAGAGCATTCGGCAGCGGCTTCGGGTCGTCCGGAACTCCTTCGAAGTTGCGGGCGCGCCGCACCAGGCGTTGAGTTGCGCATCAAGGCGCCCGACGACGACGGGGTCGGCGAGGTCTTGGCGCGTGCAGAACATCTGTCGACCGGTAGCGACGGCTGGCTCCATACCGGCGATGTCGGCCGACTAAGTGGTGATGGATACCTCTTCTTACGAGGACGGCTGGGCGACACCATCATCCGCGGAGGTGAGAATGTGCACCCCTTAGAGGTCGAGGCTGCGGTTCGAAGGCACCCGGGCGTTCTGGACGTCGCTGTCGTGGGCGTTCCGGACCCAGCTATGGGACAACGTGTGATGGCGTTCGTCGTGCCGGCCCAACACACAACGCCCGATTGGTGCGAAGTTCGCCAAGCTGCTCGAGCGCAACTTGCCGGCTTCAAAGTGCCCGAACTATGGCGAACGATCAATCGCTTACCTCGGAATGCCAATGGAAAGCTCCTTCGTCGCGAGTTGGTGGAGACCTATCTCGCCGAGATTGCCTCGCACCCGTCGCACGTGAAGACACGCGGGGACAAAGAAGTCGCCACTATCCAAAAGCGGGTCGACCGAACTAGGTCAGCCATGGGAGGAACATGTCACAACCATTCACGATGAGAGTAGAACTTGGCAAAGTCCGCGAGTTTGCACGCGCGACCCGTTCCCGGCAACCGGAGCACTACAACGAAAGCGCAGGGGTTAGTCCGGTGACATTCCTCGTGTCGTCCGCGCTGTGGGAAGAGCCCGACTCGTCCCCGGTGCGCGGCAAGATCGATTTGGCACGAGTACTTCACGGTTCGCAGGAATTCGTTTTCCACGGCCAGCCACCGGCAGTTGGTGCAGTGCTGTCCGCCCAGATGCGGCTAGGTAACCAGTACGCGAAGGACGGTAAACGCGGGGGGACGATGACGTTCACCGAAGTGATCACTGAATTCATCGACGAGGATGGAACATTGGTGGCAGAGATGACATCGACACTCATCGAAACCTCACGACCGGCGGCAAGCTCATGACCGCGGCGGTTCGTTGGGATGATCTGAAGGTCGGCGCCGAAGGTGAGCCGTTCTCCGAACCCGCGTTGCGAATCACCGACTTCGTCCGATACCAGGGCGCATCGGGCGATATGAACCCCATTCACCACGACACAGAATTCGCTAAGCGCGCCGGCTACCCCGGCCCCTTCGCCGTCGGGATGCGCCAGGCGGGCGTTCTCGCCGCATGGGTGACCGACTGGTTCGGGGCGCGAAACGTGCGACGCTTCGGTGTGAGGTTCCGAGAACAGGCTTGGCCAGGCGACATCCTGACCTACACCGGGCGGGTGACCGAGAAGCGCATCATCGACTCCGTGCGACAAGCGGATCTCGAGCTGTCGTGTACCCGGCAGACGGGCGGGATCCACCTCGTCGGCTGGGCCACCGTAATTATTCCCTAGTCCGGGTTCATATTCCCGTGGAAAACACAGTGCGGCGCACCAGCTCGGGTGTGCCTCGGTGGGCTGTCTGCAATGCCCTGAGCCACATCGGGTCAGCCGGACGATCGCTTTGCGCCGACCGTCACCGCTGTCTTGGCTTCGAGCAGCCCCGCACGTGTGTGCGGCGAATCTGGTGCGGCAGCCGCCTATGCTCCCACGCGAGCGTCTCCGCCAGCTCGTTGATCCGCCTCGGACCACCCTCTGACAGCTTCGACCGGCACGTCCTCCTCCGCCAGCGGCAACTCGCAGCCCTGCTTACCTTGCCGTGCATCCCGTTCTGCAGCAGCCTCGTGGCGGTCAGGTAACCTCGCGACGGGCTTGTCCCGCGCCGTCAGCAACGTGGAATACACGGCAGATCATCTATGTTGTGGCGTCGCGTAGCCGTCTCTAGGCTGGGATCCGGACCGAGAGGTAGCCATGACCGCCCACATCACCGTCGACATCCGTCGAGCCGGCGACCGCGCGCAGACCAAGATCGACTGGCTGCATTCCCGCCATTCATTCTCCTTCGGCAGCCACTACGAGCCCGAGAACACCCACCACGGCCTGCTGCTGGTGAACAACGCCGACATCGTTAAGGCCGGCACCGGCTTTGACACCCATCCGCATCGCGACATGGAGATCGTGACGTGGGTGCTGCGCGGATCGCTGGTGCACCGGGACTCCACCGGAAACTCCGGGGTGATTTATCCCGGTCTGGCCCAACGGATGTCGGCCGGGCGAGGCATTCTGCACTCCGAGAAGAACGACTCCTGGACTTTGACGGGTTCCGAAACCCACGACGAGCCAGTGTGTTTCATACAGATGTGGGTGGTGCCCGACGAGGCCGGCCTCACGCCGGGCTACCAGCAACTCGAGATCGACGACGAGCTATTGCGTGGCGGCCTGGTCACCATCGCCTCGGGCATGCCGCGGCACCGCAACCACACTGCGATCACGATCCACAACAGCCGCGCCGCCCTGCACGGTGCGCGGATGCAGCCCGCCGACAGCGTCGAGTTGCCCGACGCGCCTTATCTTCACCTCTTCGTCGCCCGCGGTGAGGTCAGGCTCGAAGGGGCGGGCGCATTGCAGGAGGGCGACGCCGTGCGGTTTACCGGCTCCGGCGGTCAGCGCGTCACCGCGGCCGAACCGGCCGAGATCCTAGTCTGGGAGATGCATGCGGGTTTGGGTGCGGCGTAACCGAATCGGCGCCTGGCTCGGTGGCGTGGCGGTGTTGGCCGCATGCTCGACGAGCCCGGCACCGCCGACGCAACCGACCACGCCCGAGCCGTCCGCGCCGCCCGCGACCGAGCTGGTACCTGTCGACGTCGAGGTCGACGCCGAAACAGCGCAGCAGCCGTTCGACGAGCCGCGCCAGGCGTTGGTCCCCGACGGATGGACACTGTCGGTGTGGGCCCGGGTTCCGCGGGCCAGGCTGGCGGCGTGGGCGCCCGACGGAGCGCTGCTGGTCTCGGTTCCGGGCTCCGGGCAGGTGCTGCACCTGCGTCCCACGGAGTCTCGACCGGACCAGACGGTTCTGCTCGACGGGCTCGACCAGCCGCACGGGCTGGCGTTCGACCGCGACACGCTCTACGTCGCCGAAAGCGACCAGATCGACGCCTACGACTACGCCGAGGGGTCCGCGACCAATCGGCGCACCATCGCCGCGGACCTGCCCGACGCGGAAAGCCCCGACCTGCGCGGTACGTATGCGCACGCGCTCAAGAGCGTTGCCGTGGGCGCCGACGGCAACGTGTACTTCTCCATCGGGTCGACTGGCAACATCTCGGCCGAAGACCGCGAGGCCGACCCGCCGCGCGCGACGATCATGCGGGTCGCTCCCGGCGGTGGACCCGTCGAGACCTTCGCGACGGGCGTACGCAACGGGACCGGTCTGGCCGTCGCGCCGGACGGATCACTGTGGACGGCGGTCAACGGTCGCGACAACGTCGCCGACCCTGCGACCGGTGAAGTGGACCCCGCCTACGTCAATGACCATCCGCCCGAGCAGGTCGCCAGGCTGACCGAAAGGCGCGAGCTGGGTTGGCCGTACTGCAATTCCGACGGGGGTCCCGCCGACCTGCCGTTCATCCGCGATGTGCAAACCAACGCCGACGGAAGCAAACTCGACTGCGCGGCCCTGCCGCCGGTCGAGCAGAGCCTGGGCGCGCACGCGGCGCCGCTGGGAATGAGCTTCAGCGATGGCGTTCTGCCCGCACCGTATGACAGCGGCGCGCTGATCGGCGTGCACGGCTCATGGAACCGAGAACCGCCACAGCCCCCGGAGGTGGCGTTTTTCCCCTGGCGCGACGGCGGTTTGGGGAACAAGCAGACGCTGGTCGGCGGGCTTCAGGCAGCCGACGGCTCACGATGGGGCCGTCCGGTCGCCGCCGTAGCGGGACCGGACGGCGCGGTGTACATCACCGATGACTATGCGGATGCCGTCTATCGCCTGGCACCACCTGGACGTTGATCAGGTGCGCGGTGTGCCCGCACCCCGGCGTCCGGTGATCGCCACGTAGATCGCGATCAGGATGATCGCCACGACCAAGCCGATGACAAACGGAATCGGCGAGAACATCTTGTCTCCCGTGCCGAACGCCGCGTTGGAGATCCACGAGCCGAGCAGTGCGCCGACCGCGCCCAGCAGGACGGTGATCAGCACGCCGACATTTTGCTTACCCGGCAAGATGAGTCGCGCCAACGCGCCCAGAATGGCGCCGACGATGAGAGCAACGATGATCGTCCACATATCTGACTCCTTCGGTTGCGGCGCGGGTGCGCCGTCATAGGACAATGCCCGGCACAGAACCTTCCTAACCTCATTCGGGTCCGACAAGATCTATCGAACTCCTGGAAGCGCAGTTTCGAAACGCAATGGGCGATAACGCGATCAGATTGTGATGCGAATGTGACGCAAGTTGACTGTGTTTCGCATGTGATTACAGTTGTCATGTTGTAGGGCAATCCCGGAAGGGTCAACTGTGTCGACTCCATTGGCAAACGTTCGGCGATTCGCGGCCACCGCTGCGGCGCTGTTGCTGTGCGTTGCCTTGGCGACGACGGCCGGTGTGCCCACCGCACACGGCGCCAGCGCGCGCGAACTGCTGGCCAGCGCCATCGCCAACACCCGGGGGTCCTACCTGGTCTACAACTTCGGAAGCGGCCACCCGGCACCGATGGTCAACGCTGCCGGCCACGCCTACGAGATGAACAACGGCGGCCACCTGATGATCATCAAGGCCGCGTCGGGACGTCTGGCGCCCCGCCTGCTCGCCGACACCCACCGCGGCTATCAGGCGCGGTGCGAGCGCGATCCGCGGGCGCGCACCGGCGAAGGGCTGGTGCAGGCGTCGGAGATCTTCACGCCGCTGCAGGCATGGCAGGCACTCGGCCAACCCACGATCGCGATCAACGCCAACTTCTTCGACGTGCGCGGGCAGCGAGGGGGGTCGTGGAAGTCCACGGGCTGCAGTTCCCCGCTCGGCGCCTACGTCGACAACACCCGCGGCCTGGGCCGGACCAACACTGTGGTCACCGGCCGGATCGCGTATGCGGGTAAGCAGGGTCTGTCGGGCGGCAGTGAGCACTGGAAGGCGCTGTCCACGATGATCCTGCCCGTTGCGGGGCCGCCGTTCGTGGTGTCCCCGAAAAGCCCCGACGACTACGACGCCGCATCGCCGGTGATCGAGGACCTGGTCGAAAAGGGTGTCCGGTTCGTGGCGGTCGCGGGCATCGGCCTGCTGTCGCCTACAGATACCAGCCAGCTCAACGACGGTGGACCCAGCGCCGCCCGCACGGCCATCGCCTACGCCAAGGCTAAGGACGAGATGTACGTCTTCCAGGGCGGCAGCTACACACCGGACCAGATCCAGGATCTGTTCCGCGGTCTGGGCGGCGACAGCGCGATCCTGCTCGACGGCGGCGGGTCGTCGTCGATCGTGTTACGCCGCGACACTGGCGGCATGTGGGCGGGTGCCGGCGTCCCGCGCGGGTCGTGTGACACCCGACAGGTGCTGTGCGACTCCCGTGAGCGCGCGTTGCCGAGCTGGCTGGCGTTCAACTAGCTCAAGCGGCAGCATCCGACGATCCGCCGTCGGATCCGTCCGAATCTGTTGAGCTGTCAGTCGATTCCGTGCCGGTGTCGGTCGTCGTCGACTCTTGGTCGTCGGACTCGTCCGCGTCGGAGGGTTCGTCGTCAGCGTCCGCGTCGTCGGGCTCCTCCTCGTCATACTCCAAGTCGTCGTCAAGCTCCTCGTCGACTTCTTCGTCTTCGGCGTCTTCCTCCGTCAGCTCTTCGTCGGCTTCTTCCTCGGATGTCTTTCCGGTCGGCTCGAAATCCGCATTTTCGAAATCCGCATCCTCGGAATCGGTTTCGTCGGACAGGGACTCGTCCACCTCGGTGGTCGACGACGTCAGCATCCGGGCGCCTTCGGACGCCGAGGCGGGCGCGTCGGCGGCCTGGGCGCTCTCCTGTCGCGGCAGCGCGGGCAGGTTCAGGTTTCCGACGATGTCACCGACGAGGTCTTCGAGCTGGCCGCCCAGATTGCCGAACGGCAAGGACCCCAACAGGTCTCCACCGGTGAGGTAGTCAATCAGGTTGAGGATCGCGTTCGGGGTGGCCGGTGTGGGATTGCCGCTGAGGAATTCCTTCTGGAATCCGCGGACCAGCAGGTTGACGATGTCGAACGGGACCTGCAGCGGGTTGATCCCCGATGGGAACGACAGGAACGGTGTCGGGACACCGCCCTCGGTCAACGTTCTGGTGTAGCTGCCGTCCGGGTTGCGGACCACGTCGGTGTAGCCCAGGTTGTTGAGTGCCTGAACCGCCGGCGCGAGCGCGTTGGCGAACATGCCAACCGGGTTGACCGCCAACGCCCCGAACGTGGCGATGCTGATGATGTCGGAGAGCAGATACAACGGTTCGAGCAGCGGCTGCGTGGCCGACGGCAGTGTGGCGTAGAGGTTCAGCGCCAGCTTCCCGTCGACGAGGTTCTCCAACGCATCGTCGACCTGCCCGGTGAGCTGGTCGGTCACGGTGTCCAGCGTCAGCCCCCGAAGCATGTACGTCGGCAGCAGCCCGGCCAGCAGGTTGTTGGCGAGCGAGAAGGGGTTCGGCCAGGCGGCCAGGTCCGACAACGGGTGATACTGCACGCCGACGTCGATCAACACCGGGATGATGTTCGCGCCGCCGAGGGACAGCCCGAAGGGCAACTGCGCCAACCCACCGCTGCTGGTCACCTCGGTCTCCGGGTTGATCGTGTCGATGCCCAATAAACCGAACAGCGGGTAGAACCGCGCCAACGCCCCGCCGTTGGGGCGGGCGGGGTTGAGCAGAAGCAACATCGGCAGCACGGTGATGCTGCCCAGTAGCGGGTCGAGTCCGTCGTAGTTGGCTCCGCCGGGCTGGTTGGCCAGGTCGGCGAGCACATCATCGAAGCCCGTGGCGATGGCGAACGCGCCCATCCCGATGCCCACAGACACCGGGGCGCGCAGGTGCACGGCGTCGGGCAGGACGTCGCCCAGCAGGCCCTCGATGACGTTGCTCAACAGCGGGATCAACGGATTGCCCGGCAACGTTTCGGTGAGCTCGTCGAGCAATGTGGTGAGCAATCCGACCGCCCCGACTTCGAGGTAGTCGGTGCCGTTGATGTCGCCGGCGACCGAGTTCGGCAGCGCCGGCACCCAGCCGAGATCGGCACCGAGCAGCTTCAGCATCGTGAATACCGGGCCCGCGGTGACGACGTTCAGGCCGGGTATGTCGAGGTTGCCGAGGTTGAGCGGATCGCTGAGGTCCAGGCCGACCAGACCCAGCAGCCTCAGCAGGTCGGTGACGCCCTGCGCATCGGTGATCCCCAGGAGTTGCAGGACCGGAACAAGGACCGTGTCGGTGACGAGCCCCCCGACCAACTCCTCGAGCACGGGCGTCAGGTCGATGGGGATCTCACCGAGCACACCACCCAGAACGTTGTTCACCAGGAAGTTGGGGTCACCGAGCAGGCCCTCGATGAGGCTCTCCGGATCCTGGCCCGCTGCCCTGGCCAGCGCGGCCAGGTTGAAGTTCTCGACCACCGCGCGGGCGACGAAATCGACGACGGTTTGGGTGATGTCGTAACCGAAGGTGCCGAGCCCCGCTGTCACATCGGGGATCCGACCGGGTGCGGGCCACTGGTTGACGGCCGCGAGGAGCTCGGCGTCGACGTGGCGGACGTTCGCTGTCGCGGCGTTGACCTCGGGCGGCGGAGCCACGGTGATCAGCGCCGTCGCCGTCGCGGTTGCAGCACTGAAGGCGGAGGCCTTCCTAGCGAACTTCTTGGCGTTCTTACGGCGCGTGCGATGTCTGCCAGCCAATTGACCTGTCCTCTCGGCCCCCAGCTCCGTGTTGACCAGACCGTAGCATGCGCCGAAAGCTTCTGGCTAAAGAAGGTCAATGCTTGCTGTGGTGATTAGCGCCGGTTACCGGTACAGGGTCTTGAAACAGCAAATTGGTCAATAACGCGCTGTCAGCACAGCGACAGTGCGCTGTCGGCAGCACGAGCCACTTGTCGTGCGTAACCGCCACCGAAAATCACGACGTGAGCCAGCAACGCAAAGAGCTGGTGCAGTCCAAGCCGGTCGCGCCAGCCGTCGCGCAGCGGATGCCGCGACTGGTAGCCGTCGATCACCGCGTCGAAGAACGGACAGCCGAACAACTCGAGCGTCGCTACGTCGGCCTCCCGATGCCCGCCGTGGGCGGCCGGATCGATGAGCACCACACCGTCTGGGGTCCACATCACGTTGCCGCTCCACAGATCGCCGTGCAACCGTGCCGGCGCATCGCCGTCCTCGAAATCACCGGCCTCACACCGTGCGATCACGGCGTCGACGGTTTGGTGCGTAGCCGCGTCGAGGCCCGCACCGGCGCGAGACGCCATCGGGCCCAGCCGCTCCCTGGCATAGAACCGTCCCCAGACGTCATGGGTGCTGAACGACATCGGTAGCGGATGGTGCAGCGGTCCGAAGTATCCCGGTCCTGCCCACCGTGCGGGGCTGCGCCGAACCCGTCCGCACCGGCGTCGTGGGTGCTGATCAGACGGCGGCCGAACTCATACGCGGCAGCCGCGGACGGTGCGGTGGTCTGCAGGTGTTCCAGCGTGAGGCTGTCGTCGGTGTGGCCGAGCACCTGCGCGCACCGCACGCCGCCGGGTGCCGACGAAAGCCATTGCAGCCCTGCGGCTTCGCACGCAAAGAAGTCCGGCGGCGCCCCGGCGCGGTGTTTGACGAACTCCGGCATGCCTACGGCAGACCGAACATCCGCCGCTGCACGCGGTCGCGGAACCCGGTCGGCAGTCGCCCCATCAAGCCCACCTGGATTTTCGGGCCGAGACCGACCACGTACCGGGGGCGCGGCCGGCGTGCGGTGAGCGCCTGCTCGACGACGGCGGTCACCTTTGCCGAAGGCGCTGCGGTCCGCTGCGCGATCGGGATGATCTTCTTCATGCCCGCAATGTGTTTCGCATAGAGGTCACGGTGTTCGGCGGTGAGGTTCGCCTCGGTCTCGGACACCATGATGTCGGCGGTGCGCCACATGTCGGTGTCGGTCTGCGCGGGTTCGACCACGACCACGGGGATGTCCCACGGGGTCAACTCGACGCGTAGCGCGTCGGCGGCGGCCTCCAGCGCGAACTTGCTCGCCGAGTACGCGCCCATCAGCGGCATCGACATGCGGCCGTTGACGCTGGAGATGAACACAATCCGGCCCCGCGACTCCCGCAGCCTCGGCAGCACCTCCTGGGTCACCGCGACCTGTCCGATAACATTGACTTCCAACTGTTTTCGCCAGTCGGCAATCGGTATGGTCTCCACCGCGCCCGCGACGACGATGCCGGCGTTGTTCACCACCGCGTCGAGGCGGGCCGGCAGCGAGGTCGCCAATGCGTCGATGTGCTCAGCGTCGGTGACGTCGAGGATGACTGCCGATATGCGCTGCGGGTTGACCGCGGTCACCGCGTCCGCGTCGGTTTGGCTTCGGACGCCCGCGATTACGTCCCAGCCGCGCGCGGCCAGGTGTTCGGTGATCGCCCTGCCGATTCCTCGGGAGGCGCCGGTGACCAGTACGGAAGGCATGTCTTCTCCTCAGGCGGCTGGCAGCAGCAGTTGTCACACTACGGCGTGGGTCAGCCCGCGGACTACCCCGCCGAATGCCGGGGGCCGAACCAGAAGATCGCGGCGCCGGCCGCGATGAACGCCGCGGCCAGCGCGATGACGGGAGCGACCGTGACCCGGGTCAGCGTCGCACCCACTACCGCGCCCCCGCACATCGTGAAAACCACGCCGTAACGCAGCTTTTCCCGTTCGCCGGTGCCGCCGGCCAACCGGCTGTCGAAGCCCAGCCCGGAGATGGTCGATGTCAGCACGGTGGTGGACAGCTCCTGCACGCCGAACTGGCGCGCGGTCACGTTCTGGATGCCGAACACGACGGCCAGTCCGGCGATCAGGATGAGCTTGGTGTCGTTCTCGTAGTCGAGCACACCCGCGCCGGCCAGGATCGCAAGCACCATCAGCGTCACCACTTCCACGCCGAGGGTGATGCCCAGCCAGCGGCGAACCTCGGCGTCGAGGTGTCGGGCGAACCGGCCGCCGATGACCGCGCCCGCCACGAAGGCGACAAACGCGACCAGCGCGGCGGTCATGTCCACACCGGAGTCCGGCACGAACCAGAAGCCGAGGAAGATGACGTTGCCCGTCATGTTGGCGACGAAGACATGTCCCAGCACCAGCACGCTGACCGCGTCGACCAGCCCGGTCGCGAACGTGAGCAGAAACAGCGCGACGTAGGTCAGCCGCTGCGAGACAGGCGATTGAACGGCCACGAAGGTGGTTTCGGTGCTACAGCTGTGGTGTGAGGTCCAGTGACGTCACCGTGGACATCCGGGTGATCAACCATTTCGCGTCTTCACGCTGCATCGTCAACCGATACGACAAATAGCGCAGCGACGGGATGTTCTTGGTGACAGGGCTGGTGGCAACCGAGTTGGTGTAGACGATCGCGGTCGCCTCGGTGGGCGTCAGCGATTCCACCGCCGCGCCCATCACCTCGGTGGTGTTGGAGACCTGCGCCTGCTTGTTGGGTGCGACGATCGCGTCGATGTACTTGCGGTATTCGTACTCGAAGTCGCCGCCGAGATACGCCGCGGACCGGTCCGGAAGGCTCTCCATGTCTTCGGGCGTGTAGGTCCACAGCGTGGTGATCGCGTCGGCGGCGGTTCGCGCCACGTCGAGTTTGATCTGCACGGTCGCCCGTTCGGACAGATGCGGCTGCACCATCGCGGCGGCGAAGCCTGCGGCGCCGACGAACAGCACAGCGGCAACGATCGCGGCGATCGCCAACCGCCTACCCGCGGGCCGGTGCGCAACGAGTACCGGTTGTTCCTCAGGCTCCTCAGGCTCCTCGTTCATCTCGGTTTCGGGCGCTTCGTCGGCGACCGCGTCCTGCTCTGAAACCTCCGGCTCCGTGATTTCCGACTTGCTGGTGCGGGCCGCCTTACCGCGCGGCACCGGCTTGGGCTGCTCCGGCTCGACGCTCTGATCCTGCTCGGTAACGTCCTCGGCCCCAGTGGTTTTCCTACCACGACGCAAGGAGAACCAGCGGCGCCGACCGGCGGGCGCCGACGGCTCGGCGTCCTTGGCATCCTCGGCGGCGGTCAGATCACCTGAATCAGCTGGCTGATCTTCCACTGCTCTCCTTCCTGGACAGTCGTTGCGATCCAACGACTTCCGCTCTCATAAGTCTGCGTGCCGTCCGGGGACTTGGAAGTGACCGTCGTCGCGACGAGCACGTCGGCGCTGCCGTCGTCGTTCCAGCGCTGCACCCCGGCCTCCACCACGGTGCCGGTGGTCGGCTCCTGGCGCGCCACCTGGACCAGAATCGCGTTCTTCTTCTCGTTGAACATCGACGCGAACTCACCGGTGCCCTCGGCGAGGATTCGGTCCACATATGCGTTGGCGTGGAACGGATCCAGCGAGGTGTAGTCGGTCATGAACTCGCGCACATAGCCCAGCGCCATCGCATCCTTGACCGCCGTCCGGCGGTCCGCCTCATGGTTGATCAGCATCAGCGTGCCGAGCGTGATCGCGGCGACCATCAACAGCGACGCCACCGTGGCGATCACCGGCAGTCCCCAGCGGCGCGGAGCCTTCGGCGTCACCTCGAAGAAGTCGGGTTCGGCGGCGTCGATACGGCGGCGCGGGCTCATTGGCCTTCCGGGTTCATCAGCGGTCTCTTGAGTACCGTCAGATCGGCGACGCGCCACTGCCCGTCGGTCTTCTCGAAGTTCACCCGCACGGTCGCGGTGATGAACTTCAGGTTGTTCGGGTCGTCACCACGCTGGCCCTGCATCGCCAGCAGCATCGACGCGCT
Organism: Mycolicibacterium sp. XJ879; assembly: GCF_053483935.1. Taxonomy (NCBI): domain Bacteria; kingdom Bacillati; phylum Actinomycetota; class Actinomycetes; order Mycobacteriales; family Mycobacteriaceae; genus Mycobacterium; species Mycolicibacterium sp. XJ879. The sequence continues at coordinate 42,822 of NZ_JBEFTH010000002.1, forward strand.
GTCGGGGGTGACGGGTGGATTTGGCAGCACCGCGCTGCTGACAGCCCAGTACTCGTTTGACGTCACCCCGGCGTTCTGAACCGCCTGCTGCTGGGCGATCAGCTGCTCGCGGTAGGACTCGGTAGTCAGGGACTGGGCGTGGGCGAAGTCCTGCTGCAGGGTGTCCTTCTTGTAGGTCAGCATCTGCTCGACGATGCGTGGCCCCTGCTCGGCGATCTGCACGCGCGCGGTCTCGATCGCGCGGTCGTGGCGGTACACCACCAGAGCGCTCAACGCTACCGCCGCCGCCGACAACAGCGCCGCCGCGATCAACACCATCGCGGTGAGCCGGCGCACGTCGCGGGGCCCTGATTCGACCCGGTGCACTTCGGTGCGAACCAGCAGATCGGCGAACGTGCGCCGGCGCCTGTCCCACAGCGGCCACAACCAGCCGATGAACAATGCCGCGGTGTCCAGCAGGTGCGCCAGGTCGCGCACCAGCAGCCGCCACACCCCGACCGGCGATCCGGTCCGGTTCACCACGGCGATGCCGAACAGTGCGCGCCCCAGGCTGAATCCCTTGACCGCGGGTAACACCAGCCGGTTCACGGCCATCGCCAGCACCACGATCGCCGCCGTCACCGTGAACACCCACCACAGCCAGCCCCGCAGCGGGGCCGTCCACGCCACCAACGCCAGCGTCGCGAGCACGCCGAGTCCCACCAGCACGTCGACGGCGAAGGCACCGGCCCGCGCGGGCCACGACGCCAGCGGCGGCACCACCTCGTCGGTGGCCGGGATGTCGGTAGCGATGTCGAGCGTCATGGTCGGTGGCGTCACGAGGTGACCTGGTCCAGCCTGGCGACTTTGTAGGTGCCCTCGTCGGGCGCCATCTGGACGCGCAGCCGGTACCCCTGTTCCTGGTCTTCGGTGTCGGAGTTGGTCACCTGGACCCGCACCGCGACCAGGACGTCGAAGGAGCCGTCGGCGTTGTGCTTTTCGACCGCCGCGCGCATATCGGACACCTGCACCTGAACGTCGGCCGCTTGGTAGGCGTCGACCAGCACCCCGCTGTACAGCGAGGCCTGCACGGCGAAGTCACCCGTCGAACATTCGATGATCTTGGTCTGTGCCGCGCTCATCGCCTCGGTGTCGGGTGCGTGCGTCGCCGCCACGCAGTCTTTCGCGGCCTGCAGGGCAGCCGCCTCCGCACGTGCGGTCGCCTCGCTTTGTTGGTTGGCCTTCAGCGCCAGATAGCCGCCGACCCCGCCGGCGGCTGCCAGCAGCACCAACGTCGCGCAGATACCTACCGCCCAGCCGCGACCCAGCCGCGGTGCGCGGCGCTGGTCGGGTGAACTTTCGGCCTGTTCTTCTGTGGATACTGCTAACGACTCGTCGGGCTCGGGACGCGCATCGTCGCGCTTTGCGGAAGCATCCTCCGGCACAGCATCAGCATCGGTGGGGTTCAGCTGGCGGGTGCCAGCATCTCCTTCCATCCGTCGTCTCCTGGGTTACTCGAGTTGCTGACGTTGTACCTGACGCCATCGGGTCCGACCACCTGGCCGCTGGTCGGGCTGTACACCGCCGTGGAGCCGGGTGGCCCTGGTGCCGGAGTGTAGATGCAGGGGTTGGGTTGCTGTCCACTGCAGCTGACGGTGCCCTGTCCCGGGGGGCTCAGCGGATCGCTGACCGGCGCCGTCGACAATGCCGGCGGCAGTTCGCTGGCCGGCATCGGGTTGACGCCGCTGTTGACCGATGGCGCGGGAACGACGAAACCGGGGTTGACGCCCTGATCGCAGCGCGCGCCGGGAGCCGGGCACGACAACACCTGGTTGGGGTCGCCGTACCACGGGTTGGTGCCCAACGGCACGTAGGGTTGATCGCTGCGGCATTCCATCGGCGTCGCTGCGCGCTTGCCCGGCACGTCGACGCATGGATAGTTGCGCGCGCCACGAACGACGTTGCCCTGGTAGTCCTTCGGGATCTTGCAGTAGGTGCCCTTGGGGAGCGGCTCCATGCTGGTGTCGGCGGGCGAACGCCATTCCGATGCGGGCAGGAAGCCGGTCAGACACGGCGGCGGCTGGTTGATGGACAGTGCCAGCGGCAGCTGGCCCAGGTCCTCGAACAACGTGCCGGCCTGGGTGGCCGCGGCCCCCTGGGGGAGGATCACCAGCGTCTGCTCCAGGCCCTTGTGGTAGCGCTTGAGCATGTCGATGACCACCGACAGGTTCGCCAAGGTCTGCGGCAGCGACTCCTGCACGGCACCGAACACCGCGCTGACCTGATCCAGCGTCGGCGGCGCCTGCTGCAGACCGCTGCGCAACGCCGCATCCTCCTGGGCGGCCTGCGCCGCGATCACATTGAGGTTGCGCGACCACTGCGCGATGTTGTCGCCCGACTGCACTTGGCTGTCCAGGATGGGGCGCGCGTTGACGATGATGTCGTCGACCTGGGGCAGGTGCTCCTGGAAGCCCGCCGCAAGGCTGGACGTCGAATCGACCAGGCGCTGCAGCGCAGGGCCCAACCCGCCGACGGCCTTCGACGTCTCGGTGAGCAGGGTGTCGATCTTCTCCTTCGGCAGCACGGCCAGGCCCTCGTTGGCCGCGTCCAGTGCCGGACCGACCTCGCTGGGCACCGTGCTCTCGGTGATCGTCGCGCCCGGCTGTAGATACTGGCCCGGGTCACCTGTGGACACCAGGTCCAGGTACTGCTCGCCGATCGCCGACACCGAATGCACGTTGGCCGTCGCATCGGCCGGGATCCTGTAGCGGTCGTCGATGCTCATCGTGGCGCGCGCACCGGTCTCGGTTGGCTCTACCTCGGTCACCTTGCCGATCTGGGTGCCGCGGTAGGTGACGTTGGCGGTGGCGTACAACCCACCGGAACGCGGCAACTCGGCGTGCAGCGTGTACTGGCCGATCCCGACCAGCGCAGGCAGCCGCAGGTAATACCAGCCCAGCACCACGAGGGCGAGGACGGTCAGGATGGTGAACAACACCAGCTGGATCTTGATGAATCTGGTCAGCACAGCTCACTCATGCCTTTCCACCAGCGGTCCACCCGGCGCGTTGTGCGGGTTCGGGGTGAACCGCACGTCCGGGATCATCGTCGCCGGGTCGCGACCCCACGACTGCTCGAGCGCGCGCAGCATGCCCGAAATCCCGGTGCCGGTCAGCACGCCGTTGTCGAGGGCCGACAGCGTGAGGTCGACCATCAGCGACACGTTGAGGTAGTCACCGCGGACCACCTTCGGCACGTTCTCGATCGAGAACGGTGCGGTGAGCATCAGCTTGAGCGCGCCCAGCAGGTACGGCGACGCCTTACCCAGCTCCCTCAGCGGCCGCTGCAGGTTGGCCAGGTTGGTGTTGAGGTCGTCGCTGGCCGGGCCCAACGACTCGTCGGCGGCCACGCTGATCCGCCCGACCGCCTCGACCGCGTCGGCGAACAGGTCGCGGGTCTCGGCGAAATGCTTGATCAGCGGCGGGAACTCGGTCAGCACCCGGTCCAGGGTGTTGTTGCGCTGAGCCACGATCGCCAACAACCGGTCGGTCGAGTCGATGGCCCGCGTGATGTCCTGGCGCTGCTGGTTGAGCTCGTCGGTGAAGGTGTCCAGCTTGTTGAGGAACTCCCGGATCTGGTCGGCCCGGCCGGTCAGCACGTTGTTGATCTCGGTCTGGATGACCTCGAGGTTCTGCACCCCGCCGCCGCGCAGGATGGTGGCGATGCTGGCCAGCACCCGTTCGGTGGTGGGATACGCCGACGCGTTCTGCAGGGGGATCGTGTCACCGTCGCGTAGCGGTTCCGACGACGGATCCGGCGGCGGCTCCAGCTCCACATGCTGCGAGCCCAGCAGGCTGGTCTGACCGATCTTGGCCAGCGCGTTCTTCGGCAGCTCCACGCTGGGCTCCAAATCCAGCGTCAGCGTCGCGACCCAGTTGTTCAGCTCGATCGCACGCACCCGGCCCACATACACATCGGCGACACGCACCCGGCTGTTGACGTTGAGCGCCAAGGTGTCCGGCATCTGCACGTACACCGTCCACGCGTTCCCGCCCGTTCCCGGACCGCCGGGCAGCGGAACGTTCGCAATGCCCTTCCAAGACCCGCAGGAGCTCACCACGAGCGCGATCGCACCCAGCGCCACCGCACGGCGGATCAGCGTGCTCACCCTGCGAGCGCTCATTGCCGAACCCCTGTTCCTCGCGCGAGCGGTCATCACCCACCTGCCTCTGCCGGTAGTGCGGGTCCCGCCGGCGCCGCCGGCGCAGGTCCGCTGGGCGCCGGCGCGGGTCCGGCCAGCGGCGAGCCACCCGGATCACCCGGGATCACTCCCGGTGCCGGTGCCGGCGGCGGCCCTGGCTGCGGGTACCACGGTGGTGGCAGCGGCGTGTTCTCCGTGTAGGCGTTCGGGGGCCCGGCCTGATGCGGTCCACCGAAGGTGGGCGGCGCAGGCGGAATGACGCAGTCGGGCCCGCCCATCAGTTCAGCGAGGCATTCCGGGGTCATCATGTTCGCGGTGAACGGCTGCACGTCCACGCCCTGCATACCCGGCGCGGCCACCCAGCCCTGCTCGTGGTTGCCGTGCGAGAACAACGTGTCACGCGACCAGATGCCCGGCACCGTGGTGTCCTTGTAGCCCGCCGGCGGCTGCAACCTCGGCTCGGAGTACGCGACCTGCTTGGGCAACGTCAACGCCGAGGAGAACTGGTTGAGCCCGAACGGCGGGAAGTTGAACTTGATCGCATCGAGGATCGGCGCCAGGTACTGCGCGCACAACTCGGCCGATTCCTGATAACCCAGCCGGCTGGCCGCCTGGATCGAACTGCACACGAACTGCAGCGGGTTGGCGAAGTTGTTGATTACCGGGATGCCCATCACGCCGCCCGTCACCGGCGAGATGATGTTCATCAGGTTGGCCCCCAGGTTCGGGAACACGTGCAGCGCGGTCTCCAAACCGTCGCGCGGTTCGGGCTGCAGGATCGCCGTGGTGGCCGACGACAGGTTGTTGATGTCGTGCGTCAGCACCTCGGCGTTCTCATCGAGGAACTGCCGGGTGGTGGTCAGCAGTTCGTTGAGGTCGCGCAGCGCATTGGACACCTCGCGGTCGGTGTTGGTGAACGCGTTGGTGAACTCGGCCAGATCGTTGTTCAGCGCGACGAACTGCTGATCGCTTTGATGCAGCGCGTTGACGAACATCGCCAGGCTCTTGACCACGCCGAAGAAGTCGGTGCGACCTTCGTTGAGCGCGAACAGCGCTTCGGACAACCCGTTGAGCGTCCGGTTGAGCTGCTCGCCCTTGCCCGCGAAACCGTCGGCGGCCGATTCGATGATTTCGCCGAACGGACCGGACGGCTGTTCGGGTGTCGGGCCCAGGTCGGTCAGGATCCGGTTGATCGAGTTACGCAGTTCGTCGTACTCGACCGGCACCTGGGTGCGCTCCAGCGGGATGACGGTGTTGTCCTCCATCACCGGCCCACCGGTGTAGGGCGGGGCGAGCTGGATGGTGCGCGACGCGACCAGGCTCGGGTTCAGGATCGACGCGGTGGCGTTGGCGGGCACCTTGAACTTGTTGTCGTAGTGGAAGGTGACCTTCATCTTGTCGCCGGCCGGTTCGATGCTGTCGATCGAACCGACCTTGACGCCCATGATCTGCACCTTGTCGCCGGGGTACAGCGCCAGCGTGTCGGTGAAATAGGCGACAACGGTGTTGGTGGTCAGCTTGCGGTACAGGTTGTACCCGACGATGGCCGCCACCACCGCGAGCACCACGACCAGCACGCCGATGATCACCGCGGCACGAGAAACCTGGGGTAGCCGCAGGTTTCGGACGTTGAAGATAGTTGACATCGCTTAGCCCCCTATCCCTGTGAGCCCGGCGGAAGGAACGGTGGATTGCCCGGTAGTGGCGGCTGCCCGGCAGGCGCCAACTGCTGCCCCGGTCCCGGCGCCGGCGGTGCGGGTAGCGCAGGCGGCAACGGCGCGATGCCAGGGGTGAAGTCCGCGGGTAATGGCGGCTGCGAAGGGTCCTGCCCCACCGGCACGGTGCGGGCGCCGGGCGGTCCGGCGGCCGGCTGGCCGTGCGCGCCCGGCACGGGTGGCGGCGTCTGGCCCGGGATCGCCGCGGCCGGCACACCCGGCGACGGCTGCGGTCCGTGCACGTTCGGGTCGGAGGTGACCACGTCGATCGGACCGTAGGCTGGGCCGCCGAACGGACCGGTCGTCAGGTCCGCACACGGCAGCGGGTCCTCCGGCCGCGGCAGGCCGTCGGCCGGCGGCGTGTACGAGCACGGATGGCCCTTGAGCACGCCGGGTCCGGGATGTTCGGGTGTGCCTTCCAGCACGGCGGGTCCCGGTGGCGGGGCGCCGTTGTCGAAGCCCTGCGCGTTGGGATCCGGGAACCGCCAGGCCGGCAGCCCCGCATCGCGCCAGAACTTCTGCGGATCGATGCCGCGCTTCTTGAACGCCGAGTCGATGAACGGCTGCAGGATCTGCCCCGGCAACAGGTTCACCAGCATCACCTTGAAGTACGGGCCGGAGGCTACGGCCTCACCCAGCGACGCCACGAAGCTGGCGATCGTGGTGAGCGTGTCCATCAGGTCGTATTGGCGTTCCCGCAACACGTCGCTGACCACGCGGAGTTGTTCGAGGACGCGGTTGAGGTTCGGGTTGTCGTCGATGAAGCCCTTGAGCTGGTCGGAGAACGCGCTGACCCGCTCCAGCAGGGCACCGACGGCGTAACTGCGCTCGTTGATCGCGCCGAGCAGGGTCTGGGCGTTGACCAGCAACTGGTTGACCTGCTCGCTGCGGTTGCCGAGCACCCCGGCGATTTTGTTGGCGTTGGCCAACAGCTTCTTGACGTCGTCGTCGCGTTTGCCGATGGTCTCGGAGAACCGTGCCACCCCGTCGAGCGCCGCGCTCAGGTGCGGGTAGGTCTGGTCAATGGTCTCCGACAACACGTTCAGCGATCGCCTGACGGTTTCGGTGTCCCACTCGGAGGCCGCCTTTGTCACGTCGAAGAATGCGTCGTAGATCTGGTACGGCGTGGTGGTCTGGCCGAGCGGGAGGGCGCCGTTGGCGCGCAGCGGATCAGACCCGCGTGGCTCGATCTCGATGTTGCGTCGGCCCAGGATGGTGTCGGTGCGGATGGCCGCGCGGCTGTCGGTGCCGATCTGCGTACCGCCCAGCGAGTATCCGATCTTGACCTTGTCGCCCTCGATGTCCATGCTGCGCACCCGGCCGACGTCGACGCCGGCGATGCGGACCTTGTCACCGTTGGTCAGACCGCCGGTGTCGGAGAAGTAGGCGTAGTAGGTCGGCGTCGCGAACAGCATCGGCACGCTGGCGAAGCTTTGTCCCACACCGATGACCAAGACCAGGATGATGATGCCCATCAACCCGTTTCGGACCCGGTTCGATCCCTCCAGGGTTCTCATTGTGGCGTGCACCTACCCGACGGTTGGCTGAAGAGTTTGACGGTCCGCACCGGCCCGCCGGGTTGCAGCCCGTTCATCCGAATCGAGATGTCGCAGGCGTAGAAGTTGAAGAAGTCACCGTAGATGCCGCCCGCGCGCCCGATGATCTTGAACGCGGTGGGCAGCCTGACCAGCAGATCGTTGAGGCCGTCGCGCTGGTCGACCAGCGGCTGCTGAACGTTCTCCAGGTGGCCGATCGTGCTCTGCAGCAGCGGGCGGTTGTCGGCGAGCAGATCGGCGACCGTGCCTGCCGCGTCGCTGATACCCGCGACGGACGTGGCGATCGGATCGGCCCGGTTCTTCAGCCCCGTGATCAGCGTCTCGAAATCCTGCACGGTCTCGTCGAACTGTTGCTGATGGCGCACCGTGGTGTCCAGCACCGTGTTGAGGTTGCGGATCACCTCGCCGATCGCCTGGTCCCGGTCGGCCAGCGCCGACGTCAGCGACGCGGTCTGGTCGAGGATGTCGTTGATGGTGCCGCCCTGACCCTGGAAGACGGTGATGATCGACTGAGCGATGTTGTTGACCTTGTCGGGGTCCAGCGCCCGGAACACCGGGCGAAACCCGCCGATCAGCGCGTCCAGGTCCAGTGCGGGTTCAGTGCGCTCGAGGGGTATCGTGCCGCCGCTGGGCATCCGCTCGTCACTGTCGCCGCGCTTGAGTTCCATGAAGCGGTCGCCGATCAGGTTCAGGTAGCGGATCGACGCGGTGGTGCCCTCGAACAGCGGCAGCGAGCGGTCGACGTTGAAGCCGACCTCCACCTGGGAGCCGCCGTTGATCAGCTTGACGCTTTCGACCTTGCCGACTTCCACACCCGAGGCGCGGACGAACTGGCCTTCGCGCAACCCGCTGGCGTTGGAGAAGATCGCCGTATACCCAGTGGTGCGGTCGAAGCGCATCTGCCCGAACACCACGATGATCATCGCGGTGAACAGCAGTAGCACCAGCGAGAAGACGCCGAGTTTGACGGCGGTACCGGTAATTCTCATGGGTTGATCGTGTTCTCCCCAATCTGGCGTCCCCAGACGTACTCGATCAGGATCGGCTGGCCCAATTCGAAGTGGTTGTACGGCGCAATCGAGGCGCCGCTGTCCATCACCAGATACGGCGCGGGCCACAGGTCATGGGTGATCGGCTGCCAGCAGCCCGGGCGACCTTCCGGACCGCCGCTGGCGTTCACCCGCGGCAGGTTGTCCGGGTACACGTACGGGTTGGCGGCGCCCATCAGCCACGACATCGTCCGTAGGGAGTAGCCGTTGCCGCCCAGCGATGCCGCCACCTTGGGTTCCGAATCGTGGTAGTTGCGGATCGTGCAGTACAGCGCCGGGCTGTACTCGTCGAGGATCTCCGAGGCCACGATGAGGTCCTCGGCGCCGCGCACCAGATACGGACCGCCGCGTTCGAAGATGTCGCCGCCGGTGTTGCCGAAGCCGATCGCGGCCATCAACGCCTGGTCGATGTTGCCCTGCTGCTCGTTGAGCGTCTGCGCGGTGGTCACCGCGTTCTCCAGACCGTCGAACAGGTCGGGCGCCGCGGTGGCGTACACCTCGCCGAGGTCGGCGAGCAACCGGTTGTCCTCGGCGATCTCGGGCATCCGCGGGTTGATATCGGACAAGATTTCGTTGCCGTGGATGATCGACTGCCCGAACCGGTCACCGAGCCCGTCGAGGGCTTCCGCGGTGGCCGCCAGCGTCTGGTTCAGCTTGATCGGGTCGACCTGCTGGGAGATCTCGACAACTGTCTCGAAGAGGGTGTTGAACTCGGTGGTCACCGACGTCACGTCGATGACGTCGGCTGACGTGATCCGTTCCTTGGTGGGGTTTTTCGGCGCGGAGAAGTTGATGTACTTGTTGCCGAAAACGGTGGTGGCGTCGATGCTGGCGTCGACGTTCTTCGGTATCAGGTCGAGGTACTTGGGGTCGACGTCGAGGGTGATCTTCGCCTGCGGTTCGTCGCCGACGGTGACCGCGTCGACCCCGGTGACCCGGCCGATCTCCACCCCGTTGTAGGTGACCTTGGCGCCGGGGTCCATCGACAGGCCCGCACGCGCGGAGATCACGGTCAGCTGTGTGCGGGGCAGGAAGTCACCGCGGAACTGGAGGTACACCAGGACCAGGGCGACGATGGACAACACCACCAGTACCAGCCCCGCCAGCTTGTACGGCGGGGTCCGGGGTGCGTTCAAAGGTGCGGTCATCGCGGCTACACCGTCAAGTTGAAGTTCGGGTCGACGCCGTAGAGCGCCAACGAGGCCAACAGGACCACAACAACGATCGCGACCAGCGATGCCCGCATCGATCGGCCGACGGCCTCGCCGACGCCCACCGGACCGCCGCTGGCGAAGTATCCGTAGTAGCAGTGGTTGATCATCACGATGACGGAGATGATCACCGCCTGGATGAACGACCAGAACACATCGTCGGGCCGCAGGAATGTGCGGAAGTAGTGCTCGTAGGTGCCGATCGACTGCCCGTAGAAGAACGTCGTGGTCACCTGCGCGGACAGGAAGCTCATGATGATCGCCATCGCGTACAGCGGGATGATCACGATGAAGCCGGCCATGATCCGCGTCGACACCAGGTACGAGATGGACTTGATGCCCATCACCTCCAGCGCGTCGATCTCCTCGGCGATGCGCATGGCACCGAGTTCGGCGGTGGCGCCGGCGCCGACGGTGGCCGCCAGCGCCTGACCCGCGACGACGGGCGCGGCGATGCGGACGTTGATCAGCGCCGCGAAGAAGCCGGTGAACGCTTCGACGCCAATGTTGCCGAGGGAGGCGAAGCCCTGGATCGCGACCAGCGACGAACCGGACAACGTCACAAAGCCGACGATGGCCACGGTGCCGCCGATGACGGCCATCGCGCCGGTGCCCATCCCGATCTCGGCGATCAGCCGCAGGGTCTCCCTGCGGTAGTAGCGCAGCGCGTGCCCGATCGAGCCGATCGCCGTGACGATGAACCAGGCGACGTGCCCGACACTGTCGAGAAACCGGGCCGGCGCGGAGACCACGTTCTGGGTGCGGGTGTACCCCCGCGGAAACCGGGAACGCAGGACAGTTGTCGTGGACACGTCAGTTCCCCGTTCCGAAGCGGACACCGATCGTGGTCAGCACCACGTTGACTGCGAACAGGGCGATGACGCAGAGCACCAGGGTCTCGTTGACCGCGGTGCCGACGCCCTTGGCGCCGCCCGCGACCGTCAGGCCGCGGTAGCAGCCGACCAGGCCGGCGATCAGGCCGAAGGTGCCTGCCTTGATGATCGAGATGACCACCTCGGGCAGCCCGGTGATCAGCGTCAACGTCGAGACGTACGCGCCCGCCGAGACGTTCTGCAGGTACACCCCGAAGATGAAGCCGCCGACCAACCCGACGGTGATGACCGCACCGTTGAGCAACACCGCCACGAACGTCGAGGCCACCACACGGGGAACGACCAGGCGGTGGATCGGGTCGATGCCGAGCACCTCCAGCGCGTCGATCTCCTCGCGGATGGTGCGGGCGCCGAGGTCGGCGCAGATGGCCGTCGAACCGGCCCCGGCAACCACGAGCACGGTAACCAGCGGACCCAACTGGGTAACGGCGCCGATCGCCGCACCGGCTCCGGAGACGTCGGCGGCGCCGAATTCGGCGAGCAGGATGTTCAGCGTGAAGATCAGGAGCACGGTCAGCGGGATGGAGACCGCCAGCGTCGGCAGGAACGCCACCCGGCAGAGGAACCAGCTCTGCAGAATGAACTCGCGCCACTGGAACGGCGGCTTGAACAGCGCCTTTCCGGTGAGCACGCACATCCGGACAAAGCCGCCAACGGCCTCAAGACCCGGCCTGACCTGCTCACGCACATAACCGGTCATGCCGGTTGTGGCCGTCACCAGTGTCCTCCCACGACGTAGTCGCGACTGTCGTGGCGCAACAGCTGCGCCTGTCGCACGCGCCCTCCTTGCCCGAGCCTGGTGCCTGTGACCTTCGTCTCCTTACTCGCCAGTAGTAAGGCAGACCACCGGACTGTACCCGATCGCATCCGCGCCGTGCACGGCATCTGCAGTATTCGCGTCGTCGGCGTCGCCCACCCTCTGTTCATTTCTTTAGCCTTCTTGCGCCCCGGCAGAAACTGTTGGCGGAGTACGGCTTTCGCCGGCATCGGTGGGTCCGGCTGCCGCGAAGCGGGTCCGCAACTCGGTTTTGAGCACCTTCCCCGCCGGGTTTCGCGGCAGCGCGTCGACCACCTCGAGAGCCTTCGGGTGCTTGTACCGGGCCAGCCGTTCCGATAGGAACCGATCGAGATCACGCAGGTCAAGATCGGTGCCGGCGTCGGGGCCGAGCGCCACTACCGCGACGGGCACCTCGCCCCACTTCTCGTCCGCGCGGCCGATCACCGCCACCTCGGCGATAGCCGGGTGGCCGGCGAGCGCGTTCTCGACCTCCGCGCAGTAGATGTTCTCGCCGCCGGAGATGATCATGTCCTTCTTGCGGTCGACGACCCAGATGTAGCCTTCCTCGTCCTGGCGAACCAGGTCGCCGGAGTGGAACCACCCGCCGGCGAACGCCTCGGCGGTGGCTTTCGGGTTGTTCCAGTAGCCGGCCATCAGAGTCGGCGCCCGGTAGACGATCTCACCCACCTCGCCGATCGGCACGTCGTTCATCTCGTCGTCGACGACGCGCGCGGCGACGGTCGGGATCACCTTGCCGACTGAGCCGAGCTTGCGGACCGCGTCGTCGCCCAACAACATGCATGTCACCGGCGACATCTCGGTCTGGCCGAACGCCGCAAGGATCTGCGAGCCGGGGAAGGTCTCGGACATGGTGCGCAGCAACGTGTCCGAGGCCGGCGCCGCACCCCACGACAGCACACGCAACTGCAGTTGGCGGGGCCGGGCTTGCTGTTCGGCACACACCGCCTGCCACTGTGCGGGTACCAGGAAGATCCCCGTCACCCGCTCGGCCTCGAGCACGTCGAGCAGCGCGCCGGGATCGAATGCGCCCAGCGGATAGACGACCGTCGGCCGTCCCAGCAGCAGCCCGGGGATCATGTTGCCGATACCGGCGATGTGGAACAGCGGGACGCCGATGAATCCGACGTCGTTGTTGATGTCGGCGCCGTTGGTGAACAGAAACGTCAGCGCCTGCCCGGCGATGTTGGTGTGGGTGAGCACCGCGCCCTTCGGACGGCCGGTGGTGCCCGAGGTGTACATGATCAGCGCGGGCGAGTCGTTGGGGATATCTGGAACTTCGGGGGTCTCTGCGGCTCTACCGCCCTCGGCGATCAGGTCGTCGTAGCCGAGCACGTTCTGGTCGGTCGCACCGCCGGCGACGATCACGGTGGTCAGCGTCGCGTCCAGGTCACGGACCGCGGTCGCGACGTTGGCGAGCACCTCCTCGGTGATGACCACGTTGGCCTGACAGTCGCTGACCAGATACGCGATCTCGGGCGGGGTCATCCGGAAGTTGACCGGGACGGCGATCGCGCCGAGCTTGTTGACCGCGAGGAACGACTCGATGAACTCGGCGCGGTTGAGCATGAGGATCAGCACCCGGTCACCGAAGCCCACCCCGCGCCGGCTCAGCGCGCCCGCGAGGTTGGTGACGCGCTCGTCGAGTTCACGCCAGGTGGTGGTGCGACCGAGGAAGCGCAGCGCGACGCCGTCGGGCTGCATCAGTGCGTGGCGGGCGAGCTGATTGGTCCAGTTCTGCCTGCGCGCCAGGTACGGCTGCTCCGTCTGGTCCGGCATCGGGGACGAGGTCAACAGCATCTGCTCCATCTCTGGGTTGCGCAGCGTTGATATTTGATCAAACATTGGTGTTGCCCCGGTCACACTATGGCCTCGGCGGCGCAGGGACAAGTCCTCGCCTTGATGACCGGAGACGATAGTGAACGCACCCGCCACCCCGTTCCGGGGGCCTCACCGCGGGATGCGTCGCGAACAGCTGTCCGACGAGGTCGCCGGCCGACTCCGCGCCGAAATCATGACCGGAGCGCTGCGCTCGGGCACCTACATCCGGCTCGACGAGACCGCCGCTCGGCTGGGCGTCAGCATCACTCCGGTGCGAGAAGCACTGCGCACCCTGCGCGGGGAAGGCATGGTGCAGCTGGAACCGCACCGCGGACATGTGGTCGTCCCGCTGACGCGTTCCGACGTCGAGGACATCTTCTGGCTGCAGGGCACGATCGCCAAGGAGCTGGCCGCGACGGTCGCCGAACGCATCACCGACGCGCAGATCGACGAGCTCGAGGAGCTCAACGACGCCCTGGCCGCCGCGATCGAGCAGGGCGACGCCAAGGAGATCTCGGCCGCCGAGTTCGCGTTCCACCGGGCGTTCAACCTGGCCGCCGGGCGGCTCAAGCTGGCGTGGTTCCTGCTGCACGTCGCCCGCTATCTGCCGGGCCGGGTCTACACCCGCGATCCGGGCTGGGGCGCGTCAGCGGTGGCCCGGCACACCGAGCTCATCGCCGCGCTGCGCAGACGCGACGCCGCCAGCGTCGTCCGGCTGACCGGAGGCGAATTCACCGACGGCGCGCAGCGGCTGATCGCGCGGCTGGAGGAATCGGGGCTGTGGAGCTGAGCCGCCCCACCCCGGGTCCTACGTGGCGGCGAGCTGCTCGGCGCGGGCCTTGAGGTTGTCGGCCAGATAGTCGAGAGTGTCGGCGATCGCCTTCTTGACCATCGTCTTGGGGATTGCGAGCTTGGTCTCGACGTCGAGGTCGACGGTCAGCAGCGCTGTCGACCCGATCGGCACCACCGAGAACTTCTGCTCCTGTTTCTCGAAGTGGTCACCCTGCTGCAGCACCGTGTAGATCTGGTTGTCGCCCGGGTAGTACACCGCGGTGATGAAGGTGCCCGACTGCCCCTGCACGACGACGTCGAGGCGCAGCTGACTCGGTCTGCCGTCGTCGTAGCGGGCAAGCACCCAGCAGCCCTTGATCTCGGGGTTCCATTCCGGATACGACTCGAAGTCGACGACGATCCCCATGATCGCTTCGGCGGGCGCCGACACCTCGACGGTCTTGCTCACGAGCGGCATTCGTCGAGCATATCGACTATTCCTGATTGGTCGAACTCCTCAACGCGGCTCGTGCCTCGCCGCTTGATCGTCGTCCGACTATTCCGTGCGTGCCGTTTCCAGCAGTGCGCGGATCGGCTCGGGTATCGGCACCGGCCTGCGGCCGGCCCGGTCGACATAGACGTGCACCCAGCGCCCCACCGCGGCGACCGGCCCGTTGGACCGCCATAGCCCCAACCGGTAGGTGACGCTGCTGGTGCCCAACCGGGTCACCGCGAGGCCGACCGTCAACGGGTCGGGGAATTTCAGCTCGGAGAAGTAGCGGCAGCCGGACTCGGCCACCACGCCGAGCCAGGGCGCCGTCACCGGGTCGATCCGGCAGGTGGTGTTGATCCAGCCGTTGATCGCCGTGTCGAACAGCCCGTAGTACACCGCGTTGTTGAGGTGGCCGAACATGTCGTTGTCCATCCACCGCGTCGACGCTGGCCAGTGCACCGGGAAGTCGCGGGCACTCGGCGGCGGCTCAGCACTGCTCATGGCAGCAGTGTGTCAGCCGCGGCAGGCTGGTAGCCATGAGAATCCGCGGCGCAGTGCTGGAGGAGATCAGTCGGCCCCGGCCGTACGCCGAGTCGCGTCCGCTATCGGTGGGCGAGCTGGAACTGGCGGCGCCGGGTGACAACGAGCTGCTGGTGCGCATCGAGGCGGCGGGGCTGTGTCATTCGGATCTTTCCGTGGTCGACGGCAGCCGGGTGCGGCCGGTGCCGATGTTGTTGGGCCACGAAGCCGCCGGGATCGTCGAGCACGTCGGCACCGGGGTGTCCGACGTCGACGCCGGCGCCAGGGTCGTGATGACGTTCCTGCCGCGCTGCGGGCAGTGCGCGGCCTGCGCCACCGACGGGTTGACGCCGTGCGTGCGCGGCAGCGCGGCCAACAACGCGGGCACCTTGATGACCGGTGCGCGACGGCTGAGCCGCGACGGCCAACCGGTGCACCATCACCTCGGCGTCTCGGGGTTCGCCACGCACGCGGTCGTGGACCGCCGTTCGGTGGTGCCCGTGGAGTCCGATGTGCCGCCGGTGGTCGCGTCGCTTTTGGGTTGTGCGGTGCTGACCGGCGGCGGCGCCGTGCTCAACGCCGGCCGCCCCCGTGCAGGCGACACGGTGGCCGTGGTGGGTCTCGGCGGGGTCGGGATGGCCGCGGTGCTCACCGCGCTGGCGCACGCCGACGTCCGCGTCGTCGGCGTCGACCGGCTGCCCGACAAGCTGGCGCGGGCCCGCGACCTCGGCGTGCATGACGCGTACACGCCGCAGGAGGCGCTCGACGGCGGTATCAAGGCCGCGGTGGTGATCGAGGCCGTCGGACATGCCGCGGCGGTGCAGACCGCGATCGCGTTGACGGCGCCGGGCGGGCGCACCGTCACCGTCGGCCTGCCCGCCCCGGATGCGCGGATGTCGTTGTCGCCGTTGGGTTTCGTCGCCGAAGGTCGCTCACTGATCGGCAGCTACCTCGGCTCGGCGGTGCCGGCGCGGGAGATACCGCACTTCGTGGGGCTGTGGCGCGACGGGCGGCTGCCGGTGGAGTCGCTGGTGTCGTCGACCATCGCGCTGGCCGACGTCAACGCGGGGATGGACGCGCTGGCCGACGGCGCCGCGGTGCGTCAGGTCGTCCTCTTCGACTAGAACCAGGCTTCGCGCATGTCCAGCGTGGTGCGGTCCAGGCTTTCCAGCAGATCCAGTTGCGGTGCGGTCTTGGGCAGCTCGTAGCGGAAGAAGTAGCGGCCCGCGGCGCGCTTGCCGTCATAGAAGTCGCCGTCGCGGCCGTGCGCGGCGATCAGCTGCTCCAGCCACATCCACGCCACCACGATGTGGCCGAACGCCTCGAGGTAGACCACGCTGTTGGCCATCGCGGCTTCGATGTCACCGGAGCCGAACATCGCCGTGGTGACCGCCACGAGGCGTTGCCAGCTGACCTCCAACGCAGCGGCGTGCTCGGCGATCTCGCCGCCGAGTTCACCGGCGGTGGCCACCGACCGGCCGAGGACGGCGCCCAGCGCACCGAGCGCGGCGCCACCGCGCGCAGTCACCTTGCGGCCCAACAGATCCAGGCTCTGGATGCCGTGGGTCCCCTCGTGGATGGGGTTGAGCCGGTTGTCGCGGTAGTGCTGTTCGACGTCGTACTCGCGGGTGTAGCCGTAACCGCCGTGCACCTGGATGGCCAGGCTGTTGGCTTCCACGCACCACTGCGACGGCCAGCTCTTGCCGACCGGGGTGAGCAGGTCGAGCAACAGCGAGTTGGCGTCGCGCTCCTCGTCGGTCTCGGCGCTGTGCATCAGGTCCATGAGCCTGGCGCAGTACAGCTGCAGCGCCATCCCGCCTTCGACATAGGCCTTCTGCGCCAACAGCATTCGCTTGACGTCGGCGTGCTCGACGATGGGGATCTGCGGCGCCGTGGGGTCGTTGGCGGTCAGCGCGCGGCCCTGTGGACGCTCGCGCGCGTACTGCAGCGATTTGAGGTACCCGGTGTACCCGAGAGCGACGGCGGCCATCCCGACCAGCAGCCGGGCCTCGTTCATCATCGTGAACATGTAGACGATGCCGCGGTGCTCTTCGCCGACCAGATAGCCGACGGCGCCGGGCCTTCCGCCGGGGGTGAACTTGCCCTCGCCGAAGTTGAGCAACGTATTGGTGATGCCGCGCTGGCCCATCTTGTGGTTCAGCCCGGCCAGCGCCACGTCGTTGCGCTCGCCGATCGAGCCGTCCGCGTCGATCAGGAATTTGGGCACGATGAACAGCGAGATGCCCTTGGTGCCCGGCGGGCCGCCGGGAACCTTGGCGAGCACCAGATGGACGATGTTGTCGGTCAACTCGTGGTCCCCGCCCGAGATCCACATTTTGGATCCGAACAGCCGGTAGCTGCCGTCGTCCTGTGGTTCTGCCCGCGTGGTGATATCGGCCAGCGACGACCCGGCCTGGGTTTCCGAGAGCGCCATCGTGCCCGAGAACCGGCCGGCCAGCATCGGTTCGAAGAAGTTGTCGATCTGCTCGGCGGTGCCGAACCGGCTGACCAGGTTGGCGTTGGCGATGGTGAGCATGAGGTAGCCGGCGGTGGCGATGTTACCGGCGGCGAACCAGGCGAAGCCGGCTTCGGCCACGGCGATTGGGAGTTGGGCGCCGCCGCGTTCGTTGTCCATCGACATGCCGAGCAGATCGGCGTCGGCGAATGCGTCCCAGGCCTGTTTGACCTCGTCGATGACGGTGACCTTCTCGCCGTCGAAGCTGGGCTCGTTGGCGTCGCTGGTCTTGTTGTGGTTCGCGAAGTAGCGGGTGGCCAACTGCTCGCACAGGTCCAGCGCGCCGTCGAACGTGTCGCGGGAGTGCTCGGCGAACCTGGGGCGCTTGGTCAGCTCGTCGACGCGCAGCCACTCGAACAGCAGGAAGTCGAGGTCACGTCGGGACAGCAGGGTGGATTTCATGATTGAGCCTGCCCCGCATTCTCGGTGTTCGGTAGGTCGATGCCCAGCGGTGATTCCACCCGCACGGTCTCGTCGCGGATCAGCCCGCGCAGTAGCGCCGTGCTGAACTCGACGGCGATCTCGCCGGCGGTGCGCCGGCCTTGGGGCCGCAGCCAGCGGTACGCACCGAGCGTCATCCCGATGTAGCCGAGGGCGAGCACGTGCGAGTCGCAGTCATAGAACTCGCCGCTTTCGATACCGCGGTCGATCACGTCGCGGATGTGCTCGTAGACCTGCGCCTCGGCCTGGCGGATGTAAGCCACCTGGTCTTCGGTGAACCACTCGGTGATGTAGGGGCCCTCCTGGAAGTACACCGCGGCGCGTTCGATGTCACTGGCGATGCCGACGAGGAGCCTGCGGGTGAAGTGGTAGATCGTCTCGCGCGCCGATGCGCTGGGGTCGTCATGCACGGCGTCGACGGTGAAGTCGGCGGCGCCTTTGTAGATGTCGTAGAGGATCAGCGACTTGCTGGCGTAGTAGTGGTACACGGTGGCCTTGTTGAGCCCGACCGCGTCGGCCACGTCGTCCATTCGGGTGCCGTGATAGCCGCGTGCGGCGAACAGCTTGGTGGCGACCGCCAACAGTTCTTCGCGCCGGGACATCCCGTTGCCCGATGAACCGCCCGCGCGATCAGGCGGTGTCGCAGGTGACGTAACGGACATGGCGACTCACTATATGCAGGCCCGGAAGGTGTCCGGGGCATCAATCAACTGGTTGGCTAGTTTATGTGCTCGGGCTATCGCCGACACCGGCAACGGGTCTAGACTTACGCCACAACCAGCCGCACTCGAGAGGTGATCACGTGGATCCGAACCCGGACTATGACGCGAGCGACGAGCTGGAGTACGGAGCGGCCTGGTTCGCCTGGATCCTGCGCGGCGTCTACCCACCCCCGGCCTACCCCCCGGTGTGAGCCCGCGGTAGCGCTTGGCTGATTTCGTCCCCTCCTACCGCTGACGGTCGGAGGGGAATTTGGTCGCCAGAAGACAGATGGCAGACTCTCCCGGATGATCATTGGGATACCGCGCGAATCCCACGCGGGTGAGACGCGCGTCGCCGCCACGCCGCAGACCGTCGGGCAGCTGATCAAGCTGGGCTATTCCGTCGTCGTCGAGTCGGGTGCAGGCGCCGCTTCCAGCTTCGCCGACGACGCCTACGTCGAGGCGGGCGCCAGCATCGGTGACCCATGGGGTGCCGAGATCGTGCTCAAGGTCAACGCACCGACCGATAGCGAGATCGCCGCAGTACGCGACGGTGCGACGGTGGTCAGCCTCATCTCTCCGGCGCTGAACCCGGACCTGGTGGAGAAGCTGTCCACACGCCCGATCACAGCGCTGGCGATGGACGCCGTCCCGCGCATTTCGCGGGCGCAGTCGCTGGACGTGCTGTCGTCGATGGCCAACATCGCGGGCTACCGCGCGGTCGTCGAGGCTGCGCACAGCTTCGGACGGTTCTTCACCGGTCAGGTGACCGCGGCGGGCAAGGTGCCGCCTGCCAAGGTGCTCGTCGTCGGCGCGGGGGTGGCCGGGCTGGCCGCCATCGGTGCGGCGGGCAGCCTCGGCGCGATCGTGAAGGCCACCGACCCGCGGCCCGAGGTCGCCGATCAGGTCCGCTCACTGGGCGGGGAGTACCTGTCCGTCGACCCGGCGGCCGAGGTCGCTGAGATTTCCAAGACCGGCTACGCCAAGGAGATGGGCGAGGACTACAAGGCCCGCGAGGCCGCGCTCTATGCCGAACAGTGCAAGGACGTCGACATCATCATCACGACGGCGCTGATCCCCGGAAAGCCGGCGCCGCGCATCATCACCGCCGAGATGGTGGCGTCGATGAAGCCGGGCAGCGTGATCGTCGACATGGCCGCGGCCAACGGCGGCAATGTCGAGGGCACCGTCAAGGATCAGGCCGTCATCACCGACAACAACGTGACGATCATCGGCTACACCGACCTGGCCGGCCGGCTGCCCGCCACCGCCTCCCAGCTGTACGGCACCAACCTGGTCCACCTGCTCAAGCTGCTCACCCCGGAGAAGGACGGGCAACTCACCCTGGACTTCGAGGACGTCGTCCAGCGCTCGATGACCGTCGTTCGCGACGGTGAAGTCACCTGGCCGCCTCCGCCGGTGCAGGTGTCGGCGGCGCCGGCGGCGGCCCCTGCCGCCGCGGTCGAGGCCAAACCGGCCAAGGAGCCGATGTCTAACGCGCGCCGGCTCGGCTTGACGTTCGCGGCGGCCGCGGCGCTGTTCGCGCTGATCGCCCTGTCACCGGCCGCGCTGCAGGTGCACCTGACGGTCTTCGCGCTGGCGATCGTGATCGGCTACTACGTGATCGGCAACGTGCACCACGCGCTGCACACCCCGCTGATGTCGGTGACCAACGCGATCTCCGGGATCATCATCGTCGGCGCGCTGCTACAGATCGGCCACGGTGACGTCATCATCACCACGTTGGCCTTCGTCGCGATCCTGATCGCCAGCATCAACATCTTCGGCGGTTTCGCGGTGACCCGCCGCATGCTGTCCATGTTCACGAGGAGCTAACCCATGTTCAGTATCGAGACCACCGCCACCGCGGCGTACGTCGTCGCGGCGCTGCTCTTTGTGCTCTCGCTGGCGGGGCTGTCCAAGCACGAGACCTCCCGCGCCGGCATCAGTTACGGCATCGGCGGCATGGCGATCGCCCTGGTAGCGACGATCGCGCTGGCCATCAACCACCGGATCGAGCCGCTGGGGTTGGGTCTGCTCGCGGTGGCCATGGTCATCGGCGCGGTGATCGGGTTGTGGCGCGCGCGGATCGTCGAGATGACCGGCATGCCCGAGTTGATCGCGTTGCTGCACTCGTTCGTCGGCCTGGCCGCCGTGTTGGTCGGCTGGAACGGCTACCTGCACGTCGAGGCCGACCCAACCGGCGCCGAAGCCGTGCAGCTGGGTCAGGACGGGATGCTGGGCATCCATTCCGCCGAGGTCGTCATCGGGGTGTTCATCGGCGCGGTGACGTTCACCGGCTCGATCGTGGCCAACCTCAAGCTCTCGGCTCGGATGAAGTCGGCGCCGCTGATGCTGCCGGGTAAGAATTTCCTCAACGTCGGCGCGTTGGTGGTCTTCGCCGCGCTCACCGTGTGGTTCGTGATCGACCCGCAGCTGTGGGTGCTGGTGGTGGTGACCGTGCTGGCGCTGCTGCTGGGCTGGCACCTGGTCGCCTCGATCGGCGGCGGCGACATGCCGGTGGTGGTGTCGATGCTCAACAGCTATTCGGGGTGGGCAGCCGCGGCGGCGGGCTTCCTGCTCGGCAACGACCTGCTGATCGTCACCGGCGCGCTGGTCGGCTCATCCGGTGCCTACCTGTCCTACATCATGTGCAAGGCGATGAACCGGTCGTTCATCTCGGTCATCGCCGGTGGGTTCGGGATCGAGGCCGGACCCGCCGACGACACCGACTACGGCGAGCACCGCGAGATCACCGCCGACGGTGCGGCCGAACTACTGGCCAACGCCCGCTCGGTGATCATCACACCCGGCTACGGGATGGCCGTCGCGCAGGCTCAGTACGGGGTCGCCGACCTGACGCGCCGGCTGCGCGAACGCGGCGTCGACGTCCGGTTCGGCATCCATCCGGTCGCGGGCCGGCTGCCCGGCCACATGAACGTGCTGCTGGCCGAGGCCAAGGTGCCCTACGACATCGTGCTGGAGATGGACGAGATCAACGACGACTTCGACGGCACCGACGTCGTGCTGGTCATCGGCGCCAACGACACCGTCAACCCGGCCGCCTCCGAGGATCCGGGTAGCCCGATCGCCGGCATGCCGGTGCTGACGGTGTGGAACGCCGACAACGTCATCGTGTTCAAACGGTCCATGGCGTCGGGCTACGCCGGGGTGCAGAACCCGCTGTTCTTCCGGGAGAACACCCAAATGTTGTTCGGCGATGCCAAGGACCGGGTGGACGCGATCAACGCCGCGCTGTCAGATGCGCTCGCCGCCGCTCATTAAGGTCGATACCCATGCCGGTCGACAGACTGTTACCAACTGACGAAGCGCATGACCTGATCGCACTCACCCGCGACATCGCCGACAAGGTGCTCGACCCGATCGTCGACGCCCACGAGAAGGCCGAGACCTATCCCGACGGGGTGTTCGGTGCGCTCGGTTCGGCTGGGCTGTTGAGCCTGCCGCAGCCCGAGGAGTGGGGCGGCGGCGGCCAACCCTACGAGGTCTACCTGCAGGTGCTCGAGGAGATCGCGGCGCGGTGGGCGGCGGTCGCGGTGGCGGTCAGCGTGCACAGCCTGTCCTCGCATCCGCTGTTGGCGTTCGGCAGCGAGGAGCAGAAGAAGCGTTGGCTGCCGCAGATGTTGTCCGGTGAGCAGATCGGCGCCTACAGCCTGTCCGAGCCGCAGGCCGGTTCGGATGCCGCGGCGCTGCGGTGTGCGGCTGTGCTTTCTGACGAAGGGCCGGTGCCCGGCTATGTCCTCAACGGGTCGAAGTCCTGGATCACCCACGGCGGGCTGGCCGACTTCTACACCTTGTTCGCCCGCACCGGCGAAGGGCCAAGGGGGATAAGCTGTTTCCTGGTCCCCGGTGATCTGCCCGGGCTGAGCTTCGGCAAGCCCGAGGAGAAGATGGGCCTGCACGCGGTCCCGACGACGTCGGCGTTCTACGACCACGCTCACATCGAGGCCGAACGCCTCATCGGCGCCGAGGGCCAAGGTCTGCAGATCGCCTTCTCCGCACTCGATTCCGGCCGCCTTGGCATCGCCGCGGTCGCAACAGGGCTGGCGCAGGCCGCCCTCGACGAAGCCGTCAAGTACGCGAACGAGCGAACCACGTTCGGCCGCAAGATCATTGACCATCAAGGGCTCGGCTTCCTGCTGGCCGACATGGCCGCCGCGGTGGCCAGCGCGCGCGCCACGTACCTGGATGCCGCGCGGCGTCGCGATCTCGACCAGCCGTACTCCCAGCAGGCCAGCATCGCCAAACTGGTCGCCACAGACGCCGCGATGAAGGTGACCACCGACGCGGTGCAGGTGTTCGGCGGCGTCGGATACACGCGCGACTACCGGGTCGAGCGCTACATGCGCGAGGCCAAGATCACCCAGATCTTCGAGGGCACCAACCAGATTCAACGCCTGGTGATCGCGCGCGGCCTGACTTCCTGACCGCTCGCCGGGCACCCCTGGACCGCGAGCAGACACAGAAACGTGTTCTGCAGCTGCGTTTGCAACCTTCTATGTCTGCTCGGCGAGGGAATCGGCACGGCGCCGCCGGTGTGGTCGCACCACGGCAAGCGCGAAGAGCACTGGCTCAAAGTTGAATCGGCTCGAATGATCATCCGATATGACGAAAAAGCGGGGCACCCATCAGGGTGCCCCGCTCTTTCGTTGGGTTCGGCTAGACGGCGGTCAGCACGTCAGCCGTCTGCAGCGCCTGTGCGACGCCGGAGACGATCGATGCCAGCCGGATCGCCTCGAAGATCGCCGTACGCGACACGTCCGCGTCGCGCAGCGTCTTCTCATGCGCGGCCAGGCAGTGCCCGCAGCCGTTGATGGCCGAGACGGCCAACGACCACAGCTCGAAGTCGTCCTTGGCGACGCCCGGGTTGCCGATGATGTTCATCCGCAGGCCTGCCCGCAGGTCGTCGTAGGCGCCGTCGAGCTGCCCCTTGGTGCGGTAGAACACGTTGTTCATCCCCATGATGGCGGCCGCGCCGAGGGCGGCGTTGTAGGCCTCCTCGCTGAGGATGTCCAGCGCGTCTTCGGCGATCTCGCGCAGCAGCCGCTCGGACTTGGTGGCCGCGGCGGTCGCCACCAGCGCACCCCACAGCTGCTGTTCGGTCAGCTCCGTCGTCTTGACGATGCTGCTGAGGTTGAGCTTGAGATCCTTGGCGTATTCCGGAAGCGCTTCCTTGATGCGGTCGATGCTCACGGTTACACCGCCTCGGCGAGAAGCTCTTCGGGCTTGATCGTCGGATCGCCCTTCTTCCAGTTGCAGGCGCACAGCTCGTCGGACTGCAGGGCGTCGAGCACCCGCAGCACCTCGTCGACGTTACGACCCACCGAGCCGGCGGTCACCGACACGAACTGAACCTCGTTGTTGGGGTCGACGATGAACGTGGCCCGGTCAGCGACACCGTCCGCGTTGAGTACGCCGGTGGCCAGCGACAGCTCGCGCTTGAGGTCCGAGGCCATCGGGAACGGCAGCGTCTTGAGGTCCTCGTGCTGGGCGCGCCACTGGAAGTGCACGAACTCGTTGTCGACCGAGACACCGATCACCTTCGCGTCGCGGTCCTCGAACTCCTCGTTGAGCTTGCCGAAGGCCGCGATCTCCGTCGGGCACACAAAGGTGAAGTCCTTCGGCCAGAAGAAGACGATCCGCCACTTGCCTTCGTGATCATCGCTGGTCACACGGGTGAAGTAGTCGTCGGGCTTCTTGGCATCGACCTCCGAGAGATCACCGCCGATAACCGCCGCCATATCGTAGCGGGGGAACTGGTCACCGATCGTCAGCAATGCCATGTGTTTGCACACCATCCTTGGTCTAGTTTGGAGTCAGTCCAGATTACGCATACGATTCTGTTCCTTTTACCGGCTAAAGACAAGGGCTACGAACGTGATAGTGGCCACACCGGCCCGGTGAAATAGGTTCGGTTTCAGCCGATTTCGGCCCCCGCCGTCGCACGACGGCGGGGGCACATACCGGTTGCTACCGTCGAGAGGATGGCAAACATCTCCGAGAACGACCCCATCGACGACGTCGCGCCCGGCGATATCGTGCGCGTTGCCGTCGGCGGCGCCGAGCCGGCGCCCTACCAAGTGGTCCACCAGGACGCCCGCGACGGCGCGGTGGTCGTGACCTACCAGGACGACGACGGCGCGACGTTCGAGGTCGAATACGCCCCCGACGCCCGGGTCACCCGCTCGCTGGAGGCCAAATGGGAGTCCGAACAAAGCCCGACGCAGCACAAGCCGGTTTAGCGGGTGTCATATCGTGGCGGCATGGACTTCGCGATGTCGGCCAAGGTGCAGGACTATCACCAGCGCTTGACCGCTTTCATGACCGAACACGTCTTTCCCGCCGAGGAGGCCTACCACCGGCACCGTGAAGAGGCCGGTCCCAAGGACCACACCGTTCCGCCGGTCGTCGAAGACCTCAAGGCGCTGGCCAAGGAGCAGGGTCTGTGGAACCTGTTTCTGCCACCGGTCTCCGGGCTCACCAACCTCGAATACGCGCCGTTGGCCGAGCTGACGGGATGGAGCCTCGAGATCGCACCCGAGGTGGTGAACTGCGCCGCGCCCGACACCGGCAACATGGAGACGCTGCATCTGTTCGCCACCGAACAGCAGCGCAAGCAGTGGCTCGAGCCGCTGCTGGCCGGTGAGATCCGCAGCGCGTTCGCGATGACCGAGCCCGCCGTGGCCTCCAGCGACGCCCGCAACATCGAGACCACCATGCTGCGCGATGGCGACGACTACGTCATCAACGGGCGCAAGTGGTGGATCACCGGAGCAGCCGACCCGCGCTGCAAGATCATGATCGTGATGGGCCGCACCAACCCCGACGCGGCCAGCCATCAGCAGCAGTCGATGATCCTGGTGCCCACCGATACCCCCGGCGTCGACATCCAGCGCTCGCTGCCGGTGTTCGGCTGGCAGGACCAGCACGGGCACTGCGAGATCGTGTTCGACAACGTGCGGGTGCCCGTCGAGAACCTACTGCACGAAGAAGGGAGCGGTTTCGCGATCGCGCAGGCCCGACTGGGCCCCGGCCGCATCCACCACTGCATGCGCGCGCTCGGTGCGGCCGAACGTGCGCTGACGCTGATGGTCGACCGCGTGCAGAAGCGGGTGGCGTTCGGCAAGCCGCTCGCCGAGCAGGGTGTGGTGCGTGAGTCGATCGCCAAGTCCCGCAACGAGATCGACCAGGCTCGGTTGCTGTGCCACAAGGCCGCGTGGACCATCGACCAGCACGGCAACAAGAGCAAGGACGCTCAGGTGCAGGTGGCCCAGATCAAGGCGGTGGCTCCGCAGGTGGCGTGCGACGTCATCGACCGCGCGATCCAGGTGCACGGCGGCGCCGGTGTCAGCGACGACGTCCCGCTGGCCCGCATGTACGGCTGGCACCGGGCGATGCGGCTGTTCGACGGGCCCGACGAGGTGCACATGCGCACCATCGCGCGCGCCGAGTTGGGCCGGGAGAAGGGCTCTCTCGCGTCGGCGGCGAGCCGCCAATCAAATTCGGCGGCGAGCCGCCAATCGGGTGAAGCGGTGACGTCCTAGTGGCTGTCGGGACCGGAGAACTGGCGGGCGCCTGGAACTTTCGGGATGTCGCGGCGACCACCGGTGTGCGGCCCGGTCGCCTGTTCCGGTCCAGCGAGCTGAGCAGCCTCTCCGAGGAGGGCCGCCAGCGGCTGGCCCAGCTGGGGATCTCGGACGTGGCCGACCTGCGTTCACCGCGCGAGGTCGAGCGCCGCGGGCCCGGAGCTGTGCCGCCCGGTGTGGCAGTACATCTGCTGCCGTTCCCCGATGTGTCGGCGGTCGACGGAGAAGCACCGCACGAGGCCACCTTCCAGAAGATGATGAGCGAGAAGCCCGACGACGAGGACGTCGCGGTGGCGGCCAGGCGGTTCATGACCGATGAGTACCAGCGGTTTCCGACGCTGGGCGGTGCGCGACGCGCTGTGCGTCAGGTGATTTCGTTGCTCGCCGACGGACGCCCGGTTATCACGCACTGCTTTGCGGGCAAGGACCGCACGGGGTTCACCGTTGCAACGGTGCTGGGAGCGGTCGGTGTCGACCGCGACGCGATCCTCGCCGACTTCCTGCGCAGCAATGACGCCGTACCGCTGCTGCGGGAACGCATCCTGGAGTCGGTCCGCGACCGCTCGGAGACACCGGAGGTCGTCACCTTCGCCGAAGCCCGACTGACCGACGAAGTTCTCGGCGTTCGAGAGGACTACCTGGCCAGCGCGTGGCAGACCATCGAGCGGGAATACGGCACGCTGCGCGGCTATCTCGAAGCCGCCGATGTGACCGATGACGATGTCGCCAAGGTGCGCGCCGCGCTGCTCGACTAGAGCGATTTGTGTGCGTTTTGTTGCGCTCACCGCGCCTGAACGCACACAAATCACGCGGCTAGCCGCTTTTTTCTGCCTCGTACTTCTTGGTCATGTGCTCGATGGCGCTCATCTGCGTGGCCGCGAGGTTTTCGCGCACGTCGCGGGCGCGGGCGGCGGCGTCGAGTGTCGGCTGGGCCTGACCCTGGAAGTGCGGAATCACCTCGGCGGCAAACAGTTCCGCTGAGCGCCTAGTGGCCGCGGGGTTGGCCCATTCATGGCCCATTTGCAGCATGCACCCGAACCCGCCGGACTGCTCACACAGCCGCTGCACCTGCGCGCGGGCCTGGTCCGGAGTGCCGATCACGCCCGCGCCGGCGCCGTTGATGACATCGACGACCTCGTCGATGTTTTCGCCGGGCACCTCCATCTGCGGGAACGCCGCGACCTTCTGGAAGTAGCGGTACCAGTGTTCGATGCCGAAGCGCACGTCGGTGCGGGCCTGTTCCTCGGTTTCGGCGATATGCATGGGGCACACCAGCGACCAGTTCCTGCGGTCGACCATGGTGCCGAACGCGGCCGCGCGTTCTTCGGCGATCCCCCAGTGGTGAGCCAGCGCGTCGAACCCCTCGACGACCAGGGTGGCGCCGATCGACAGCAAGCCGATGCCGTGCTTGCCCGCCAGCCTCGCACCTGTCGGTGAGGCCACCGCGGCGACGGCCAGCGGGATGCCGTCCTCGGCGTAGGGAGCCAATTGCAGTCGGGCGTCGTGCAGTTCGTGGGTGGCGGTCTTGGCGCTCACCGTTTCCCCCGCCAGGAGCCGCACCACGATGTCGAGGTTGGTCTCCAGCAGTTCGCGGGTGTCGGTGGGCGTCAACCCGATCATCGCCGCGTCGGTGGGCAGCGAGCCCGGTCCCATGCCGCCGATGATGCGGCCGTGGGTGAGGTGGTCGAGCAGCATCAGCCGGTCCGCCACCCACAGCGGGTTGTGGTAGGCCAGCGAGATCACTCCGGTGCCGAACCGAATCCGCTTGGCCCGCTCGGCGGCCGCGGCGATGAACACCTCCGGTGAGCTGATGATCTCGCTGCCCGCCGAGTGGTGCTCGCCGATCCACGCCTCGTCGTAGCCCAGCGCATCGAGATGTTCGACGAACTCGAGGTCGCGCTGCAACGCCAGCGTGGGGTGGGTACCTGCGCGGTGAAAGGGTGCGATGAAGTATCCGAACCGGAGCTTGGCCATGCCTGCAAGCTACTGCGTCAGGTACACCCCGATGATCCAAACGACGGTGGCCAGCAGCGCGCCGGCCAACTCCACCCCGACCGACAGCGCGACGCCCTTGAGCGCGTGTTTGGTCGACGTCCACGCCAGCGTCGGGTCCTGGCGGCGGGCGAACTCAGCGGCGTACACCCCCAGGACGAACCCGATGAACAAACCGATCACCGGGATCACGAAGAACCCGACGACGCCGGCGATCCCGCCGATGACCAGCACCGAAGTGCGAACCTGCGCCTCGCGCATGCGGCGCACCGGCCAGGTGTACTTGATGATCGCCGACACCACGATCAGCGCGGCCGCGATCCCGAACACCACCCACGAGGTGGTGGTGTTGACGACAACGGCCCACACCCCGATCGCGCCGATCACCAGCAACACCCCGGGCAGGATCGGCAGGATGATGCCGGCCAGGCCGACGGCGATCGCCAGCGCCACCAGGAGAATGCCGCCGAGGCTCACGTCAGCGAGCTTAGGCCGTCACGGCTTGCGTCCGCGCACCCACTGCACCGTGCCGATCATCTTCGTCCGCACGCTGGCCAAGCCGAGATCCTCCAATGTGTCGGCCAGTTGGTCTTCGTCGAACACGTGCGCGCCGAAGTCGGGCAGGAACCGGGAAATGTACGCGGCTGGTCCGGCGGTCGGCACCATCACCGCCATCCGGCGGCCGGAGCGCAGCACCCGCACCATCTCCGCGAGCGCGGTGGCCGGTTCGGGGATCAGCTGCAGCATCGCCACCGACACCACCGCGTCGACCGACTCATCCCGCAGGGGCAGGCGTGAAGCGTCGGCGCGCAGGAAGCCGACGTTGGGGCCGGCGTGGGCCCGGACCGCGCGGCTCAGCATCGGTTCGGAGATGTCGACGCCGAGTGCCAGGCCGGCCGGCCCGACCGCACGACCGAGCGCGGCGGTGACGTTGCCGGGCCCGCTGCCGACGTCGAGCGCCACCCCGCCGACGGGCAGGTTCAGCCACTCGGTGGGCTCCTGCCACGCGGTCAAGAGCCTGCGCACGACCATCTGCGTGTTGTCGTAGAACATCGAACCGAGTCGCGATGCCCACATCGCCTGGATCGGGCCGGTGTTCTTCTCACCCTCGGGCGTTTCCCCGAGCAGGTCGAGGTAGCCCTCGCTGACGTCGAGATGCTCGGGCGGGTCGATGAGCAGTCGGGAGGCCATCTGCAGCGCAGGCGGCAGGGGTTGGGTGGTCACGAATCCACGCTACGCCTTCGCCTCCGCGGCTACCCGTTCAGCTTGTCGGCTAGGTCGAGGAAATCCGTTGCCGTGACGTCGAACTCGCCGTCGTCGACGCGGTGCGGCGGGCGGCGCGGACCACGTTCGAGCGGTCGGGCCACATAGGCGGTCCTCAGCCCCGCATCGCGGGCCGCGCGCAGGTCGCCGGGGTGCGCGGCGACGAGCATCAGCTCGCCGGGGGCCACGTCGAGAAGTTCGGCGCAGCCGAGGTACGCCTCGGGGTCGGGTTTGTAGTGCCGGAACAGCTCGGCGGAGATGACGCAGTCCCACGGCAGCCCGGCCCGTTTGGCCATGTTCGTCAGCAGCGAGACGTTGCCGTTGGACAGCGTGGTGATGAGGAACCGCTGCTTGAGCCGCGTCAGGCCGGCCACGGCGTCGGGCCACGGATCGAGTCGATGCCAGGCGCGGTTGAGGTGGGCGATCTCGTTGTCGTCGACCGCCGCCAGCCCGACGGCCTCGAGCAGCTCGACGAGGATCATCCGGTGCAGGTCGTCGATCTTCATCCACGGCAGCTCACCGCGGCGCACCCGGTCCATCGCCGGCACGTACCCGGCGCGCCAACTGTCGGCGACCGCGGCCCAGTCGCGGTGCGCGTCGTGGCGGCGCCCGAACGCCTTGAGCTCGTCGATGATCGACGACCGCCAGTCGACGACGGTGCCGAATACGTCGAAGGCCAGCGCCTGCGGACCCATCAATCGATGCTCTTCGCGCAAGCGCTCATCGGCCGGGCTCCAACACAACTTTGCCGAGCACGCCACCGTCGGCGAGGCTCTGCAACGCGTCGGCGCCCTTGGCCAGACCGAAGCGCACCGGGGGCGGCGGCCGAAGCCCGGCCCGGACCAACTCGGCGACACCGAAGGCGAACACCGACTGCGAACCCGGCACGCGGTTGACGTACTCGCCGTAGCCGACGCCGATCACCGCGACGTTGCGCAGCAACAGCCGGTTGACCTTGACGGTCGGGATGCCCCGGCCTGCCGCGAACCCGATAACCAGCAGCCGGCCCTCGATGGCCAGTGCCCGCACCGCGTCGTCGAACGCCTCGCCGCCGACCGGGTCGACCACCAGATCCGCGCCGCGGCCGTCGGTCGCGTCCTTCACCGCCTGCAACCAGCCGTCGGCCAGTGGTAAAACCACGTCGGCACCGAGCGATTTCACGAAGTCGACGGCGTGTGGACGGTGCACCATCGCGATCACTCTGGCGCCCAACGCCTTTGCGATCTGGATGCTCGCCACGCCGATGCCGCCCGCCGATCCGAGCACCAGCACCGTCTCGCCGGGCCGCAGTGCGCCGCGGCGGGCCAGCGCGAAGTACATCGTCTGGTAGTTACCCATCAGCGCAACGGATTCGGCATCGTCGAGATCTTCGAGGGTGGGCGTGACGTTGGGGGTCGGCGCCGCCACCTGTTCCGCCCACCCGCCGAGCATCGCCATCGCCGTCACTCGCTGGCCCGGTAAGAGCCCCGACTCCTCGGGCGCCGAGCGCACCACCCCGGCGACCTCCATACCCGGGGTGAACGGCGGTTCCAACCGCAACTGGTACTCACCGCGCAGCAGCAGTAGGTCGGGGAAGCTGACCCCGGCGGCCCGGACATCGATGACCACCGCGTCGTCGCCCGCAACGGGGTCGTCGACATCGGTGTAGTCCAGGCCCGCCGGACCGGAAAGCCTTCGCGCAACAAGCGCTTTCATGTAATGCTGATCAGCCGAGGCTGAACGTCGCGCGCTGCGCAGCCGACAGGTCAGTGATCTCGCCCCACTTGGCGGCGATGTCGTCGACCGACGGCACCTCGGTGAACGTCACACCCTCGTTCTGGAACAGCGCGGCGCGCTGCACCTTGCCGCCGCCGACGATGAAGACCGACGCGGTGTCGGGCAGTTCCTCGGTGCACAGGTAGGCCACCACCGGCGCCACGTACTCGGGCGTCAGCTTCTCGAAGACCTCCGGCGGCAGGATGTCCTGCGTCATCCGGGTCGCCGCGATGGGCGCGACGGCGTTGGTCTTGATGTTGTACTTCGCGCCCTCCTGGGCCAGCGTGTTGATCAGCCCGACCAGGCCCAGCTTCGCGGCGCCGTAGTTGGCCTGCCCGAAGTTGCCGAACAGCCCGCTGGTCGAGGTCGCCACCACCACGCGGCCGAAGCTGTTCTCGCGGAAATGCGGCCAGGCCGCGCGGATCACGTTGTAGCCGCCGTAGAGGTGCACCTTGAGCACCGCGTCCCAGTTCGCGAACTCCATCTTGTGGAAGGTGCCGTCGCGCAGGATGCCCGCGTTGGAGACCACGCCGTCGACCTTGCCGAACTCATCCAAGGCGGTCTTGATGATGTTCTCGGCGCCCTCGGGTTCGGCCACCGAGTCGTAGTTGGCCACCGCGCGGCCGCCAGCATCCTTGATCTCCTTGACGACCTCGTCGGCCATTGCCGAACCGGCGCCGGTGCCGTCGCGGGCACCGCCGAGATCGTTGACGACGACGCTGGCGCCCTCCTTGGCGAGCGTCAACGCGTAGTCGCGTCCGAGGCCGCCGCCGGCCCCGGTGACGACGATGACGCGATCCTGCACTCCTGGCATGGGGTTCCCTTCTCAACTGTGGATTTCGGCGCGATGAGTTGCGCCCAGCGCTACTCAGCGCACCGAAATCGCCGACTAGAACAAACGTTTGGCGAGCTTAAGTGCCTTCTCTGTATACGGGGGATAGATGAAGGCTCCGACATCGGGTCGGGTCGGCTTGGTCATCACCGTCTTCTTGTGGCTGAACTGCTCGAAGCCGTACCTGCCGTGGTAGGCGCCCATGCCCGACGGGCCGACGCCGCCGAAGGGCAGCTTGTTGGTGGCGAAGTGGAACAGCAGGTGGTTGACCACCATGCCGCCCGCCGATACTTCCTTGATCACCCGTTCCCGGATGCTCTTGGTCTTGGTGAACAGGTAGGCCGCCAGCGGTTTGGGCCGCGAGTTGACGAATCCGATTGCGTCGTCGAGGGATTTCACCGTCATGACCGGCAGGATCGGGCCGAAGATCTCGTCGGTCATCAGCGGCTCGGCGGGATCGGGGTCGACGACTACGGTCGGCTGGATGCTGATCGTCGACGGGTCCGATCCGCCGCCGATGGCGACCTCACCCTTGGTCGCATCGAGTGCGGAGACGAGCCGGTTGAAGTGGCGCTCGTTGACGATGCGCTTGCCGCTGGGGTTCTGCGACTCGAACGTCGTCACGGCTTCTTTGATCTTGTCGACGAGCTGATCGCGGATCTTCACATCGGCCAGCACGTAGTCGGGCGCGATGCAGATCTGGCCGGAGTTGATCAGCTTGGTCCACGCGATCCGCTTGGCCGCGACGTCGATGTCGGCGTCGGCGGACACGATCACCGGGCTCTTGCCGCCCAGTTCCAGGGTGACCGGCGTCAGGTGCGGCGCGGCGCCTTCGTAGACCTTGCGGCCGATCTCGGTGCCGCCGGTGAAGCAGATGTGGTCGAAGCCCTGCGCGATGAGCTCCTGGCTGACGCTGCCGTCGCCCTCGACCACCACGATGGCGTCGTTGTCGAGGTAACGCGGTACCAACTCGGCCATCAGCGCCGAGGACGCCGGGCACACCTCGGAGGGTTTGAGCACGACGGTGTTGCCGGCCGCGATCGCCCCGATGGCAGGCCCGAGGGTCAACACGAACGGAAAGTTCCACGCGCCGATCACCAGCACGGTGCCGTAGGGCTCGTATTCGACCCAGCCGCGTCCGGGCAGCTGCGACAACTCCAGCAGCCGGTAGCGGCGGCGGGCCCACTTGCGCACGTTCTTCGCGGCGTCCTTGGCCTCACCGGCGGTGCTGGCGATGTCGGCCAGCCACGCTTCAAAGCGGTTGCGGCCGAGGTCCTGGTGCAGCGCCTCGGCGATGGCGTCCTCGTTTTCGGTGACGAGCTTTTCCATTGCCAGCAACTGCTGCTTGCGCCAGGCCAAATCCCTGGTGCGGCCGGTCTTGAACGTCTCGCGCAGTCGGCGCACGACACCGGGGATGTCGGTGGTGGGTGGCGCGGGCGCGACGGATTCAGTGGTCATGGTGGGTGTCCTTCCTGACCCGAGGAATACCCGATCCTAACCAACCGGTTGGGCCACCCTGTAGGGGCAACTTTGTCCCCCTTATATCGTCCGTTCGGGCGGTTAGCACGCCTTCTCAGCGGTGACGAACGCGGAGAACGCGTCGGCCTCGTACTCCTCGGGTGGCAGCACCCACCTGTTCAGGCGTTGCATCTCGTCGCGGGAGGTGACGGCGGCGGAGCGCCAGCCGTGCGCGTCGAGCCACTGCGCGACGTCGGCGCGGTCGGGGTCGTTGTACATCAGGTCGGCGACGTCGAGCGTTTCTTCCATGCCGAACTGGGCGGCGATGCGTTCGAACCGCGCCCGCATCTGTTCGCGACGCTCGTCGGCCTGCGTGCCGACGGTCTCGACGGCGACCCGGCTTCCCGGTGCGCTGAGCGCAGTGACCTGCTCGAACAGCCGGTCCTGGGCGTCGGCTGGCAGGTACATCAGCAGTCCCTCGGCCAGCCACGCGGTGGGCGCGTCGGCGTCGAAACCGGCGTCGCGCAGCGCTGCCGGCCAGTCGAAGCGCAGGTCGACCGGTACCGCGTGCCGTCGCACCGACGGCAGCGTGCCGTGCTCGGCCAGCCGCGCGGCCTTGTACTCGAGCACCTTGGGCTGATCGATCTCGTAGACCACGGTGCCGGCCGGCCACGGCAGCCGGTAGGCGCGCGAATCCAGGCCGGACGCCAAGATGACGGCCTGGCGGATCCCCGCGTCGGCGGCGTCGGTGAAGAACCGGTCGAAGAAGTGTGTGCGCACGGCCTGGTAGTTGCCCATGTGCTCGAAGATCACGGCGACCTCGGGGTCGACCTCGGCGACCTTGGCCTTGAACGCATCGTCGAGGATGAACTCCCAGATCCCTGTTCCTGCGCCGGCGACAAGCACCTTGGCGAACGGGTCGCGGATCAGCGGCTCGTCGCGGGCGGTCTCGGCGGCGCGGGAGGCCGCCACCATCACCGCGGTCGAGCCAACGCTGGTGGCGATGTCCCAGGTGTCGTCGTCAGTGCGCAGTGAACTCATCGTGCGCCATGGTAATCCAATAACTTAGACATGCTATCCGAACTGTGGGCGACGTCACCGGCGCTACGACTTGAGTTGCCACAGCTTGTTGGCCATCAACAGCTCGAAGTTACGGATGACCGCGGTCAGTTCTTCGTGCGTGCCGACGAAACCCGCATAGAAGCCCATCCCCCACATCACCGCGACCAGCATCTCGACCAGGTACTTGATGTCGGTGTCCGTGCTGAGCTCACCGCGTTCGATCGCGTCGTTGACCGCCCACGTGATGAACTCGCGAGAGTTCTCCAGCGAATCGTGTTCGTCGCCGCCGAGTTCGGGGTGCCGCTGAGCCTCCAGCACCGACGTGACGAGAAACGCCGCCGCCGACCGGTCCTCAGAGTCTGCCTGCATCGCGACGGTGAAATAGACGGTCAGCCGGTCGAGCAGGTTCGTCTCGGCTTCGGCGCGGGCCTTGCCCACCCTGGCGATCGTCGCGTTGGTTTGCTCGACGACCTCGCGCCACAACACCTGCTTGCTGGCGAAGTAGTGGTTGATCGCCGGCCGGGTCAGGTCGGCGCGGATGGCGATCGCCTGGAAAGTGGCGGCGTCGTATCCGAGTTCGCTGAAGACTTCGCGAGCCGCCTTTACGATGCGCTCCCGGGTCTCGGCGGCCTTCGCTGCGGGGGGACGACCGGGGCCCCTACTCGCGGTGTGCGGCACGGAGAAATTGTGCCACAGGTCACCGGGGATAACTGCACCAGGATGCTTACGGCGGCGTCAGGACCGCCCGACCAGCAAAGCATCCGACGGTGTAGCGACGAATCTGCCGTAGAGAAGACACAGGTTCACGAACTAGGGTCGCGTCCCATGGCGAGCGTCGCATCGCGTGAGGCCTACTTCGAGACGGGTCTCGACGTCCTGTCCGACCTCGGCTATGGCGGGCTGAAACTGGCCGAGGTGTGCAACCGCCTCGGCGTCACGACCGGATCGTTCTACCACTACTTCCCGAACTGGCCTGCGTACACCAAGGCGCTGGTCGCGCACTGGATGCAGGTCCGCACCGTGCGCGTCGTCGACACCGTGCGCGCCGAACCCGATCCGCGCCGGCGCATCGACATGCTGGTGCAGAGCGCCTTGGGCCTGCCCCACGGGGCCGAGGCTGCGATTCGGGTGTGGAGTGCGATCGACCCTGACGTGCGGACCGTGCAATCCGCGGTCGACCAGCAACGCTACGAGATCGTGTACGAGTCGGCCTACGAAATCCTGCAGCATGTGCGTCAGGCGCAGGTGTTCGCCGCGTGGGCGGTCTATTTGCTGATCGGGTACGAACAGGCCGCCCTGCCACGCGACGCCCACGCGCTCGAGTGGATCGCGGCCCAGATGATCAGCGCCCTCGAATCCGGCCGGTTCACGTCGGTCTTCGATGAAAGCTAACTCGGGCGCCACATCGAGCACTCGGCCCCGGTCGACCCCATCAAGATCATTGCTACGTGGCCCGGTGCGGCTGTGGCGCCGCGTGGTCGACCGGATCCGCCAACGCGACCCCGAGCACGACGCGTTGCGCCGCGCGACGCGGGCAGCGGTGATGCTGCCGGTCGCCGCGGCGGTCAGCTTCCTGGTCGCCGGCGACTCGCAGACGCCGCTGTTCACCATCTTCGGCTCGGTGGCACTGCTGATCGTGGTCGACTTCCCCGGCAACCGGCCGGCCCGAGCGCTGGCCTACGGCGGCCTCGGCGTCAACGGCGTCGTCCTCATCACGCTGGGGACGCTGGTCGCGCCGCATCCGTGGCTGGCGGTCGTGGTGATGTTCCTGCTCGGCGTGGCGGTGACGTTCTTCGGAGTGCTCAGCGAGATCGTCGCCGCGGGTCAGCGCGCCACCCTGCTCACCTTCGTGCTGCCCGTATGCACCCCCGTGGGCCCCATCCCCGAGCGGCTGCTCGGCTGGCTCATCGCGTTGGCGGTGTGCGTGCCTGCCGCGTTGTTCCTACTGCCACCACGCCATCACGACGAGTTGCGCGACAACGCGGCCGCGGTCTGCACCAAGCTCGCCGATGCGCTGGAGGGCGGCGCGACGGTCAAAGAGGTGACCCGCGCGATGAACGCGCTGTGGGAGACGTTCCTCAACGCCGACTTCCGCCCCGTCGCCCTCAGCGCGGGCAGCCGCGCGCTGGTGCGCGTGGTGGACGACCTCGGCTATCTGTCGGACCGGCTCACCGAACACACCGGGCACCAACTCGGCGTGATGAAACCGCCACTGGTGCGGGTGCTGCGCGACGGCGCCGCCGTCCTGCAGACGCCCGACCGGGTGACGCGAAGCGCCTTGGGCACCGATCTCAACATCGCGCTGAGCGAGCTGCGGTCCGCCGCGCAGGGCAACTACCGCGAGGACATCGTCGCGATCCTCGACAGTCCTGACGACACCGCCGCGGTGACGGTTGGTCGAAACCTGTTGGGGCGGCGCACCTTTTCGGCGACCGTCGGGGTGACCGGACGCGTCATCCGCAACGCGGCGGCCGCCGACGGCCGCCCGGTCTGGGACCGGGTGCTCGGCCGCGGTCTGCCACCGACCGGCACGGCCGACTGGGTGATGCCCGAGACCACCGCCGTCGCGCAGATCACCCGGGGTTTTCTGGCCACCAGGGCGGTGGTGTTCCGCAACAGCGTGCGCACCGGCCTCGGTCTCGCGCTTGCGGTCGCCGTGACGCACGTGCTGCCGCTCGAGCACGGCTTCTGGGTGGTGCTCGGCGCGATGTCGGTGCTGCGCAGCAGCGCGCTGACCACCGGCACCCGCGTCGTGCGGGCCGTCACCGGCACCGGCATCGGGTTCATCCTGGGTGTCATCGTCATCGAGCTCGTCGGCGTCGATCCGATTGTCATGTGGACGCTGCTGCCGATCGTGGCGTTCGGTTCGGCGTTCGTGCCCGAGATCGCATCGTTCATCGCCGGACAGGCGGCGTTCACCATGATGGTGCTGATCACGTTCAACCTGATAGCGCCGACGGGCTGGAGCGTCGGGTTGGCCCGCGTCGAGGACGTGGTGGTCGGCGCGCTGGTGGGGGTCATGGTGTCCCTGCTGCTGTGGCCTCGCGGAGCCGCGGCGCGGGTGAACGCCACGATCGACCGGGCGTTCACCCTCGGTGCAGCGTTCCTCAAGGCAGCCGTTCAGCGCGTCACACGTGGTGCCTCCGAAGAGGCCACAAACCGTGTGCTCACGCTCAGCCACAATGCGCTCGTCGCCACACGCACCGTCGATGATGCGGTGCGCCAATTCCTTTCGGAGAACGGCGGCGTGACCGACGTGCGGGCTCCGACGGTGCGCGCGGCCAACCGGGCGGTCCGGCTGCGCGCCGCCGCGGAGCTGATCACCGACGTCGTCCCGCCGCCGCTTGGGGTATACGACCAAACCAAGGCGGTGCTGGAAGCCCACGCCAAGGCGGTGAGCGACCGGATCATCGGCAGCAGCCGGCAGTCACCACCGCCGATCAGCGACGACTTCGTGTTGACGCTGCGCGCAGAGGCCCCCCAGGTCCGGGCGCTGCAGGCCGACACTGATCTCGCCGTTGCCGCCGCGCTGCCGCTGGTCACGGTCGCGGCCCACCTGGGCGGTCTGGAGTTGTTGTATCCCAGCCGTTCTTGACGCGCTTGGGCTCAGATGCGGTGCGGCATCAGCGCATTGGGCGGCACGGTGCCGAACTTGCCGGCCTGGTAGTCCTCGAGGGCCTGGATCAGCTCGGCCTTGGTGTTCATCACGAACGGGCCGTAGTGGACCACCGGTTCGCGGATGGGCTGGCCACCGAGCAGCAGGACCTCGAGCGCGGGACGGTGGGCGTCCTGGCCGGTGTCGGCCGCGACGCTGATCCGGTCGCCCGCGCCGAGCACCGCCAGTTGGCCCTGCCGGATCGGATGTTGCGCCGCGCCGACGGTGCCGCGGCCGGACAGCACGTAGACCAGGGCGTTGAACTCGCGTCGCCACGGGAGGTTCAGCCGTGCACCGGGTTGGATCGTGTTGTGCGCCAGGGTGATCGGCGTGTGCGTGATGCCGGGGCCGTGCTGGCCGTCGACGTCGCCGGCGATGACACGCACCAGCGCACCGCCGTCGGCCGAGGACAACAGCTTGACGTCGGCGCCTTCGATGGCCTGGTATCGGGGCGCAGCGAACTTGTTGCGGCGCGGCAGGTTAACCCATAGCTGGATGCCGTGGAACAACCCGCCGCTCTCGACGAGTTCGGCGGGCGGGGTCTCGATGTGCAGGATGCCGGAGCCTGCCGTCATCCACTGGGTGGCGCCGTCGGTGATCAACCCGCCACCGTCATGTGAGTCCTGGTGCGCGAAGCGGCCGTCGATCATGTACGTGACGGTTTCGAAGCCGCGGTGCGGATGCCAGTCGGTGCCCCGGGGCGCGCCGGGTTCGTAGTCGACTTCACCCATCTGGTCCATGTGCACGAACGGGTCGAGGTCGGCGGCGCCCACCCCGGCGAACGCCCGCACGACCGGAAAACCCTCACCCTCGTAGCCGCGCGGGCCCGTGGTGATCGAGCGGACGGGGCGTTCGGTGTCTGACGGCGACGGCGCCGCGACCCGGGGAAGGGTCAGGGTATCAGCGGTGATGGCAGGCATACTCGGACTAACCGGACTGCGGTCCAAATATTCCGGACCTGTGGATAACTTCCGCCGGTTGTCGGCCGAGGGCGGTAGACTTTCGCACATGCGTTCGAATACAGTGTCCGCGGTCGACGTGCTGACGTCGATCGAAAGCGCCTACAAGGAGTTGGCGGCGCTGCCCCTGGACCGGCTGTCGCGCACCGATCTGTATGCACTGGTGGCCGGGCTCGACAGGCTGGAGCAGCAGCGCGCCACGCTGAACCGCAAGCTCATCGGCCGGCTGGTCGCCGAAGGCGGCGCGGCTCGCCCCGTCGGGGCGTGTTCGGCGAAGGACCTGGCCAGGCGGCTGCGCATCTCCCCCGGTGAGGCGCAGCGGCGCATCCGGGAGGCGGTCACTCAGCCATGACGATGTGCGGCGTCACCTCCTCTGAGGCGGTCTTCGCGGCCGTCGGCGAGGTGGAGGCCGCCCATCAGAAACTGGCCGGCTTGTCGCTTGAGGGGTTGACGGGCCGCGAGTTGGTGGCCGTGCAGAACCGGCTGGAGCGAGTGCGTCGCCGCGACGCGGCCGTCGACCATGTGCTGATCTCACGGTTGGCGCTCGAGGACCCGAAGGCGTTGGGGGCGTCGTCGCTGGCCGAGGCGATGTGTACGGCGTTGCTGATTTCGAGAGACGAGGCCAAGCGCCGAATCGACTCGGCGCAGGCGCTCGGTCCGCGCACCGCGATGACCGGGGAACGGTTGGCGCCGCTGCTGCCCGCCACCGCGGCCGCCCAGGCCGAAGGTGCGCTTGGCGCGGAGCAGGTGCGCATCATCGAGACGTTCTTCCAGGAGCTACCCGCGCACGTGGACTATCAGTCCCGCGAGTCGGCCGAAGTCGATCTCGCGCGCATCGCGGCCGGGCTACGTCCGGAGGAACTGCGCAAGGCCGCCGACCGGCTGGCGATGCTGCTGGACCAGGACGGTCCGATGCCCAACGACAAGGAGCGCGCCCGGCGGCGCAGTCTGCACGTCGGAACCCAGGGTCGCGATGGGATGAGCAGGATCACCGGATGGCTGGATCCCGAAGCCCGCGCGACATTGGAAGCGGTGCTCGCCAAACAGGCCGCTCCGGGCATGTGCAACCCGGATGACGAAAATCCCTGCGTGGATGGTGAACCCACGCCCGAGCAGCGCCACAGCGATATGCGCAGCCAAGGTCAGCGCAACCACGATGCGCTCAAGGCGATGGGCCGCGCGGTGCTGGCCTCCGGGCAACTGGGTCAGCACAAAGGGTTGCCGGCCTCGATCATCGTGTCGACCACGCTCAAGGAGTTGGAATCGGCGTCCGGCATGGCGGTCACCGGCGGAGGCACGGTGCTGCCGATGAGCGACGTGATCCGGCTGGCCTCCCAAGCACACCACTATCTGGTGGTCTATGACGGCCACGGTGAGCTGCCGCTGTATGTCGGGCGGGCCAAGCGCTTCGCCACCCCGGGACAGCGCATCGTGCTGCACTCGCGTGACCGCGGTTGCACCAAGCCGGGATGCACCGCGCCGGGTTACTGGTGCGAAGTCCACCATGCCGCCGCCGACTGGATCGACGGCGGACAGACCAACATCAACGAGCTCACCTTCGCCTGCCCGCCGCACAACCGGCTGATCGACAGCGACGGCGGTTGGACCACCCGTCCGCGCGCCGACGGACGCACCGAGTGGCTGCCGCCACCCGACCTCGATACCGGCCAGGCCCGAGTCAACAACTACCACCACCCCGAGAAGTACCTTTTACCCGAAGACGACGAAGGCCCGTAGCCAGCGCGGGGGCCAAGGCTCTAGTCGTCCTTGCGCTTCAGCGTCCACGCCGGAATCCAGTGTGTGACGCGGTTTCGGCGTGCGCCGTAGGCGATTTCGTAGGTGACCAGGCCCCACCAGTAGCCCTGCTCGCACAAGCCCCAGCAGGTTAGCTTGCCCTCCACGATCGAGTGCATCTGCAGCCCCGCGGGGTTGTAGCCGCCGCTGTGGTGTGGCTCGCGCGGGAAGACGGCGGCCAGGTCGACGAGCACGGCAACGGGCGGGTCGACCCGACGAAAGGCCTGTTGGACCGGCTGTCCGTTGTAGCCGATCGACTGCAACTCACCCATTATTCGATCATACGTTCGATTCCGGTGGGCACTGGACCCTTGTGGGTCCGTCGACGATCATCGAGGCACGCGAACGTCGGCGAAGGGCTGGGCACTGGATACTGCGGCGAACGCGGCCGGCGGCATCGGCAGCTGGATCAGCCGGCGGGCGTTTCTTTCCGGGGACCGGCGCCCGCAACGACGAAGCGCCGGTACCCGCAGCCGAGCTGATCGGCTACGCCCGCGAGCGGCTGGCCCACTTCAGGTGCCCACCCGCGTGGAGTTCGCGGCGGAACTGCCCCGCAACGCCACCGGGAAAGTCCCCAAGACGACGCTGCGCCGCGATCACGGCGGTCACGACGCGACCGTGCAGCGCTGAGGCCGGTCCAATCCGGTGCGCACTACGTGGGCATCGGCTGCGCCGCAGCACAATTGCTGCCAGCTGACATTCAATTTCTGCCAGTGGGATTAAACCCTTGACGGTCCGGTTTGAACTGTGTAGCTGCAGCACGAACCGCGACACCTGCCACGGCTCGGATTCGTCAGAACGAGAAGAGAAGAAGGCTGGGATTGATGAAGAAGTTCAGCATTGTCACCATCGCCGCCAGCGCACTGGCCGCCGCCGTCGTCGGGTTTGCCGCCCCGGTTTCGGCCGCGCCGTCCGGACCGGGAAACGCCGAGGAGACGATCAGCCAGCTCGAGTCGGAGGGCTACAACGTGATCGTCAACCGGATCGGCAACGCGCCGCTCGACCAGGCCGATGTGGTGTCGGTGCGGTCGGGCCAGACCTACACCGAAACCAACAGCAAGGGTGTGGGCCATGACCTCAACACCCGAGTGGTCAACAAGACCGTGTACGTCGACGTGAAGTAAACCCCCTCACAGCAGGCCCCCGGATGCGCCCCCCCCCCGCATCCGGGGGCCTCGTCGTTGCGCCGACGGGGTTTCACAGCGGCGCCGAACGGCTAATCGGGTGCTCGATGGGCTTCGACCTCACCCCGACCGGGGCGCAGCACGACCTCGCGCGACGGACGCACGAGTTCGCCGTCGACGTCGTGCGCCCGGTGGCCGCCGAGTACGACGCGCGCCAGGAGTTCCCCTGGCCGGTGCTGGAGGAAGCGGCTACGCGCGGCTTCTACAGCCCGCTGTTCTACCGCGACCTCATCGGCGATCCCACCGGCCTGTCGCTGCCGATGTTCATGGAGGAGCTGTTCTGGGGGTGCGCCGGAATCGGGCTGGCCGTCGTGATGCCCGCGCTGGCGCTCTCGGCCATCGGCCAGGCCGCCTCGCCCGAGCAGATGCTGCAGTGGGCACCCGAATGTTTCGGCACCCCAGGTGATCTCAAGCTGGCGGCGTTGGCGATCTCCGAGCCCGAAGGCGCAGCGACGTGCGCAACCTGCGTACCACGGCCCGCCGTGCCGCCCCAGGAAGAGACGCTGACTGGATCATCGACGGGCACAAGATGTGGATCGGCAACGGCGGCATCGCCAACGTGCACGTGGTCAACGCCGTCGTCGACCAGGAACTCGGCCACAAGGGCCAGGCGCTGTTCATCGTTCCCGGCGGAACCCCGGGCCTGGAGTTGGTGCGCAAACTCGACAAGCTCGGCTGCCGGGCCTCACACACCGCCGAACTCAAGTTCGACGGCGTCCGGATCCCGGCCGATCACCTGCTCGGCGGGCAGGAGAAGCTCGACCACAAGCTGGCCAAGGCGCGTGAGGCCAGCCAGAAGTCGGCGCACGGTGCCAAACACTCCGGATCGGCGACGCTGGGCACCTTCGAGCAGACCCGCCCGATGGTCGCCGCGCAGGCGCTCGGGATCGCCAGGGCGGCTTTGGAATACGCCACCGAGTACGCCAACCGCCGGGAGGCGTTCGGCGCGCCGATCATCGACAACCAGGGCATCGCGTTCCCGCTCGCCGAGTTGGCGACCGCGATCGACGGGGCCCGGCTGCTCACCTGGCGCGCGTCCTGGATGGCCGCCAGCGGGGTGCCGTTCGAGCGCGGTGAGGGCTCGATGTGCAAGATGGCCGCCAGCGAGGTCGCCGTGCGCGCCACCGAACGCGCCATCCAGACGATGGGCGGCTGGGGCTACATCAAGGATCACCCGGTCGAGAAGTGGTATCGGGATGCCAAGCTGTACACCATCTTCGAGGGCACCAGCGAGATTCAGCGGATCGTGATCGCCAACGCGCTCGGCGCCGCCGACGGTAAACCGCCGCTGCACTTCGACCTCGAACCCACCGGCGGACCGTTCAACCGCGTCTTCGGCCGGGGCACCCCGCTGCGGGGGCGCGCCGCCGACGCCGCGCTCTCGGCCAAGGACCGGCTCCCAGCGCCGGTCATGCGGATGGCGATGAAAGTGCTGCGCCCGCCGCGCAAGTGAGCGACGTCAGAACCGCAGGTTGCGTAGCACGTCGTACACGCTGGCGATCCACAGCAGCAGCGGGATGACGGCCGCGATCGAGGCACCGTCCAGCAGTTCGAGAATCCGCTTGGTCACCGGTGAGACCCGGCGCACCCCGGCGGTCGCGCCGATGACGATCAACGCCACGATCCCCGCGGCGGTGTAGAGGCTCAGCACCAGCCACGCCCGCTCCGGGTACCACAGGCACAGCCGAACCATCACGCCGGTCGGGACCACAACGGTCGCCGCCAACAACGCCCACGCGCACCACCGCTCCGCGTACAGCCGCGACCGGAACGCACAGATCGCCGTGACCAGACCGGCGACGATCATGCTGTGGGCGAAGAAATGGCCTTGCACCACAACGCCGATCGCGCCCACCGACAGAATCAGCGCACCCGCCGCGACGAAACCGATCAGCAGGCGTTTGGCCAACTCGCTGCGCTCGTGCAGCCGCGCCGCGGAGTCCGGAACCGACGCGATGATGGCCTGCCAGGTCGGTGACTCGTCGCCGGTCAACTCCGATGTCGCCACCGGGTCGAGCAGTTCGTCGTTGGTCACCGTTTCACCGGGCGCCGGGATCGGCGGCAAGGCGATCCGCGCCACCGCGACGGTCAGCTTCGCGGCGTTTGTCACGATGATCAGACCGAAGGCGATGGC
Source organism: Mycolicibacterium sp. XJ879 (assembly GCF_053483935.1). NCBI lineage: Bacteria > Bacillati > Actinomycetota > Actinomycetes > Mycobacteriales > Mycobacteriaceae > Mycobacterium > Mycolicibacterium sp. XJ879. Next base: position 87,178 of record NZ_JBEFTH010000002.1, read on the forward strand.
GCCGGCGGCCACCCAGTACTGCCACCCGTAGCCGAACGCGATGGCCGCCGCGGTCGCCGCGATGGAGGTGACCGCCAAAAACGCTGCCAGCTCGGCTCTTCGGCGTGGGCCGCCGCGAGAGGCAAGCGTCACCAACAGCACGACCGCGGCCGCGCCGGCCGCCTGCGGTGCACCCAGTGAGTCGAACCCGCGCGGCAACGGCACCGCTAACGCCGCCGCACCGGCCAGTGCGGGCAGCGACGCCGCCAGCAGGCTTTCCGCCGCCTCGAGGTTCCCGTACCGGTTCGTGGCGACCGCGCTGCCGCCGAGCAGGCCCAGCCCGAGCGCCGCCAGCGCCACCGCCCACCACCAGCCATGTCCGGTCTGCGCCCAGGTCACCAGCGTCATCACCGTCACCGCCAGCGTCGCCAATGGAATCGCCAGCCCGACAAAGCGGTTCAGCGCCGCGCGGTCGAACTCCGGTGATTCGTCCAGCACCGCGATCGCGTCGATGACATCCTCGACCAGCGGCCGATACCGTTCGGTGCGGCTGACCGAGACCAGCGTCAGCAGCGAGCCGTCGACCACGCCCGCGTCGTCGAGGGACTCACTGAACTTCAGCGGCGGCGCACCCGGCCGGGCGAACGCCCACACCCCCTGTGCGGAGAAGTCGAACCCCGCCAGCACATCTTTGGGGGTGTCCTCGAGCAGTTCGGCCAACACCGAAACCGTCTCGTCGATGTAGCTCTCGATCGGCGCCGTCGCCGGCAACACCAGATCGGTCATCCGCCGCCCGGTCAGGATCGTCACCCGTGTGGTCGACGGCCGGCCCGGCGTGACAGCCGATGGCGTTGTTGCGGCGGCGGTGGAGGTCAACGCCGCTCGATCCTGTCGAAGTCGTCGGACAGTGCCGCAGCCAACTCGATGACGCGGCGCTGGAACGTCTTGGAAAGCAACTCGAGTTGGATCTCGGTGCCCGCGGCGATGTGCTTATCCCACGGCAACACAACAACGCGGCCCGGCGGGACATGGCGTTCGAACTGCTCCACCAGGTCCTCGACGTCGATGTTCGGTTTACCCGGCACCACGTGGTTGACCACCACGCAGGAGCGGCCCAGCAGATCCTGATATCCGTTCTGCCGCAACCAGTCCATCGTCACCGCGGCTTGGCGCGCCCCGTCGATCGACGCGCTCGCGACGATGATCAGACCCGACACCGTCGACAGCACGCCACGGGCGGCGGGCTGGAACAGCCCCGCACCGCAGTCGGCCAGCACGAGGTTGTAGTAGCGCGACACGATGTTGGTCACGCCCTTCCAATCCTCGTCGTTGAACTCGCGGCGCGCGCCGCTGTAGTCCTCCGACGAGAGCACCTCGAGGTTGGCGCTGTTCATGCTCGTGTAGGCACGAATGTCGTTGTAGCGCGCCAGCTCCTTGTCGGAGAGCAGATCGGCGATGGTCGCAGCCGACTGGCGGCCGGCGCGGTCGGCCAAGTTGCCGGCGTCCGGATCGGCGTCGATGGCCAGGATTCGGTCCCCGCGCACCCTGCTCAGCGCAGAACCGAGCGCCACGGTCACGGCCGTCTTACCGACGCCGCCCTTGAGCCCGAAGACGCCGATCTGATAGGAGTCGCGGGCGTTGCGGCGGATCCGGCTGTGCAACTCCATCTCGTAGAGCTCATCGGGTGAGAGCCCCAGGTTGATGCGTGTCAACACATACAGCAGGTGCCGCCAGCCGCGCTGCGACGGCATCTTGACGGCCGACTTCACGCCGACGTGTGACAGCGCATCGATCGCGCGGTGATTGCCGATGCTGGCCGCGGACGTCGGTGCTTGATGGGCCGAGCGCCGCGGGGCGTTGGATTCCGAAGGCGCATCGGCGAATTGCTGGCTCGGCGCGGGCGCCGGAGCGGGCCGCGGCGGCGGCGCAGGTGCCTGCCCCGGCTGTTCGTAACGAGCACCAGCGGGCACCTCGGCCTGGGACGTGCGCATCATCCCGTTGGCGTGCGCCTGCGGGGGCGTCGGCCTGGCCGGCGGCATCTGGGCGGTGACCTCGGTCTCGCGCACCGGCGGCGCGGACCCGATCTGCGCCACGTGGTGGGTGATGGGCGGCGCGGGCGGCGTCACTTCACTGCGGCCCGGGCCGCTGGTGGGCATCGGGCCCGCCGCGTCTGTGGCGGCGGCGTCGCGATCCGCTACCTCGTCGGCTGTCTTCACAGCATCGCCCGGGGAGTGGAAGAGCCGGTCATAGTCGGCCGACATGGGTACCTCTCATCGTTGGAAAAACGCCGAGGCGCGGAGTGGGCGAGCCCGTCTGCGTGACGCGCTCCCCCACCCGCGTGCACCGTCGTGTTAGGCGAACATCCCGGTAACGCCGGCTTCGGTTTGGGCCATCGTCGCGCCGGCCTCGCTGATCGTCTGCGCTAAGTTCTGCAGTGCCGTGTTGAGCTCGGCAGATGTGCTGTCCCAACGCATCTGCACGGCCTGGTAGGCCTCCGAGCCCGAACCGCCCCACACCGCGGCCAGCGCGGCGAGCGAGCCCTTGCCCTCGTCGAGCAGGCCGGCGGTCTGTCCGACGGCGCCCTGAATCTCGCTTGCTCCGCCTTCGATGCCGGCGAAGTTCCATACCTGTTCGGTCATGTCTGTATTTTCCGTTCTTTTAGGTGATAGTGGTCAGATGCCCATCGCGCCCGCGACGATGCCGGCCTGGTCTTCGTCGGTGACCGTATACTGCGTGCCCGAGGTGTGAATGTTGGCTGAAATGTCGTTCAGCTCTTGGATCTGGCGGGCAGCCGCCTCGTTGTAGCGCACCAGTGCGGCCTGCGCCGCGGTGCCTGCCTGGCCGACCATCTGGCTGGCCAACGCGCCTGCCGTGGATTCGACGTGCGAGATGACGGCCTTGAGTTCACCGGAGATACGTTCGAAGTTCGCTGCCTCCTTGGCGAGGACAGCGGCATCCGTATTCATCTGTGCCATGCTGGATTCTCTTTCTTTTTTCCTGTGTCCTCACCACATATCTGGGGAAATGGCGAGTCTTTCCGGCCGGGTGGCCGGGAAGTTTCTGGTGACGACTACCAGTCGTCGTCTTCCTCTTCACCGAGGTCTTGCGGTAGCACCGACGGTGCGGTCAACCCCTGCTTCGAGCCCCCGCTGGTACCGCGTTGGCCCATGGCGCCCATCGGCCCCATCCCGCCGCCGGCGCCGACCGGCGCCACACCCGTCCCGCTCGTTCCGGCCGCCGCGCCGGGCGCCACCGCAACCGGCTTGGTTTCGCCGATCAGGTTGGCCATCAAGGGAGTTCGTGCCGCCGTGCCGCCGGCGCCGGGCAGCGACGCGGCGCGCACCAGACCGGCCCCGACGCTCGCACCGGATCCACCCGCCAGCGGATGGTTGGACAGCGGGCTGGCGCCGATCAACCCCAGCTGCGCCGTGTCGCTGCCGCCCAGGCTGCCGAGCTGGCTGAACATCGAGGTCACCTGTTGCAGCGGTTGGGTCAACTGTTGCATGGGCTGCATGACCATTTGGCTTGCCTGCTGCGGCATCTGGGCCAATGTCGAGCCCAGTTGAGCACCCATCTGCATGCCCATCTGCATGCCCTGCTGCAGCGTGTCCTGCGGTCCGAGGTTGTGGGCGTTCTGGGTGCGCTGCGCCTGTCCCTCGGCATGCACCGCAGCCTGGTTGGCTTGCGCCACCGCGCGCCCTGTCTGCAGGCCCGCCGATTCGACGCTGGCCTGCGCGCCGACATGGGCGATCGCGGCGTTGCGCAACGCGGCCCCGGGCGCCATCGCCGCGGCCTGGCCGAGCGCTGCCCCGACGGCGCCTTCAGCCATTCCCGGAATGACGATGGGTTTCATCGGCATGATCGGCTCGAACATGATGTTCATCGCCGTTTCAGCCTGGTACACGTCCATCGCGCCGGCGGCCTGGTTCCACATCCGCACGAAGTAGTCGAACTCGTTCAGCCCGATCGGAACCGTGTTCACGCCAAGGAAGTTGGTGGCTTCCAGCACCGCGTGGGTAATGTGGTTTTGCTCGATCTCCGCCAGCGGTGGCGTAGTCGCCATCGCGAGGCTGTACGAGTTGGCCTGTGCCACGGCCTGCAGTGCGCGCTTCTGCGCCTGAGCTGAGACAGTTCTTAGCCAGACGACCATCGGCATGGTTGCAGCGACGGCGCGTTCACTCGCCGATCCGCTCCACGTGGACGACAACGCGGCCAGGCTCGAGGCCAGTTCGTCGGCCTGCGTCTCCAGGAAGGCCGCCAACACCTCCCACCCCGCGGCGGCCTGCAGCATCGGCGCCGGACCGGCGCCGGCCATCAGCCGTCCAGTGTTGAGCTCTGGCGGCATTGCATGCCAGAACATCGCCTAGTGCATCCTCGCCGAGTGGGGTGAAGCCGTCAGAAGTTGGCCGCGTTGGCGCCGTCGACCGCGGTGTAGATACCGGCGATCTCCATGTACGCCGCACCCGCACGCGCCATCTCTTGCTGCGCAAATGTATTCAATGCGAGGGTTTCGACGCCTTCGGCGGCAAAAGCCAGCGCCGCCTGCGCCGACACCTCGTCGGCGCCCGCCGGCACCAGCGCGGTGACCTCGGCCGCTGCCGTCGTACCGGCGGCCAGACCGCGCGCCCCGTTCGCGACGACCTGCGCGCCGATTCCGACAGCACCCGGATTGTGCGTCATTGGTTGCATTTACGATGTCTCCTCACCTGGATGAAATGCGCAGAATATTGACTTGTGCGACCGCTACCCACGGTGGCCACTGCATCCGGGAATCTGTCCCCGACCCCTTTGCCAGCCCCCCATTGAAAGCTTTGCTGGAGGCGTATGTCTATATCTTAACCGCGCCTCGGGAGTGCTCACGACACTTCTTCTTCCGGTGGATCCACATAGGCCGCCTGGACCACCTCTTTACCGTCGGGCGTGACCAGAAATGCCTGGCCAGGGGGTCGCTTCTTGAGCCTGATCTCGCTGGACGGGAACTCCTGCTTTTCCCCGGACAGAAACATCGTGGGCGAACCGGCGCCGTAGGCGGCGCCGACGAACTTGTCCATGGTGGCCCGGTGCGCCTGGCTCATCTGGCAGGTGACGATGATGTGCAGACCGATGTCGGCGGCGGCCGGCAACAGCGGAAACAGCGGCGCCATCGGCGGCACCACACCGCTGGCGGCCACGATCATGTGCCAGTCGTCGACCAGCAACACGACGTCGGGGCCGCTCCACCAGGACCGCGACCGCAGTTGGGCGGTGGTCAGGTCCGGCGGAGGCAGTCGCTTCTTGAGGTTGATGGCCAGCGCCTTGATCGCCTCTTCCAACGTCGCGTTGTTGCGGTTGACGGCGCCCGCGTCCAGGAGATGGCTGTCGGGCACCGCGTCCAACAGGCCCGAGCGGTAGTCGGCGAGCATGAACCGCACCTGCTGCGGGCTGTTGCGCGTGCAGATCGCCTGTGCGACGGCATGTGCGATGCGGGTCTTGCCGGACTTCGGCCCACCGAAGATCAGCAGGTGCGGGGTCATGTTCATATGGTTGTAGGCCACCGACAGATCCGATTCCCGGATACCGAGGGGCACCGTCCAGCGGGCGCGGTAGTCCGCGTCGGGTCCCGGCGGCTGCGGGTCGAGTTCGTGCAGGTAGATCCGTTCGGGCAGCACCCGCACCTGCGGCGCACGCTCGGTGGTGCGCGCCCCGATGATCTGCACGGCCTCGGACATGGCGGACACCAGGTTGTCGGCGCTGTGCACCCCGTCGAGGCGCGGGACCCCCATCATCAGGTGGTGCTTTTCCATCGACACCGCCCGGCCGGGCCGGTTGGTCGGGATCTCGCGGGTGATCCGGTCGATCTGGGTTTCGTTGACGTCGCCGAGCCTGAACTCGATCTTGGTGCCGAGGTAGTCGCGCACCCGGGCTTTCAGCTCGGTCCACCGCGGCGTGGAGATCACGGTGTGCACGCCGAACGCCAAACCCTGACCGGCGAGGTCTTGGACCATCGGTTCGAGGTCCGGGAACTCCGCGACGAACGCCGGCCAGCCGTCGATGACCAGGAACACGTCGCCGAACGGGTCGGCGGCCGCGGGATGGGCGGGGTCGTCGCGCATCTGCCGGTAGGCCGCCATGGAGCCGACCCGGTGCTGCTTGAACATGCTTTCCCGTTGCCGCAGGACGGCTTTCATCTCCGCGACCACGCGGTTGACCCGGTCGGGTTCGGACCGGGTCGCGACACCGCCGACGTGCGGCAGATCCTCGAGGTACATCAAACCGCCGCCGCCGAGGTCCACGCAGTAGAACTGCACCTGTCGCGGGGTGTGGGAAGCCGCGGCCGACAGGATCAGCGTCTGCAGGAACGTCGACTTGCCGGTCTGGGGTGCGCCACCGACCGCAATGTTGCCGCTGGCGGACGCTACGTCGATGCCCCAGACTTCCTGGCGGTGTCGCCGCGGTTCGTCCATGACGCCGAGCCCGAAGCGCAACGGCCGACGCTGGTGGTGGTCGCGTTCGATCAGCTCGTTGACCGGTGTCGGATCGGCCAACGGCGGCAACCACATCCGGTATGCGCGGATCTCGCCGGTGGCCAGCTGGTCGAGGACCACCTCGCGCAACACGCGCTGTCCGGGTTGGACGGTCATGACGTCACCGCCGTGTCGAAGATCGGGGCCGTGGTGAACTGGTGGATCTGCAGCCGGCTGTCGGCGTGCACGCGGGGCTTGGCCTCCCCGTCGTCCTGCACCGGCGGCGACGGCTCGTACGGCACACCGGTGTAGACGCTGTGGAACTTGACCGGGTCCTCCATGCCGACGCGCAGAAAGCCGACGCCGCTTTCCTTGTTCGTGATGTACTGCGCCTCAGGGGTTCCGATGACCGCCTTGGACTCGGCCGAGCTGGTGGTACGCAGTGCGATGCGGTACGTCAGGTTGGGCTCGAGTTTGTCGATGCGCACACCGCCGGTGTTCAACGACTGGGTGGCCAGCAGCAGGTGCACCCGCAACGACCGGCCCACCCGGCAGATCCGGTCGAACAGCCCGATGAAGTCCGGGTGGTTCTGCAGCAGCTCGGCGAACTCGTCGACCACCACGAAAAGCGTTGGCAGCGGCGGTAGGTCGGCACCCCGCTCGCGGTGCTTCTCGTATTCGGCGACCCCGGACAGGGCGCCGGCCGCGCCGACCTGCATACCGGCCTGGCGCAGGATCGACTGGCGTCGGTCGAGCTCACCGCTGAGCACCTCGCCCATGCGGCTGACCAACTCGGCTTCTTCTTCCATATTGGTCACCACTGCGGCGGTGTGCGGCAGCTTCTCCATGCCGAGGAACGTCGAGCCGCCCTTGAAATCGGTCAGCAGCAGGTTCACCTGGTCTGGATGATGCGTCGCGGCCAACGACAGGATCAGCGTGCGCAGGAACTCCGACTTGCCCGAACCCGTTGTGCCGATCAGCATCCCGTGGGGCCCGGCACCGAACTCCGCGCCCTCCTTGATGTCGAGATACATGATGTCGCCGGTCTTGAGTTCGTGGCCGAACGGGATGCGCAGCCGGTCGCCGTCGGTATCGCTGAACATCCGCCACCGGCTCGGCGTCACTTCCGCCACCGTCTGCGCGCCGACGAGCTGGTGCCATTCGGTGGCCACCTTCTTCTGCACCCGCACGCTCTTGTCGATGATGGTGCCGGTGATGGACCAGCCGGCCAACTTGCGCGCCACCCGGGCGGCCTGCTGCGGTGTCATCCGGTCGGTCGTCGAGGTCACCAGGCGGAACGTCTGATTGGGCAGCCGGTCGTCGGCGGTGCCGTCGTCAGCTACCCGGATCCGGTATCCCGAGCCGCGGTGGTTGCCAAGCGTGATGACCGTGACGCCGGCCCGTCCGTCGACGGGGAATCCGGCCCTTCCACCGGTCAGATCGACGACGACGATGTAGGGCCCGCTGGGCGTGGCGTCGGCAGTGTGCGGGCCGCGTGCGGTCAGATCGCCCAGCCCGTCGGGCCGGGTGAACACCATTCGGGTCGGCCCGGCCACGTCGGTGTCGGTCTGATGCGCCACGTGCGGTAACCACTTGACCCACGCCCAGTCCGGGTCCTCGGGGTTGTCGATGAGCACCCGCATCTGCAACAGGTCGGGCGGATGGAACACGGCCAGGTGACAGATCATCGCAGTCAGCAGCCGGGCTGCGCCCTCGGGGTCACCGCCGATCGCGATGGTCGGAAAGGTGCGTAACTGCAACAGCTTCGGGCAGTCGTGGATCAAGCCGTGGGTGCGCAGGAACTTCGTCACCCACATGTGGCTGACCGGCTCGAGGTGCGGCTGTGGGGCGCCCTGCGGCCCCGCGAGTTCGCCGCCGACCGCCGGCTTCAACAACCGGTCGACCGCGGGTTCGGTGCCAACGCCGATCCGGGTGGCGGCGTAGAAGTCTGCGGTGACGGTGCGCGACCACTGCCGATTGGTGCCGACCAGCGACAGCAGGTCCTCGGGATGCGGTGCGTGGTAGTTGAAGAAGGTCACCTGCGCGGCCGCCGACGACGTCACCCTGGTGCGCAGACCCGCCAGATAACGCAGGTATTCCTTGCGGTCGGCGTTGATTTCCGGCACCCGCTTGCCGCCGGGTCCGCCGCCCGCCATGAACCCGACGGTGGCCATCACCATCATCAGCGGCATCATCAGCATGTACGGCGACAGCTGCCGGATGCCGGTGAAGATCATGATGGCGATCATCCCGATCATGCCGCCGCCCATCACCCAGGGCAGCGCCTTCTGGATTCCCGACGGCGGAATGTCGACACCGAGGTCATCCGGTGGGGCGACGTTGATTTCGCCGGGTGTCAACCGTGGGCCCCGTTTGATGATCGGCGTGAATTTCTTGGTGGTCATCGGCCACCTCCGGTGTTGGACGCCGGTTGGGCGGCGCCGGGGGTGCCTCCGTCGACCTTGCGTGGGTTGGGATCCGGTGGCAGCGTGTCGTGCTCGAGCAGCGCCGCCTGTTTGGTTAGCACCGGACCGTCGACGAGCATGCTCACCACCTGCCAGGGCGCGGTGTTCGGCGCGGACAACCCCAGGGTGTTCCCGGTCTCTTCGTCGGGCAGCCCGTAGCGCACTCCCTGCGGATCGATGTAGTACAGGCTTTCGCCGTACCGCGGGTCCGGTGACTGCAGCCGGATGTACTTGCCGCCGTCGATGTAAACGGTGGCATCACCGCCGATCTGGTCGATACCGCTGTTCATCGCTGACGACGGGATGGGCAGGTGCCGTCCGGCGATCACGGTCGTGGCTGGGGCCTGGTCCCCGGGTTCGCGCTGCCACGACCAGCACAGCGTCGGTGCATCCTCACGCAGCAGGATCTCCAGCGGCTCATCGGCAAGTGGGGAGGCGAAGACATGCTCGGTGATGCGCGCGACGACGCTGGCCTCCACTGACGGCGGCGACACCAGACCGTAGGAGTTGGTGGCGCGCAACGCCGCGGCCGTGGTGTCGTTGACCCGGGCCACCCCGTCGGGCAGCACCACGAAGTGCTGCTCACCGTCTTCGGTGAGCGCCTTGAACACCGCGCCGATCACCAGGTTCGGCGGCAGGCCAACGGTATTGGGTTCACCGGCGCGCGGAATCTGCGGGAGCCGCCAGGGGCCCGCGTTGGGCAACGCGTTGAACAGGCCCTCCGACATCGGTGTGGCCCTCGCGGTGACGGGGATGCCAACCGCCGACGTGACCGCGCGGTCGGCGAGGTCGATGTCGTGGCGACCGTCCTTGGTAATCAGCCAGTTGTCGTTCTCATACGACACCAGCACACCCTGGTCGGCGCGCATCGGCCCCACCGAGGAGTCGGTCAGCAGCGGCCGGATGATCACCGAGGTCGCCAGCGTGGGCGTAACGCTCTCCGGCTTCGTGACGGTGTCACATAGCGTCCACGTGGTGTCGGCGCCACCCACCGGGGTCGCGTAGGGCGCACCCGGGATGCCGATCGGCTGGCCCTTGGCCATCTGGTTGAGCTCATCGGATTTCACCGCCACCGGGTTGCCCGCATTACCGAGTACCAGCCGCGCCGACGTCAGGTTGTACACCGGCCGCAGCGAACCGGCCCCCGGCAGTGCCACATACAACTGGTTGGTGGTGCGGTCGACGAGAAGCGTGTCGCTGCCGCGCTTTCCGAGCGGTTTGAAATACGCCAACAGCCCTGCGCCCAGACAGATCAGCACCGCGATGATGACCCCGGTCGACACCGAGCGGCTGTAGAACTGCAGCGGATCGTCGAACATGCGGGTGTCGCGGCGCACGATCGCATGCTCGACTCGACGCAGCAGAAACCGCCATCCGCTGACCTGAACCTTGGTGGTAAGCCGAAAACTCGCCATGGGGTTACGCGTTGATGCTCAAGCGGCTGTGCACCGCGGTGATGGCGGCGGCCATATCGTCGCCGTTGATCTCGCTGAGCTGCTCGACCTCGAGGCTGTCGAAGTCCAGTGACCGCGCCAGCCGCATATCCCGGTTCTGTTCACCTGCCTCTACCAGTTGCCGGGCGTAGCGGCCGTTGCCTGCGATGTCCAACGCCGGTTTACCGTTCAGATCGCGCTCACTCAACAGGGTGGCGGCTTCGAGCACCCGCTTGGCAGCCTCTTCGGACAGGGTGGAATCCGTAGATGCCGCAATGACTTTGGCGATCTCGACGATCTCCTCCGGCGAGTAGGAGTCGAACTCGATGCGGGTGGCGAAGCGGGACCGCAGCCCGTCGTTGGACTCCAGCAGCCGGTCGATGTCTGCGCTGTACCCGGCGATGATGACCACCAGCCGGTCCCGGTCGTTCTCCATCCGGGCCAGCAGCGTGTCCAGCGCCTCCGTGCCGAACGGGTCCGTGCGTCCGTCGCGATCCTGCACCAGCGTGTAGGCCTCGTCGATGAACAGCACGCCATCGATCGCGCGGTCGATCGTGCGGGTCGTCTTCACCGCAGACTGTCCTTCGTATTCGGCGACGAAGTCCTTGCGGGAGGTTTCGACGAGCTTCGGTTCGCTGATCACCCCAAGGCCGGTCAGGATGTTGGCCACCACGCGGGCGATGGTCGTCTTCCCAGTACCGGGCGGGCCGGCGAAGATCATATGCTTCGAGGCCTGGGCGACCTTCATGCCGCGCGCGGCGCGGATCTTGGCCATCTGGGTCGCGGCCCGGTAGGCCTCGATCTGCTCCTTGACGCGCGTCAGACCGATCTGGCGGTCCAGCTCGGCCTGCGCCTCGGCCAGCAGCGACTCACGGCCCGATGTGTCCGCCTCGACGCTGGCCGGATCCCACGGATCCTTGCGCGACGCAATCTTCTCGGCGGTGGTCGTGGTCAGTCGATATCCCGGATCCTTCAGCGCTGCAGCGACTTTCGGTTCTGGGTGGGTGGCTTGCAGCCATTCCAGCAGCGCCACCGCGGCCTTTTCGTTGCCCTGGCTGCGCCGTGTCATCGCCAAGAACCAGGCGATGGCAGGTGCGCACGCCTCGCCTGCCGGTGCCGAGTTCGATTCCGTCAGCCGCCGTTCGGCCTCGCTGAACAACCCGAGGTTGGCCGCCGCCACGCCGTGCGCGACGCCGGCCGCGGCGGCCAGGAACTTGTCGGGCCACCCCGCGGCACCCCGCACTTCGTCGATGACCTCGGTCCAGCGTTCGGCGGCCCCGTAGATCACCGCCTTGACCCAGGAGAGCAGATGCGCTGCGCCGATGGCGGGTACCTCTTCGAGGGCTTCCATCGCATCGACGAAGTTGCCGACGGACGCTTCGTGCACCGCGAAGCCCATCGTGATGGCCAGCGGTGAGTTGACCGGGTAGGTGATGTCACCGAACTGCCCACCGATCGGCACCCTGGCGCCGAGGCTGTTCATCGAGATCTCGGCGGCCCCGGCGAGCTGGCCGAAGTTCGCCCGCGAGTACCAGGCCCGAAACAGCGTGACCCGGTCGGTGTCGCCGCACCGGATCCGGCCGACCCACGCGTCGCACGCGGCCTCGTCCACCGTGGTGATCTCGCTGAAGATTTCCAGCGAGCGGGCGGGAGCGCTGGGCAACATCCCCACCGCGCTTCCGAACAAGTTGGCCAGTTGCTCAGACACCGCCGCTCCCCTGCCTGGTCGCGAAGACCCGCTCCCGTTCGGCCGCAGCTTGTTCCGGCGTGGGGAGGGCGAGGTCGCGGGTGAGGAAGTCGCGGGTGGCGGCATCGTCGTGGCCCTGCTCGCGCATCGCCTCGAGCATGTAGGCGTATTGCGCGGACTTGGCGTCTTGGGCGGCCAGCGCGGCGACGACGACGATCTCGTCGGCCAGGTCCGCCTCGGTCATGGCGGTCGCTTTCGGCGACAGCTCGATCCGCTGCACGCGACCGTCCGATGCCGCCGTCACCGTGACGGAACCCTCGGGGTTGGCGACGATGAACACCGGATCCTGTGCGGCATCGCGCGCCGCTCGGTCATACACGTCGAGCGCGTCGAGGTCCGACGCCGCGGAGCCGTCGTCGGCGACCGAGAAGTCGAGCGCCGCGGCCAGGTCGTCGGAGTCATGCGGGGTCCGGTCACTCGTCGCCACTCAGTCCCCCTCGCCGTCAACGAGTTCGGAGGTGGGCTGATCGAACCAGGACTTCGACGGCAGGAACTCGATCAGCCCGTCGAGCGCACGCTGCAGGTTTTCGGGGCTGCCGGGCAGAAAGCTGCCGAACAGTTCACCGTTGACGCGGCGCGGAATCGACACGATCCGGCCCTGTTGGGCATCCAAAACCCCTGCGGCGACGTCGGTTTGGGTGAAGGTACCGCCGGGATGGCGTTCTTGGGCGGTGAGCTCCACCCAGCTGGCCGGGTTGGCGATGATGTCGGCGTAGACGCGGGCCGACGTGGGCGCGACGCCGTAGGTCGCGATCTGGTTGGCGCTGGTGCATTCCGCCAACTTGGTTGCGGCCCCGGTCAGCGGTTCCACGTCGGCGGCCGTCGCTGTTCCCAGGACCGTCGTCACCATGCCCGCCATCCCGACTTGCGGGGCGACGCGCTGCAACACCAGCATGTCGCCGTCACGGGCGGCGACGACGTGGCGGTCGCCCTTGCGGCACACCACGAAGCGGATCATCTTGCCGCCGACGTCGCGCCGCCACCAGCGGCCCTCCAGGGTCCGGTCGGATCGGCTGAGGGTGTCGACCATCGCCGCCACTTCGGGGTGGGGTTGGCCGAAGACATCCAGCACCCCTTGCTCCGTCAGATCGCGCCTGACCTGATCCCACACGATGTCGCGCAGATCTGGTTGCGGAATGTTGAGGCGAATGCCGAGCGATGCCGGAAACTCCATCAGCCCCAGTTGGTCGGCAATGACCAGCATGCCGTCGATGGTCACCTCTACGCCGACGACATCGTCGATGTGCGCGGCGTCGCGGTGCGCTGACTGCAGAGCGCTCACGCTGTCTGGCACGTCGCGCGCAGATCGTCGCCGGGCATGAAGTCCTCCCTGTTTGTCGTCCCGCGATGACATCCGACCGGATGTCTGGTTTCAGCGGCTCCGTCCCCGGGCTCCGGTCAGACGGATCAAGATCGCCGACGACACTTTGCCGCCCTGGCAGGCGCACCCCGACCCTGGTCTGCAAACCCCTTCGACGTTTCAAAGGGTACCAGCGCTGCGGATGTGCTAAGTGCGCTTATTTCTGGTGGGGCAGGCGCTACACGACGGACATCTGTAGCTATCTGATACTGCAGTGAATACCGCGCTGTCCTGTGCTGATCATCTGCACAGCAACGAAAATCTGACACCGCTTCGGGCGCTTAGCTAGGTTCGTCACCCTGTGCATACTCACCGGCGACGCGCGGCATACCGCCACTGCACCGCGCGCCAATGGCGTTCCGCGCGTCCCATGCCGGGCCGTATGGAAGTTTGCTACGGAGCATTGGTCGCCGCCCCCCGAGCTGCGTCGTCTCGTAGTTGATACTTGAGAAGGGGCCGAGACGAACATTCGGTGAGGAGACGTGTAGTGACCGACCGCGATGACGCATTGCGGAGAGATCTGGGCTGGACGGGCTCCGACGAGAGCGATATGGAGTCTGCCGCCGTCGAACCAGAGCCAACGCCGCCGAACCCGCCGGTGCCGCCGCCGCACCCGCCCGCGGACGTTCCGCCGGGCAGGTTCGGTCCGCCGCCGGGTATGCCACGCGATACCGGACCGCTGCCCGGCAGCGTCCGCTCCGAACCCGGACCGTGGCCCGGGCCGCCCGGCAGGCCACCGCGCCCGCCCGCCGGTCCACACGCCGGTCCAGCAAGGCCGTCGGCGCCGCCGCCCCCACCCGGTGGTCCGCAGTGGCCGGCCGGCGGATATCCACCGGATGCACCGCCTGCGCAGGGCCCGCCCAGCGGCTCGTACGCCGATCGCATCCGCGCCGACGAACTGGTGCCGGCGCGCCGGGTGCCGCCGGGTCGCGGCTGGCGGTTGGCGCTGTACAAGGCCAGTTTCGGGTTGATCAACCTGGGCCCGGGACCCGACGAGATCCGGCAGGGCCAACTCGAGGCGAAGATCAAATCTCCGATGCGCGGCCACTTCAAGGTCGGCGTGCTGGGCAAGGGCGGTGTGGGCAAGACGACGGTGTCGGCCAGCATCGGCTCGGTGCTGGCCGAGTTGCGCCAGGACGACCGCGTGGTGGCCATCGACGCCGACACCGCGTTCGGCAAGTTGGGCAGTCGTATCGACCCGCGTGCGCAGGGTTCGTACTGGGAGCTGGCGTCCGACCAGCACCTGGAGACGTTCGCCGATGTGCGCAGCCGGGTGGGCAACAACGCCGCCGGGTTGTTCGTGCTGGCCGGTGAGGCGACGCCGGCCCGGCGCCGGGTGCTCGACCCGGCGATCTACCGGGAGGCGACATCGCGGCTGGACCGGCATTTCACGATCTCGATCATCGACTGCAGTTCCACGATGGACTCCCCGGTCACCCAGGAGGTGCTGCGCGATCTGGACGCGTTGGTCGTGGTGTCCTCACCATGGGTGGACGGTGCGGCCGCCGCGGGCCAGACGCTGGACTGGCTGGCCGCCCGGGGGCTGACACCGCTGCTGCAGCGCACCGTAATCGTGCTCAACGATTCCGACGGGCATGCCGATAAGCGGACGCGTTCCATTCTGGCGCAACAGTTTTCCAGTCAGGGGCAGGCGGTCATCGAGGTTCCGTTCGACGGGCACCTGCGGCCGGGTGGTGTCATCGACCGCACCGCGGAGATGTCGCCGGCGACCAGGCGGCGCTTTTTGGAGATCGCCGCGGCGCTCGCCGAGCACTTCCCCACCCAGGACGACCGCCGACGCTTTTAGTCACCGCCAGTCGAGTTGTGCGATCAGCTCTTCGATCGCATGCGCGGCGGCAGCCGACACCGGTTCTTCGGATTCGGCGCCGGTGATGTCGTCTTCGGAAACCGCTGCGGCTTGGGCAGTTTCGGCGATGGTGAGGTTGGCGCTGCGGCGCGCGGCGTAGAGCCGCTGCCCGAGCGTGGCGTGCGGTGAGCGCGCCGCGCGCAGCATGAGCGCGTCGTAGCGGCCGCGCACCGCGCTCAACGCCTTGATCAGCGCCGGGGTGACGCGGCTGATCCGCGCGGCGCGCGCGGCGACGGACTCGAGCTGGCGCAGGTCGGCCAGGATCTTGGTCACCTTCGGGCCGAACTCGGGAGCGTCGACAGGCGGCAACGCGTCGATCGCCGACGCGAACGTGCCGACCGCGGTCACGACCGCCTGGGCGATCAGCGGGATCTCGTCGGCGTTGGTGGCCGCGGGCGGCTCGGCGCGCGTCTGCGCCGGTTCGCCCTGCCGGAGCCGGGCGATGGTGCCCGGCGGCCACTTCAGCACCTCCTCGAGCTTTGCTCGAGTGCGTTCCCTGGGCCAGCTGCGACCCTTTTCGAATGCGATCAGCGCACCGGCGTTGATGATGCCGTCGGCCGCCAGCCGACGCTGGCTGATGTTGAGCTCGCGGCGCCGTGCGGCGGCGGCCGCGCCCGCGCGCACCATGCCGGGATCCAGCGTTTCGGCCGACGCGTCGGTCGGCTCGGGCTGGCTCATGGACGACGGTTCCTGTCGAAGAAACGGGGGGCGAACGACCCCGCAATCCTATCCGCCGGCCCCCGACCGCTACAGCTTGGGTGGTGTGTCCGCACCAACTTGCTGTCGCGAAGCTACGCCTTCTTTGGGTGCTGAACTGAAGCACCGCTACGATTTGACCGGCGCGGTCTCCCCGCAGGTCGGTCCGGTTCCGCGCACCTATTGGGGGTGCGGGCTGCTCAGGCAGGTTCTGAATTCCACGGCTGTAACTGTTGCATTGCTACGGTTTAGTCCGCTACGTTGTCGTCAACGCGGCGCAGCGGCCGCAGACCAGCAGAGGAGCGACAGCCATGCACTCAATCGACTGCGACGAGATGCCCGTCGGCGCCTGCACCCGCGACCCCGAGCGGTGGACAACCTCGGCCGACCAGGCGGCCAAGGCGATCTGCCGGGCGTGCCCGCGCCGGTGGTTGTGCGCCCGCGAAGCCTGCGAGCTGCCCCGCGCCGAAGGGCTGTGGGCCGGCATCGTCGTGCCCGAAGGCGGCCGCGGGCGCACGTTTGCTCTGCGGCAGCTGCGGTCGCTGGCGGAGCGCAACGGTTACCCGGTCCGGCACCGCCGCCTGTACGCCGAATCCGCCTGACCCGCGAGGGCGCCCGCCGCCGGTTCTCGGGGGGTCGGCGGCGAGCAGCCTGGTCGGCGTCGAACGCTCACCAGGTGTCGACGAAGCGCGGCCGCACAGCACGCTCTTCGGAGCCCGCTGCGGTCAGGGTGTCGAGAATGAGCTTGCGGGTGTTGGCCGGGTCGATGACATCGTCGATCTCGAAGAGCTGGGCGGCGTTGAGCGCCTTGGCATTGTCCTGCGCGGCCGCGGTGGCCTGACGGACCCGTTCTTCGCGCTCGTCGTCGTCGGCGATGGCCTCGAGCTCCTTGCGCAACCCGAGCCGCACCGCACCTTCCAGCCCCATCGGGCCCAGGTGCGCGCCCGGCCACGCCACGGTGAGCAGCGGCTCGTGCAGGCTGCCGCCGGTCATCGCCTGCGCACCAAGCCCGTATCCGCGGCGCAGCACGACCGCGATCAGCGGCACGCTCAGCGCAGCACCGGCAACCAGCATCCGTGACCCGCGCCGCACCAGCGCCTCGGCCTCGGCCGCCGGGCCCACCATGTAGCCCGGACAGTCGACCAGGGACACCACCGGCAGCCCGAACGCGTCGCACAGTTGCAGGAACCGGGCGGCCTTGTCGGCGGCGGCCGCGGTGATCGCCCCGGCCATCACCATGGTGTTGTTGGCGAGCACCCCGACCGGGCGGCCGCCGATGCGCGTCAACGCGGTCACCATCTCCTTGGCGAAGCCGGGACGCAGAAACGTCACCGACCCTTCGTCGGCGAGCGTCTCGATGATCGGGGCCACCTGGTAGGCCCGCCGTGCGCGCTCGGGAACCATTGTGCGCAACCGGGTTTGGTGGCCGGCCGGGCCCGGTGGCGTGGTGCCCTGGAAGTAGCCGAGCAGGCGCTTGGTCACCGCGACGGCCTCGGCTTCATCGGCCACCACGACGTCGACCACACCGTTGGGCGCCTGCACCGCGATCGGGCCCACGTCGTCGGGCGCCACATCGCCGAGACCGCCGCCGGCGATCATCGCCGGCCCGCCCATCCCGATCGAGGCGTCCTCGGTCGCGACGATCAGATCCGCGCACCCGGCGATGACGGCGTTGCCCGCAAAGCAGCGGCCCTTGACGATCGCGATGCGCGGCACCACGCCCGACAGCGCTGCCCACAGCTTGAACGCGCGCACCTCCAGCGACGACACGGTGGGATAGTCGGTGTCCCCGGGCCGGCCGCCGCCGCCCTCGGCGAAAAACACCGTGGGCAACCGCATCCGGTCGATCAGCTCGAATAGCCGGTCCTTTTTGCGGTGCCCCAATGCGCCTTGGGTTCCGGCGAGCACGGTGTAGTCGTAGGACAGCACCGCGCACGCGCTGCGCTCCTCGCCGAACAGGTCGCCGTTGATGCGCGCGGTGCCCGCGATCAACCCGTCGGCGGGGGTGCGGGCGATCAGATCGGCGAGGTCGCGGCGGTGCCGTTGCGCGGCGATCGCGAACCGCCCGTATTCGACGAACGACCCTTCGTCGACGAGGTCGTCGATGTTCTCCCGTGCGGTGCGTCCGTTCGCGGCGTGCCTACGTTCGACGGCCTCGGGGCGGGCGGCGTCCTCGGTGAGCGCCCGGCGCCGCGCCAGTTCGGCGTGATCGTCGTTCATGGCGTTCGATGCTATCCACCGGCTGGCGACCGACGACCGCGATCTGGAGGTGATCCGTTCGGCGATGACGGGCGGTGGCTGACGGCTACTGTGAGGCGGTGAGCAACACCGAACCGGCGCCTGCCGCAGTCGCTTGTGCGGCAACGCCGTTCGCCGGTGTGCTGCATGCGCGCGAGGTGCCGCTGGGCGGGCCACGTGCGATGCGGGTGCGACGCACGCTGCCGCAGCGGGAACGCTCGCTGATCGGTGCGTGGTGCTTCGCCGACCACTACGGCCCGCAGGACGTGCGCGACGGGCCCGGCATGGATGTGCCCCCGCACCCGCACACCGGGTTGCAGACCGTCAGCTGGCTCTTCGCCGGCGAGGTCGAACATCGCGACAGCGCCGGAGTGCACGCGATGGTGCGCCCGGGCGAACTGAACCTGATGACTGCCGGCGCGGGCATCTGCCACTCCGAGGTGTCGACGGAGGCGACCACCGTGTTGCACGGTGTGCAGCTGTGGGTGGCGCTGCCCGACTCCGACCGCGACACCGGCCGCGACTTCGCGCATTTCGTGCCGACGCCGCGCGCCTTCGGCGGTGCCACCCTGCGGGTCTTTCTCGGTGAACTCGCTGGCGCCCAATCGCCCGTGCACACCTTCACCCCGCTGTTGGGCGCGCAGGTCGACCTCGAACCGCGCTCCGCGGTGACGTTCGAGGTCGACGCCGCGTTCGAACACGGCGTCCTGCTCGACCAGGGTGACGTCATGGTCGGTGACACCGCGCTCGACGTGGCGGATCTGGCGTTCCAGGCCGTGGGCAGCACCGATTTGGCCCTGACGAACCGCGGTGACCGCCCCGCCCGCGTCGTCGTCCTGGGCGGCCCGCCGTTTCCTGAAGAGCTGGTGATGTGGTGGAACTTCGTCGGCCGCAGCCACGACGAGGTCGCGACGTACCGCGAGCAGTGGCAAGACCACCACGGCCGGTTCGGCGCGGTGCACGGCTACCGCGGCGCGGTGGAGCGGCTGCCCGCCCCCGCGCTGCCGAACGCCACTTTGCGTCCGCGACGCAATCCGGGGGTATAGGTAGTCCATGACCACCGACAAGACCGGCGCGCCCACCGAGGTCGTCAAACAATCCGACCGCTTCAACATCACGGTGGACGGCAAGACCGCCGGGTTCACCGAGTTCGCCGACCGCGACGGCCAACGGGTCTTTCCGCACACCGAGGTGGACGATGCGTTCCAGGGTCGCGGCCTGGCCACCATCCTGATCGGCGAAGCGCTGCAGCAGACCCGAGACGACGGGCTGCGGATCGTGCCGGTGTGCGACATGGTCGCCGGCTACCTCGACAAACACGAGGAGTTCTCCGACGTCGTCGACCCCGTCACCCCCGACGTCGAACGCTGGCTGGCGGATCGGTAACCGGCCTGGCCCGCTATCGTCGGCGCGGTGACGACCGCGTTTTTCACCCCTGACGGGGATGCGTTCGTACCCGGGCCGATCGCGCAGGGCCCCTGGGGACAGACGATCAGCGGGAACTACGTCGGCGGCCTGCTCGGTCACGTGGTCGAGCGCGACGCCGGCGAGCCCGACTTCCAGCCCACCCGGTTGACCGTCGACCTGTTCCGCCCCGCCGCGCTGGCGCCGGTCCGCGTCGAGACTGCGGTCGTGCGTGCGGGTCGCCGCTTGAAGTTGGTCGACGCGGTGATGACGCAGGGCGACACCGTCGTCGCCCGGGGCACGACCCTGTTCTTGCGCCGCGGAGAGCAACCCGCCGATGAGATCTGGACCTCGCCGGTGACCATGCCGTCGCCGCCGCCGACACCTGACCTCATTCCGCCGGGGTTATCGACCCTGGTGTGGACCTACGGCAAGCACGACCGCGAACCCGGTCCCGGTGAAGGCCTGCAGAACTGGCAGCACTCGGGGCCAAAGCACATCTGGGTGCGCGACTTTCGGCCCCTGGTCGCCGGATCAGAGCTCACGCCGTTCGTGCGCGCGTCGATGGCCGGAGACATGGTCAGCTCGTTGACGCATTTCGGGCCGAGCGGTCTGCAGTGGATCAACGCCGACTACACCCTGTCGTTGGCCCGGTTGCCGAAGGGTCCCTACCTCGGCTTGGCGGCGCTGACGCACTACAGCGACGCGGGGGTGGCGACCGGCAGCGCGACGATCGTCGACGAGCACGGGCCGATCGGCAGCGGTGTGGCCAACGCGCTGTCCAACCCCGGCTTCGCCCCGCCACGCATGTAGACAAGAAAACACCCCGCGGAATGTCCGCGGGGTGTTCCTGTGTAGCCGGGTCAGCTGATGCCGACAACCTCCTGGGCGATGGCGGCCAGGCGTGTCTGCGCTGCCGACACCAACCGCTGGCGGTTCTTGTGCATCTCCTCGTAGGCGATGATCGTGCGGATGTCGCTCGGATCGTCGAGCTCCTTCACCGCGGCCACCGCGTCGTTCTGGTTCAGCTCGTCGTAGCCCTCGATGGGCAGCTCGTCGGCGTCGACGACACCGCTCTCGGCGCGCGCCTTGTGCAGCCGGTCAGCTGCTTCATCGGCGCCCTCGCGACGCACCACGTCCTCGGCCCGCTTCAGCGCGCCATCACGTGAGGCGCCGAGCGCCTTCAGCGTGATCTCGCTGGCCCGCTGCGCACGCTGGCGCAGATCCTCGACGGCCGGTCCCGCGGACCGCACCAACTCGGCGACCCGCTCAACCGACTGTGCCGACCACTGGCCGGGCAGGTTGACCAACTTCACGGCGGTGCCGGCGGCGGCCTGCATCGGCGTGCGCTGCAGCGCGGCCGGTCCACCGAGGGCGTCCTCGGCCAACACGGTGGTCAGCCAGCTCACCGTCGCCGAATGCGCGGTGATCAGGCGATCGGCCAGGTCCTGGATGTCGCGCTGTTTGGCCGAAACCGCCAGCGCCTTGATGTAGCGCGCACGGTCCAGCAACTGGTTCTCCAGCGCCAGGTCACCCAACAGAGCCTCATCGAACGGCTGCGCCTGCTCGGTCAGCGCCTTCACGGCCGCGGCCGCACGACCGAAGAACGGGCCGACGGTGTCCGGGAACCCGCCAAGGTCGCGGATCGCCTTCTCGATCGCCTCGGCGCGGATCTGGCCGTTCTCGGCGTTCTCGCTCAGCTCGCGACGCACGGCCTCGGTCCTGGCCTGCGCGACGCGGGTCTCGGCGACCTGAATCTCGGTATGGGTCAGGTCGAGCATCGTGCGTAGCTGCCGGAGCAAGGTCGTTTCGGTAGCGGTAGTAGTCATCTGCTTCTAGCCCCTTATGCGTTGACGAAAATTCATTCGGCGCTTGGGCTGCACCTGCCTAGTTGGCTACCCAGTGGCGGGGGGAAGCTGAACATTGTCCAGATGTGAGATGGGTCGCAGTCCGCCGATCAGCGCGGCTGCAAGATCACCACCGGGATCTCCCGGTCGGCCCAGGCCTGATAGGTGTCGAAGTCGGCGTAGGCCTCGACGAGCTTGGGCCACAGCCGGGCCTTCTCGTCGGGGTTCGCGGTCATCGCACGCACCGGGCGGCGCTCCGAACCGATCTCGATGTAGGCGTCGGGGTTGGCGACCAGATTGCGGTACCACTGCGGATCGGTGTCGCGTCCGCCCTGGGAGGCCACCACGATCACGTCGTCGCCGTCGTGGATGTACACCAGCGGCGACACCAACCGCCTGCCGGTCTTGCGGCCGATGTGCTCGAGCAGCAGGGTCGGCACCGGCTTCTTGAACCCCGCGCCCACCCGCCAGCTGGCGCCGACACGTCCGCCGGTGCGGCGATACACCCACACGTGGGCCTTGCCCGCGTACTTCATCACCTGGGTGACGATCGGCGAGTTCAGCTGTTTGGGCTTGCTGTTCGGGTCCATGCGATCAACTTAGATACTGCGCGGTGCTGCCGCCCAGCGGCATCTCGGGCATACCGAGCTTGCGGTGGTCCCAACTGCGCGTGCGGGTCGGCACCACCCGCACGCAGATCCGGTTGCGCATCATCTGGTCGACGTAGGGGCGCATCTCCTCGGAGTACGGCCCGGTATAGCGCTCCCACACGCTGATGCCAACGCGCAGAATGGTTTCCGGGTCGTCGACGATTTCGGCGCGGCCCTCGATCGACACACCGCGCAGGGTGTCGTAGGTATGGCCGTCCTCGATCATCACGGTCACCGTCGGGTTGCGACGCAGGTTGACGGCCTTCTGCGATTTGGCCTTGGTCTCGAACCAGATGTCCCCGTCGAGCACGCCGTACCACATGGCGACCAGGTGCGGCCGCCCGTCGGGCATCAGCGTGGCGAGGGTGGCGGTTCTGCTGCGCTCGATGTATGCGGCGATCTCCTCGTCGGTCATGACGATCTTCGCGCGTTCGTTCTTGCCCACGGCCCAGATCCTTTCAGGTCGCCGCGGCGGCGACCGTCACCGGGATGCCGTTCTGCGCGCCGCGCTAGCTCAACAACATGACGTACTGCGCGGCCGCCAACTGCTGGGCATCGAGCAAGGTGGGCCCGGCGGCCTCCATCGCATACTGGTCGGCGGTGGCCAGGCAGTAGAAGCTGCGATCCTCCAGCTGCATGCAGCGGCTGTCCGGCATATTGCGCACCGGGTTGGCCGGCTTGGACTTCGGCGACACCTCGGCGTAGAACTCGTCGACGACGGCGTTGGCTCCCGCGGCGTCCTCGGCTTCGTAGACGCTGGCCATGGCCATGGCCACCAAATCGGTTCCGGTGTCGGCGAACAGTTTGGCCGAGCGAACGGGATCACTTTGGAAGTGCAGCGCGCCGCGCCGTTCGTAGGTGGTGTTCTTCGTCAGCATCGGATCGGGCGTCTCCACCGGGATCATGTGCGCCAACAATCCGGTCGGATCGATGCTGATGTCGGCGAACTCCGACGGGTCGGTGGCGCGGAAGCTGTCGATCTCAGGGCCCTGCAGGTCGAGGGTCTTGGCGACCAGCTCGGCGGCCTGCTCGGCGCCGTCGGTGGATTGCGCGAGCTGCATCAGCACGTACGAGCCGTGCGCGGCGAACGAGCGCACGGCGTGCCGCTTGCCGGCACTGCGGTCGACGGTGGTGTAGGTGTTGGCCGTGGCGTCGGAATGGCCGGGGATGCTCACCGTCTGCGCCGGTCCGTCGGCGCCCTGCTGCTGCATCGCCGTTTCGCCGAGGGCGGTCGCCGCGGCTGCGGCCGCCTCGTCGTCGGGGAAACGCAGGACCGCGTTGAGCAACAGCTTCTTGTCGGCTTCGGTGCGTGCGGTGGCGAAGCCGTTGATGAAGTTGTGCCGGCTGGCCACCATCCCGAGCTCGCCGGGGCCGATCAGCCCGAGCGCCTGCGCCCTGGGCAGCACCATGGCGCCGAAGTTGAACCACTTCGTCAGCGCCGGGTCGACCTCCCACGGCCCGATGACGTGATTGGCCATGCGTTGCGCCTCGATGACCATGCCGCGCAGCGGATCCCCCGCCACGCCGAGCGGCCGGCTGGGTTCGGTAGGATAGGGGCCGACGTCGAGCCGGTCGAAGTCGAGTGCCCCATGCGCGCCGGTGGCCCTGACCGGCGTTCCGGCGACGGTCGAGCTGCAGGCCGCCGAGAGCATCGCGATGGCAAGAACGACTACAAGAAGTGGGTGGCGCATCACGCGCAAACCTACAGCGCGGCGAAGTAGAAACCCAGCACCAGCGCGAAGACGCCGACCAGCCAGCCGTTGGTCGTGATCTTGAGCCATGTCGGTGCGTGCCGCACCTCCATGAAATGCCATATCACCAACTGTGTCTTGACCGCGGCGATCAGCAGGACGACGACGGTGACCGTGGCGCTGACGTGGTGTGCCTGACCGCCGTCCCGGGCGGTCAGCCAGGACGCCACGGTCACCGCGGTGAGCACGGCCCACACGACGGTCAGCGGGTGGCGAAGATAGGCTGTCACAGGGTCACCTCATCAAGTAGAGCAGCGCGAACAGCACCAGCCATAACAGGTCGACCATGTGCCAGTAGGTAGCGCCGGTCTCCACCAAGATGATTCGAGGTTGGGCGGGCCCGCGCAGTTGGCGCACAATGAAAGACAGGATCACCAGCCCCAGCAACACATGGCACAGGTGCATGCCAGTCATCACGTAGTAGAACATGAAGAACAGGTTGGTTCCCGGCGTCAGACCCGCGAGGATTTCAGGAATGTACTCGAACGCCTTGAGCACCGGGAAGAGCACGCCACCGGCCAGGGCGAGCCAGAACAGCCGGTAAGCGTCGGCGGTTTTACCGGCGCGCGCCGCTGAAGTACCCAAGGCGACGAACAACGAACTGGTCAGCAGCACAACGGTGTTGACCATGCCGATGTTGTAATTCAGCTTCGCTTGGCTCACCAGGAACATGGCGTGGTCTTGACCGCGGTAGTACATGTACGCCACGAAGTACACGGCGAAGATCATCAGATCCCCGATGACGAAGAACCACATGCTCGGCTCACCGGGAAGATGCCTGCGCACCAGGAGTTTTCGCGAGGCGATGCCAGTGCGGCCCGGTAGCGCCGTGGTGGCCTCGGTCATGCGAGCACCTTCGAGACCGGTTTGATCGGCGCGTTGTCGAGTTCGTCCTCGGGTTGGTCTCTGATGGCCCGGTAGATGCAGAAGTAGACGATGATCTGCCACGGCACGTACAGCGCCATCGCGAAGTAGAACGTCACGAGGCCGTTCCAGGCGAACGGACCGGACTTGGCGATCCAGACGGGCGCGGCCATCAACTCGGTCACGTACTGCCAAACGGTGTAGTAGCCCAGCCATTTCGGCAGGATGTTGTTCTGGTCGAGGATGATGGCCAGGCCGAAGGCCATCCACATGATGCAGAAACACCCCAGCGAGCCGATGAAGGCCAGGTAGCCGAAGTCGTAGAGCATTGCCAGGATCGCCGGGTCGTAGCCGGGACGAAACGCGCCCAACCCGAAGCAGAACATCGCGAAGAGCATCCCCACGATGGTGCCGGTCATCGCGCCCAGCATCAGGCTGTAGCGCAGCACCGGGCTGACCGACATGCGGCGGATCTGGTTGAGGTACCCGGCGTTGGCCACCGGCGCCAGGCCGAACACCAGAATCAGGATGGCGCAGGCGATGAGCAGGTTCGGCGACTGCATGAACGAGAGGATCTCGGTTTGCGAAGCGCTCGGTGCGCGCGGCGGCATCATCCAGCTCAGCGGAACGAACACAATCCCGAACACGGTGAAGAAGAACGGCACCGACCAGAACGCGATCCACTGGTCGAGCTTCTTCGACTGGCGCCATCCTGCGAGCACAGCGCTCCTCGTCATATGAGCGCCTCCCGCTCATCGCCTTGGCGATTGACCACTCCCACGAGCACGACGAACATCACGGCGATGTAGCCCGCCAAGACCGCGAGACGCAGGTGAAACGACAGCACGCCGTCCCATGCGAGCGGCCCGGTCTTGTGCAAGACCGAGAATGCACCCGGAACCAGCAGCGCGGCAGTGGCGATGTTGAAATGCGCGACCCAGCGCCCGAAGACCGGCTCAGCCCGATCATCGAGGTAGATGCTGACGGCCAGACAGAGGTTCTGCACGACGAGCGTGCCGACCGGCGCGATGAAGAAGAACCACGCCATGTCGTTGAGCAGGCTGATCAGTTGCGGATCGCGCTCGGGTCGAAATGCCGCGATGCCCCAGCAGTAGTCGGCGAGGATGAACGCGGTGAGTCCCACGCCGGCGGCCAGGATGTAGGCGTAGGTGAGGACGTTGCTCGACGTGCGGATGCGCGACATCTGCACGGCGGTCACGGCGAACAGCGGAACCAGTGAACACGCGATGAGGTTGCACAGAATCACCACGCCGAGGATGCCGGTGTTGTTCGCGGCGAAGAACGCAGCGACCTGCTCGGGCGTCATGGTCGGGGGCATCGGCCCGGCGAACACCGGGAACGCGAAGTAGGCCAGCACGAACAGCGCCGCCGCCGGCGGCACTGTCCACAACAGGACGCGCTGGCCCCTGGTGTTCATCGCCGTCGTTGTCGTCATGGCTGGTCCCGTCTGTCTGGATCTGCTGGCCCGGAAGCCGGGCGCTATCGCCGACGCCATAGGTCTAGCACACTCACTGACAAATGACAACGAACTATTACGCTCGATCGTCTGCTCGAATTGCTGTGATACCACATGACCAGCCCGGATAGCGGCCAGCACCGTTCACCCCGAAGACAGCGTTCCTGAGAATTTAGTGACATCTGTCGATGAATGGGCTTGGTGCGGCACAATGGGTGCGTGGCCGAGACTGCGACCCGGCGGGAAACCCAGCGCGAGAACACCCGCGCGCGGCTGCTGGATGCCGCCATCGTGGAGTTTCAGCGCGCCGGCGCCCACTCGGCCGACATCAACGCCATCGTCAAGGCCGCAGGGGTGGCGCGCAGCACCTTCTACTTCCACTTCCCGACCAAGGAACATGTGCTGCTCGAGCTGATCCGGCGCGACGAGGCGCAATTGGCGAACGAACTGGGCCGGTTCCTCGACACCCGCCCTGGCCTGCCTGCGGTGTTGAAGACGATCATCGAGCTGGTGCTGGATTTGGAAAGCCGTTGGGGCACATCACTGTTCCACGACGTCATCAGCCTCTACTTCTCACCCACGCTGCCGGAGCGAGAACAGTGGACCAACCACCCGGTGTTCGTGCTGTTGGCCGCGGAGATCGAACGCGCTCGTATCCGCGGCGACCTCTACGACGACGTCGACGCCTACCACAGCGCAGCGTTCTTCTTCCTCGGCGTCCACGCCCTGCTGACCACTGTCCGAGAGTTTCGCTCCGAACGTGAGGTGGCGCTGGAGAAGTTCGTCAAGAGCACCCTGCGCAGCCTGCAGCCGGTGACGTAGCCATACCGACTGCCGGATCTAGTCGACGACGAGCACCGGGACCGGGGATCGCTCGAGCAGATCGGAGGAAACGCTGCCGAGCAGCGCCCGGCTCAGACCCCGCCCGCGCCGGCCGACGACAACGACGTCGGCTCCGAGCTGTTGGGCGAAGTGGGCCAACGCTTCTGCGGGGGCGCCGACGAGCACTTCGTGGCGCGGCGGGGTGGCGGCCGGTGCGTCGGCCGCGCGAGCGGCCAGCCTTTCCTTGGCCGAGGTGATTACCGTTCGTTCGGGATCTTCTGCGGCCTCGTACGGAACGACCTCGGCCAGGACCAGTTCGGCCGTCTCACCGAAGAGGCGCTTCGCGGCGTCGAGGGCTGCGGTCGACTGAGTCGATCCGTCCAAGCCGACGAGGACTCGAGGCGCACCAGACGTCGGCGCCGAATCACTGGAGTCGCCGGCCGACGCCCGCCGTGGTCCACCGCGATCGGCGAGTTCCAGCGCAATCGGCACGAAGATGGGGCCGAGCATCAGTGCGATCGGAATCCAGCGCAGATCGTGGCCGCGCCGAGCCAGCCAGATGCCGGTGATCGCCCCGGTGACGAACCAAACCACCAGAAACACCGCGGCGAGAGGGAAAGTGTCCATAGTTATTGCGCCCTAGCGCAGCCTTTCGATCGAAGCAGCTTGATGATGCCGACCAGACTTCCCGGCGCGCCCCAGGCAGAGCCTACCGGGAGGGATCCATAGCTGGAGGCTCCCCGAGTGCACGCAGTCGGGCGTGGGCGTGAACGCCCGCGATGGGATGAGCCGAGGCGAAACGATCCGCCGCGTGCTGATCGAGCACTTCACGAAAGAGTGCGACCTAGCCGCGGCGCTCGACTACCTGAGTGCGGCTCGGATTGCGTCTTGACTCTCCCGTTGGGGGAGACTCCACGCTGGGATCATGACCATCAACGAGAACACCAATACGTCGTGGGACGAGCTTCCCGATATCGTCCGTACCTTTCTAAGCGCACAGTCTGATTCGGATCCGGATGCGGCGGCTGCCGCCTTCACCTCCGACGCAAAGGTGACCGATGAGGAGCAGACCTACCGCGGAGGCCGCGAGATCGCAGCCTGGTTGAGGCGCGCGGGAAGCGAGTACACCTACACCACCGAGTTCGACCACGCCACCATGGCTGGTGCCAACCATGTCGATGTGGTGCAGCATCTGGAGGGCAACTTCCCCGGCGGCGTCGCCGACTTGCATTTCCGGTTCACCCTCGAAGGCGGCCGGATCAGTCGTCTGGTGATCGAGCCGTGACTCAGTCGGCGCCTACCGCCGGGGTCACCGGTGCGAGCGGGAAGACTGGCCAGCCGATCTCCGTACGCTATGCCGTTGAGTCCGCGGTGTCACGCGGCCCGACCAAGTACACCTCCCTGACTGGTCCGTCGACGGCCAGCGCGTGTTCGACGACCCAGGCGCCGAGCCTGCCGTAGGTGACGTCGATGTCGTCGTGCGGTCCAGGGTGCACGACGACGGCGAGGTCGGCAGGCTGCAGGTCAAGGACCTCGATCCGCCCGGAGGCGCGCGGGGTTCGCACCGGACGGAAGACGGTCATGGGGCCGTCGCCCTCGGTGAACAGTTCGTTGGCATAGTGTCCGCCGGGCGGTCCGGTGCGTTCGGCTGGTGGGAACGCATCGTCGAGTTCGGCCATCGCGCCGTCATACCACTCCAGCGAATCATCAAGGGAGACAGACGCCGTGACCGCCACCACGGTGCGCGCCGGAACGGAGCGGACTTCCACGGGGAGGTCCGCGGGTTCGGGGTGCAGCAACCGGCGCAGCGAGACAACGGCGGCTCGGGTCCGGTCGAGCGCGGCCTCCAGGCGCCTGAGGTGGCTGGCGACGACCTCGGCTCGCTGTTCTGGATTGCCCGTTGCCAGAATCGTTTTCACCTCGGCGAGGGGCATGTCCAGCTGGCGCAGTTGCCAGATCACCTGGGCGGTGGGGATCTGTTCGGCACTGTAGTAGCGGTAGCCCGTGGCCGGGTCGATCGTGGCCGGCTCCAGGAGGCCTGCTTCGTGATAGCGGCGCAGCGTCCGCACGCTCAACCTCGTCACCGTGGCGAATGCCCCGATGGAGAGGCCGGGACGCATGACCGACTCCCTTCCTGTCATCTCGTCGCGAGCGACGCATGCGAGATGCACGGTACCGCAACCAGTAAGAGGAAGACATGCACCGATGGTGGACGTATCCGATGCCTGCCGCACCTAGAGCGGCCGCCAATTTCGTCTTCGATAACGCTGTCGGCGTCGCCAGGTACATCCAAGCCGTGGCGGTACCCGCCCGCCCACCTCAGCCAGCTGTCCGCTACTGACGATAGAAGCGCTCATCCGAGATCTCCACCGCCCCAGTAGCTTGCCTGCGCACGATACTGACGCGGACCCTGGGAATCTCTCCAGTCTGCGCTGATTCAATGAACCTCAGCGCGTGCGCAATACATATCGATGGCCCGCTCGACGGGTAACAGACATCGATGGCATCCGCTGGAGTGAACCGCCCGCCCAGGCGATCTTCGCCTCGGACCCAGCGTTGTCTACCCTCCCACCATCGCGTCAGAGCCTGCTCATGCGCGATCGCTTTTTCCGTGTCAACCCCATACACCTCGACATCGGTGTATTGGGCGTATGCAAGCTCCCGAAAAATTCTCGGGCCCTGACCATCCCACGTCAATGTGCCCTCAATGACGAGGTTCTCTCCGCGTTCTATACACAACCGTCGGATCTGGTCGGCCAGCTTTACGGACTCCACATGCACCAAGCCTGCTAGTTCACGTGGCGCGAGCGAGTGTCCATCCGCAAGGATCTCAGCCAGCAGACCGTCGTATATGCCGTCGTTGAGTGCCTGTTCAATCAGGTCGTCCTTCAAGTCGTCAGCATCGATCACGCGGTATTCGTCGAGGTCGGCAAGCAAGGCCCGCAAGATGGAACTCTTGCCTGCGCCCGGCGCGCCAGCCGTGATGATCGCCGAACGGCCATCGAGGCGGGGATTCGCTCGCGCGAGATACCTTTCGACGAGCCGCTTACGTAGCTTTGGGCGCCCGGCATCAGTCGCGTAGCGGAAGGCGGTGCATCCGGGGGCTTCGCGATGTAACGGACCACCCGGAGCCGACTTGCTTGCGAGCTGACGGGCTACCTGGGCCCGCACGTCAAGGTTGAATTCCACGACCCATGGTGTTCAGGTGGCGTTGGGCGAGGCGTTCGAACTCGTCGTCGGTGAGTAGTCCACGGTAGAAGCCCATCTCGATGTCGTCCCAGTCACCGGTCTTGTACGCATCGGTGACGACGCCGTCCACTCGGACCGCCCCACCAACGGAGTACTCCCAGTTCAAGAGACGGTCCATCATTTCATCGGTGTCAATGAGGCCTGCGGCACGTCGGTCGATGATCTCCGCTGGAGTCTCCTCAAGGCGCGAAGGGTCTTCCGTTATGCGACGAAGGATGCGCTGGACTGTAGCTTGTGAGTGGATGCCCACGATTTCGCTGATCTGGCGTTGCGATAGACCCTCCAGGCTGGCGGCCCTGTAAATCTCCCGCTCTAGCTCGCGCTCGTTAATTCGCTGACGGGCAGCTTTTATGGTCAGCCGCTCTCTAACGTTCATGACCTGCGGTTGCATGGCTGTCGCACCTTTCGCTGATTCATTTTGAATCACTCCCACGGTACGCCTCCGCAACAGTCGCCGCCACCCCTCTGGCAGTTCGTGCCGCCGGCCCGATACCGGCCTCGCATAGTTACATTCGCGTCAACATTGGGGTCTTGAGGCGCGGGCAGGAGATGACCTCGTTCAGCGCCCGAGTGCGACATGAACTCTGAGCTCCGTGCCTGCGATGAGTCGTAGCACGGCCCCCGCGACACGTCGGACCGTGCGTTAGTTCCCGGGGCTTCAGAGCTAGTTTCGATTGTTTCCAAACCTTCTCGACGCCAGAACGTTCTTCCAGTAGACCTCTCGGTCGATCACTCGCTGGTCGTCGGTGCGCAGGGTTAAGAACTCCAGCAGCGCAAAGCGCAGGTTGTCGAGCGCGTAGTTTTCACCTTTCGCCTCGATGAGAGCTTTCAACTCCACGTTGCCGCCATGCAACGTCGTCGCATAGGCGCACAAGCGTTGCCATATCCCGGTGTCACCGTAGGCGGCCCCGACGTACGGTGCACCGGTGGCCTGATCATGGATCACATACACGCCCTTCATCGCTTCGAGGGCACTGCGCCAATCTGGCCGGTTCTGTTCGATGACGGTGCGTAGCTGCCGCAGTGAATGGTCGATGTTGTCAACACCGGGGAACTCTTCGCCCTCGTAAGGTCGGTCATGAATCGCAGCGACGACCATGCGGTCCAGGTGCGATTCCAGGTTCAACCGCTTGTTGCGACCTGGAGGCCTGAACTCGATAACCAGGCGCTTGATGTACTCGCCCATGATGTCATCGCGCAACTCAAGGTCGTAGGACCGCGAGTTGGGGATGGGTTGGCGCCCGACCACCTTGAAGACTCCGCCGAACAGCCACCGGTCCAGGGACTTCCGCTCTCTTGCCATCGTGAAGATGAAATCCCGGTTGAAATGGTCGGTGGCTCCACGCCACCTGCTCCAGCCGACCCACTCGTCCCAATCGTTGGCGAGTACGTCAATCGGCTGGATCTGCTGTTCGTTGACCACTGCGCAGTGGAGTTTGAACGCTGTGGCATCGAGGCCACCGAACAGGTGCCGCACCGGTATGGGATTCAATGCGGGCCGACGATGCTGTTCTTTATGCACTTCGCCTCCTTGTATTTCCGCTGGCGCTGCCAGCGTGCCGCGCAATCAGCGGCGTCCGCTGGATCTTCGGTGCCATACGGCTGATGGCGCGAGCGTTTCGAGCCGACGGGCGCGCACAACGCGCGCAGCGGAGTCTGCGCCTCTGGTTAGGTGGTGCTCCTCTTGGGCTGGCGAACTCCATCACAATCGCGTTTTTATGCCTGACGCATCCCATCTGGTGCGAGTTCTGCATACTCTGATGCCACCACCCGGTGGAACCATTTCGCGATATCGGAGATTAGGTGGCTACGGCCAGGGGCGTTGGTGAAGAAGTAGTCGCTCATCTTTTCGTGCGCGCCGTGGTTGTCGGCGACCGCACCGGTGACGGCGTCGTCGAAGTCGGGTGATTCGACGAATTGTTTGATGGAGTTGACTTTGGCCTGCTGAACAAGGGCCTGGTCGTCGAGCAGGTTGCGCAGCAAGGCTTCGAGAAACGAGACCTTCTGCGACTCGGTGAAGTCCTCGGATCCGAACAGGTCGTTGAGCCGGTCGAGGACTTGTTGGAAGGCAACCATTTTCGGGTCACGCTTCTCCCCAGAGCCGGCGGCGGTGATACCGGTCAGCCCGACGCGAACGCCGAGACCGATGTCGATTCGACCGCGGTCGATCTGTTTGACCTTCTTCAGCACCACATCCGAAAGGTCGATGGGTGCGGTGTAGTTCTCCGGCTGAATCTCCCGCTCAAGATGCCGCAGGTAGATGTGTTTCTTCTCCAAAGCGGGGTCGCCGTAGTAGATGATCTGCGACATGAAGTCATACAGGCGCACAAACGAGCCGACATCCTTACGGAACATGTCCAACTCGGCGAGTGCGGCCTTGTCGCCCTCCCCGCCGTTATCGCGTAGCGCGGCCTGATACCGCTCGGCGAAACGCTTCTTGCCGGGGCCGATCGCCGCTCTCAGCGCGTTGTGGCCCTTGCCTTTCACGACAACCTCCGCGCAGTGGTCAATCTCTGCTTGCGTGTAGATCCCGGCGGTGTCGAGTTTGGCGGCCAGATCGTGGACCAGGTTGGGGTCGGTTTCGGTTTCCAGGAACGCGTCGGTGTAGTACGGCTCGAATGCCTTGCGGATCTCTTCGGGTTCGTTGACGAAGTCCACGATCTGGGTCATCGCCGCGGTCTTCTGCACGCCGGAGGGGGTGCGGTAGGTGCGGTTGAGCCGCGACAGCGTTTGGACCGCGGTGACTCCGGACAAGAGTTTGTCAACGTACATCGCGCACAGCAGCGGTTGGTCGAAGCCGGTCTGGAATTTGTTGGCGACGATCATCACCTTGTACTCATCGCCACGGAACGAGGTGCGGAGATCCCGCACGCCGGGGTTCATGGTGGCTTCGGTGAAATCCTCGGGTCCAGATTCGGGGTCGTGCACCGTGCCGGAGAACGCAACCAGGGTGCCGTAGCCGTAGCCCTTCTTGGCGATGTAGTCATCGATCGCCCCTTTGTAGCGGACCGCGGCTTTGCGGGAGTCGGTGACGACCATGGCCTTGGCGTGGCCGTCGAGCAGGTCGGCGACGTTGGCGCGAAAGTGTTCGACGATGATCGCGGCTTTCTGCGCGATGGTCTGCGGGTTGAGTTTCACCCAGCGCATGACGGCTTTGGTGGCCTCGGCCTGATCCACGTCCTCGCCGTTGGTGGCGTTCTGGCCGACCTGGAATGCCAGCTTGAACGAGTGATAGCCGGTGAGCACGTCGAGGATATAGCCCTCCTCGATAGCCTGCTTCATCGTGTACACGTGGAACGGTGCCGGCGGTTCATCCGGGCCGGGTCGGCGGCCGAACAATTCCAGCGTCTTGGCCTTCGGCGTCGCGGTGAACGCGAAGTAGGAGATGTTGGCCGATTCGGCCCGCTCGGTGGCCTCGGCCGCCAGGACGGCTTCGACGTCGATTTCTGCGCCTTCGGCGAGTTCCTGAAGCTCCTCAGCGGTCAATACCGCTTTCAGATTGGCGGCGACCTGCCCGGACTGAGAGGAGTGGGCTTCGTCGGCGATGACTGCGAACGTCTTGTCCCTGAGGCCCTTGTTCTTGCGGATCTCGGCCATCGCGAACGGAAAGGTTTGGATGGTCACAACGATGATCAGCTTGCCGTCGGTCAACGCCTTGGCCAGCAGCCCCGACTTCGACCCGCCAGTCTTGGCGGCTTCGTCGCGGTCGATGGCGACGACGATGCCTTGATCGTTGTCGATCTGCTTGATCGCGTCCTGCAGCTGGGCATCGAGCACGTTGCGGTCGGTCACCACGATGACCGAGTCGAACACCTTCTGGTTGTCGACCTGCAGCCTGGCCATCCGGTGCGCCGTCCAGGCAATCGAATCAGTCTTTCCGGAGCCCGCGGAATGCTGGATCAGATACCGCTTGCCGACGCCTTCGGCGGTGACCGCGGCCGTCAGCTCGGTGACGGCCTCCCACTGGTGAAACCGCGGGAACCGCAATGTGGCCGACTTGCTGGTCTTGCCGGTGATCGGGTCGGTGCGCGACTCGTGCTTGATGTACATCAACCGACCCAGAATGTTCAGCCACGCATCACGCTGCAACGCCCGCTCCCACAAGTAGGAGGTCTTCGACCCCTCTGCGTTGAGTGGGTTTCCGGCGCCGCCTCCTTCGGTCCCGCGGTTGAACGGCAAGAAATGGGACTTGTCGCCGGCGAGTTTGGTGGTCATCCACACCTCGTCGTTGGTGACCGCGAAATGCACCAACGCCCGCGCGCCCGACACGAACAACGGCTGAACCGAGCCAGTACTCGGATCTTTCGGCAACCGGGATGTCTTGTACTGGTTGATCGCATCGGCGATCGTCTGGGTGAAGTCGGTCTTCAACTCCGCAGTCGCGACTGGTAAACCGTTGACGAAGAACACCAGATCCACCGAACGCTGATCCGCGGTGGAAAAGTGCACCTGCCGCATCACCCGCAACCGCACCGCCGCATAGTCAGCGTTGCGCTTCTCGTTCAGAGTGGTCTCGGGCTTGAAGACACACATCTGGAACTTCCCCGCTAGATGCGAAAACCCTTTGCGCAACACATTGAGGGTGCCGCCACCGTTGTCTAGCGGTGTATCAAGGACTTTCACGATCCGGTCAAGCAACTGGCCCTGTTGCTTGACGATATCCCGGGAGCCCGATTTGACGACCTTCTCAAGTTGCTCGGGCTGCGTCTCCGCCAGCCAACCGAACACGTCCTCGGGTAACAGGGCGCGCGCCTTGTCGTAGCCGGCATCGTTCGGCGAGTACAGCCAACCATGGTCAGCTAGATACTCGGTTAGCTCCTTCTCGAACTCGATCTCGTTGTGCTGCGCCATAATCAGGCCACCTTGTCGCACACATCGATCTGACCCGTCACCGCCGCGGTGATCAAAGCCGACCGTCGCTCCCGGGACAACTCGATGAACTTCTCGGTTTCCGCGATGAGGGTGTCGATCTTGGCGGACCGCGCTCGCCACTTCCTAACTATCGAAACCTGTGCGTCTTTGTTTGGGAGCGGGATAGCTACCTGCTGTACAACCGAAGTATTGAGGCGTGCACGCGTCGCGCCACGAGCAAGGAGCATTACCTGTGACCTAGTTTCAGGCGCTGACAATGCCCACGCGAGATAATCTGGCGTAACGGCATTAGTCGGACGGGCGCGGTAGCAATCCGCCTTTACTATCGCTGGGCCAATCGGGGGCACCACAACTGCACGCCCCAAGGGCATCCTGTCGTCTCCCAGTCCGGCAATGACGACATCGCCTGGACTTACTGCGTGGGCCCTCAGTTTGTCCGCGTACGACAACGGGACGTAGGCAGCGTCCTCATTACGAAACTCGCAGAGACCGATGTTGCCAAGCCGGATCACTCGCGCTCCCTCGTCAGAGTAGTGAGCTGACGTCAGCGCCGATCCGAACGGACCGTCTACGATCGACGAGAGAATGCGCCGAACCCTCACAGGTTTACCGCTGCGGGCTGCTTCTGCAAGTCCGTGTGACCACACCGAGTCCCGTCGTTCCCGGAGCATTTCGATCAGTCGCTGCTGCTCGGCGATAAGCATGTCGATGCGTGCCGTCTCCCGATCCAGAAAGTCAGAGATAGCTTGCTGCTCGGATAGCGGCGGCACAAGAATTCTGATACTTGCCGCATCCTTTTGATAGATCGTTTGGTGGGTTGAACCCATGTTCATTGCCCGCAGTGCTGGTGCGATCGCTTTGAACTGGTAGTTGAGATACTCCGGGATCAGGTCGGGTCCGCACACCCAATTCCAGAAATCTTGGCTGGTTGCCATCGGTTTTGGCATCACGCCGGAGAACCCCACGGAGGCAGTCCGCGACAGTACGACTGTGCCCTCGGGTAGCAACTCCGCGGCGGAGTTCACAAGCCCAAGCTCGGAGATGCGGTTCGTTGTGTCTCCGAGATAGGTGCGCTGGCCATCCCTAAGCTGCCAGACGTCCGCGAGTGTGAACCAGGGAATTGTGGTGTTCTCCCAGTACTCCGGATTCGACCGACTAGGAGTGTGGCCCGTTTTCATCGAGGCGTAGCGTCTGATGTTTCCGCGGCGCCATCCGGGAGGAAGGACGCTGCTCACCCCTCCACCTCCCGCAGCATTTCCAGGATCTTGGCGACCTGCTTCTCCAGGTCGGCATCGATCTCCGCGAGGGGGCGGGGCGGCACGTACTTGTAGAAGTGGCGGGTGAACGGGATCTCATAGCCGACTTTAGTTTTCGCGGTGTCGACCCAGGCGTCGGGCACATGCGGTAGCACTTCGGCGTCCATGTATGCCTTGATCGTCGCATCGCGGCCAGCTTGCCCCTCGGTGTTGCCACCGTAGGTAAAGGGTACGTTCTCGGTGTCCCGCTTCTTCGGATCCGGTTTCGGATTGCCCTTGCGATCGGTCGAAACCTTGCCGCAGTCCGTGAGCAAGGCGCGTTCGACGGTGATGGTCCAGTAGCCGAAGTCGTTGGCAGTGAACACCTTCGAGAAATCCGGATCGGCTTCGTCGAAGGCGTCATACAACGCCAGAATGCGGTCACGGGCTTTTTCATCGACCTCGCGGTTCTTGGAGCCGAGACTCTTGCGCATCTTCATCCAGAACGATGTCGCGTCGATCAGCTGGATCGTGCCCTGCCGTTCGGGGCGTTTGGTGTTGTCGAGGATCCAGATGTAGGTGGCGATACCGGTGTTGAAAAACATGTTGGTAGGTAGCGCGATGATCGCCTCCACCAGATCGGATTCCAGCAGCCACTGCCGAATTTTCGACGGCCCGGATTCCGCGGCGCCAGTGAACAGTGGCGAGCCATTCAGGACGATCCCGGCACGGCCGCCACCTTCGTGAGCGGGCCGCATCTTCGATGCCAGGTGACACAGGAACAGCATCTGGCCATCGCCAATGCCGGGCAGGCCGTGGGAGAACCGCGAGTTCTGCGCCAGGGCTTCCTTTTTCACCGCGTCGGCTGCGGCTTTCCAATCCACCCCATAGGGGGATTGGACATGCAGAAGTCGAAGGTTCGGTCCCAGAACAGGTCGTCGGACAAGGTATCGCCGAGGCGAATGTTGTCGGCGTCTTGGCCTTTGACGATCATGTCGGACTTGCAGATCCCATAGGACTGGTCGTTGATCTCCTGGCCGTACAGTCGCAGCCGCGCATCGGGATTTTTTTCCAGCAGCCGTTCTTCGGCGACTGAGAGCATGCCGCCGGTGCCGGCGGTCGGGTCGTAGATGGAGCGCACGGTGCCAGGTTCCATCAGCGCCTTGTTCTCCTCAGCGAACAGCAAGTCGACCATCAGCCGAATCGCGTCACGCGGGGTGTAGTGCTCGCCTGCTTCCTCATTGGAAGCTTCGGCGAACTTGTAGATCAGGTGCTCGAACAGGTCACCCATCTCGGCGTTGGACACCGTGTCGGGGTGCAGGTCCACCTCCGCGAACTGGGAGGTGACCAGATACAGCCGGTTCTTCTCGTCTAGGGTGGCGAGTTCGTTTTCGAACTTGAATCGCTCGAACACGTCGATGTTGGCCGAGAACCCGGTGATGTAGTCCATCAGGTTCGCCCGCAGCCCCTCGGGGTCGTCGAGTAGGAGCTTGAAGTCGAACGGGCTGGTGTTATAGAAACCCAGCCCGGTCTTGCGCTTGACCTGTAGGTCCAGCGCACCGCCCGAATACTTCTCAGCGAGCGCGCGGACCTCGTCGCGGGTGGGTTCCAGTACACAGTCCAGCCGCCGCAGGATCGTGAACGGCAGGATCACCCCGCCGTACTGGTGCGGCTTGTACACACCGCGCAGCTGATCGGCGATCCCCCACACGAAGTTGCCAAGCTTGCTCAAACTTCAGCCCCCATTGAGTTATCCGAGTTGCACTCGCGCACCACGGTCCGGAGCGGTCCTCAGCATCTTCGCCCAAACGCAAGGTAGCCGGGGGCAGTCTGAGCGCCTTTTGTCGTCGGGGCCATAGACACTGCGCCCCGGCCGACATCATTCTTTGAGTGCCGTCGCGCATAAGGCCTGTCCATACTGCCGGCCCGCAAGGTCGTCAGGGACTTACGCCGCCAACTCCCCACGAGGCTGACTCCGGCACTCACGGACACGCCCCCAAGCAAAAAGGCCACGCCCTCTATAGAGTTCGTGACCTTTGCGTCGCAGTTCAAAAGAACCGCTCATGTGTGGGCGAAGGGGGACTTGAACCCCCACGTCCCGAAGGACACTGGCACCTGAAGCCAGCGCGTCTGCCATTCCGCCACTCGCCCCAACAACCGGGGGAGCCTATCACGCAGGCGCCCCGGCCCTTCAACCGTACCGATGGTCTCATCCGGCCCGCCACCTACACCAAAGCCACCCCCGCCCGGCCCGCTGAGCTGCACAAACGCGATTCTCAGAGTTCTGGTGGTCCCGCAGGCCTGCGCTTGGCCGATACCATGCAACTGAGCGATGTGCCCGGCGACACGCTGGTGTACATGGTCGTGTGCAGGATCGACGGGTACCAACGAGTGAGGCGGGCGGTGACATGGGTCTGGTCGACCGCATCGAGCGCAAGCTCGAGTCGACCGTCGGCGACGCGTTCGCCCGGGTGTTCGGCGGGGCGATCGTCCCGCAGGAAGTCGAGGCGATGCTGCGCCGCGAGGCCGACGCCGGTGCTCGTGAAGTGCTCGGAGGCCGGGTTTTGGCTCCGAACGACTACGTCATTACGCTCAGTGTGCCTGACTACCAGAAGGTGAGCGCCGACCCCGACCTGACCTCAGCGACTTTCGCCAAGCACTTGGAGGGCTACATCCATGAGCAGGGATGGCAAACATATGCTGACGTCGTCGTCAGGTTCGAACAGTCTTCCAACCTGCACACCGGACAGTTTCGCGCGCGTGGTGCGGTCAATCCTGACGCAACCGCTGGCGAGCCCGCCCCACCACCTCGAGACCTTTCGTCTAACGCAGAATCAGGAGTACCACCGATGAGCGACAACCCGAGCTACCGCGGCGGTCAGGGACCGGGGCGGGCCGCCGACGAACCCTACGACGACCGGTACAGCCGGCAGCCGGACGACCGGCCGCAGGATCCGCGGGGCCAGTACGTGCCGCCGGACCAGGGCGCCTACCCGCCGCCCCCGCCTCCCCCGGGCGATCAAGGCTATCCCCCACGCCACGGTGGCGGCTACCCCGACCAGGGCGGCTACCCGGACCACGGCGGCTACCCCGAACAGGGCGGCTATCCCGACCAGGGTTATCCGCCGTCGGCCTACGAGCAGCGCCCGCCCGCCGGCTACGCGCCGCCCGCCGCCGGCGGCTACCCCGATCAGGGCTACCGTCAGCCGCCCCCGAATTACGGCCCGCCGCCCGGCGGTCAGCCCGGCTACGGCCCGCCGCCCGCCGACTATGACTACGGCCGCGGACCCGCCCGCCCCGACGAGGGCTACGGCCGGCCCGAACCGCGTCCCGGCTATCCGGACCAGGGCTACCCCGAGCAGGGCGGCTACCCGGACCAGGGCGGCTACGGCGGCGGTTACGGACGCCAGGACCAGGGCTACGCTCCGCCCGACTACGGCCGCTACGGCGAGCCCGCCGGCGGCTACGCCGAACCCGGTTACGGCGAGCCCGCGGGCGGCGGCTACGACTACGGTCAACCCGGGTACGGCGCCGGCTACGGACAGCCCGATTACCCCGCCGCGACCGCCGTCACGTTGCAGCTCGACGACGGCAGCGGCCGCACGTACCAGCTGCGTGAAGGCTCCAACGTCATCGGCCGCGGCCAGGACGCGCAGTTCCGGCTGCCGGACACCGGGGTGTCCCGTCGTCACCTGGAGATCCGCTGGGACGGTCAGGTGGCCCTGCTGTCGGACCTCAACTCCACCAACGGCACCACCGTGAACAACGCACCGGTGCAGGAATGGCAGCTGGCCGACGGTGACGTGATCCGCCTGGGCCACTCCGAGATCATCGTCCGCGTGCACTAGAGAACGTCCGTCAACTGAGGGCGAAGCTGCGCGCTTCACCCTCACGTAGAGGGGTGTCCAAGTATCGTGACGTTGCGCCGGGACGGCCAGAACGGGATGGGGACGGACGGAGAGGACGTCAGATGCAGGGGTTAGTGCTGCAGCTGACGCGCGTCGGCTTTCTGCTGCTGCTGTGGCTGTTCATCTGGTCGGTGCTACGGATTCTGCGCACCGACATCTACGCGCCC
Source organism: Mycolicibacterium sp. XJ879 (assembly GCF_053483935.1). Classification (NCBI taxonomy): domain Bacteria; kingdom Bacillati; phylum Actinomycetota; class Actinomycetes; order Mycobacteriales; family Mycobacteriaceae; genus Mycobacterium; species Mycolicibacterium sp. XJ879. The sequence continues at coordinate 127,652 of NZ_JBEFTH010000002.1, forward strand.
CCGGGCACGGTCATGGTGCGCCGCGGGCTGCCGCTGCGCAGGTCGCTGCTGCCCAGCCGGGGCCGTCGAAATGTCGCCCGCCACCTGATCGTCACCGAGGGCGCGCTGGCCGGCACCCGGATCACCCTGGGCAGCCAACCGGTGCTCATCGGGCGCGCCGACGACTCCACCCTGGTGTTGACCGACGACTACGCCTCGACCCGGCATGCCCGGCTGTCGCCTCGAGGTTCGGACTGGTACGTCGAAGACCTAGGATCGACCAACGGCACATACCTTGACAGGGCGAAGGTGACGACGGCGGTACGGGTTCCGATGGGCACACCGGTTCGGATCGGCAAGACGGTAATCGAGCTGCGCCCGTGACACTGGTGCTTCGATACGCCGCGCGCAGCGACCGCGGCCTGGTCCGGGCGAACAACGAAGACTCGGTCTACGCCGGCGCGCGTCTGCTCGCGCTGGCCGACGGCATGGGTGGGCACGCGGCCGGCGAGGTGGCCTCCCAACTGGTGATCGCCGCGCTGGCCCATCTCGACGACGACGAGCCCGGCGGCGACCTGCTCTCTCAGCTCGACGATGCGGTCCGGGAAGGCAACGCAGCCATCGCCGCTCATGTCGAGGCCGACCCCGAACTCGAGGGCATGGGCACCACGCTGACCGCAATCTTGTTCGCGGGCAACCGACTTGGTCTCGTGCACATCGGCGACTCGCGCGGCTACCTGCTGCGCGACGGGGAACTCACCCAGATCACCAAGGACGACACTTTCGTTCAGACGCTGGTCGACGAGGGTCGCATCACCGCCGAGGAGGCGCACAGCCATCCGCAGCGGTCGCTGATCATGCGCGCGCTGACCGGCCACGAGGTCGAGCCGACGCTGATCATGCGCGAAGCCCGCGCCGGCGACCGTTACCTGCTGTGCTCCGACGGGCTGTCCGACCCGGTCAGCCACGACACCATCCTGGAAGCGCTGCAGATTGCCGACGTCGGCGAAAGCGCCGACCGGCTGATCGAATTGGCGCTGCGCGGCGGCGGCCCGGACAACGTCACCGTCGTGGTCGCCGACGTCGTCGACTACGACTACGGCCAGACCCAGCCGATTCTGGCCGGCGCGGTGTCCGGCCACGACGACCAGGTTGCCCCGCCCAACACCTCCGCGGGCCGCGCGTCGGCGTTCAACCCGCGTCGCAACGAGGCTAAACGCGTTCTGCCCCAAGAAGAGGAGCCGACGCGCCCGCCGCGGTCACGGCGCCGAATCTTCATCGCCGCGACGCTGGTGGTGCTGGTGGTGGTGGCCGGTCTGGCCATCGGCCGCGAAATCGTGCGCAGCAATTTCTACGTCAGCGACCACGACGGCGTCGTGTCGATCATGCGCGGGGTGCCGACCTCGTTTCTCGGCTACTCGCTGCATGAACCGTATCGGCAGGGTTGTCTGACCCCGTTCAACCAACTCACCCTCATCAGCCCCGGCCAGGATCCGCGGGACTGCGAACTGTTCCGGGTCTCGGACCTGAAGCCCTCTGAGCAACAGCAGGTCATGTCGGGTCTCCCGACGGGGTCTGAAGACGAGGCCATCAACCAGATCAGCCAACTGGCCCGCGACTCGCTGCTGCCGGTGTGCCCGACGCCAGCCCCGCCACGACCGACCACCACCGTGCCACACTCCCCTGAGGCGACGAATTCCCCTGGGCTGCCCAATGTTCCGCGCCAGCCGACTCCAGAGACCCCGCGCACAGCCCCGCCACCGCCCCCGCCGTCCCCGACCGAAGCTTCACCCCAGCCAGCGCCCGAGTCGCCGAAGCCGTCACCCGCGCCGCCGGCGACCGACACACCGCCGCCGCCTCCCCCGCCGGCGCCTCCGACCGTCACCGCGCTGCCACCTCCGCCGCCGGAACCGGGCGTAACCTGCCGGGAAGCGGCATGACCACACAGCCGCAGTCCGCCGTCTCCGTGGTGCCGCCGCTGCCCAACCGGCGCAACGCGGAACTGTTCCTCCTCGGGTTCGCCGCGCTCATCACGACGATCGCGCTGCTGCTGGTCGAAGCCAACCAGGAACAGCGCCTGCGGTGGGAGTTGGCGCAGTACTCCGTCGCCTATCTCGCCTTGTTCACCGGTGCTCATCTGGCGGTGCGGCGGTTCGCCCCGTACGCCGACCCGCTGCTGCTTCCCGTCGTGGCATTGCTGAATGGCCTGGGGCTAGTGATGATTCACCGGCTCGACCTCAGCGAGGGCGAGACCATCCGAAATGGGCTGGGCGGCACGGCCAACCAGCAGATGCTGTGGACGCTGGTCGGGGTGCTGGGCTTCTCGTTCGTCGTCGTGTTCCTGCGCGACCACCGTCTACTGGCGCGCTACGGCTATCTCTGCGGGGTCACCGGGCTGATCCTGCTGGCCATCCCCGCGGTGCTGCCCCGCTCGATATCCGAGCAGAACGGCGCGAAGATCTGGATTGAGTTGCCGGGCTTCTCAATTCAGCCCGCCGAATTCTCCAAGATTCTGCTGCTGGTGTTCTTCGCCGCGGTGCTGGTCAACAAGCGCAGCGTGTTCACCAGCGCGGGCAAGCACTTCCTGGGCATGGACCTGCCCCGACCGCGGGATCTGGCGCCACTGCTGGCCGCGTGGATCGCCTCGGTCGGCGTGATGATCTTCGAAAAAGACCTGGGCACTTCACTTTTGCTGTACGCATCGTTTCTGGTGCTGGTCTACATCGCCACGGACCGGCTCAGCTGGATGGTTATCGGGTTGGCCCTGTTCGCCGCGGGAAGCGTTGCGGCCTATTACCTTTTCGACCACGTACAGGTGCGGGTGCACAACTGGCTCGACCCGTTCTCCGATCCCGAGGGCGCCGGCTATCAGATGGTGCAGTCGATGTTCAGCTTCGCCACCGGCGGCATCTTCGGCACCGGTCTGGGCAACGGGCAACCCGGCACCGTGCCCGCCGCGTCGACCGACTTCATCATCGCTGCCGTCGGCGAAGAACTCGGGCTGGTGGGCCTGGCCGCCGTGCTGATGCTCTACACGATCGTCATCATCCGCGGGCTGCGCACCGCGATCGCCGTGCGGGACAGCTTCGGCAAGCTGCTGGCCGCCGGGCTGGCCTCCACGCTGGCGATCCAGTTGTTCATCGTGGTCGGCGGGGTCACCAAATTGATTCCGCTGACCGGCCTGACGACACCGTGGATGTCCTACGGCGGTTCGTCGCTGGTAGCCAACTACGTGCTGCTGGCGATCCTGGTGCGGATCAGCCACTCCGCGCGCCGCCCGCTGGTCAACAGCCCGCACAGCGCGACTCCGATCGCCGCGGCCGGTACCGAGGTGATCGAGAAGGTATGAACACCTCACTGCGCCGCATCGCCGTCGCCGTCATGGCGCTGGTGGTGTTGCTGCTGGCCAACGCCACCGTCACCCAGGTTTTCACGGCCGAGGGCCTGCGCTCGGATCCGCGCAACCAGCGGGTGCTGCTCGACGAGTACTCCCGGCAGCGGGGCCAGATCTCGGCAAGCGGCCAACTGCTCGCCTACTCGGTGTCGACCAACGGCCGGTTCCGGTTCCTGCGGGTGTATCCCGAACCGTTGGTGTACGCGCCGGTCACCGGCTTCTACTCACTGCGCTACTCCAGCACCGGCCTGGAACGCGCCGCGGACTCGGTTCTCAACGGCTCAGACCAGCGGCTGTTCGCCCGTCGGCTGGCCGACTTCTTCACCGGCCGGGACCCGCGCGGCGGAAACGTCGACACCACCATCAACCCGCAAGTGCAACAAGCCGCGTGGAACGCGATGGAAGACGGCTGCGCCGGCCCGTGCAAGGGTTCGGTCGTCGCGATCGAACCGTCGACCGGAAAGATCCTCGCGATGGTGTCGTCGCCGTCCTACGACCCCAACCTGCTGGCCACCCACGACATGGACAAGCAGGCGGCGGCCTGGCAGCGGCTGCGCGACGACCCCGACTCCCCAATGCTGAACCGCGCGATCTCGGAGACGTATCCACCCGGTTCGACGTTCAAGGTCGTCACCACGGCCGCGGCGCTCGCACACGGCGCCTCCGAGGACACCCGGCTCACCGGCCAGGCCCAGATCCAACTCCCGGACAGCACCGCCACTTTGGAGAACTACGGCGGCTCGGCGTGCGGGTCGGGCGGGACCGTTACCCTGCGCGAGGCGTTCGCGCGGTCGTGCAACACGTCGTTCGTCGAACTGGGCGTCGACACCGGCGCCGACGCGCTGCGTTCAACCGCATTGGGCTTCGGCATCGGCGCCCCTCCCCCGCTGATCCCGCTTCAGGTCGCCGAATCGACGGTCGGTCCGATCGTTGACGACGCCGCACTGGGCATGTCGAGCATCGGGCAGAAAGACGTCGCCCTCACCCCGCTGCAGAACGCGGTGGTCGCCGCCACGATCGCCAATAAAGGCGTGCCGATGCGGCCGTATCTGGTCGATAGCCTGAAGGGACCCGACCTGTCCAACATCGCCACCACGGCTCCTACCGAAGAGCGGCGGGCGGTGTCGCAGCAGGTCGCCGATACACTAACGGATCTGATGGTCGCCGCCGAGCAGGTGACGCAGCAGAAGGGAGCCATCGCCGGCGTGCAGATCGCATCGAAGACCGGCACAGCGGAGCACGGAACCGATCCGCGCAACACCCCGCCGCATGCCTGGTACATCGCCTTCGCCCCGGCGCAGGATCCCAAGGTGGCGGTCGCGGTGCTGGTCGAGAACGGTGGCAACCGGCTGTCGGCCACCGGTGGCGCGCTGGCCGCCCCGATCGGGCGTGCGGCGATCGCTGCGGCGCTGCGAGGTGGCTCATGAGCGCGCGCGTAGGGGTGACGCTGTCGGGTCGCTACCGGTTGCAGCGGCTCATCGCCACGGGCGGCATGGGTCAGGTGTGGGAAGGCGTCGACTCCCGGCTGGGTCGACGCGTGGCGATCAAGGTGCTCAAGGCCGAATACTCCACCGACGCCGAATTCGTCGAACGTTTCCGGGCCGAGGCGCGCACCGTCGCGATGCTCAACCACCCCGGCATCGCCGGTGTGTACGACTACGGCGAGACGGAGATGGACGGTGAGGGCCGCACCGCCTACCTGGTGATGGAGCTGGTCAACGGGGAACCGTTGAACTCCGTGCTCAAACGCACCGGGCGGCTGTCGCTGCGCCACGCCCTCGACATGCTCGAGCAGACCGGCCGCGCGCTGCAGGTCGCCCACAGCGCCGGGCTAGTACACCGCGACGTCAAACCGGGCAACATTCTGATCACCCCGACCGGGCAGGTGAAGCTCACCGACTTCGGCATCGCCAAGGCCGTCGACGCCGCGCCGGTCACCCAGACCGGCATGGTGATGGGCACCGCCCAGTACATCGCGCCCGAGCAGGCGCTCGGCCACGACGCGACAGCGGCCAGCGACGTCTACTCGTTGGGTGTTGTCGGCTACGAATCGGTGTCGGGGAAGCGGCCGTTCACCGGCGACGGCGCGCTGACCGTGGCGATGAAGCACATCAAGGAGACGCCGCCGCCGCTGCCCGCCGATCTGCCGCCCAACGTGCGTGAGCTGATCGAGATCACCCTGGTCAAGAACCCCGGCATGCGGTACCGCTCCGGCGGCGCGTTCGCCGATGCCGTCGCCGCCGTGCGCTCGGGCCGGCGCCCGCCGCGGCCCAACCAGGCGCCGTCGCTCGGCCGGGCCGCACCCGCGGCGGTGCCGTCGGCCGCCCAGGCCCGCGCCGCGGCGGATATGACCGGCCGCGCACCGGCCACCGCTGCGCGTCCCCGCCCGGTCACCGGCAGCCACCGCACTCCCCCGCCGCGAAGCACCTTCTCCTCCGGGCAGCGGGCGCTGCTGTGGGCCGCCGGGGTGCTGGGCGCGCTGGCGATCGTCATCGCCATCTTGATCGTGCTCAACGCCCAAGACCGCCGCGACCGGGAGAACCAGCCGCCGCCGACGATCACCACCACGATCACCGAGACGACGCCGTTCTCACCGACCGCGATGGCACCTGCGCCGGGCGACGACGGTCATGTCAACGAGGAATTGCGGGTAACCCGACACGATGTGCTCGCATCGGCCCCCGAGGCGTGGCAGCCGCAGACCCAGCGACAGACCGTTTCAGAACAGACACCGCAATGACCACCCCTCCGCACCTGTCCGACCGGTATGAACTCGGCGACATCCTCGGCTTCGGCGGCATGTCCGAAGTCCATCTCGCGCGTGACACGCGGCTGCACCGGGACGTCGCGATCAAGGTGCTGCGCGCCGATCTGGCCCGTGATCCCAGCTTCTATCTGCGGTTCCGTCGGGAGGCGCAGAACGCCGCCGCGCTGAACCACCCCGCGATCGTCGCGGTCTACGACACCGGTGAGGCCGAGACGCCGACCGGGCCGCTGCCCTACATCGTGATGGAGTACGTCGACGGCGTGACGCTGCGCGACATCGTGCACAACGACGGCCCGATGGAGCCCAAACGCGCCATCGAGGTGATCGCCGACGCCTGCCAGGCGCTGAACTTCAGCCACCAGCACGGCATCATCCACCGCGACGTCAAACCCGCCAACATCATGATCAGCAAGACCGGCGCGGTGAAGGTGATGGACTTCGGTATCGCCCGCGCGCTGGCCGACTCCAGCAGCGTCACCCAGACCGCGGCGGTGATCGGCACGGCCCAGTACCTGTCCCCCGAGCAGGCCAGCGGCAACTCGGTCGACGCCCGCTCCGACGTCTACTCGTTGGGTTGTGTGCTTTACGAAATCCTCACCGGGGAGCCACCTTTCGTGGGTGACTCGCCGGTTGCGGTGGCTTATCAGCATGTGCGGGAGGATCCGGTCCCGCCCTCGGAACGCAACCCCAACGTGCCGCCGGAACTGGATGCGGTGGTGCTCAAAGCGCTGGCCAAAAACCCCGACAACCGCTACCAGACCGCCGCGGAGATGCGCGCGGATCTGGTTCGGGTGCACAGCGGCGAACAGCCCGACGCCCCGAAGGTGCTGACCGACGCCGAACGCACCTCGCTGTTGGCGGCGTCCTCGGGACACGACCGCACCGAACCCATCGACGACGTGGCGCGTCCGCTACCGGACTACGAGGAGCGTGAACGACGCGGATCGGTGGGCCGCTGGCTGGTCGCCGTCGCCGTGCTTGCGGTGCTCACCGTCGTGGTGACGGTGGCGATCAACATGTTCGGCGGCGAGACCCGCGCGGTGCAGGTGCCCGATGTGAGTGGGCAGGCCAGCGCCGACGCGATCGCCGAACTGCAGAACCGCGGCTTCAAGACCCGCACGCAGCAGCAGCCCGACTCCACCGTGCCGCCCGACCACGTGATCAGCACCGAACCGGGTGCCAACAGCTCGGTGGCCGCCGGTGACGAGATCACCATCAACGTCTCCACCGGACCCGAACAGCGCGAAATCCCCGACGTCAGGAACCTGTCCTACGCCGATGCGGTGGAACGGCTCACCGATGCGGGCTTCGAGAGTTTCAAATCGTCCACATCGCCGTCCACGCCGGAGATGAAGGACAAGGTGCTGGGCACCAACCCGCCCGCCAACCAGACGTCGGCGATCACCAACGAGATCACGATCGTGCTCGGGTCGGGTCCGGAGAGCAGGTCCGTCCCCGACGTGGTCGGCCGCACGACGGCGAGCGCCAACCAGATCCTCAACGCAGCGGGCTTCACCAACACGGTGCCCGTCGAGGTCGACAGCACCGAGCCGCAGGGTCAGCTGGTGGGCACCGTGCCCTCGGCCGGCCAGACGGTTCCGGTGGACTCGGTGATCCAGTTGCAGGTCTCGCGAGGCAACCAGTTCGTCATGCCGGACCTGGCCGGCCAGTTCTGGACCGACGTCGAACCGCGGCTGCGCGCACTGGGCTGGACTGGCGTGCTCGACAAGGGCGCCGACATCCCCAACAGCGGCCAGCGGACCAACGCCGTCGTGCGTCAGAGCCCCGCGCCGGGCACCGGGGTCAACTTCGGCGCGACTATCACGCTGAGCTTCGCGTCGTAGCCGCCGCCACGGACCCTGATGTCGCCGCCCCAGCGGCTCCGGCGGCGGCTACTTCCAACTCGAGCCGGCGCACCAGTCCTTCTGCCGGTGCCGCGCCGCAGCAGCCGAGCCAGTTGGCGAGCATCCGGTGACCGCCCTCGGTGAGGATCGACTCGGGATGGAACTGCACCCCGTGGATCGGCAGCGCGACATGGCGCACCGCCATCACGACACCGCCGTCGGTACGCGCGATCACCTCGAGTTCAGCGGGCATGGTCTCGGGCAGGATCGTCAGCGAGTGATACCGCGTCGCGGTGAACGGATTCGGAAGTCCTTGCAGCACACCGGTGTTGGTGTGGTGTACCACACTGGTCTTGCCGTGCAGCAGTTCGGGTGCGCGGTCGACCGTAGCGCCGAACGCCACCCCGATGGCCTGGTGGCCCAGGCACACACCGAGCAGCGGGGTCTTCGCCGTCGCGCAGGCCGTCACCAACGGAATCGAGGCGCCAGCCCGCTGCGGGGTGCCGGGTCCGGGGCTCAGCAGCACACCGTCGAAGGTCTCGGCGGCGCGCGCGACGTCGGCGTCAGTGCCCAGGCGCTCGTCGTCGTTGCGCCAGACTTGCACGTCCACACCAAGCTGGCCCAGATACTGCACCAGGTTGAACACGAAGCTGTCGTAGTTGTCGACGACCAACACCTGCATCAGCCAAGGCTACCTAGTACGGATCAGTAGCCGACGGGTCCCAACGGTTTGGCGTACTGCATCCGCACCGGTTGCTTGTGGCCGACCACCTCGACCGAACTGCGGGGCTCCTCGGAGTAGCCCAACCCGAAGCGCACGACGTACTGCCGGTACAGCTTGACCAACGGCGACGCGGCCAGGGCGGCCTGCATCGCGCCGGAGTCGCCGATCGCGGTGATGACGTACGGCGGGCTGTAGGTACGTCCGTTGAGCAGCAACGTGTTTCCCACACAGCGCGGCGCCGACGTGCCGATGATGCGCTGGTCCTGCATCTGGATGCCCTCGGCGCCTGCACTCCACAGCGCGTTGAGCACGGCGTCGATGTCCTGCTGGTGCACGACGAGGTCGTCGGGGGAGGCGTCGCGCGGGAAGCGGCCTTCGGCGTCGCGCTGGGCATCGTTGAGGGTGACGACCAGACCCGGACCGCGCATCGGTTCCAGCCCGGCGCCGACGCCGAGGCGCTCGGTTCTGGCGGTGATGGCGGCCAGGGCCGCATCGGTGCCCGGGCTGCCGCCGTGGTGGCTGTCGAGCGTCTCCGCCAAAGTGTCCCGTTCGGCGCTGAGGCGGTCCACCGAGTGCTGGGTTTCGCGGACGAGGTCGACGAGCCGTGGGGCGTCGCTGCGCCGGATCTCGTCGCCGCCGGATACGCCGTGGGTGGCGGCGAGGAGTATCCCGGCCAGCAGGCAGATCACTGGGACGCCGAAGCGCCACGCGCTGCGCGTGCGCGCTGGCGGGGGAGCGGTGGGCTCCATCGGCTGGTCTCCTCCGGATCGTCGCTGCGATAGGCTAGCTACATCGTCGCACCGTGTGACCCCGATTTCTCGCGAAGGTACCCATGCCCAAGTCCAAGGTTCGAAAGAAGAACGATTTCACCATCAATCCGGTGAGCCGGACCCCGGTCAAGGTCAAGGCCGGCCCGTCGAGCACCTGGTTCGTGGTGTTGTTCATCAGCTTGATGCTGATCGGCCTCGTCTGGCTGCTCGTCTTCCAGCTCGCCGCGTCCGCTATCCCGTTCATGGCCGACCTCGGCCCGTGGAACTATGCGATCGCCTTCGCCTTCATGATCACCGGTCTTTTGCTCACGATGCGGTGGCGCTGAGGCGCGTCGCCGTCAAATGAATTCATCTTGGTCATTTGGGGTTCGCCCGCCAGCAACTTCGCTGTCACCGGATCACACTGATGTGATTCATCCCCATTGGGGATAGCACTTGTGGATAACCTCATTCCCGGCGGTGAGAGGGTGTTAATTACCCGTGCAGCAAACTGAATGGAGTCCGCCGCCGCTTGGAATCGCAGCGTGCGGCATAGCCGGGCTTATCTTGGCTATCAGCGTTGTGACCGTGGTCACAGACCCGCCGGGGCGGCTTCTCGGGGGCGTAGCCGCCGTCGGATTGTTGGTGTTCGCAACGATGTCGTGGCGTGCCCGGCCCAAGCTGGCAATTACCAGCGACGGTCTGGTGTTTCGCGGCTGGACCGGCACCCGGCACCTGCAGCGCGGTGACATCCGGCGCATCCGGATCACCGAGTTCCGCCGCCTCGCCCGAAAGCAGCGGTTGCTCGAGATCGACACCACCGACGATCGGCTGCTCGTGTTCACCCGATGGGATCTGGGCACCGACCCGCTGGACGTGCTCGACGCGCTGACCGAGGCCGGCTATGCGGGCGGCCCCGCGTGATTTCGGCGCGCTGACGGACCGCTACGGGGCATGAGCGCGCCGAAATCGCCCTAGCTGATGGTGATCGAGTCGATGACGACCGGGTCGGTCGGCCGGTCGTTGCGGTCGGTCGAGGTCGTGGCGATCGCATCGACCACCTTCTGCGACTCGGGGTCGACGACCTCACCGAAGATGGTGTGCTTGCGGTTGAGGTGCGGGGTCTTGCCGACCGTGATGAAGAACTGCGATCCGTTGGTGCCCGGGCCGGCGTTGGCCATGGCCAGCAGGTAGGGCTTGTCGAACTGCAGCTCGGGGTGGAACTCGTCCTCGAACTTGTAGCCTGGTCCGCCGCGGCCGGTGCCGGTGGGGTCGCCGCCCTGGATCATGAAGCCGGAGATGACGCGGTGAAAGACCACGCCGTCGTAGAAGGGCCCGGACGTGCCGCCCGATGCGTTCTCGCCGCTGTAATCCCTGGTGCCCTGCGCCAGGCCGACGAAGTTGGCGACCGTCTTGGGGGCGTGGTTACCGAAGAGTGCGATCTTGATGTCACCGCGGTTGGTGTGCAGCGTCGCGGTGGCTGTCTGAATGGGGCTCGTCACGAGAAATCAGTCTGCCACGCGCGGTCCGGCGGCCAACCGGGCACCGCTGGATAGCCGGGGATGGCAGGCTGGTATGGACCTGCCGACGGGTGATGAGAGAGGCCGAAGATGCGCGCGAAGACACAAGACCGGTTGACTCCCCGCGAGCGGTTGAACCGCGGACTGATGTATTCGGCGGTCGGCCCGGTCGACGTCACCCGCGGTGCGGTGGGCCTGGGGATCAGCGGCGCGCAATCGTCGGCGCACTGGGTGGGGGAGCGCTACCGCCAGGGCCGTCTCAAGGATCAGTTGAGCAAGGACCTGGCCGCCGCTCAAGAGACGATAAGCGCTGAGTTGGCCGCCGCCCAGGAGGTGGTGTCGGGGCTGCCGGAGGCGTTGAACAAGGCCCGGGCGCGGCGCCGACGTCGACCGCTGCTGTTGGCTGCGGCGGGCGCGGTGGTGCTGGCCGGGGGAGCGGTGGCCTTTTCGATCGTTCGCCGGTCGAGCCGGCCCGAGCCCTCACCGTTGCCGCCCAGCGTCGAAGTGGCGCCGAAACCGTAGTCGGCGCAGGACATTTGCGTGGAGCCTAGGAGAATCGAACTCCTGACATCTACCTTGCAAAGGTAGCGCTCTACCAACTGAGCTAAGGCCCCGTGATCGGTTCGGCGGGCGCGTCGGCTGCCACGTGCCATACCTCGACGCCGTGCCGCGATCGCCACAACGTGACGGCCACCGCCGCGACGATCCCGGTGGCGGCCAACAGCGCCAGCCTCATGGTGTGAACCTTTCCGTGGGGCTAGGAGGACTCGAACCTCCGACCTCTTCGTTATCAGCGAAGCGCTCTAACCGCCTGAGCTATAGCCCCGTATGCCGTCTGGCCGAGCGACGAGATTACCGCAACCCTAAGCCGCTACCCAAACTCAATCCCGATCGGCGAGGGTGACCTCGACACCGCCGACCAAGTCGGTCGTCAGGTTGTAGACGAACGCACCCACCGTGGCCATCGCGGTCAGCAACACGATGTTCACCAAACCGATCAACGTCGCGCCGCCGAAGATCGTTCCGCTGGACACCAACTCGCCGCCGGAGGTCCCGCTGGCGCTGGTGAGCAGGTCGCCGACGTTGCTGTTGAGTTTGCTCCACACGCCCATGCCGCCGAGCGCCAGGTACAGGAACGCGACGGCGATCATCCACACGAAGAACAGCGCGACCGACAGCACCAGCGACACCTTCAGCGTGCTCCACGGGTCGATGCGCCGGATCTGCATGCTGGCCCGCACCGGTCCGTGGTGGCGGGTGCCGACCTGGATGCGGCTGGTGGGACCCGCCGGCCGGTGGGCCGGTTCTGCCGTGGACCGCTCCGCGGCCGGTTTCCGCGGTGTCGGACGCGGCACCGGACCGGACAGGTCGGGCAACTCGCTGCTATAGGCCTCCGGGGTCGGCTGCCGCGTCTCGGGGCCGCCCGGCCGGGTTTCGGGCCCGGGTTGCCGGGCCTCGGGCCCCTGCCGGCCATCCTCGCCAGCACCCTCCGGTGCGTCACCGCGGGCGTTGGGTCCCCGGCCAGCCACCGGACGTCGACGCGGCGGACCCTCCGGCGGCCGTTGCGACGTATTCGCGCCGCGAGCCGCACCCTGGCCTCGCTGCCACGGCGGTGCGTCACCGCGGTCGGAAACGCCTGGCCGCGACGCTGCCGCGCCCAGCGCCCCGCCGTCGTGGCCGGGGCCGCCGGCTGAGCCGTTGGGGCCACCGGGACCATCGACCGCGCGCGGGTGTCCCGGCTCGTTCGGTGAACTCACCTACGGCTCCTCACTGGTGACGGGCGCTCAAGCTCCGGGGTCGGTGTTGACCTCATCGGTGCTGTCACCTTCCTCGGCGTTGCGCGCGATGGCAACCAGTGTGTCGCCCTCACCCAGGTTCATCAACCGAACGCCCTTGGTTTGCCGCCCGGCCTTGCGAACCTGGCGAGCCGCCGTCCGGATGACGCCTCCACCCGAGGTGATGGCGTACAGCTCTGTGTCGTCATCGACGATCAACGCACCAACAAGGGTGCCACGACGTTTGTCGTACTGGATCGTCAGCACCCCTTTGCCACCGCGGCCCTGCACTGGGTACTCCTCGATCGCCGTGCGTTTGGCGTACCCGCCCGACGTCGCGACCAGCAAATACGTATCCGGGCGCACCACGTTGAGCGACAGCAGCTGGTCGTCGGTGTTGAACCGCATGCCCTGCACACCGGAGGTGGCGCGGCCCATCGGCCGCAGCGCCTCATCGGTGGCCGAGAACCGGATCGACTGGCCCTTGGCCGATACCAGCAGCAGGTCGTCGTCGGCCGAGCACAACACGGCGCCCACCAACTCGTCGCCGTCGCGCAGGTTGACCGCCACGATGCCGCCCGACCGGTTGGAGTCGAACTCGGTGAGCCGGGACTTCTTCACCAGCCCGTTGCGGGTGGCCAGCACCAAGTAGGGCGCATCCTCGTAGGTCTTGATCTGGATGACCTGCGCGATGCGTTCCTCGGGCTGGAATGCCAGCAGGTTGGCGACGTGCTGGCCGCGCGCGGTGCGCGACGTCTCCGGCAGGTCGTAGGCCTTCGCGCGGTATACGCGGCCCTGGGTGGTGAAGAACAGGATCCAGTCGTGCGTGGAGCAGACGAAGAAGTGGTTGACGATGTCGTCCTGTTTGAGGCCGGCGCCCTGCACTCCCTTACCGCCGCGCTTCTGGCTGCGGTACAGGTCGGTCTTGGTGCGCTTGGCATAGCCGGTCTCGGTGATCGTGACGACGACGTCCTCGCGGGCGATCAGGTCTTCGTCGCTGACCTCACCGTCGGCAGGCACGATGCGGCTGCGGCGGTCATCGCCGTACTTGTCGACGAGTTCCTTGAGCTCATCGCGCACGATGGCCCGTTGCCGCTCGGGCTTGGCCAGGATGTCTTCCAGATCGGCGATCTCGGCTTCGATCTTGGCCAGATCGTCGACGATGCGCTGGCGCTCCAGGGCGGCCAGCCGGCGCAGCTGCATGTCCAGGATGGCCTGGGCCTGGATGTCGTCGATGTCCAGGAGCTCGATCAGGCCTTGGCGCGCGATGTCGACGGTTTCCGAGGCCCGGATCAACGCGATCACCTCGTCGAGGGCGTCGAGCGCCTTGACCAGGCCACGCAGAATGTGCGCCCGTTCGTTGGCCTTACGCAGCCGGTAGGTGGTGCGCCGCACGATGACGTCGAGTTGATGGTCGACGTAGTACCGGATCATCTGATCCAGGCGCAACGTGCGCGGCACCCCGTCGACGATCGACAGCATGTTGGCGCCGAAGCTGGTCTGCAGCTGGGTGTGCTTGTAGAGGTTGTTCAGCACCACCTTGGCCACGGCGTCGCGCTTGATCTCGATGACGATGCGCAGACCCACCCGGTCGCTGGACTGGTCCTCGATGTTGGCGATGCCGGCGAGCTTGCCGTCGCGGACCTGCTCGGCGATCGAGGTGATGAAGTTGTCGTGGTTGACCTGGTACGGCAGCTCGGTGATGACGATGCCGGTGCGGCCGCGGCTGTCCTCTTCGATCTCCACGACGCCGCGCATCCGGATCGACCCGCGCCCGGTGGTGTAGGCGTCCGTAATGCCTTGGGAGCCAACGATCAAACCGGAGGTGGGGAAGTCCGGACCCTTGACACGTTCGCAGACGGCCGCCAACGTGGCTTCCTCGTCGGCGTCGAAGTTGTCCAGGCACCAGTACACCGCGTCGGCGAGCTCACGCAGGTTGTGCGGCGGAATGTTGGTGGCCATACCCACCGCGATGCCGCCGGACCCGTTGGCCAACAGGTTGGGGAACCGGCTCGGCAGCACCGTCGGTTCTTGCACCCGGCCGTCGTAGTTCGGAACGAAATCGACGGTCTCCTCGTCGATTTCCCGGAGCATCTCCATCGCCAGCGGGGTCAGCCGCGCCTCGGTGTTGTGGCTGACGAACCCGTTGGTGATGAATGAATGGTCATCGGTGTCAACACGCAGGCTGTAGACCGGCTGCACTCCGGCGTCCGTCACCGAGGCCACGCGAGCGTAGTAGAACCGGCCGTCGGTGAGTTCCGAGGCGATCGCTTTCACGTCGGTGTCCGCGATACGGCCGAGTATCTCGGCGCGGTCGCGCTGCCAGCGGGACTGCCGGTCGATGTTGTGCCTGTTGAGCCAGTCCTTGTCTATCCACCGGCTGCGGCAGTGTGTGCGGATGAACTTGGCGAGGCCTGGGACATGATCGCCATCCAGCCCTGCGGCGTTCGCCGGCAGCGCCGCAAGGAGCCCTTGCAGCTTGGACTGTTTCGCTCCACCGAAACCGACCTGGGCCGCGAACATTTCAGCGTGTGCACGGTTCGTGATGACGACTTTGTGCTCACCCGTCGCATGCAGATAGCGCCGTGAGATCACTCCGAACTCCAACAGCATCTGCTGGATATCCTTGGCAAGCCGCCCACTTCGGGTTGAGTACGAGACCTGGATTATGTTGCGCGGCAGGGCCGAACATGATCCATCGCCTTCGAACAGTGCGCCAAGGAATGCGCGTTTGACCGCCGCCGGGCTATGCCAGAGCCACTCGGGGACGGCTTTCTCCGCCGACCGCTGACCCATGAGCTCGCCCAGGCGGCTGTGCCGGAGCGCATCCGTGTTCTGGACATCGAGTTCGAACAGATTTGCTCCGGAAGCAATTGTCCGCTCGGAGACATACCGGGGGCCGCCCACGACGGCGTCATAGGCACCCACCACCATGTTGAAGTAGTCGCGGTCCAGGTTGTTGAACCCAGCACGCTTCTCCGAGACGAAACCCTCGCTGATGAAGGCGCCGAACAGGAGTGCCTCCAGGGTGTCGTGCCAGTCACCCGGCGGTCCGAACTCCGCCGGCGGCGTTCTCTGGATGACCACCCGGTCGTCTGCACGCACTTCTTCGATGAGCTTCCACAGCAGAGTCGGAACGCCTGCCACATCCACCAAGCACAGAATCGGATGGTTGGCAGTCCCGGTGACCTCGTAGCCCTCGGCGGTCCGAACGGTGTAGGTCTGATGCTCCCCGGAGTGGAAAAGGCGGTCGGCCAGGACTGGGTTACCGTGGCGGTCCAGCACCTTGGCGTCGACCACATTGTCGGAGTTCGGCCGAACACCGGGAACGATCTCCGCAATCCGGACCGACTGTCCAAAGGGCAGCCGCACCAACGCATCTCCGGTCACGCAGTATCTCATCGCGGCCGGCGGGTCGTTGCCTGGCGAACCGAAGTTGCCCTGGCCGTCGACCAGCGGATAGCGCAGCGACCACGGCTGAGCCAGCCTAACCAGGGTGTCGTAGATCGACGCGTCGCCGTGGGGGTGGTAGTTACCCATCGTCTCGGCAACGGAGCGCGCGGATTTCGCGTGGCTGCGGTCCGGGCGAAAACCCGAGTCGTACATCGCGTAGAGCACCCGGCGGTGCACCGGCTTGAGCCCGTCACGCACCTCGGGCAGCGCGCGGCCCACGATCACGCTCATTGCATAATCGATGTAGCTGCGCTGCATTTCCTGCTGGATGTCGACCGGTTCGATGCGGTCGCCTGCTTCGTCGCCGGGAGGCAACGTGGTGTCAGTCATGAAATGAGTCCTATGGCTAGTTAAACGTCAAGGAAACGAACGTCTTTGGCGTTGCGGGTGATGAAACTTCGGCGCGCTTCCACGTCCTCGCCCATCAGCACCGAGAACAGCTCATCAGCGGCTGCCGCGTCGTCCAGGGTGACCTGGCGCAGGATTCGCGTGGAGGGATCCATCGTGGTCTCCCACAGTTCCTTGGCGTCCATCTCGCCAAGACCCTTGTACCGCTGGATGCCGTCGTCGACGTTGATCTTCTTACCCGCTTGGCGGCCCGCCTCGAGCAGGGCGTCGCGTTCACGGTCGGAGTACGCGAACTCCGGCTCGCTGCGCTGCCACTTCAGCTTGTACAGCGGCGGCTGCGCCAGGTACACATGGCCGTTTTCGATGAGCGGTTTCATGAACCGGAACAGCAGCGTCAGTAGCAGCGTGGCGATGTGCTGGCCGTCGACGTCGGCGTCGGCCATCAACACGATCTTGTGGTAGCGCAGCTTGGCGAGGTCGAACTCGTCGTGGATACCGGTGCCCAGCGCGGTGATGATCGCCTGCACCTCGGTGTTCTTCAGCACCCGGTCGATACGTGCCTTCTCGACGTTGATGATCTTGCCGCGCAGCGGCAGAATCGCCTGGAACATCGAGTCGCGGCCGCTCTTGGCCGAGCCGCCTGCCGAATCACCCTCCACCACATAGAGTTCGGACTTGCTCGGATCGGTGGATCGGCAGTCGGCCAGCTTGCCGGGCAGCCCGCCGAGGTCGGTGGCGCTCTTGCGACGCACCAGCTCGCGTGCCTTACGCGCCGCGATGCGCGCCTGCGCAGACGAGACCGCCTTGTTGACAACGGTTTTGGCTTCAGATGGGTTGGCTTCGAACCAGTGGCTCATCTGCTCGTTGCAGATCTTCTGCACAAACGACTTCACCTCGGTGTTGCCGAGCTTGGTCTTGGTCTGACCCTCGAACTGCGGCTCAGCCACCTTGACCGAGATGACCGCGGCCAGGCCTTCGCGAATGTCGTCGCCGGTGAGGTTGGGATCTTTGTCCTTGAGCAGCTTCTTGTCTTTGGCGTACCTGTTGACCACGGTGGTCAGCGCGGCGCGGAAACCCTCTTCGTGGGTGCCGCCTTCGTGGGTGTTGATGGTGTTGGCGAAGGTGTGCACCGACTCGGAGTAGCCGCCGTTCCACTGCATGGCGATCTCGACCTCGTGGCCTTCACCCTTGCCGCCGAAGTCGATGATGCTCTGGTGGATCGGCGATTTGGTCCGATTGATGTGTTTGACGAAGTCGACCAGCCCGCCGGGGTAGTGAAACGTCCGATGCTTGACCTTGAACGGCTCGGCCGCCTCGGCCGCCTTCTCCTCGGCGGACTTGGGCGCCTCGGCGACGTCGCTGACCACCTCGTCGGTGACCTCTTCTGCCCGCACCCGCTCGTCGACCAGCGAGATCGTCAGCCCCTTGTTCAAGAACGCCTGCTCCTGCAGGCGGCGCGCGACGGTCTCGAAGTCGTACTCGGTGGTTTCGAAGATGTCCGGGTCGGCCCAGAACCGCACCGTCGTCCCGGTCTTGTTGGTCTTGCCGCCCTGCTTGAGCTCGCCGGGTACCGACCGGTCGTAGTACTGGAACCACTCGTAGCCGTCGCGGAAGATCGTCACCTCCACCCGGGAGGACAGCGCGTTGACCACCGAGACCCCGACACCGTGCAGGCCGCCGCTGACCGCGTAGCCGCTGTTCTCGCCGCCGAACTTGCCGCCGGCGTGCAGCTGGGTCATCACCACGTCGACGGTGGGGATGCCAGCTTGTTTGTGCTTGGCCACCGGGATGCCACGACCGTCGTCGGTGACCTCGACGCTGCCGTCGGCCAGGATCTTGACGTCGACTTTGGTGGCGTAGCCGGCCATCGCCTCGTCGATGGAGTTGTCCACGACCTCCCAGATAAGGTGGTGCAGGCCGCGTTCACCGGTCGAGCCGATGTACATACCCGGACGTTTGCGGACGGCCTCGAGCCCTTCGAGAATGGTGATCGCATCGGCGCCGTACTCGTTGGGAGCACTCTTCTTCTGGGCAGCCACGTTGGACGGGTCTCCTTGGGGTTCAAATGCGGGCGGTCGAGCACCGCCCACCGATTCTGTGGAACAGTCTACCGGGAATGACCGTCAGGACCGACTCTGAGGGGGCGTTTCTACACACCTATTTGCGTCGCCTGTGGCATTTTTTGCCTTGAGGTGCCTCATGACGCTTCAGAACACCGATCGAAGCGTTCTAGTGCGTTTCAGGAACCAGCCGCGGCGGCGGTCAGCCGTAGGTGTCACGGGGTCCCCGGCCTGCGATGTGGTACGGGCCTTTTCGCCATGACGGCGCCACCGGTCCGACGATCTTCAGCGACGTCACCACCCCGTCGCCGACCTCCGCGGCGATCTTGGCCAGCAGTTGGGCCTGAACCATCCGCAGCTGGGTGGCCCACGCGGTGGATTCCGCGGAAACCGTCAGCACCCCATCGTGCAGCGTGGTCGGCGTCGCATGCGCCGCAATCTGCTCGCCGACGACGCCGGCCCAGCGTCCGAACACCGCGCCCTGCGCGACGCGGCCGGACCAGCCGCGGGTTTTGGCAACGTCACGCGCCGCCGACCCGAGCGGTTGTGGATCACGCGCGTCCGGTCCCGGCCCTGACCAGCGTCGGCGGCTGTTTCCCGCCACCCGGCGCGGTTGCGGCCGCCGGCCCCGGCCGATGTCCTTACCTTGGCTGCGTGCCGCGCCACGTGCTTCTTCCAACGTGCGACGGACCAGATCCATCCCCGCCAGGTTCGCCAGACGCTCGGGTGGCCGCACGTCGCCGTCGCCGCTGCCATCAGTCATGGTCCACACCAGCCACATCGGAGACCCGACCGTCGTCGCCGTCGCGCATCGACACCTCGATTCGGCGGGCATCCCAGTCCGCGGGGATGTCGTCGGCGACGGCCGCGGTGACCAGCACCTGCTCGGCGTCGGCGGCGACATTGGCCAGCGCTTGTCGTCGCGCGGTGTCGAGTTCGGCGAACACGTCGTCGAGCAACAGCACAGGATCCCCGCCCTCGGCGCGCAACAACTCGTAAGCCGCCAACCGCAGCGCCAGCGCCATCGACCACGACTCTCCGTGGCTGGCAAAGCCTTTCGCGACATGATCGCCCAGCCGCAGCTCCAGATCATCGCGGTGCGGCCCGACCAGACAGACACCGCGCTCGAGTTCGGCGTCACGGCGGCGCGCCAGCGCGTCCAGCAGCGCGGCCTCGAACACCTCCGCATTGCCGGTGCCCGCGGCGCTTTCTTCCTCCACGACTTCCACGCCGCTGCGGTACCGGATCGACGCCGGGCGCGACGCCGGCGCCAACAGCTGATAGGCCTTCTCGACCTCGGGTGCCAGTTGGTTGACGAGGTCGACGCGGGCCGCGATCAGCCGCGCGCCTTTCTCAGCCAGATGCCCATCCCAGACGTCGAGGGTGTCGAGCACCCCGCGGTCACCGCGATACCGGGCGGCCGCGGCGGTCTTCAACAGCGCGGTGCGTTGCCGAAGCACCTTGTCGTAGTCCGCGCGCACCGCGCTGACCTGCGGGCGCCGGGTGGTGGCCAACTCGTCGAGGTAGCGACGACGCTCGCCGGGATCGCCGCGGACCAGCGCCAGATCCTCCGGTGCGAACAACACCGCACGCAATACCCCGAGGATCTCGCGGGCCGCACGCACCGGCGACCGGTTCAGCCGGGCCTTGTTGGCCCGGCCCGCGGTGATCTCCACGTCTACCGCCAGCTCACGGCCCTCGTTGACCACGATGGTCGACACCACCGCGCGTGGGGCGCCCGTTCTGATCAGCGGCGCATCGGTGGCCACTCGATGCGAACCCAGCGTCGCCGAATACCACAGCGCTTCAATGATATTGGTCTTACCGAAGCCGTTCGGACCGACGAACACGGTGCGCCCCGGCGCCAACTCCAGGTCGACCCGCGGCCATGACCGGAAGTCGGTCAATCCGAGACGACGGACGTGCACCCTAACCGCTCCTCGCGTACGCAGGCACCTAGCCTGACTCGCTGATCCGCTTGACCGCATGGCCACCGAACTGGTTGCGCAACGCCGCGACGGCCTTCATGGTCGGCGACTCGTCCTGCCGGGACAGGAAGCGGGCGAACAGTGCCGCGGCGATGCTCGGCACCGGAACCCGCAGCCGGATCGCCTCCTCCACGGTCCACCGACCTTCCCCGGAATCCTCGGTGTAGCCGCTGATCTTGGCGAATCCCGGATCCTCTTTCAACGCCTTCGCCAGCAGTTGCTGCAGCCACGACCGCACCACGGTGCCGTTGCTCCACGCCTGATACACCGCCTGCGGGCTCTCGATCAACTCCTCTGCGGACAGCATTTCGTAGCCCTCGGCGTACGCAGTCATCAGCGCGTACTCCACCCCGTTGTGCACCATCTTCGCGAAATGCCCCGCACCGACCGGCCCGGCGTGGACAAACCCGTCTTCGCGCGGCCCGGGCGGGCGCAGGGTGTCGAAGATCGGCATCGCGCGTTCGACGTCGGCGTCCGCGCCGCCCACCATCAGCCCGTAGCCTTCTTCCAGCCCCCAGATCCCACCGGACACCCCCGCGTCGATGAACGCTACTCCTTTGTCGCCCAACAACTTTGCGTGTGGCGCGTCTTCGGTGTAACGGGAGTTTCCGCCGTCGATGACCAAGTCGCCGGCGCTGAGTTCGTCAGCGAGGCTGGTGATCGTCTCCCGGGTGATCGGTCCCGACGGCACCATCACCCACACCACCCGTGGCGTATCCAGAGCGTCGGCCAGCGCCGCCAGCGAGGGCACGTCGCTGACCTCGGGTCGTGGGTCGTAGCCGATGACCTCATGGCCGTTCTCGCGCAGGCGCTGACGCATGTTGAAGCCCATCTTGCCCAAGCCGACCAGACCCAGTTGCATATGCGCCCCTTTCCCGGGATCGGGCCGGTCAGCCGGGAAGCCGCACCGGCATCAGCAGGTAGACGTAATCAGTCTGCGCGGCGGGGAACGGACCGGTCGCGCCGGCCTCGGCCGCATCGTCGCCCGCCGGGCGCAGCACCGCGGGCCGGCTGGGCGTGGTGAACCCGAACGTCACCCGCTCCGAATGCAACGACCCCAGCCCGTCGGTCAGATACGTCGGGTTGAACGCGATGGTCAACGGGTCGCCCGCGAATGTCACGGGTAGGTCCTCTTCGGCCCGGCCGACATCGTCGGCGCCGGCGGACAACCGCAGCACGTCATCGGCGAACTCCATCCGCACCTGCGCGCCCCGGTCAGCGACCAGCGCGACGCGTTTGATGGCTTCGGTGAGTTCGGCGACGCCGACGGTGGCCACCGAGGTGTGCTCGGCGGGCAGCAGTTGGCGAAACTTCGGGAACTCGGCGTCCAGCAGTCGGGTAGTGCTGCGTTTACCTTGACTGCGGATACCCAGCAGCCCCTCCTGACCGACCTCGGCGCCCGCACCCAGCGACAGGTGGACTTCACCACCGTCGGTGGCCGCCTTCGCCGCTTCGGCCAGCGTCTTGGCCGGAACCAGCACCGCGGCTTCCAGATCGGCCGACGAGGTGGACCAGGTCAGTTCGCGAACCGCGAGCCGGAACCGGTCGGTGGCCGCCAAAACGACCTTCTCCCCGGCGATTTCCACCCGGATACCGGTGAGCATTGGCAACGTGTCATCACGACCGGCGGCGACGGCCACCTGACCGATGGCCTCGGCGAACAAGTCCGATGACACCACCCCGGTCTCCTCGGGCAGCGTGGGCAGGGTGGGGTAGTCCTCCACCGCCATCGTCGGCAACGAGAACCTGGCGCTACCGCAGGTCAATGACACCCTGGTGCCTTCGACACTGACGTCGATCGGCTTGGCGGGCAACGCTCTGGTGATGTCGGACAGCAACCGCCCGGATACCAAAACGCTTCCCGGGGAGGCGATTTCGGCTGGAACTTGCACCTCTGCCGACACTTCGTAGTCGAAGCCGGAGATGGTCAGCCCCTCGTCGGTGCCGGTGAGCAACACCCCGGCAAGCACCGGAACCGTCGGCCGGGTGGGAAGGTTTCGGGCCACCCAGGCGACCGCGTCGGCGAAATCTTCGCGCACCAACCGGAACTTCAAATCGGTGAGACCGACCGTTGTCGTCGCCACGTCCATTGGGTCCCTTCGATCAATGACACAACAAGCACTACGCAGCGGTTCCCCGGTGTCTCACTCGCATTCGAACCGATTTGCGTCGGAACGACCGTAACGGCTGCCGCTGAACCACCGTAGAGCTTTCCGCCTCAACTTGAAAGCTAAACGATGGGGCTGACATGCAGGTTGGGAAGGGGTTTCGACTTCGGGTGTCCGGGTGGTGTCCCCAGGCGCCTACTTCAAAGAAGAGTTCCGATAGATATACAAGCAACAGTATTAGGGCCTGTGCACATTGGGGATGAACACCGGTCTGCCCAGCCCAGCGTGATTTCCCGCTGTGAATGATTTGTGGATGATGCGTTGACCGAATGACAAACGCTGGGGAGTCCGGCCGGCCTGTGGACGACGCGCCGACCGGCTCCAGCGCTGGTTCCCAGGTTGTGCACATGGTGTGCACAGGGCCGGTCTGTGACCAGTGATGCTGGCGGTGCCAAAGATTTTTCGGATTCTCCCCGTCGTACGGACGCGCGAAAACCACCGCCGATGCGGTGATTCAGGTGGGGTGGACGTCAGCGCTTGGAGCGCTGACGGATCCGGGTGGTCAGTTCCTTGACGTGATCGAAGACCTCACGGCGTTCGGCCATCTCGGCGCGAATCTTCTTCTCCGCGTACATCACTGTAGTGTGATCGCGCCCGAACGCCTGCCCGATCTTGGGCAGGGAGAGGTCGGTGAGCTCGCGGCAGAGGTACATCGCGATCTGGCGGGACTGCGCCAGCGCCCGGGTCTTACCGGGTCCGCGGAGTTCCTCGACGGTGGTTTCGAAGTACTCGGCGGTGGCGGCCATGATCGCGGCCGCGCTGATCTGCATGGTGCTGGCATCCGAGATCAGGTCGCGTAACACGATCTCGGCCAGCGACCTGTCGATCGGGGTCTTGTTCAGTGAGGCGAACGCGGTGACCCGGATCAGCGCACCCTCGAGTTCGCGGATGTTGCGCTCGATGCTGCTGGCGATGAGCTCGAGCACGTCGCCGGGTACGTCGAGGCGGTCCATCTGCGCCTTCTTGCGCAGGATCGCGATGCGGGTCTCCAGTTCGGGCGGTTGAACGTCGGTGATCAAGCCCCATTCGAACCGGGTCCGCAGCCGGTCCTCGAGGGTGGCCAGCTGTTTCGGGGGCCGATCCGACGAGATCACGATTTGCTTGTTGGCGTTGTGCAGCGTGTTGAAGGTGTGGAAGAACTCTTCCTGGATACCTTCCTTGCCCTCGATGAACTGGATGTCGTCGACCAGCAGGACGTCGATATCGCGGTAGCTGCGTTTGAAGGACGCTTTGCGGTCGTCGCGCAGCGAGTTGATGAAGTCGTTGGTGAATTCCTCGGTGGAGACGTACTTGACCCGCATGCCCGGAAACAAGCGCTGGGCGTAGTTGCCGGCGGCATGGAGCAGATGGGTCTTGCCGAGCCCGGATTCACCCCAGATGAACAAGGGGTTGTAGGCCCGGGCCGGAGCCTCGGCGATCGCGAGCGTCGCGGCATGGGCGAACCTGTTGGACGCGCCGATGACGAAGGTCTCGAAGGTGTAGCGCCGGTTCAGGTTGACCGCGGTGTCTTCATCGTCGGGGGCGTTGAGCTGTCGGTTGGCGAAGTAGGTCGGCCAACTTTCCTCGGCGCTGGCCAGGGCTTCGGAGACCTCGTCGACTTCGTCGGGTTCGAGGGGGGCGGAGGCGCTGGAGCCGTCGTCGGCCTCGCTTTCGGAGGACGCGGCGATGCGAACACCGAGTTCGACGCGCTGGCCGAGCTGGCGGCTGAGCGCGCTGATGATCGGTTCACGCAGGTGCCGTTCGATCTCGTTTTGCACAAACGGCGTCGGTACCGACAGGAGGGCAAATCCTTCGGTGATGACGAGTGGCTTGACGAGCTTCAGCCACGCCCTTTGCTGCGGGGTGAGGACGGGGAGGGTCGATTCCCCGTTGGGGGCCTCGGTGGGCCGAGAGGTGGCGTTGAGTTCAGCGACGACGGTGTTCCACACCGACACGAACGGCGGATCGGGGTCGGCTGTCAATGACTAGTAACCCCCTTTAGGCCGTGTTTGAGACGACCAAATGAACGATGACGAACTGTCCACAAAGTTATCCACAGGTTGTGGATAACGGACAGTCGCCGCCGCTCGGTTCTCTACCGGTGAGGAGGGCAGTGGCCGGGGCTCGTCGCAGTCGTGCGGGCCGTGGGCTCGCGGCTGTTCGGCCATCCTCATTTCGTTGTCTGTCGCCGTTTCGTTATCGAATCGGCCTTGGCAGAAGCTAACAGGTTTCGGGCCGGGTGCCAACCGTTCTGCGACATTGACGGGGGCGGATTTTCGGGGTGCGTAAAGGCGCGACAGCTGTGACGGCTGTGACGATTTGTGGGGGCCCCGAACGAGGTTTGACCCAGGCAATACTCGTCAGTACCCTCGAACAGTCGCCCGAACGTGGTGACACGGCTGCGAGCAGGCACGCCTGGTGAACGCGCCGGTTAAGCGGGACGGATGAGCTTACCAACGGCAACCGGGTCCACGACAGCGATATTCGCTTGCTGTGGGCTGCGGGTGCAAGACGCAACAAGGAGATAGAGCCGTGGCCAAGGGCAAGCGGACTTTTCAGCCCAACAACCGGCGCCGCGCACGCGTGCATGGGTTCCGGCTGCGGATGCGGACTCGGGCCGGTCGGGCGATCGTGTCCAACCGGCGGCGCAAGGGCCGTCGCGCGCTGTCTGCGTAACGCGACGCAGGACTAGCGCGGTGCTTCCGGCGCGGTACCGGATGACGCGGTCGACCGATTTCGGGACGACGGTCAGCCGCGGTGTGCGCACGGCACGGCCCGATCTGGTGGTGCACGCGCTGCGTGCGGACAATGGGGCCGAAGACGGCCCGAAGATCGGGCTGGTGGTTTCGAAATCGGTTGGTACCGCAGTGCAACGACATCGGGTGGCGCGCCGGCTACGGCACGTGGCCCGCGCGGTGATCGACGAACTCGACCCGGCTGACCGGGTGGTGATCCGCGCGATGCCCAGCTCCCGGCACGCGATCTCGGCTCGGCTGGAACAAGAACTGCGTTCGGCGTTGCGGCGGAGCAGACCCAAGAGCGAGGCGCGTCGATGAAGGCGGGTGTCGTCGCGCGCGGGGTCATCTTCGTGATCCAGCTGTACCGCAACATGGTTTCGCCGCTGCGGTTGCCGACGTGCCGCTTCATGCCGACCTGCAGTCAGTACGCGGTGGATGCGCTGGGCGAGTACGGGCTCATGAAGGGCGGCTGGTTGGCAACCGTACGGCTGCTGAAATGCGGACCATGGCATAAGGGAGGATGGGACCCGATCCCGGAGCGCGGGGGCGAGGCGCACCAAAGCTGTGCGCAGGCAAGCGAGTACCGCACCGATCGGGAGAGTTCCGCCCGCAGCGGGCAAACCCCGGCATTGCGATCAGGAAGCGAGACGCGTGTTTAACTGGTTCAGCCTCGACATCATCTACTACCCGGTGTCGGCGATCATGTGGGTCTGGTACAAGCTGTTCGGTTTTGTGCTGGGGCCGTCGAACTTCTTCGCCTGGGCGCTGGCGGTGATGTTCCTCGTGTTCACCTTGCGCGCGATCCTCTACAAGCCGTTCGTCAAACAGATCCGTACCACCCGCCAGATGCAGGAGTTGCAGCCTCAGATCAAGGCGCTGCAGAAGAAGTACGGCAAAGACCGTCAGCGCATGGCGCTGGAGATGCAGAAGCTCCAGAAGGAACACGGCTTCAACCCGATCCTCGGCTGCCTGCCGATGCTGGCGCAGATCCCGGTTTTCATCGGGCTGTTTCACGTGTTGCGGTCCTTCAACCGCACCGGCGGTTACGGCATCGGCGCACAGCACCTCGATCCCGCGGTGAACCGCACGTTGCCCAACTACGTCTTCAGCGCCACTGACGTTGGGCACTTCCTGGACGCCAACCTGTTCGGCGCTCCGATCGGGGCGTGGATGATCCAGACCACGGGTCTGGACGCGTTCACCGAATTCAATCGCGCGGCGGTGATCGCGGTCGGTGTGCCGATCATGATCCTGGCCGGCGTCGCCACCTACTTCAACAGCCGGGCGTCGGTCGCGCGGCAGAGCCCCGAGGCTGCGGCCAATCCGCAGACCGCGTTGATGAACAAGTTGGCGCTGTACGTGTTCCCGCTCGGCGTCGTGGTCGGTGGACCGTTCCTACCGCTGGCCATCATCATGTACTGGCTCGCCAACAACATCTGGACCTTCGGTCAGCAGCACTACGTGTTCGGCAAGATCGAAAAGGAAGAAGAAGCCAAGAAGCAGGAAGCGCTGGAGCGGCGCGCACAGAACGCGCCGCCGCCGGGGGCCAAGCCGAAACGGGCCGGCAAGGGTCAGGCCGCGACCGCGCAGGTGACCACGACGGCCAACGCCGACAGCGCCGCCGACGACGGGGGTGAGGACACCACAACGGACGGTGAGAGCGCGCCGAAGACGAAGCCAGCCTCCGGTCCGCGCAAGTCCGCATCGGCGACGAACAACCGCGCGCCGCGGCCGGGAGCCACACCGCGGCCGGGCGCGCGACCCAAGAAGAAGAAACGTTGACCGGTTCTCACCGGTGGAATGAGGAGAGACACAGTCATGACGGACGCTGAGACGACCGAGCGCGACGAGGAGTTGACCGGCGGACCGGACGACGGCGAGGCCGCCGCGCCGACCGTCGAGGACGACCTGGAGGAGCGTCTGGTCGCCGAAGGCGAGATCGCCGGCGACTATCTCGAGGAGCTCTTGGATCTGCTCGACTTCGACGGCGACATCGATCTGGATGTGGAGGGGGACCGCGCGGTCGTCAGCATCGACGGCGGCGGGGACCTCAGCAAGTTGGTCGGGCGTAAAGGCGAGGTACTCGACGCGCTGCAGGAGCTGACCCGGCTGGCGGTCCACCAGAAGACCGGTGAGCGCAGCCGGCTGATGCTCGACATCGCGCGGTGGCGCCGCCGGCGTCGTGACGAGTTGACCGCTCTGGGCGAGAAGGTGGCGCGGCGGGTGCTCGAGACGGGGGAGCGCGAGGAGCTCTCGCCGATGACGCCGTTCGAGCGCAAGATCGTGCACGACGCGGTCGCCGGAATCGATGGGGTGCACAGCGAGAGCGAGGGCGTCGAGCCGTCGCGGCGCGTGGTCGTGCTGATCGACTGATCGCGAGCGAGTTACATCGATGTAGTTTTGACGGCTAGGCCGGCGCGCGAGATCCGGAGGATGTTTCACGTGAAACATGGCGAGGTATCGGCGGCGCCGGCGGCCGCGGAGGCCTTGTTCGGAGGGGCGGTCGAAACAGCCCAGCGGTACGCCGAAGCTCTTGCCGGCGCCGGCGTGGAACGGGGGCTGATCGGACCGCGGGAGGTGGACCGGCTATGGGAGCGCCACCTTCTCAATAGCGCCGCCGTCGGCGAGCTCATCGAACCGGATGCCAATGTCGCCGACATCGGGAGCGGGGCCGGGCTGCCCGGGATACCGTTGGCGTTGGCTCGCCCGGACCTCCGTGTGACGCTTGTCGAACCACTCCTGCGCCGCAGCGAATTTCTGGCGGAGATGATCGTGGAGTTGGCACTCGACGTGAGGGTTGTTCGAGGCCGGGCCGAGGAGGCGACGGTTCGGCGCCAAGTGGCGGAAATGGATGTTGTGGTGTCGCGCGCGGTGGCGTCGTTGGACAAGCTGACGAAGTGGAGCATGCCGCTGTTGCGTGTCGACGGGCGAATGCTGGCGATCAAGGGGGAGCGGGCCGAGGAAGAGGTCCGGGACCACCGGCGTGCGATGACGGCACGGGGTGCCGCTGATGTGAGGGTGATCAAATGTGGCGCGGATTTCGTGGATCCACCCGCGACCGTCGTGGTGGCGCGGCGACGCACTCCGAGGGCACACCGCTCAACGGGCAGGAGAAGAGGATGAGTTCGGTTCCTGAGCGCGGCGGGCGTGGGCCCGAGGGCTCCGGTGCAGACGCCGCCGCGGCCCAGGGCCCCGAGGTTTCACGTGAAACATCGACTCCGCGCGAGGACGTTTCACGTGAAACATGGGACACCTCAGCGCCGCCGACCGAGGACTGGTCGGACCCGGCGGCGGCGGACACCCCGATCGGCGCGGAGGCCGAGCGGGCCGTGCGCCTCTTGCACGCCGCGGCGAAGGGCCGGCTGCCGCGCCCGCCCCGCCAACGCGTCTTCACGATCGCCAACCAGAAGGGCGGGGTCGGCAAGACGACCACCGCGGTCAATGTCGCGGCGGCGCTCGCACTGCAGGGCCTCAACACGTTGGTCATCGACCTCGACCCCCAGGGCAATGCCAGCACCGCGTTGGGGATCGAGCACCGACCCGGCACGCCGTCCTCTTATGAGGTGTTGATCGGCGAGATACCACTGCAGGACGCACTGCAACGCAGCCCGCACAGTGAACGGCTCTACTGCGTGCCGGCGACCATCGACCTCGCCGGTGCCGAGATCGAATTGGTCAGCATGGTGGCCCGGGAAGGCCGGCTGCGCAGTGCGCTCGCCGGGCTCAAGGACCACGACTTCGACTACGTTTTCATCGACTGCCCACCGTCGCTGGGGCTGTTGACGATCAACGCCCTGGTGGCCGCACCCGAGGTGCTCATCCCGATCCAGTGCGAGTACTACGCGCTTGAAGGGGTGGGGCAGTTGTTGCGCAACATCGAGATGGTCAAGGCGCACCTGAACCCTCAACTCGATGTCACCACCGTGGTGTTGACGATGTACGACGGGCGCACCAAACTCGCCGACCAGGTTGCTGCCGATGTTCGGTCACACTTCGGCGATAAGGTATTGCGGACCGTCATCCCGCGCAGCGTCAAGGTTTCCGAGGCGCCCGGCTACGGGATGACGATCCTCGATTACGACCCGGGCTCGCGGGGCGCGATGAGCTATCTGGACGCGAGCCGGGAGATCGCCGAACGGGGCCAGATCGCCGAACGGAGCCACGGCCGATGAGCGGGCGCAGGTTCGAGGAGTAGGGGAGAAAGTGCAATGACCCAATCGTCACGCAGGCGCAGCGGTCTTGGTCGCGGGCTGGCTTCGCTGATCCCTACCGGGCCGGCCGACGATGACACGTCGTCGTACGGACCGCGGATGGGCGACGCGGCCGCCGACGTGGTCATCGGCGGCTCGATCGACGGCGCGAACACCACCACCAACGACGTCGGTGCGGTCTACTGCGAGATCGACCCGGCCGCCATCGAACCCAACCCGCGCCAGCCCCGCCAGGTCTTCGACGAGGAATCGCTCTCCGAGCTCATCCACTCCATCCGCGAGTTCGGTCTCATGCAGCCGATCGTCGTGCGCAGCCTGCCCGGCGAGCGGGGGGAAAGTCCGCGCTATCAACTCGTCATGGGCGAGCGCCGGTGGCGGGCCGTGCAGCAGGCCGGCCTCGACACCATTCCCGCGATCGTCCGGGAGACCACCGACGACAGCATGCTGCGCGACGCGTTGTTGGAGAATATCCACCGCGTGCAGCTGAACCCGCTCGAGGAGGCGGCCGCCTATCAGCAGCTGCTCGATGAGTTCGGTGTCACCCACGATGAACTGGCGGCCCGCATCGGCCGGTCGCGGCCGTTGATCACCAACATGATCCGGCTGCTGCGGTTGCCGATCGCGGTACAGCGCCGAGTCGCCGCCGGCGTGCTGTCGGCCGGCCACGCCCGCGCGCTGCTGTCACTGGAGGGCGGCCCGGAAAAGCAGGAGGAGTTGGCGGCGCGAATCGTCGCCGAAGGGTTGTCCGTGCGCGCCACCGAGGAAGCGGTCACGCTGGCCAATCGCTCCGACGATGCGGCCCCGAGCGCGCCACGACGTAAGCCGATCCAGATGCCCGGCCTGCAGGACGTTGCTGAACGGCTCTCCACATCGTTCGACACCCGCGTCACGGTCAGCCTGGGCAAACGCAAGGGCAAGATTGTCGTCGAGTTCGGGTCGGTCGACGATCTGCAACGCATTGTCGACCTGATGACCGCGGCCGAGCGCTGAACTACCACCCGCGGTAATTACGTCACTGTGACACTGGCATCCGGTAGCGAACCGCACGGGCAGCTCGTGCAGATGAATTCCGCTGGGGTGCAATCGGTTTCGGCTCACCGGCGGTGCGTCGCGCGATGCAGTGAAGAAACCGGGCCGTCGGCGCCGGAGCCTTCTATCCTGGAGTGGCACCCGAGCATCTCGGTACCGCGTGGAACCCGGAGAGTTTAGTGTCAGCACGAATCGCGCCTCTTCGGCTCGATGGCTTCGAGCAGTTACCCAAGCACGCCCGCCGGTGCGTGTACTGGGAGGTCGATCCGTCGACGCTGGAGACCGGTGCCGGCGCTGCGCCCGGTCGAAACGCTCCGCTGTCGGACCCCGAATTCGAGAAGGAAGCGTGGCTGTCGATGGTCATGCTCGAGTGGGGGTCGTGCGCGCAGATCGCGGTGCAGTGCCGCGACGGGGCCGACGACGACCCGGTGCCGCTGCGCGGCGACGAACCATGCCTGGGCTACGCCTTCTACGCGCCGCCGACCGCGGTGCCCCGCGCGCGTCACTTTCCGACCGGGCCAGTCAGCGCCGACGCCGTGCTGCTCACCTCGCTGGGGGTGGAACCGTGCGACGACGCTGACACGTTGCCGCGCAGCCTGATTGCCGCGGTCGTCGGGGATCTGGTGCGTCGCGGGGCGCGCGCATTGGAGGCCTTCGGGCACACCGCCGACGTCGGCGAACTCGCCGACCCGGACACGGTGTCGCCGTCGTTGCGCGGCGTGGTGGAAGTACTCGGGGACTGTGCGGTGGACCAGTGCGTGCTGGGCGTCGACATGTTGCGCGATGCCGGGTTCGTCGTCGTCGCCCAGCACCCGTACTTTCCGCGGCTGCGGCTGGAACTCGAGCAGGGTCTGGGCTGGAAGGCGGACGTGGAAGCCGCGTTGGAACGGCTGCTGGAAACCGTTGAGCTGAAGGAACCGGTCGGGGCGGGTGCGCGCTCGTCCGGGTGAACCGGTCAGGACCGGCTGACCCGGCCGGCGTTGTCGACGGACAGTTCGTGCGCCA
This sequence comes from Mycolicibacterium sp. XJ879, assembly GCF_053483935.1. Lineage (NCBI taxonomy): Bacteria > Bacillati > Actinomycetota > Actinomycetes > Mycobacteriales > Mycobacteriaceae > Mycobacterium > Mycolicibacterium sp. XJ879. Next base: position 159,383 of record NZ_JBEFTH010000002.1, read on the forward strand.
ACAGTTCGGCGAACGTGAATGTCCCTGTCGGACGGTCGTTCTTGCCGAGCAGGTAGAGGCGTTTGACGGCGGCGAGGATGCCTTCGGCGATCGAATCGCGGTTCTGGGTCGACACCAGCATGTCGCGGTCGCGCGGGTTGGTGACGTAACCGACGTCGACCTGCACGGTGGGCATCCGCGTCAACCGCAGCAGATCCCACGTCCGCCCGTGGGTGCGGCAGTCGCGTAATCCGGTGCGGGCCACTACTTCTCGTTGAATGAAGTCGGCCAGGTTGCGCCCGATGGTGGACACCGAGCCGTGTGAGTTACCGAAGTGGAAGGAGGCGACCCCGTTGGCGGCCGGGCTGGGCTGGGTGGCGCAGCGCAAGCTGATCATCAGGTCGGCGCCCACGGTGTTGGCGGTCGCGGCCCGTTCAGCGTCGGAGGGTGCGCCGTTGGCCGGTCGCGACAAGAACGTCTCCATGCCGATTGCGGTCATCCGGCCTTCGAGCCGACTGGCCAAGTCCCACAGGATATCTGCCTCGTTGATCGGCCCTTCCGGACTGTGCATGATCAGCCCGTGCTCGGCACCGCCGCGGCCCGGGTCGATGATGATCCGCTTGCCCGAGAGCCGCGGCCCCGACCGGCGGACCTGCTCTTCCTCGCGGATCGCGTGCGGGGAACCGCCCGTGACGCGTGATCCCAGAAAATACAAGGACCGCAACGTTTCCGGACCGCAGATGCCGTCGGGGTACAGGCCGTACTCGCGCTGGTAGGACATCAGCGCGTTGTGCGTACCGAGACCGAAGTGGCCGTCCACCATGCCGGTGTAGAACCCCAGGTCCTGTAGTCGGGCTTGTAGGGTGGCCACGTCGTCGCCGTACATCGGCGCGCCGAACTGGTGGTTCAGGGTCCGGGCGCCGAGCCGGTACGAAGCTTCTTTCAGCGCCCGGTACGTCGCTTCACCGACGATGCCGTCGACCAGCAGACCACGGTGCTGTTGGAAGGCACGCACCGCGCGGTCGAGTTCGTCGTCGAAAAAGTCGGCGACGACGTGGCGGCCCGTGGTGATCTCTTCATCGGGGTTGTCGAGCATGCCCAGCGCTGCCAGTGCAGCCCGGATCTCGGTGACCGGGCCTCCACGGTCACCGCGACGCAGACTCGACATGGGCGACCTTTCGATCACGGTCGTCAGGGGGTGACACCCGCGCTGACGAGGCATCAGGGACTTAGCCAGCATTGTCTCAGACACCGGCGGGATTCGAGAAAACGCCAGGCGGGTGTCCGCCAGGCAATCCGGCGTCAGACCACGTCGGCGAGCTCGCGCAACAGCGCTGCCTTGCCTTTTGCCCCGACGATGCGTTTCACCGGTGCGCCATCCTTGAACAGGATCAAGGTGGGGATCGACACCACCTGAAAGTCACGGGCGGTTGCCGGGTTGGCGTCGACGTCGAGCTTGGCGACGGTGAGTTGACCGGCCTTCTCGGCGGCGATCTCCTCGAGCACCGGCGCGACCATCTTGCACGGGCCGCACCACGTTGCCCAGAAGTCGACCAGCACCGGGGTGCTGCTGGACAGCACATCGGTGGAAAACGAGTTGTCGGTCACTTCGACGGTGCTTCCAGCCATCGCAACGTACTCCAATCAAGCAGGGGTGGATGTCTCTTCATCGGCTGGGGCAGAACCGATTTCGGCCAGCCAACGCTCGGCGTCGATGGCGGCCGAACAGCCGCTGCCCGCCGCGGTGATGGCTTGCCGGTAGACGCGGTCGACGAGGTCGCCCGCGGCGAACACGCCGTCAACGGAGGTATGGGTGGTGCGGCCCTGGGTCAGCACGTAGCCGTCCTCGTCGAGGTGCACCTGGCCCCGCACCAGTTCCGAGCGCGGATCGTGGCCGATCGCGACGAACACACCCGTCACCGCGAGCTTGGACTCCTCGCCGGTGCCGGTGTTGCGTAGCCGCACGCCGCTGACCTTGGGGTTGCCCTCGACCTCGAGGACCTCGGTGTTGGTGACAAAGGTGATCTTCTCGTTGGCCCTGGCCCGCTCGAGCATGATTCGCGAGGCGCGGAACTCGTCGCGGCGGTGCACGATGGTCACGCTGCGCGCGAACCGGGTGAGGAAGGTGGCCTCCTCCATGGCCGAGTCGCCGCCGCCGACGACCACGATGTCCTCGTCGCGGAAGAAGAAGCCGTCGCAGGTCGCGCAGGTGCTCACCCCCATCCCGATCAGCGCCTCCTCACCGGGAACGCCGAGGTGGCGTGCTGCCGCGCCCATCGCGAGGATCACCGCGCGCGCCCGGTGGGTTTCGTCGCCGACGGTGACCGTCTTGATCGCACCGTCCAGCGACACCGCGTCCACGTCCTCCATGCGCAGGTCGGCGCCGAAGCGCAGGGCCTGTTCCCGCATCTCGTCCATCAGTTCCGGGCCGGTGATGCCGTCACGGAAGCCGGGATAGTTCTCCACCTCGGTCGTGGTCATCAGGGCGCCGCCGAACTGGCTGCCTTCGAACACCAGCGGGGACAGCTGCGCACGCGCCGCGTAGACGGCGGCGGTGTAGCCGGCCGGGCCGGATCCGATGACGATTACGTCATGCACCGGGGATGTCGAGGTCATGAGCGCCTTTCTGCCGGAAAAGGGACGGCACGAGTACAAACACCAGCCTAAGCCCAGGTGTTCCCAACGTGGCTCGCCAGGCCTGCCGCACAGGTTACGGACGCCGAAGCACGGTGTGAGCCAACAGGCCGGTGCAGTCGGGTGGCGCCACCAGCGCGACCAGCGCGTCGTCGGTGTGGCCGGGCACCAGCAGCAGCACCCCGGACCGGCCCGCGATGTCGACGGGCCGCGCGCCCAGCGGCGTCACCCCTGAATAGCCCAGCCGGTCCAGACACCAGGTGCGCCGCGGCGCATCGGTCAGCGGGCCGTAGTCCGGCGCCCCGTCGAGCAACGCCAGGATCTCGGCGTCGGGCAGCGGTACGACGTGCTGGGTCACCGTAATGCTGCGCGCCGTCGGCCCGGTATCGGGCCGGGGCGGGGGACCGTCAGCCGAGAGCATCACGACGCCGATGACGCCGCCTGCCAACGCGGCGCCGACCCCGGCGATCAGGCCGAGTAGTTGCCACCGCCCGAACCGCGGTCGGCGCACCGAGTGCGCCGGGCTTTGGGACTGGGCGGGGCTGGCGGCCCGCAGCGCGGCGCCGATGCGGGCGGTGACCGCGCCGGGCACCTCGGGAGCCGACGCGTCGTCCGCGCCCAGCCGGGCGAGTTCCGCGCGCACCCGCGCCGACGCCGGGTCGAGCTCGTCGTCGTGGTCCATCGCTGTCAGTCTGTACCACCGGGCGCGAGCGTGGGGTCAGCGTGCGCCCGCGCTGCTGTCGAAGCAGTCGAGCGCCTCGGCCAGCTTGGTGCGCGCGCGGGCGCAGCGGCTCTTCACCGTGCCCTCGGGCACACCGAGGAGACCGGCGGTCTCGGCCACCGAATAGCCCTGCATGTCGACGGCGACCACCGCGGCGCGCTGCTCGACCGGCAGCCGCATCAGCGCGCGCTCCACCACGATGGTGGTGTCCACCAACGACGTCGGATCGCCGATGGCGAACTCGTCGTCGGGCAGCGCAGTGGTGTCGTGAGACTTGTTGCGGCGCAACCGGTCCAGACACGCGTTGACGACGATGCGATACAGCCAGCTGCTCACCGCGCAGTCGTAACGAAACGTGCGTGCCCTGCGGTGCGCGGACAGCATCGCATCCTGCAACGCGTCGGCGGCGTCGTCGGGGTTGCGGCTGGTGAGGTGGGCGAGCCGGTACAGCTGACGGTGGTGGCGGTAGAACAACTCCTCGAAGGCGTAGCGGTCACCGGCGACGTGGGCGGCCAGCAGGTCCGCGTCGCTGCGATGGTGTCCGGCCGGCCCGTCGAAGCTCCCCACAGCCGAACACTAAACGGCGCCGGGGGCACCGGATGACACATCTTTGCCCGGCTGGGGATAGCCGCTACTCGGCCGCCTTGACGGTGATCTCGGCGATGTCCGAGCGGCTCTCCCCGTTGACCTGACCCAGCTTGGACACCCAGATGAGCAGGTTCGACGTCGGTGACGCGTCGTCCACCTCGATGGTGTTCTCGCCCGGCTTGACCGGGGTCGCCGGGGTCAGCACCGTGGTGTCGGCCAGCGACGACGGTGTCGACGTGGACGCCGAGCGGATCTCGATCTCGGTGCCGGTGCTGTTCAGGTCGACGGTGACCGCGCCGACCGTGGTGGGCTGCGGCAACCGCAGGATCAACCCGACACCGTTCTTGAAGTTCGGGAACGGCACCGCGTCGGTGTAGGTGTCGATGGGCCACACCGTGCTGGGGTCGCCGTCGATGGCGAGACCGGCCAGCGCCGGCGCGTCGGCCTCGCCCTCGGGTGAAAAGACGGTCGCCGAAACGGGTTTCACCGTCCCTCCGCTGGCCGCGGGGCTCTCTTCGTCCTGGGCGGTGGTCGGCGCGTTGAGCCCCAACCGGTCACCGCCGAGGCCGCCTCCGACGTCACCGAAGATGCTGCTCAGCACCGAGCCCAGCACCACCAGCGCCACTACGATGATCACGGCGCCGACGGCCAGACCGACCATCAACCCCTTACGCCGGCGCGCCACGATCTCCGGATCGTCGGTGGACCCGGCCGCGGTGGCCGACGCCGACGGCGGCGCGGTTTCCTCGACGGGGGAGATGACCTCGGTGCGGTCGGCGATGGCGGTGGCCTGCTGCAACAGGTTCAGCAGGGTCGGGGCGCTGCGGATGCCGCCGCCTTCCTGCACGGCCCGCGCCGCGGCCGCCGAAATCTGGAACGGGATCTGGCGGTCGACCGCACGCGGTTCGACGGGCTGGCCGGCGGGGTCGAGGTCGGCGGGCGCCAGGCCGCTGCGGACCCCAGACTCGGGCAGCGGCCACCGGTTGATCAGCAGCGCATACAGCGCCGCGCCGATACCGCGAATGTCGTCTTCGGGGTTGGCGTCGGGCAGCGTCGCGGGGAAGGCCAGCGCCACATCGCCCTCGATGCTCACCCGCACCCGGTTGGGATGGTCGATCGACAGCGCCACACCGGAACGGTGCGCCGCCTCGGCGGCCGCCGCCAGCGACTGGATGGCCCGAGCGCCGCCGATCGGCGACGGTGACGTGTCGGCCACCTCCGCCAGCGAGCCGCCGCGGATCCACTCCGAGACCACCAACCCGCCCGAGCCGGTGTTGGCCACGTCCAGCACCCGGGCCACCCCGGGCATCTCCAGCCGGCTGAGCTTGAGCGTGCGCGACAGGATCTCCCGCAACTGCTCGTCGGGCAGCGTCGCGTCGGGGTCGACGAAGGTCAGCGCGACCTGCCGGTCCAGCGCGGTGTCCAGCGCCTGCCAGAACTGCAGGTTGGGCGGACCGCCGTGGAACACCAGCAGCCGGTAACGGCCGCCGGCGATCAGGGCGCCGGGAACCAGATGTACGTCCTCGTCGGAGGTGGCCGCCTCGATCGGGGGCTCCCGCGGCGGGTCGAAGGCGACCGGCTCACGGGTCGGGTCGCCGCCGTAGTCGGCCGGGGGCCGACCCGACACCGGTGCGCGCGCCGGGCCCGCGGTGCGCTCGGCGGCGAGCTCTGTGGTCTCCTCCTGGGCCGCGACGTCGGGCTGGAAGTCGTCGGCGGCCACGTCGGGCTGGAAATCCTCCGGCCGCGACCGCGGAATCTTGGTGGTGGCGGAGGTGTCGGGAATGGGCGTGGTGCCGCCTGCGGGTTCGTCGCTCACCGCTGGTCCTTTCGGCATTCCGTCCCCGGCAAACGCATCCGGGGGTTCGCGGCGGACGTCAGACCGGTTGGGTCGGCCCCCCGACGCGAACGAATTCCTCTGTTGAGGGTACGTGAGTGGTCCACGTGTCGGTGGCTTGTCGGGCACCGGCGGTGCCGGGGTGCGCCCGCCGAGGCGGCGGCGGACGAACGCCAACGCGGCCAGCGCGTCGGGAACCCGCGCGGCCAGCAGGACGGCCACGATGATCGGCACCATGATCAGCCCCAGCGCCAGCAGCCGCAGCAACGATCCCGCCCCACCCCAGTTGCGGGTGAGGTCTTCGAGGCCGAGCAGCTGGTCGGCGACGTGTGCGATCAGCCCGGCCAGCAGGGACGCCGCGATCGTCACCAGGATGCTGCGCACGACCTGCAGGCTGATCAGCCGCCCGCCGGGCGGGTCCAGGGCGGCGCGCAACAGGAAGTAGCCGACGGTGGCGCCGGCCAGGAAACCCAACCCGTTCGCCGTGCCGAGATAGCCGGCGACCAGGTCGGGGTCGTCGGTCACGTACGGGGCAAGCAAGGAGCCGATGATCTTGACCGTGGTGATGACCACGATCAACACGATCGGTATCCACGGCTGCTGACGGGCGTAGAACACCCGAAGTTGCAGCAACACAAGGGCATACGGGATCAGGGTGAATGCCGAGAGGGTCAGCGCCATCCCGAGGTAGCCGGCGTCGACGTCACCGAAATTGCCGTACGCGAACAACGCGCTGCCGATCGCCGGGCCACCGACCGTGGTCATCGCGACGATGGGGATCAGCGTCACCATCGTCAACCGGGTGGCCAGCGACAGGTCGGCCAGCACCGCGGGGCCGTCGTTGGCGGCGGCGTTGCGGCTCAACCGCGGCATCACCACGGTCAGCACCGTCACCCCGATGATGCCGAACGGCAGCTGCAGCACCAGCCATGTGTAGTTGTAGATGGCGGGCCCGGAAGCCGCTGCGCCGGCGGCGATCCGGTTTCCGACTATCAATCCGATCTGGCTGATCATCACGTAGAGCAGCATCGCCGCCGCCATCGCGCCGAACTGCTTCACCCGGTCGTCGATGCCCAGCAGCGGGCGCAGGCTGATCCGTTCGCGGCGGATCGCCAACAGCAGGACCACCACCTGGGTGACCGTGCCCAACGTCATACCGATGCCCAGCACCAGCAGCTTCGGGTTACCCATCCGCACCGGGTCAAGCGAAAGTTCGCCCGGCACAGCTACATACAGGCCGAGCGTGGCCAGCGCCACCAGGTTGTTGCAGACCGGCGCCCAGGCAGGCGGCCCGAACACGTTGCGGGTGTTGAGGATCGCCATGAACACCGAAGACAACCCGTAGAACAGCACCTGAGGCAGCAGGAGATAGGCGAAAGCCGTTGTCAGATCACGGTTCACCTCGGGTTGGCTGCCCAGCATCAGGTCGACCAGCAGCGGTGCGGCCGTCACCGAGATGACCGTCGTGATCAACAACAGGATGGTCGCCAACGTGACCAGGCGGCGCACGAAAGCCGTTCCGCCGTCGGGGTCGTCGCGCTCGGCGCGCGCCAGCACCGGCACGAAGATCGCGGTGAACGTCGCCTCCAGCACCAGCGCGGCGATCAGGTTGGGCAGCTGGTAGGCCACCGAGAACGCACTCGACAGCGCGGCACCCAGGATCGTGGCCAGCAACACGATGCGGGCGAACCCGGTGAGCCGGCTGACCAGCGTCGCCACCGCCATACCCCACGACCGCGACACCACCGCGGCGTCGGTGAGCTCAGGTCGGCCCGCACCTCGGCTGGGGGCGGGCCCGCGGGGCAGCCGGGGCGGGGGTTGGCGCACCGCTCTGCGCGACGGCGGCGCCCCCGGGTTGTTCACCTCTCCTCGCTTGCGCGGCTGCGGGCGTCGTCGTAGTGCAGCGCGACGTCGAGCGGATCCGGGCGGTGGGGGTCGGCATCCAAATCAGCACGGTCGGGCTGGCCGCGGAATCGGTGCCACAGCCGGCGCCCGGCCAACAACACCAGCACGGCGGCCGCCGACAGCGTGATGATGAACAGCACCTGACCGTAGGCGTTGGAGTGCACCGACAGCCGCACCTGCTCACCGAGCGGAAGCCCGTCGGCGGTGCGCAGCGCGACGTCGACGGCCACGCGCTGGGTGAAGTGCACCTCGATCGGCACCCGCACCGGCAGGTAGCCGGGCGGCAGCTCGATCACCCCCATATCGGTGACCGTCATCCCGGGCGGCGGGTCGATGTCGAGCCGCACCCGGATCGGCACCGGCAGATCGTTGCGCAGGGCCAGCGGCAGCGGGCTGCGCTCGGTCGCCAAGGTGTAGGAGCCGCCGGGGTTGACGATGGTGACGGCGTGGAACATGTCCTCGACCGTGCGCCCAACCGTCGTCAACCGCTGCTGCGCCAACCCGTTGCGCGCGGCCGGCGGGACCGACTGGCTCAGCGCGCGCAGCATGTCCTCGCGCAGCGGCGCGGTGTAGCCCAGCCCGGTGAGACCGGTGCGCATATCGGCGGTCAGCGCCGCCGTCAGCCCCCACAACCGTCCGGTGACCGCGGCGATGCCCGACACCACCGCGTCGTCGAAGCGGGCGCGCGGGTTGCCGAGGTCGTCGTCGGGCAGGCCGGCGTGCGGTTGCGGCGGGATCGCGTCGCCGTCGCCGATCACCGCGGGCAGCGGCCGCGGTTCGGCCAGCCCGGCGTTGATCGCGGTGGCCACCGTGGTGAGCATGGCCTGCGCGTCGGCCGGTTGCAGGCTCCAGTTCAGCGGGGGCATCAAGATCTCGGTGCGCGGCGTGGTCTCCGGGGTCAAACCCCGCCACAACAGCGCCCCCAGCGCGGACAGCCGCCGCGCCACCGCCGACTCGTCCTGCACCGCGATCTCCAGCGACGGATCGAGATACGCCGGCGACACCGGGTCGGTACCCGCGCCCGCCAGCGCGGCGCCGACGGCCGGGTCGAACGGCGCGGAGACCAGCTGCGGCGTGTAGCGCTGCGGCGTCAGTTCCGGCGGCGCCGCCGTACCGGTGCCCGACCCGTCGTCGCGGTCGGCCGCCGCGACGGCGACCGTGCGGCCTCCCCTACCCTCCGGGTGTGGGCCCAGGGCCGACAGCAGTCGCACCGCCGGGCCGGTCAGCGGTCCGTCGGCGAACAGGGCCACACCCCGTAGCGAGGTGATGCCGAGCAACTGGTCGACGATGTCGGCGGCGGTGCGGGTGGCGATCGCAGTGAGCCCGGGATCGCCGACGCGGTGCAGCGCGTCCAGATCCGCCTGGGCGTAGGTCGTCGGTGCGACACACAGCCGCTGCGCCAGCGCCTTAAGCCGGTTGAGCCAGGCCACCGCCGCCTCCTGGCCGGTGCCGGGCCGGGTAGGGGTGCCCGGGCCGGCGTCGGGGCCGGTGTTGACGACGTAGCCGCCCGTCATCGCGTTGACGGTGACCAGCAAGTCGGGGTCAACGGCCAGGCAGGCCGTGGCGCGCATCTGCCCGTCGGGGTCGACCTCGGGGCTGGTGGCGAATTCGATCGCCGACAGCATGGTGTCCAACCGTCCGCCCGGGGCCAACGACGTGGCCAGGTCGTCGTCGATCAACCGGACCGGGGTGGTGCCGCCCGGGGCTCCCGCGGCCAGCCGTGGTTCGTCGGCGATCGGCCACAGCAGAGTCAGCCGCACCGGGTTGGAGGTGTCGGGCGCCACCACCGAGGTCAACGTGTCGGCCACCGAGTCGGCCGTCGTATCGGGCGGCACCCCCAGCACCGGCAGCAGGAACCTCGAGTCGTCGAGCCGCGCCGGGGCACCGTAGTCCGGGGTGCCGTTGACGTTGACCATCACCGGGTACACCCCGGGCTCGTCGATGCCCAGCGACGGCTGCTGCGACGACCGCAGGGGATAGGACAGCTCGAACGGAACCTGTTCGCCGCGTTGCAGTTCCGGGGTCAGCGTGACGAAATCCCCGACGGGATCGAACTGGTCGACGTTGCCGGCGAGGTTGGTGCGCAACCCGGGCGACGACGTCACCGCGGCGGCGTCCTCGAGGCGCACCACCACGTCGCGCACCGGGCGGTCACCGACGTTGCGCACCGTTCCGGTGACGGTGACCGTGGGTTCGCTGGTGGTGGTCACCACCTCCGGGGTGACCCGGTCGATCTGCACCGACAAGAACTGCGTCGAGCCGGGCTCGGCGGCGGCGGCGCGGGGCAACGCGACTGGGGCGGCCACCAGCACCAGCAGCAGGACGGCACTGCACAGGCGGAGCACCGCCGGGGTGCGCTCACGTGGCACCGCCGCGGTGCGCGTCACGGACCCTGTCCGCAGCCGTTCGTCCGCCGGCCGGGCTGAGGTTGCGCGCGCTCGTCAGGACGACGGTTGCGGGTGTGCGAATGTGTCTGCGGCCGTCGTCGCGGCGCCATCCGCGGCAGCGGTGGCAACGCGGCGGGGCCGTCGGTATGCAGCCGGTCGATCAACTCGCCGGCCACCTCGGCCAGCCGGCGTTCGTCGGCGTAGGCCAGCCGCGCCGGCAGTTCCTTGAACGGCACCCACGCCACCTCGGTGACCTCGATGTCCTCGTCGGACAGTTCGCCGTCGAGGAACCGCATCAAATAGTGGTGCACGGTCTTGTGCACCCGGCGGCCCTCGGTGACGAACCAGTAGTCGATGCTGCCGAGCGCGGCCAGCACGCTGCCCTGAATTCCGGTCTCCTCGGCGACCTCACGGATCGCGGTCTGTTCGGCGGTCTCGCCGAGTTCGATGTGGCCCTTGGGCAGCGACCACAGCATCCGGCCGCGCCGGTCGATGCGCCCGATCAGCGCTGCGACCTGCCGGTCCTTCGGACCGTCGATACCGTCGATGACCAGGCCACCGGCGGACGTCTCGTGCACGGTGCGCAGCCGGTCCGGAGGCCGGCGCGGACGCGACTTCTGAGCCTTGCGTTGTCCGTTGCCGGCGTTGTTGGTGCGCAGCTGGGCAGCGTCGGGGGCCGGGGATGCGGCGTCCGGCGGGCCGGCAGCACGACGGCCCCGACGTCGCCCGCGGCGCCGTCGAGGTTTGGCCTGTTCGCCGTCCGACACCCAAGCGATAGTAGCTGCCACAGAGTTTCGCCCCGGCCGCACTCACCGGTCGTGACAGAGCCGTTGCACATTATGCTGTCCGAACGTGCCCGAATCAGCTTCCGACGCCGAACTGCTTGCCGCTGCGCAAGTCACGCTGAACCGCCATCGCGACCTGCTCGCCGACGTCGGCAAGCTTTTTGCTGCCGCGGGTCATGAGCTGTACCTCGTCGGCGGCAGCGTGCGTGATGCGTTGCTGGGGGAGAGCCGCGGGGATCTGGACTTCACCACCGACGCCCGCCCCGAGCAGATGCAGAAGCTCCTGCGGCCGTGGGCCGACGCGCTGTGGGACACCGGGATCGAGTTCGGCACGCTCGGGGTCGGCAAGGACGGCCACCGCCTGGAGATCACGACGTTTCGCGCCGACACCTACGACCAGGTGTCGCGTAACCCCGAGGTGCGGTTCGGCGACCGGCTCGAAGACGACCTGGTGCGCCGCGATTTCACCGTCAACGCGATGGCGGTACGCGTCACCGCCGAAGGTGCTGCTGAATTCCACGACCCGCTGGGCGGGCTGGCGGCGCTGCGCGAACGGGTGCTCGACACCCCGTCGGCGCCGGAGACGTCGTTCGGTGACGACCCGCTGCGGATGCTGCGCGCGGCGCGGTTCGTCTCCCAGCTGCAGTTCACCGTCGCGCCGCGGGTCATCGAGGCGCTTGTGGAGATGGCGCCGCAGCTGGGCCGGATCACCGTCGAGCGGGTGGCCGCCGAACTCGACAAGCTGCTGCTGGGCGCCGACCCGGTAGCCGGTATCGACCTGATGGTGCAGACCGGTCTCGGCGAGGTGGTGCTGCCCGAGGTCGGGGCGATGCGCATGGCCATCGACGAGCACCATCAGCACAAGGACGTCTACTGGCATTCGCTGACCGTGCTGCGGCAGGCGATCGCGCTGGAGGGTCCCGGGGGGCAGGACCTGGTGTTGCGGTGGGCGGCGCTGCTGCACGACATCGGCAAGCCGGCGACCCGCAAGCTCGAACCCGACGGCGGGGTGAGCTTTCACCACCACGAGGTGGTCGGGGCCAAGATGGTGCGCAAACGTATGCGGGCGCTGAAGTACTCCAAGCAGATGATCGAGGACGTGTCCCAGCTGGTGTACCTGCACCTGCGGTTCCACGGCTACGGCGGCGGGCGCTGGACCGACTCGGCGGTGCGCCGCTACGTCACCGACGCGGGGCATCTGCTGCCGCGGCTGCACAAGCTGGTGCGCGCGGACTGCACCACCCGCAACAAGCGTCGCGCCGCGCGACTGCAGGCCAACTACGACGACCTCGAGCAGCGGATCGCCGAGCTGGCCGAGAAGGAGGATCTGGCCAGGGTGCGGCCCGACCTCGACGGCAACGAGATCATGTCGATTCTCGGTATACCCCCGGGTCCGGAGGTCGGTGAAGCCTGGCGCCAGCTCAAGGAGCTGCGGCTGGAGCGCGGGCCGCTGTCGCACGACGAGGCCGTCGACGAGTTGTGGAAGTGGTGGAACGCCAGACAGTAGTGCTGCGTCGAAAGGATATGGACTACTGCCTTGGCGACGGGGACGGTTCGGCCACCATGTGGACCGCGGCGCCCGATGTCGACGTGGACGGCGACGGTGTGTTCGACGCGGTCGGGCTGGATTTCGACGGTGACGGGCTGCGCGACGACGCGATGGCTGACCTCGACGGCGACGGCCTCGCCGAGCATTTGGTGCGCGACGCCTCCCCTGATGACGCCGCGCTCGCGTATTTCACCGACGACGGCACCGGCACCTGGGCGGTGGCCGTGGACCGGGGTTTGCGGTGGTTCCGGCTCGACGGCACCGAACAGTTCGGCGGGCCGATGGTCGACATCGACGGGGACGGCCAACTCGACGACCGGCTGTCCGACGCCGACGGGGACGGCCTGGCCGACCGGGCGCTCGGTGAGGCCGACGCGTACGTGGACGCCGACGGCGACGGCCGCTGGGATGTGAAGCTGTCCGACGCCGACGGGGACGGTAAGGCCGACGGCGCCGACGAGCTGTCGTGACGCGCGTCAGCGGCCCGGGCCCGGCGGCCCGGCGAAAGCCTGGGCGATGCCCAACCAGGTCTCCGCGTCGTCACCGGTGGCCGAGACGTCCAGTTCGGCGCGTGGCCGGCGCTGGGTGACCAGCAGACAGAAGTCCTCGGCCGAACCGGTGACCCGCTGCGCCGCATCCTCGGGCCCCCACGACCACGTCGACCCGTCGGGCGCCCGCAACTGCACGAAGAACGGATCCTGCGGCGGCGCAAGCCCGTTGACCGTGAACGCGAAGTCGCGGGTGCGCACCCCGATGTGGGCGATCGAGCGCAGCCGCGCGGTGGCCGGCCGTCGCACCCCGAGCGCGTCGGCGACGTCGAGGCCGTGCGCCCAGGTCTCCATCAGCCGCGCGGTCGCCATCGACGCGGCGCTCATCGGCGGCCCGAACCACGGCAGCTTGCGGCCGTCGACCACCGCAAGCAGTTCGTCGTGCAACCGGCTGCGGGTGTCGCGCCAGTCGGCCAGCAGGTGCTGCGGCGGTGTGGCGGCCAGTTCCTCGGCGCCCGCGTCGACGAAGCCGGCCGGATCCTTGCCCGCCTCGGCCAGCACGGCCGCGAACGCGTCCTCGTCGGTCACGGCGGTGAGCGCGACACGGTCGGTCCACAGCAGGTGCGCGATCTGATGGGCGATGCTCCAGCCGGGCGCCGGCGTCGGTGTCGTCCAGCGCTCCGGTGCGAGGTCGGCCACCAGCGCGTCGAGCTCGTCGCTCTCGGCTCGCAGATCGGCGACCATCGGCGCGGCAGCAGACATGGCGGTCACTGTATCGCCACCGGCCGGTCCCGTCGGCCGATCACGGCGTGGGCGACCAACCCGACCAGGTAGACGCCGACGCCGGCCAGCGCCAGCGCGGGTTGGCGCCCGTCTGGCGGAATCACCATGGCCGACAACGCGATCGCCGCGATGAACGATACCCAGAACAGCGAGTCCTGCACGGTGAACACGTGTCCGCGCAGCGCGTCGTCGACATCGAGTTGCATGGCGTTGTCGGCGCACAGCTTTACCACCTGACCCGCCAGCCCGAGCAGGAAACCGCACGCCACCATGACCGGAAGCCACAGCCCCGAACCGGCCAGCTGGATCAGCGCGGCGCATACCAGTGCCCCGTTGGCGGTGGCGTAACGGCCCCATCGGCGCACGGCGATCGGTGTCACCGGCGCGGCGAGAAACGATCCAACACCGGTGGCCGCGACGAACAAGACGGCCGTGCCGAGCCCCGCGACGGCCGGGGTGTCGCTGTGGCGCACGATCACCAGCACCAGCAAGCTGTTGATACCGAACACCATTCGGTGCGCCGCCAGCCCAGTGAGCGTCGCGGCCACCGTCGGCACCGCCGCGACCGTGCGCGCGCCGTGCACCCACCCGGTGGCCACCGCGTAGAACGCCGACCCGTGCACGGCGCGTGCGCTGTCGTCGGGACCGAGGACCCGCGGCCGGAAGCGCCACGACAGCCACAGCGCCAGCCCCACCGGAACGGCGACGATCAAGATGATTGCTGCGGCACCGGCGTCGTCGGCGCCGAACAGCCAGCGGGGCAACAGCATGAAGTTGGCGCCGAGGAACGCCGCGACCGCGCCGGTGGCCGCGGCGACCGAGTTCATCGCCACCACCTGATCCCTGGGCACCACATGCGGCAGCGCCGCCGACAGGCCCGAGGAGACGAACCGGGTGAAGCCGTTGACGATCAGCGCGCCGAACAGGATCGGCAGTTCGCCTGCGCCCGACTCGAGCAGCGCCGCGACGGCCAACACCAGAAGCAGCCGCCCGGTGTTGGCGCCGACCAGGACTACGCGCCGGTCCCAACGGTCCAGCAGCGCACCGGCGAACGGGCCGAGCAGCGAGTAGGGCAGGAACAGCACCGCGAACGCGCCGGCGATCGCCCACGGCTCGGCGGCGCGCTGAGGGTTGAACAGGATCGCGCCGGCGAGAGCGGCGGCGAACAACCCGTCGCCGAACTGACTGACCAGCCGCAGTTGGAGCAGCCGCCAGAATTCGGGCATGCCGCGCACCGAGTGCCACAGGGTGATGGGTGCGCGAAGGTCGGCCAGCGGGATCACGTCCTGGTTGTGCGGATCGGGACCGGACCCACAGTACAAATCTCGCGGCGGGCCGCGCTTGTTCTCCACGTTGTTTGGTTGCTGGTGCCATGATGGATAGGTGGCGCAGTCGGAGGAGCCGGAGGATCGCAGAGAGGGGGTCGCCCCCGCGGCGCATCGGGTACGGGCCGGAACTCTACTGCTGGCCAACACCGACCTGTTGGAGCCGACCTTTCGGCGCAGCGTCATCTACATCGTCGAGCACAACGACGGCGGCACGCTGGGGGTGGTGCTGAACCGGCCGAGCGAGACCGCGGTGTACAACGTGTTGCCGCAATGGGCGAAGCTGGCCACCAAGCCCAAGACGATGTTCATCGGCGGGCCGGTCAAGCGCGACGCGGCGTTGTGCCTGGCGACGATGCGGGTCGGAGTGGACGCTGACAGGTCGCCGGGGCTGCGGCACGTGCAGGGTCGGATGGCGATGGTCGACCTCGACGCCGACCCGGACTCGATCGCGCCTGCGGTCGAGGGCGTGCGGATCTTCGCCGGCTACTCGGGGTGGACGATCGGTCAACTCGAGGGCGAGATCGAGCGCGACGACTGGATTGTGTTGTCTGCGTTACCCTCTGACGTTCTGGTCGAGCCTCGGGTGGACCTGTGGGCGCGGGTGCTGCGCCGTCAGCCGCTGCCGCGGTCGCTGTTGGCCACCCACCCGATCGACATCAGCCGCAACTAGCTGCAGGACAGCGTGCAGGTGGCGCAGGTGCCGCCGCATACGCCCGCCGCCGCCGAGTCCGCGCCGACGCGGGCCAGGCTCTTCGCGCTCTGCCAACACCCGGCGCCCACCGTGCCGACGGCGCCGAGCACGCACACGATCGTCACGATCAGCGCGGTGCCGGGTTCGGTGGTCAGCGCGACGGCCCCACCCACGGCCAGCATCACGGCGGCGGCGAACTGGGTGGGCACCAGCGAGCGCAGCACCTGCCGCGCGGGGTCATCGGAGCGCGGCCGGCTCAGCAGCCACAGCGCGGCCGCCGCGGACGCCACTGCGGCACAGAGGCAGAGGATTCCGGCGACCAACATGTGCCACACAATACGAGACGTGATGGCGTCCCCCGGGCGCCAGGCTTCGCCCGGGGGACATGTCCATCGCGGTAGCCCTAGCTGGGCCCCGTGTGCGCGAGCGCGTGTGACACCTGCGCCGACGCCGGCGGTGCGCTGGGCGGTGCCGGCGCGGCAGGTGCCGGTGCCGGGGGTGCTGCTGGGGGCTCCGCCGGGGCCGGAACGCTCACCTTGAAGCCCCGAACGATGGCGTCGGTGGCGTCCGCGGCGGGCACCACCTGGTCGATGCTGGTGGTCACGGCCAGCGAGACGAGATAGCGGTCCGGGCCTGCGGTGGCGATGACGTGGCGCCGCGACGTGTTCAGCGTCATCGAGTGTTGCCGGTAGGTGCCCTCGATGACCGACGACGGCATGCCGCCGAAGTTGGCGAACGACGCGTCGGTAGAGCGCCATGCGGGCAGTTGCTGGCTGTCGACGAAGCCGTGGCTGATGGCCTCGATCGGATCGAAGTCACCGAGGAGTTTGTAGACGGTCACCTGGGCGTTGGACGTGTACAGGCCGTTGCCGCCGACCCGGTCGGCGATCACCGCGAACGCGTCGGGCACGTTGGGGTCGGGCACATGGGACCACCCGCGTGGCAGGGGCAGCACGATGTTGAGCGCCGTGAAACCCTCGCTGCGCTGCGGTTCGAGCGTGACGCCCTGGGACTCGAGGAACTCCCGCAGCGTGCCGGACGCCGCCGGCGTGATCGCGATCTGCGGGGACGGAGCGGGTGCTGCGACGGGCGCGACGGGTGCGGCGGCGGACGCAACGGGTGCTGCGGCTGCTGCGGCGGGTCCGGCGACCCCGTTCTGCGCGACGCCGGTGGCGGAACTCACACCTGGTTGAACGAGGGCCTGCGGCGCGGCGTTCGGCGTCACCGTAACCGTCTGTGTCACAGTGGCCGGCGCCGGCATCGGCGGTTGCGGAGCCACCGGCTGGGCGGAGGCGGTGGTGCCGGCGAGGCCCACTACACCAGCCGTCGCGACGGCGGCTCCTGAAGCCAGAACCCGCCAGCGGCGGGCGATCTCGATCATTGAGGTCGGTCCTTCCGTACAGCCTTGGTGCACGCCAGGCGCCGACTGTATCCACACCGGTGCGTTAGCCACTAGAGCCGGAACCGACCTGCAACCTTGTTCTGACTTGTCCGCAACGCAACCGATACCAACCCGTGGCCGACGCAGACGAAATCCGCGGGCTTATACCCTGTTCACGTGACCGAACCGCCGACCGCTCAACCCGCGGCTGCCGCCGACGCCGGCGCCGAAATCCCGCAGCACCGCTACACCGCGGAGCTCGCCGGGCAGATCGAGCGCGCCTGGCAGCAGCAGTGGGCCGACGCCGCCACGTTCCACGTGCCGAACCCGGTCGGTTCACTCGCGCCCACCGATGGCGCCCGAGTGCCCGACGACAAAATGTTCGTGCAGGACATGTTTCCCTATCCCTCCGGTGAGGGCTTGCACGTCGGGCACCCCCTCGGCTACATCGCCACCGACGTTTACGCCCGCTACTACCGGATGGCCGGGCGAAATGTGCTGCACGCGCTGGGCTTTGACGCGTTCGGGCTGCCGGCCGAGCAGTATGCGATCCAGACCGGCACGCATCCGCGGGCGCGCACCGAGGCCAACATCGTCAACTTCCGTCGCCAGCTCGGCAGGCTGGGGTTCGGCCACGACCCGCGCCGCAGCTTCTCGACCACCGACGTCGACTACTACAAGTGGACCCAGTGGATCTTCCTGCAGATCTACAACGCTTGGTTCGATCCGGCCGCCGGCAAGGCCAGGCCGATCGACGAGTTGATCGCCGAATTCGCCTCCGGGGCACGCACTCTCGACGACGAGCGGACGTGGTCTCAGCTCAGCGCCGGTGAGTGCGCCGACATCGTCGACTCCCACCGGCTGGTGTATCACGCCGACTCGTTGGTCAACTGGTGCCCCGGTCTGGGCACGGTGCTGGCCAACGAAGAGGTCACCGCCGACGGGCGCAGCGAACGCGGCAACTTTCCGGTGTTCCGGAAACGGTTGCGGCAGTGGATGATGCGCATCACCGCGTACTCCGACCGGCTGCTCGACGACCTGGACCTGCTGGACTGGCCCGAGAAGGTCAAGACCATGCAGCGCAACTGGATCGGACGCTCCACCGGTGCGACTGTGTTTTTCGCCGTTGATTCGGCCCCGGACGCCGGCGACATCGAGGTCTTCACCACCCGTCCGGACACCCTGTTCGGCGCGACGTACATGGTGCTGGCACCCGAACACGAGTTGGTCGACACGCTGACCGCCGCGGAGTGGCCCGCCGACGTCGACGAACGCTGGACCTACGGCGCCGCGACTCCGCGCGAGGCCGTCACCGCTTACCGCTCGGCCATCGCGGCCAAATCGGATCTGGAGCGCCAGGAGAACAAGTCCAAGACCGGCGTCTTCCTCGGCGCGTATGCCACCAATCCGGCCAACGGTCAACAGATCCCGGTGTTCATCGCCGACTACGTGCTGATCGGCTACGGCACCGGCGCGATCATGGCGGTGCCCGGCGGCGACCAGCGCGACTGGGACTTCGCCACACAATTCGGGCTGCCGATCGTGCAAACCGTTGCCGGCGGCGACATCTCACAGGGGGCGTACACCGGTGACGGTGAGGTGGTCAACTCCGACTACCTCAACGGGCTCAGCGTCGATGCCGCCAAGGAGGCGATCACCCGGCGGCTGGAGGCCGAGGGCCGTGGTCGGGCGCGCGTCGAGTACAAGCTGCGGGACTGGCTGTTTGCGCGCCAAAGATACTGGGGCGAGCCGTTTCCGATCGTGTACGACGCCGACGGCCGGGCCCACCCGCTGCCGGAGTCGATGCTGCCAGTGGAACTGCCGGATGTGTCGGACTATTCGCCGGTGCTGTTCGACCCCGACGACGCCGACAGCGAACCGTCGCCGCCGCTGGGCAAGGCGACCGACTGGGTGCATGTCGAACTGGATCTCGGCGACGGGCCCAAGCCCTACACCCGCGACACCAACGTGATGCCGCAGTGGGCCGGCAGTTCCTGGTACGAGTTGCGTTACACCGACCCGTACAACTCGGAGGCGATGTGCGACAAGGAGAACGAGGCCTACTGGATGGGCCCGCGGCCTGCCGAGCACGGGCCGGACGATCCGGGCGGGGTGGACCTGTATGTCGGCGGCGTGGAGCATGCGGTGCTGCATCTGCTGTACGCGCGGTTCTGGCACAAGGTGCTCTACGACCTCGGCCACATCACCTCGCGGGAGCCGTACCGGCGGCTGGTCAACCAGGGCTACATCCAGGCGTACGCCTACACCGATGCCCGCGGCGCGTACGTGCCCGCCGCCGAAGTCGTTGAGCGCGACGGAAAATTCTACTGGGACGGTCCCGACGGCGAGATCGAGGTCAACCAGGAGTTCGGCAAAATCGGCAAGAGCCTGAAAAACTCCGTTTCACCCGACGAGATCTGCGACAACTACGGCGCGGACACATTGCGCGTGTACGAGATGTCGATGGGGCCGATCGAGGCGTCGCGGCCGTGGGCCACCAAGGACGTCGTCGGCGCGCACCGGTTCCTGCAACGGGTGTGGCGTCTCGTCGTCGACGAACAGAGCGGCGCCTTGCAGATCGTCGAGCACCAGGCGCTCGAGACCGACACGCTGCGGTTGTTGCACCGCACGATCGCCGGGGTGACCGAGGACTACACGAACCTGCGCAACAACACCGCGGTGGCCAAGCTGATCGAGTACACCAATCACCTGACCAAACAAGGGGTGACGGCCCGCGGTGCGGTGGAACCGCTGGTGCTGATGCTCGCGCCGTTGGCGCCCCATCTGGCCGAGGAGCTGTGGCGGCGCTTGGGCCACGACACCTCGCTGGCGCACGGACCGTTCCCGGTGGCCGACCCGCAGTACCTCGTCGAGGACACCGTCGAGTATCCGGTGCAGGTGAACGGCAAGGTGCGCGGGCATATCACCGTCGCTGCCGACGCAGATGCCGACGCGATGGAGGCCGCGGCGCTGGCCGACGAGAAGGTGCAGGCGTTCCTGGGCGGCGCCACACCGAAGAAGGTGATCGTGGTCGCCGGCCGCCTGGTCAACATCGTTATCTAAGTGATTTCGGTGCGCAAACAATCGGTACACGCTGGTTTGCGCACCGAAACCACGGGGAGTGGAACCGCCGAGCCGCCGGCCAACGTCTAAACTCATGTGCTCAGCGAATTTCTGCGCGACCAAGATGGTGTGATAACGCTCGACCAGGCACGTGCGGCGGGCCTAAGCGAGCACGCGGTTCAGCGCCGGCTACGGGCAGGCCAGTGGCAGCGATGCGGTCGCGGCGTGTACTTCGTCGCGGACCGCCCGTTCACCGACGGCGCTCGTATTCGCGCAACGGTCTGGGGCTACGGCCAACAGGCGGTCGCGAGCGGCCTGGCCGCCGCATGGTGGCACGGTTTGACCCGATTCGCCCCGGACATCGTGGACGTCACGATGCCGAGAAACGGACACGGTCGGTGCCACGAAGGCAGTCGGCTGCGGCGACGCGACCTCGACCCCACCGACATCGTCACCGTGCGAGCGCTTCGCGTGACCGCCCCGGCGTTGACGGTTCTGGAAGCTGCGATCCGGCGACCCGGCGGAGTCAAAATCATGGACCGGGCTTTGCAGAAGGACATCGAGCTACGCGAGTTATGGCGAGCGCAGCTGCGTAACAAGGGCCGATACGGTTCGCCGGCGGCACGTCGGCTGTTGCAAGCCGCGTCCGACGGCGCCCATTCGGAAGCCGAACGGCTCTTGGCCAAACTGTTTCGAGAGGCAGGTGTCACCGGGTGGAGAACGAACTACCCCGTGGCTGGATACAAGGTGGATTTCGCGTTCCCAGCAGCGAAGGTCGCCATCGAAACGGACGGGTTGGCATTTCACAGTTCGTCCGACGACTTTCACCACGACCGAGTCCGGCAAAACGACATCACGCTGCTCGGTTGGCAAGTGCTGCGGTTCACCTGGCTGGATTTGACCGAATATCCGCGACGGGTGATCGCAATCATCCGCCATGCGATTTCGGTGCGCGAACAAGCGATACGCGCTGGTTAGCGCACCGAAATCACCAGAAATCACCGGACGCGTGGGCGGATGATCACCTGGTGGATGTGCCCATCCGGCGGCGACGACACCGCGTCGGCGATGACGCGCGCGACCGTCTCGGGCAACAAGAACCGCGACGGGTCGTACTGCCCGCCCTCGTAGGCCACCAACCTCTCCTGCATCTCGGTGGCGATCCGGCCGGGATGCACCGACGTCACCCGCAACGACGGCTCGTCGGCGCGCAGCGAATCGGCGAACGACCGCAGCGCGAACTTGCTGCCCGAATAGGACGCCAACCCGGGTGAGGCGTTGATACCCGAACCGGAGTTGACGAACACGACGTGCCCGCCGACCGCCCGCAGCGCGGGCAGCAGCGCCAACGTCAGCGCCACCGCCCCAATCACGTTGACTTCCATACTCGTTCGCCACTCATCGACGGTCGACTCGGCCACCCGCCCGGGAAACGCCACCCCGGCGTTGTGCACCAGCACGTCGAGTTCGTCGACGGCCGCGACGGCGTCGGGAATCGTGTCGGTGTCGGCCAGGTCGAGGGCCAGGATGGCGGCGCCGAACTCGGCGGCCACCTCGTCCAGCCGCGTCGACGGCCGCCCCGCCAACACCAGGCTGTGCGTCGGCGCCAGCGCGGCCGCGACGGCCGCGCCGAGCCCCCGGGAGGCACCCGTGATCATTGCGGTCGGCATGTCGTCAACGCTACCGACCTGCGAACCACGCTCCCGCGTCGCATCATGGTACGGATGCCCGCCGACCACAGCTTCGCCCCGACGCAGCTCTCCGCCCGCGCCGCCTACCTGCTGCGCGGCAATGACCTGGGCACGATGACGACGGCCGCGCCGCTGCTGTACCCCCATATGTGGAGCTGGGACGCGGCGTTCGTGGCGATCGGGCTGGCTCCGCTGAGCGTCGAGCGCGCGGTCGTCGAACTCGACACGTTGCTCTCGGCGCAGTGGGGCAACGGGATGATCCCGCACATCGTCTTCGCCAACGGGGTCGACGGCTACTTTCCCGGCCCCGCGCGCTGGGCCACGTCGACGCTGGCCGTCCACGCGCCGCGCAACCGGCTCACCTCGGGTATCACCCAACCGCCGGTGCACGCCATCGCCGTCCAGCGCATCCTCGACAACGCCCGCACCCGCGGCCGCACCACCCGCGCGGTCGCCGAGGCGTTCCTGGACCGCCGCTGGAACAACCTGGTGCGGTGGCACCGTTGGCTGGCCGAAGCCCGCGATCCGCAGTCCCGCGGCAGGGTCACGCTCTACCACGGGTGGGAGTCCGGCATGGACAACTCGCCGCGCTGGGACAGTGCCTACGCCAACGTTGTTCCCGGCGCGCTGCCCGAGTATCAGCGCGCGGACACCACGATCGTCACCGACGCCAGCCAACGCCCCAGCGACGTCGAATACGACCGGTATCTGTGGCTACTCGAGGAGATGAAGCTGGCCCGCTACGACGACGAGTTGCTGCCCAAGGTGATGAGCTTCGCCGTCGAGGACGTGTTCGTCTCGGCGATCCTCGCCGTCGCCTGCGACGTGCTCGCCGAGATCGGCGAGGACTACAAACGTCCGTCGGCCGACGTGCGCGACCTGTACGCGTGGGCCGATCGGTTCCGGGCGGGCGTGATCGACGCCACCGACGAAAGAACCGGCGCGGCACGCGATTTCGATGTCCGCGCCGGCGAGTGGGTGGCCACCGAGACGGTCGCGCAGTTCGCGCCGCTGCTGTGTGGCGGGTTGCCGCACGAGCGGGAACGCCACCTGGTGAAGCTGCTGGAGGGCCCGCGGTTCTGCGGGCATCCCGACCTGAAATACGGTCTGCTGCCGTCGACGTCGCCGGTATCGCGGGACTTCCGCGCCCGCGAGTACTGGCGTGGGCCGGTGTGGCCGGTGATGACGTGGCTGTTCGGGTGGTGCTTCGCCCGGCGCGGCTGGGCCGAACGTGCCCGCCTGTTGCGCAAGGAGGGTCTGCGGCAAGTCAGCGACGGCAGCTTCGCCGAATACTACGAGCCCTTCACCGGAGAACCGCTGGGCAGCATGCAGCAGTCGTGGACCGCCGCGGCGGTACTGGACTGGCTGGGATGAGCGCTATTCGCCGAGGCGCTCGAGCGGGCCGATGGCCTTGGTCAGCATCTCCAGATCCTCGGGGCTGAGCTTGCCCAGCAGCGTGGCCAGGTACGCCCGCCGCGTCGCCAGCGCCTCTTGGTGCTGGGCCCGTCCCTCGGGGGTGATATCGACCAGCACCGCCCGCAAATCAGAGGGGTCACGTGAGCGTTTGACCAAGCCAAGCTTCTCCAGCCGGCGGATCGCGACCGTGGTGGTGGGGGTGCGAACCCGCTCGTGGGCGGCCAGATCGGTCATCCGCAGCGGCCCCTGATCGAGCAGCGTCAACAGGATCGACAGCTGCGCCAACGTCAGGTCACCGGCTTCCGCACGGTTGGTGTCGCTGCGGCGCAGCACGGAGAAAACCCGGGAGAGCACCCGCTGCAACTCCCCCGCCAACTCCGTGACCTGCGGTTCTACCTCGGCCATAATTCGTCAGTCTAACCTGTCTGAGGCTGCCAAGTTGTGATGACGGGCGATTACCTCACAGAACCTGGGACAGGAACCGCTGCAGCCGCTCGGTCTCGGCGGCCTCGAAGATCTGCTCGGGCCGACCGGCCTCGACGACCTGCCCGTGGTCCATGAACACCACGGTGTCGGCCGTCGACTGTGCGAAGCCCATCTCATGGGTCACCACCACCATCGTCATCCCGTCTTCGCCCAGGTCGGCGATGAGCGCCAGGATCCCCTTGACCAACTCCGGGTCCAGCGCTGAAGTGGCCTCGTCGAAGAACATCACCTGCGGCGCCATCGCCAATGCGCGCGCGATCGCGACGCGTTGCTGCTGACCACCGGACAGCGTCGTCGGGCGCACGTCGGCCTTGTGCCGTAGTCCGACCCGCTCCAACTGCGCCATGCCGAGTTCGCGGGCCTCGTCGGCGCCGAGGCGTTTGAGCTTGCGCGGCGCCAGCGTCACGTTGTCCAGCACGCTTCGATGTGGAAACAGGTTGAAGTTCTGGAACACCATCCCGATGCGCTGACGCAACTGATCCGGGTTGTCGTTGAGCACCGAACGCCCGTCGAGCAGGATATCGCCCCGGTCGGGTTCGTGGAGCCGGTTCAATGTGCGCAGCAGCGTCGACTTCCCGGAACCCGACGGCCCGATCACGACGGCGGTGCTGCCCGCCGGCACGTCGATGTGCACCCCGCGCAGCACCGAGTTCGGTCCGAACGACAGGTGAATGTCGTTGGCGGCCAGAGATACCGGTTCGAAGGCAGCCATCAGATCATCTCTTGTGACGTGGACAGTTCCAGTGGGTCCTCCTCGGTCGGGGCCCGCCCGCGCCGCAGCCGGTTGTCGATGTAGTTCACCAGATGGGTCAGCGGTACGGTCAGCGCCAGGTAGAACAGCCCGGCCGCCACCAGCGGGGACAGGTTGCCGGTCTGCGCGTTGAGGTCGCGGCCGACCTGGAACAGTTCACGCTGGTCGGCCACCAGACCCAGGAAGTACACCAGCGAGGATGCCTTGAGCAGCGAGATGAACTGGTTCATCAGCGCGGGCAATACCCGCCGGATGCCCTGGGGCACCACGACCAGCCGCATCGACGTGGTATACGAAAAGCCCAGTGCCCGCGAGGCTTCCAGCTGGCCCGGCTCCACGCTCTGAATGCCTGAGCGGAAGATCTCGCCGACGTAGGCCGCGGCCATCAGCCCCAGCGCGGCGATGCCGAGCGGAAACGGGTTGTTGCCGGTCAGCCCGCCCACCACCGGGCCCAGGCCCAGGCCGATCAGCAAGATGATGACCACCTCGGGCAGACCGCGGAAGATGTCGGTGTAAACCCGTGCGGGCCAGCGCAATAGGCGGCTTCGGGATATTCCGGCGACGGCCAGCGCCATGCCCAGCAGCAGCCCGATCACCGAGGCGCACACGGTCAGGATCAGCGTGTTGGGCAGACCGGTCTTGAACAGGTCGGGGATGGCCTGCTTGTAGAGGTTCCAGTCCAGGAACGAGTCCTTCAGTTGCGCCAGTGTGGATTTCGGCTGTACCGGCCCGCCGGTGTCGGTTTCCTGTTGCTGCGCGGCGATCGCGTCGAAGTTGGGCAGCTGCGGCACCGGCGCCGCCTTTGATCCGGGTTTCCACCCCGGCGGCAGCGCGCGCGGCACCCAGTCGGAGTACAGCCGGCCCCAGGTGCCGTCGGCGATCACCGCGTCCAGCCCAGCGTTCAACGCGTCGATGAGGGACTGGTTCTCCTTGGCGACCGCATAAGCGATGAAATTGTCCAAGCTGAAGGTGTTTTCGATGATCTCGGCTGGATCGCCGGGTTGCACCGTGCCCTCGGCCTGCTGCGACGGCGCGACCCACGCATCGAGCTGGCGGGATTTGAGGCTCGCGTAGACGGTGTTGTAGTCGGGGTAGATCACCGGCTGCAGGCCCAAGGTGTCGACGACGTAGGACTCCTGCACGGTGCCCTGTACAACCCCGATGCGCTGCCCGGCGGCCAGGTCGCCGAACCCGGTGATGGCCGAGCCGGCGGGCACCACCAGCGAGAAGTAGCCGAAGTCGTAGCCGTTGGTGAAACCGACGGTGCGGCGGCGGGCTTCGGTGGTGGTGATCGACGACGACCCGACGTCGAAGCGGCGCGAGGCCACCTGGGCCAGCAGGCCGGAGAACTCGGTGCCGACGAAGTTGATCTGCAGCCCCAACCGCTCGGCGATGGCCCGCAGCACCTCGTTGTCGAACCCGGTGAACTGACCCGCGGAGTTGATGCAGATGCTCGGCGGGGCGTCCGAAAGGGTGCCGACCGTCAGTGTTCCCGGGGTGCTCAGTCCGAGCGCATCCACGTCGACGGAGTCCAGCGGCACGACGGTGGCCGTGGTGTAGCTGTCTTCGTCAGGTCCCTTGGCAGCTGCGGCCAGGTTGGTGGGCAGTGCGCTGGCGCTCTCGACGCCGGGCGGCGCGCACTGGTCGACTTGCGCCCGTGCCGGCGGCGCCAGGCCCAAGGTGAAGATCAACAACCCGATCAGCGCCAAGACGGTTGTCTTCATTACTGCAACGTAGCGAGCGTCGGCCCGGCGACGGCGACGTCAGGTCAATTGGAATGCAACGCCGGGTGCGCGGACGGGGCGAGTACACCGCGGCGCACCAGTTCGGCCAGCATGATCCGGACCATCAGGTCGGACCGGTCGATGTTGGCTGCGCGCGCCGCGGCGGTGTCGCCGCGGCGGATCGCGTCGACCTCGCGTACGTAGAACGGCAGCATCTCGTCGTGGTTGTCGGTGTATGCACTCCAGAACGCCTCAGGCACCAGCGCCTGCGACGCCTGGATCAGCGCCAGCAACCGCGGGCCCGCGTACCGCTCCTTGATCAGCCGCCGGAAATCCCAGCCGGCCTCGTTGAAGGCACGTGAACGGCGGGTGCTGTGCATGACGCCGAGCAGCCTGTCGAGTTCGTCGATGAGCTCCGGATTGCGGTCGGTCGCCGCACGCGCGGCGGCGATGCCGTTGAGCAGGCCGTAGATTTCGTGGTGCTCGCGCACGACGGTCTCGTCGAACACCTCGACGAACGCCCCGCGGTGGTAGCGGGTGTAGAGGATGCCGTCGTGCTCGAGCTGTACCACGGCCTCCTGGATGGGCACGCGGGACACCCCGAGTTCCTTGGCGATCTCGTTGCGGTCCACCCGATCACCCGAGCGAAGTTTGCCGGTCAGTATCAGGTTGACAACATGCGAGACCACGAGGTCTTTTTCTTTGACCCCATACTTCTTTGGCATCGCGGCCAACAGTGTCTCACGCAGCGGGTGCGCCCGGAGCGGATCGACGCGAGGTGGTGACTAGCTCGTCTGGCGGTCGCGCCAGCGACATAGCGCTTCGGCCTGGGTGAGGTCGTAGTCGGGACCGTTGGCGCCGACGGTCAGCAGCGTGACCCCGAGTTCGGCCAGCGCGTCGGCCTCGGCGAGCAGCTCGTCGGTCGTCTTGCCCGACACTCCGGCCGACCGCTCGATCGCGGCAGGATCTCGGCTGACGTCCGAGCAGTGCCGCGCCAAGACCTCGGCCTTGCGGGGGTAGCCGGCGCTGCCGCTGAAGGTGTGCCAGATGTCGGCGTGCCTGGCCACCAGCCGCAGCGTCTTCTTCTCACCTTCACCGCCGATCAGGACGGGGATCGGCCGGGTGGGCGGCGGGTTGAGCTTGGTCAGCCGCGACGTGATGCGGGGTAGCCCGGTGGCCAGGTCGTCGAGGCGGCTGCCCGCGGTGCCGAACTCGTAGCCGTACTCGTCGTAGTCCTTCTGCTTCCAGCCCGAGCCGATGCCCAGAATCAGCCGGCCGTCGCTGATGTGGTCGACGGTGCGGGCCATGTCGGCCAGCAGTTCGGGGTTGCGGTAGGAGTTGCACGACACCAGTGCGCCGATCTCGATGCGCGACGTCTGCTCGGCCCAGGCGCCCAGCATCGTCCAGCATTCGTAGTGCGCGCCGTCGGGGTCGCCGTATAGCGGGAAGAAGTGGTCCCAGTTGAAGGCGACGTCGACACCCAGGTCCTCACAGCGACGGACCGCGTCGCGGATATGGCGGTATTGCGGGGAATGTTGCGGCTGTAGTTGCACACCGATGCGAATGGGGAAGCTCACCGTTTCAAGTTAGATGAGAGCACTCTCATTTCGCACTCATCTGCGTTTCCGCCGCAAACGCCAGGCTTGGGGATATGACTTCGCCCGCGCTGGATCTGCTGCTCGGTCCGCACGCACCCGACGTGCTGACGGCTGCCCTCACCGAATACGGCGGCAAACTCGAACACCTGCAGCCCGGTCACGTCAACGTGCGGCCCAGCGGCGCGGCCACCGTCATGTACTGGGCGGGGGTGCGTCGCGCCGACGGTACCCGCACGACGGAGATCCTGGCCGCCACGACCGGCAGCCGCATCCCGGCCGGCGCGGCCGTCGTCGCCGGCGAACATCTGGGCGAGTCGGTCGAGGTCGGCATCTGGCGTTGGCCCCAAGACCCGGCGCTGCCTGCGCTGGCCGCGGCCAGCGACGCGGGGGTGCTGCGCCACCTCGGCCTCAGCGCGACGGACGTGAGCGACGTCCGGGTACGCGCGTATCGGCCCGCGCAGCGCGCGGTGCTGGAGGTGCACGACGGCCGTCGCACATGGTTCCTCAAGGTGCTGCGCCCATCTGCCGTCGCGCAGCTGCGCGTCCGCCACGACCTGGCCAGCCCGCACCTACCCGTCCCGCCGGTGGCGGCGTTCACCCCGGACGGGCTGATCGCGCTGCCCGAGGCGCCGGGGACGGCGCTGCGAAACGTGCTTGCCGACGGCGGCGATGTGCCGGCGCCCGACGCGTTCGAGGCGTTGTTGGACGCGCTGCCCGCCGATCTGACGGCGATGCCGCGGCGACGGTCACACCTGCAGCTGGTCGACGACAACGCCGCCGCGCTGCGCTGGGCGGCCGCCGGCGAACCGGACGTGCTGGCCGAGCTGGCTGAGCTCGTCGCCGCCCTGCACACCGTCGAGCAGGAGGCGGCGCCGGTGGTGCCGGTGCACGGAGACTTCTACGAGGGTCAACTGCTGACCCACGGCGCCCGGATCACCGGGTTGGTCGATCTGGACACCGCCGGCCCCGGAGAACGCATCGACGAGTGGGCGATGCTGATCGCGCACCTGTCGGGGCTGGACCTGGAGGACCGGTGGCATCCGACGGCGGGACGGTACGCGGCCGAGGTGTTGGCCCACGCCGATCGGCGAGTGCCGCCTCGGCAGCTGCGCCAGCGCACCGCCGCGGCGCTGCTCGGCCTGGCCACCGGCCCGTTCCGCATTCAGCATCCGCAGTGGCGCGAGCACACCGTCGCGCGCCTGGAGCTGGCGAAGAAATGGCTGGCGAGCGCCGGATGAGAAGGCGCTCATCTTGGTCTCCTTCTGCCCTCACCGCAGAGCGAGACAGTGGACATGTC
This sequence comes from Mycolicibacterium sp. XJ879, assembly GCF_053483935.1. NCBI lineage: Bacteria > Bacillati > Actinomycetota > Actinomycetes > Mycobacteriales > Mycobacteriaceae > Mycobacterium > Mycolicibacterium sp. XJ879. The sequence goes on from NZ_JBEFTH010000002.1 coordinate 188,462, forward strand.
GGGGAAACGAGGAAAAGGAGCACACAATGAAACGCACGGCTACTTGGAAGGTCCTGACCATGGGCGCCGCGCTCACCGGACTCGGGGTCGCGGGCGCAGGTGCCGCACACGCCGACGCCGGACCGGCCGCGCTGGCTGCGCACCCGGCGGACGTGAATGTCCAACTAACAGCCGCTGTTCCGCAGATCGAGGGTCCGGTGCAGCTGAACATCCCGCAGGAGTTCCACGGTCTTTACGACAGCGTCGACAGCGGAAGCTACTGGGACAGCTGATGTTACGGGCAGGACGGCGGCGGCGCTTCTAGCGTCGCCGCTGTTCGTTCAGCACCTCGCGCAAAATCTCGATCAGCCTGCCCGGCTGGTCGCTCTGTACCGAGTGGCCGGAATCTTCGACGATGCGCACATCGCGAAAACCCGGTGCGGTACGGGCGAACTCGTCGGCGTCGTCGTCGTTGACGAAGAACGACTTGGCGCCGCGCACCAGCGTGGTGGGCACCTCGAGGCGGGGCACGTCGTCCCACAGGCCTTCGAACCCCTCGCCCTTGCGCATCTCGTCGTAACGCCACGTCCAGGTGCCGTCGTCGAGGCGTTGGGCGTTGTGGAAAACGCCGCGGCGCAACGACTCCCGGTCCCGGTGGGGTGCGGCGGCGACGGTCAGTTCGAGCATCGCGTCGAAGCTTTCGAATGTGCGCGGACCTTGTACCAGCGCGACGGTGCCTTTCTGGTCTTCGCTCAACTCGGTGTGGCGCTGCGGCGCCGACGGGGTGACGTCGACGAGTACCAGCCGGCGCACCAGCGCGGGGGCCGACACCGCCAGCCGCAGCGCGGTCAAACCGCCCAGCGACATTCCGACGACGAGGTCGGCTTCGGGCGCCAGCTCGCGCAGCACCGGTTCGATCGTGACCGCGTTGAGCTTGGGCCCGTAGTCGCCGTCCTCGCGCCACGCCGAGCGGCCGTGGCCCGGCAGGTCGAGCGCCAACGCGGGCTCGCCGAGGCCGACGACCACGGTGTCCCAGGTGTGCGCGTTCTGCCCGCCGCCGTGCAGGTACACGATCCGCGCCGGTCCCTCGCCGAACTTCAGCGCGCTGATCGGCCCGGAGTCGATGCGGGTGACCGGCGGTACGGTCTGGACGCCGGCCTGGCGCGCATTCTCTTTGAGGAACATGAACTCGTCGAGTGAGGCCAGTTCGTCGTCGGGGCTTATGTCGCTCACAGCGAAACAGTACAAAACGCGATCTGTGGAGCCCCAGCCGCGCTCAGCGCGGGCAGGACTCCACAAACCGCTAGAAGAAGAGGTCAGCTCTGGATGAAGGTTTCCAGCTGCGTGCGGGCCACGTCGTCGGGCAACTGCTGCGGCGGGCTCTTCATCAGGTATGCCGACGCCGCCACCACCGGGCCGCCGATACCGCGGTCCTTGGCGATCTTGGCCGCGCGCACCGCGTCGATGATCACGCCCGCCGAGTTCGGCGAGTCCCACACCTCGAGCTTGTACTCCAGGTTCAGCGGCACGTCACCGAACGCGCGGCCCTCCAGCCGAACGTAGGCCCACTTGCGGTCGTCGAGCCAGCCGACGTGATCCGACGGGCCGATGTGCACGTCCTTCGTCTTGAACTCACGCTGCAGGTTGGAGGTGACGGCCTGGGTCTTGGAGATCTTCTTGGACTCCAGCCGCTCACGTTCGAGCATGTTCAGGAAGTCCATGTTGCCGCCGACGTTGAGCTGCATGGTGCGGTCCAGTTGCACACCGCGGTCCTCGAACAGCTTGGCCATCACGCGGTGGGTGATCGTCGCACCGATCTGGCTCTTGATGTCGTCGCCGACGATCGGCACCCCGGCATCCTCGAACTTCTTGGCCCACACCGGATCGGAGGCGATGAACACCGGCAGCGCGTTGACGAACGCCACCCCGGCGTCGATCGCGCACTGGGCGTAGAACTTGTCGGCGTCATCGGAGCCCACCGGCAGGTAGGACACCAGCACATCGACCTTGTTCTCCTTGAGCACAGCCACCACGTCGACGGGATCGACGTCGGACACCTCGATCGTGTCCGCGTAGTACTTGCCGATGCCGTCGAGCGTCGGGCCGCGCTGGACGGTGACGTTCATCGGCGGCACGTCGGCGATCTTGATGGTGTTGTTCTCCGACGCGAAGATCGCCTCGGACAGGTCGAACCCGACCTTCTTGGCGTCGACGTCGAACGCCGCGACGAACTTCACATCGCGCACGTGGTACGGGCCGAGCCGCACATGCATGAGACCGGGCACGGTGGCCGACTCATCGGCGTCCTGGTAGTACTGCACGCCCTGCACCAGCGAGGCCGCACAGTTACCCACACCGACAATCGCGACCCGCACCTCTGCGTTGTCTGTCGCCGGCGCGCCGGCTCCGATGTGCTCACTCATGACACGAACTCTTCCCTTCGTACTAACTTGGTAACTGCCTTACGGCTGCTCGGCGCGTCTCTGCGCCAACTGTTCGGCCGCGATCAGTTCATTGAGCCACTTGACTTCGCGCTCGCTGGACTCCAACCCGAGCTGGTGAAGCTGTCGGGTGTAGCGGTCGATCGAATTACTTGCCCGCGCAACTGCTTCACGCAGGCCCTCACGGCGTTCTTCCACCTGACGACGGCGGCCCTCGAGGATCCGCATCCTGGCCTCGGCCGGGGTCCGGTTGAAAAACGCGAGGTGCACGCCGAACCCGTCGTCGGAGTAGTTCTGCGGGCCGGTATCGGCCACCAGTTCGGCGAACCGTTGCTTGCCGGCCTCGGTGAGCCGGTAGACGCGCCGGGCGCGACGCATCTTCGGGGTGCCGTCCGGTGCCGGATCCTCCGCGATCAGCCCGTCGGTCTGCATCCGGCGCAGCGCCGGGTACAACGAGCCGTAGGAGAACGCGCGGAACGCCCCGAGCAGTCCCGTCAGCCTCTTGCGAAGTTCGTAGCCGTGCATCGGAGCCTCTTGCAGGAGTCCCAGGATGGCCAGTTCAAGCACGCGGGACACCTCCTCCTAGAAATCCGAGCTGATCCGATACGGCGGTCCGACACCTCGGGCCAGTGTATCGCGCCGATATATTCGTCGCGAACTCCGGGTGGCCCCAATGCGAACGCCGGCCCGACGCCCGTGGTCGCGATCAGGGCCGGAAGTGCGTCGCTATCAGGACGGATAGCTGATCTGCTTGACCCTGCCGTCGGGCGCCATCGCGATATGGCCGCTGCCGTAGTCACTGGAGACGTAGACGGACACCGACAGCTCCCCCGGCGTGGTCGGATCGCGGGCGGGGTCGATGCTCAGATAGGTGCTGGTGACGTCGCCGGGCTTGATGCCCAGCGTTTCCGGCGCCCCGCGCAGCACACCGACGACCGTCTTGACGTCGAAGCGGCCCAGATCCACCACGGTGGCGCGGCTACTTCTGGAGCTCGACGACGGATCATCCCAGCCGCCGCGATAGGCGTAGATGAGCTCGCGGCGGTCCTCGGCCGGGTCCGGCCGGCTCAGCACGGCGTAGTCCGGGTAGACGGTCAGCCGGTAGCCGGTGGTGTCGCCGAAGCGCTGCTGCATCTGCTCGAGCAGACCGGTCAGACCGCCGAGCGAATGCAGCTGTCGCGGCGGGGTGAGCACGACGGGCGTGATGCCGTCGGGCTGGGCGCCCGGGTCGGAGGCTCCGCTCAGCGGTGACGACGTGTTGCCGTACAGCCCCCAGCCGATCGCGATGCCGACGACCACCAGGACACCGGCCACCGCGGCGCGGATACCCCAGTTGACCGGCTGCGGCACCTGCCGGTTGACCACCTTGGTGATCATCGTGGTCTGCGCCGTCTTCGGGTTCTGCAGATCGGCCACCAGATCCTGCAGCTGGCCCAGCGTCGTCGCGGCAGTGGCCGATTTCACCCGTTCGCCATGCTCGGTCATCGACAGCTGGCCGTCGGCCAGGGCGGTGTCCAGAATCTGGCAGGTTTCGGCGCGGTCGCTGTCTTTTGCCCGCATTCCCGAGGTGCGCCACCCTGAGCTGCCCGAAGCCACGTCGAAGATCGTAAGAGATGGTTTCCGATGGCGCGGGCCGAAGCACGTCGCGCCTCGGTCTGTCCCACAGAGACGTACTCTGGTCCTCGTGCGATTGCAGCGACAGGTGGTGGACTACGCGCTTCGGCGGCGGTCCTTGCTGGCGGAGGTCTACTCGGGGCGCACCGGCGTCTCCGAGGTGTGTGACGCCAACCCCTATCTGCTGCGAGCCGCCAAGTTCCATGGGAAGCCCAGCTCGGTGATGTGCCCGATCTGTCGCAAGGAGCAGCTCACCCTGGTTTCGTGGGTATTCGGTGACCACCTGGGCGCGGTGTCAGGTTCGGCGCGTAGCGCCGAGGAGTTGGTCCTGCTGGCGTCCCGATACGACGAGTTCTCGGTACACGTGGTGGAGGTATGCCGCACCTGCAGTTGGAATCACCTGGTCAAATCGTATGTGCTTGGCGAAGTACCGCCGACAGGCCCGTCCCGGGGTCGGCGGGCATCGCGGAGCACCCAGGCGGCGCGCGCGCGCGCGCGCACGGCCAGTGAATAGCGAAGGGCGACCCGACCGATCAGTCAACGATGTCCGCAAGGGACGCGAGGCTGACGGTGTGAGCGAGCCCGAGCCCAGAAAGGCCGACGGCGGCGGGCGGCATCGCCCGCCGGAGAACGCGCCGTCCGCCAACCGCACCCGACCGGTGCCGCCCGACGATCGGCACACATCGGTGTTGCCGCCGGTGCGCGACCAGCCGCCACCGCATCTGCGTGATCCCATCGACGCCGTCAAGGCGGCGCTGGACGGCACCCCGGCGCCCAAACAGCCGCCACCTCCGCCGCCACGGCGCCCACCCGGCGGTGGTGAACCGCCGGCAGGCCCACCGCCGCCACGGCGGCCCAGCCAGCGCAAGCCGGTCAACTGGTCATGGGTGCGCCGCGGCCTGTTGGCGGCCGCCGTCGTGTTGCTGGTGTTGCCGATGGTGACGTTCGCGATGGCCTACCTGATCGTCGATGTCCCCAAACCAGGTGACATCCGGACCAACCAGGTCTCCACGATCCTGGCCAGCGACGGCAGTGAGCTGGCGAAAATCGTTCCGCCGGAAGGCAACCGGGTCGATGTGAACATCGACCAGATTCCGGTGCATGTGCGCAACGCGGTGATGGCCGCCGAGGACCGCGACTTCTACTCCAACCCGGGGTTCTCGTTCACCGGATTCGCCAGGGCGGTCAAGAACAACATCGCCGGTGAGAACCTGCAGGGCGGCTCCACCATCACCCAGCAGTACGTCAAGAACGCGCTGGTGGGTTCGGAACGCGCCGGCATCGGCGGCCTGCTGCGCAAGGCCAAAGAACTCGTCATCTCGACGAAGATGTCCGGCGAGTGGTCCAAAGACCAAGTGCTGCAGTCGTACCTGAACATCATCTATTTCGGTCGCGGTTCCTACGGCGTGGCCGCGGCGGCCAAGGCGTACTTCAACAAGCCGGTCGAAGCCCTGACGGTCGCTGAGGGCGCGCTGCTGGCCGCGCTGATCCAGCGGCCGTCGGGCCTGGATCCGGCGGTGGACCTCGAAGGTGCCACCGCCCGGTGGAACTGGGTGCTCGACGGCATGGTCGAGATCGGCGCGTTGACGCCTGGCGAGCGCGCCGCCCAGGTGTTTCCGGAGACGGTGCCGCCGGAGTTGGCGCGTACGCAGAACCTGACGACCGGCCCGAAGGGGCTGATCGAACGGCAGGTGAAACAGGAACTGCTCGACCTGTTCGACATCAACGAGAAGACGCTCAACACCGAGGGTCTGCAGATCACCACGACCATCGACCCCAAGGCGCAGCAGGCCGCGGAGGAGGCGGCCGCGGAGTATCTCGAGGGCCAGGATCCCGAGATGCGGACTGCGGTCGTGTCGATCGATCCGCGCACCGGCGGGGTGGAGGCGTACTACGGCGGCGACGACGCCAACGGGTTCGACTTCGCGCAGGCCGGGCTGCCGACGGGGTCGGCGTTCAAGGTGTTCGCTCTGGTGGCGGCGCTGCAGCAGGGCATGGGGTTGGGCACCCAGGTCGACAGTTCGCCGCTGGAAGTCAACGGGATCAAGATCACCAACGTCGAGGGTGGCGGCTGCGGCACCTGCAATATCGCCGAGGCGCTGAAGCGCTCGCTGAACACCAGCTACTACCGCTTGATGCTGAAGCTGGAGGACGGCCCGGAAGACGTCGCCGAGGCCGCGCACCAGGCCGGTATCGCCGAGAGCTTCCCAGGTGTCGAGCACACCCTGTCCGAGGACGGTCAGGGCGGTCCGCCCAACAACGGAATCGTGTTGGGCCAGTACCAGACTCGGGTGATCGACATGGCGTCGGCCTACGCGACGCTGGCGGCCTCCGGTGTCTACCACAAACCGCACTTCGTGCAGAAGGTGGTCAACGCCCAGGGCGAGGTGCTGTTCGACGCGTCGCAGCAGGACGCCGAGGGCGAGCAGCGCATCGACAAGAAGGTCGCCGACAACGTCACGTCGGCGATGCAGCCGATTGCGGCGTACTCCAACGGCCACGCGTTGGCGGGCGGTCGTCCGTCGGCGGCCAAGACGGGCACCAACCAGCTCGGCGACACCGGCGCCAACCGGGACGCCTGGATGGTGGGGTACACGCCGTCGTTGTCGACGGCGGTGTGGGTGGGCACCACCGGCGGCGACAAACCGCTGGAGAACCAATGGGGCTCACCGGTTTACGGCTCCGGTCTGCCGTCGGACATCTGGAAGGCCACGATGGACGGTGCGCTCCAGGGCACTGAGGTCGAGTCGTTCCCCAAACCGGAAGAGATCGGCGGTTATGCCGGTGTGCCGCAGGCGCCGGTCGCGCCGCGGACCCCCGCTCCCGATGAAGACCAGCCGCCACCGTCGGACGTTCCGCCGTCGCAGCAGACGGTGATTCAGCCGACTCTTGAACTGGCACCGGGCATTACGATTCCGTGGGGTCCGCCCACCACCGTGCCCGTCGGTCCGCCCGCTCCGGCTGGTCAGCCCGCTCCGGGTCCGCCTGCGCCCGCCGGCCAGCCCGCACCTGTCGGGCCCGCGCCGCCGCCGGGAGCCCCGGGGCCCCCGCCCGGCCCGCCTCCGCCTCCGTGACCGAGCCGGACCTGAAATCACCGGCTCCGCTGGTAGATGACCGGCGGAGCCTGGACCAACGTGACTTGCCCAGCCGCACCGACACCGTCGGCGCTGCGCTGTCCGATGTGATCGGCGGGCCGGTCGGCAAGCACGCCCTGATCGGCAGGCAACGGTTCCTGACCCCGCTGCGGGTGATGTTGATCCTCGGGCTGGTGTTTCTCGCGCTGGGCTATGCGACCAAGGCTGCGTGTCTGCAGACCACCGGCACCGGCACCGCCGATCAGCGGGTCGGCAACTGGGACAACCAGCGCGCGTACTACCAGCTGTGCTATTCCGACACCGTCCCGCTGTACACCGCGGAACTGTTGAATCTCGGGAAGTTCCCGTACAAGTCGAGCTGGGTGGAGAAGGACGCCTCCGGTGAGCCGCACATCCAGTACGACGGCAACCTCGCGGTGCGCTACATGGAGTATCCGGTGCTCACCGGGCTCTACCAGTACGTGTCGATGTCGTTGGCCAAGACCTACACCGCGCTGACGAAGGTGGCGTCGGTGCCGATCATCGCCGAGGTGGTGATGTTCTTCAACATCGCCGCGTTCGGGTTGGCGCTGGCGTGGCTGATCACGGTGTGGGCGGCATCGCAATTGGCCGGGCCGCGCCGGGTCTGGGATGCGGCGCTGGTGGCGGCGTCGCCGTTGCTGATCTTCCAGATCTTCACGAACTTCGACGCGCTGGCAACGGCTTTCGCGACCGGCGCGCTGCTGGCGTGGGCGCGACGAAAACCCGTGCTGGCCGGAGCGCTGATCGGTCTGGGGGTGACGGCCAAGCTGTATCCGGTGCTGCTGCTCGGGGCGTTGGCGGTGCTGGCGGTGCGCACCGGCCAGGTACGTGCGGTCGTACGCGCCGCGGTGGCGGCAGTGGTGGCGTGGCTGGTGGTGAACCTGCCGATCATGGTGCTGTTTCCGCGCGGGTGGTCGGAGTTCTTCCGGCTCAACACCCGCCGCGGCGACGACATGGATTCGCTGTACAACGTGGTGAAGTCGTTCACCGGCTGGCGCGGTTTCGATCCCGATCTCGGCTTCTGGGAACCGCCGACGGTGACCAACATCGTTTCCGCGATCCTGTTTCTATCGTGTTGTGTCGCAATCGCTTACATCGCGCTGACCGCGCGGCACCGGCCGCGGGTGATGCAGGTGGCGTTCCTGGTGGTGGCCGCGTTCCTGTTGACCAACAAGGTGTGGAGCCCGCAGTTCTCGCTGTGGCTGGTGCCGCTGGCGGTGCTGGCGTTGCCGCATCGGCGGGTGCTCTTGGCGTGGATGACGATCGACGCGCTGGTGTGGGTGCCGCGGATGCTGTACCTCTACGGCGAGCAGAACGGCGGCCTGCCCGAGCAGTGGTTCACCACCACGGTGTTGCTGCGTGATATCGCGGTGATCGCGTTGTGCGCGCTGGTGATCCGCCAGATCTACCGGCCGGAGCTGGACCTGGTGCGGGCCCGCGGCGAGGTCGACGACCCGGCCGGCGGGGTGTTCGACGGGGCGCCGGACGCGCCGCCGTCGTGGCTGCCGGACTGGCTGCGGCCGGAGCGCTCGCGGGTGAGCGTCGCCGCGTCGGCGTCGTAGCTCGGTTTCGCAGATCAGCGCGGGTTCCTGTAGCCTGGGCCGGTTGCCGACGCAGGCGACCCTCCTGTCACGGAACGTCCGTGGCCGATTAGACCGTAGGAGGTGATGAGGTCTTCATGCGTCCATACGAAATCATGGTCATCCTCGACCCCACCCTTGACGAACGCACCGTAGCTCCGTCGCTGGAAGCGTTCCTCAACGTGGTCCGCAAGGACGGCGGCAGCGTCGACAAGGTCGACATCTGGGGCCGACGCCGGCTCGCATACGAGATCGCCAAGCACGCCGAAGGCATCTATGCCGTCATCGATGTGAAGGCTGAGCCCGCGACCGTGTCCGAGCTGGATCGCCAGCTCAACCTGAACGAGTCCGTGCTGCGGACCAAGGTGATGCGGACCGACAAGCACTAGTCCCGAAGAAGAGGCTGTACACGTCGGAGCGCTTCCGTAGGCTCGCGCCCAGTAAGCCGCCCAAATAGGAGGATCTCGTGGCTGGTGACACCATCATCACCGTCGTTGGAAATCTGACCGCCGACCCGGAACTGCGGTTCACCCCATCGGGTGCAGCTGTCGCCAACTTCACGGTCGCGTCGACGCCGCGTATCTATGACCGCCAAAGCGGTGAGTGGAGAGACGGCGAAGCACTGTTCTTGCGGTGCAACATCTGGCGCGAGGCCGCCGAGAACGTGGCCGAGAGCCTGACCCGCGGTGCGCGGGTGATCGTGCAGGGCCGCCTCAAGCAGCGGTCCTTCGAGACCCGCGAAGGCGAGAAGCGCACCGTGGTCGAGCTCGAGGTCGACGAGATCGGCCCATCGCTGCGGTACGCGACCGCCAAGGTGAACAAGGCCAGCCGCAGCGGCGGGGGCGGCGGCGGCTTCGGTGGTGGTGGCGGCGGCGGAGGCTCCCGCCAGCCCGAACAGCCCAAGGACGACCCGTGGGGCAGCGCGCCCGCGACCGGCTCCTTCGCCGGCAACGACGACGAGCCGCCCTTCTAACCAAACTGATCAGCAATATCGAGAAGAGATAGAGACACATGGCCAAGAGCAACAAACGCCGCCCGGCTCCCGAGAAGCCGGTCAAGACTCGCAAGTGCGTGTTCTGCTCCAAGAAGGGGCAGGACATCGACTACAAGGACACCGCGCTGCTGCGTACCTACATCAGTGAGCGCGGCAAGATCCGCGCGCGCCGCGTGACCGGCAACTGCGTGCAGCACCAGCGTGACATCGCCGTCGCGGTCAAGAATGCCCGCGAGGTGGCGCTGCTGCCGTTCAGCTCGTCGGCGCGATAAGCCGCGATAAGAGGACTAGAGAATGAAACTGATTCTTACCGCTGACGTCGACCACCTCGGTACGACGGGCGACATCGTGGAGGTCAAGGACGGCTACGGCCGTAACTTCCTGCTGCCGCGCAAGCTGGCCATCGTGGCCACCCGGGGCGCGGAGAAACAGGCCGAGGCGATCCGGCGGGCCCGGGAAGCCAAGAGCGTCAAGAGCCTCGAGCATGCGGGCGAGCTGAAGACCGCCATCGAGGGCCTGGGCGCGGTGGAGCTGTCGGTCAAGGCCGCTCCGGACACCGGCAAGCTGTTCGGCTCGGTGACGGCTGCAGACGTCGTCGCGGCCATCAAGAGCGCCGGCGGGCCGAACCTGGACAAGCGCACCGTCCAGCTGCCCAAGGCACACATCAAGACGACGGGCACCCATCCGATCGAGGTGCGGCTGCACCCCGAGGTGGGTGCTTCGGTGTCGCTGAACGTCGTCGCCGCGGACTAGCACCAGCGTCAATAAGACCGGGTGAGGGCTTGATCGGCCTTCACCCGGTCGTTGCTGTATGCGCTGGCGAACTTTGCGGGCCCATCGCGTCACAGCGAAGATAACCGGCTGTTAACCTCCGCGCCGTCGGGACGATACTCAACACGCCCGAGACGGCAACCCGACCCGACACGCCGAACGAATTGTCATCCACAGATCCACGCCCCACCTGTGGTGCGCTTAACTGCGCAAATGTATTCAACGGAGACGTTAGTCCACAGGTTCTCCCCAGGCCGTCAACATGGGGGGAGCGGTCTATCCACACGCCATGCACAACCTTATGAACAGGCCCCATTGACTGGCCTCCAGCAACGTCTAGCGTGAGCCGTCGCGGGCGATTTGTCTGTGTGCTCATTTATTGTCACGGCAGTACGTGTCGAATATGCGTTCGAGCTTTGAACTAGGGGAGGTGCAGGGCTAGGTGGCTGTCGTTGACGACTTGGGCCATTCGGGCATGGATGCTCCACCGCCCAGTGAGGACTTCGGTCGCCAACCGCCGCAGGACGCCGCGGCCGAACAGGCCGTCCTCGGCGGCATGCTGCTGAGCAAGGACGCCATTGCCGATGTGCTGGAGCGGCTGCGTCCCGGCGACTTCTACCGGCCCGCCCACCAGAACGTCTACGACGCGATCCTGGACCTGTACGGGCGCGGTGAGCCCGCCGACGCGGTGACGGTGGCCGCGGAGCTCGATCGGCGGGGGTTGTTGCGCCGCATCGGCGGGGCGCCGTACCTGCACACGCTGATCTCCACGGTGCCGACGGCGGCCAATGCGGGCTACTACGCGGGCATCGTGGCGGAGAAGGCGCTGCTGCGCCGGCTTGTGGAGGCCGGAACGCGGGTCGTGCAGTACGGCTACGCCGGCGCGGAGGGCGCCGACGTCACCGAGATCGTGGACCGGGCGCAAGCCGAAATCTACGACGTCACCGAGGGCCGCGGCGGATCCGAGGACTTCGTGCCGCTCGAGGATCTGCTGCAGCCGACGATGGATGAGATCGACGCGATCGCGTCCAACGGCGGCCTCGCTCGTGGCGTGCCGACCGGCTTCATCGAGCTCGACGACGTCACCAACGGTCTGCATCCGGGCCAGATGATCATCATCGCGGCGAGGCCGGGTGTGGGTAAGGCACTGGCGCTGGATACACCGCTGCCGACGCCGACGGGCTGGACCACGATGGGCGACGTCGCGGTGGGGGATTGGCTGCTGGGGGCTGACGGTGAGCCGACGCAGGTGGTGGCGGCGACGGACGTCATGCTGGCCCGGCCGTGTTACGAGGTCGAATTCGCCGACGGGACGGTGATCGTCGCTGATGCGATGCACCAGTGGCCGACGAGTCGGGGTGTGCAGGTCACCACGGCGCTGCGACCCGGCGCCGACGTCATCAGCGCGACGCGGGTGCCGGCGTTGGCGACGGTGGGTGGTCGCCGTCAGTCCGCGTGGGGAATCGACGGGGTACGGCGCACTGCGAGTGTGCCGGTGCGCTGCGTCGAGGTCACTAGCGCTGATCACCTGTATCTGGCGGGCCGAGACATGGTGCCGACGCACAACTCGACGCTGGGGTTGGATTTTTTGCGGTCGTGCTCGATCAAGCACCAGATGTCTAGCGTCATCTTCAGCTTGGAGATGAGCCGGTCAGAAATCGTCATGCGGCTGCTGTCGGCGGAGGCGAAAATCAAGCTGGCTGACATGCGGTCTGGCCGGATGAGTGATGACGACTGGACCCGGCTGGCGCGGCGGATGAGTGAAATCAGCGAAGCGCCTTTGTATATCGACGATTCGCCGAACCTGACGATGATGGAGATCCGCGCCAAGGCCCGGCGCCTGTCGCAGAAGGCGGGCTTGAAGCTGATTGTCGTCGACTACATGCAGCTGATGACGTCGGGCAAGAAGTACGAGTCGCGTCAGCAGGAGGTGTCGGACTTCTCGCGAAGCCTCAAGCTGATGGCCAAGGAACTCGACGTCCCGGTGGTCGCGATCAGCCAGCTGAACCGCGGTCCGGAACAGCGCACCGACAAGAAGCCGATGATCTCGGATCTTCGCGAGTCGGGCTGCCTCAGCGCGAACACGCGAATCCTGCGGGCTGACACCGGCGCTGAGGTGACGTTCGGCGAGCTGATGCGAACGGGCGAGCGGCCGCTGGTGTGGTCGCTGGATGAGCGCAAGCGCATGGTGGCGCGGCCGATGACCAACGTGTTCTACAGCGGGCACAAGGAAGTCTTCAAGGTGAGGCTGGCGTCGGGACGTGAGGTGGAAGCGACGGCAAACCATCCGTTCATGACGCTGGACGGCTGGACTCCGTTGGGCGAGTTGCAGGTCGGCGACCGCGTCGCGGTGCCGCGGCGGGTGCCTGAGCCGGTGCGGACCCAGCGGATGAACGACTCCGAGGTGATCCTGCTGGCGCACATGATCGGTGACGGTTCGTGTGTCAAGAACCAGCCGATCCGCTACGCGAGTATCGACGAGTGGAACCTGCACGCGGTCGCGTCCGCGGCCGAGCATTTCGGTGTGACCGCGGTGCGTGATGACTATCCCGCGGCGCGGGTGACGACGCTGCGCCTGCCGGCGCCGTATCACTTGACGCACGGCAAGCGGAATCCTATTGCCGCATGGTTGGACAAGCTGGGGCTATTCGGCAAGCGAAGTTACGAAAAGTTCGTGCCAGAAGCGATTTTCGCAGCACCGAATGATCAGGTCGCGTTGTTCCTCCGGCATCTTTGGGCGACGGATGGGTCGGTGCGGTGGGATTCGAAGGCTGGGCAAGGCCGGGTGTATTACGCGTCGACAAGTCGCCGGCTCGTCGATGACGTCGCCATTCTGTTGGCACGTTTGGGCGTGTTCGCGCGCATCAAGCGGGTCCGTAAAGCGGGGTATCGCGATGGGTGGCATCTGTACATCTATGGCGCCGAGAACCAATTGCGATTCCTTCGCCATGTCGGCGTGAACGGCGAAAAGTCGATCGCCGTGCGGGACGTGGTCGGGATGCTCGAGAGCAAGGTTCGTAACACGAACCTCGACACTGTTCCGAAGGAAGTCTGGACGAATGTCCGTGCGGCGCTGGCAGATCAGAAGATGTCACACCGGGCGTTCGCGGCGGCGATGGGCACAAAGTTCTGCGGTTCGACGTTGTGGAAGCATGCACCGAGCCGTGGCCGGTTGCATCGAACGGCCGCACTGTTGGAAGACCACGAGTTGCACGACCTCGCAACCAACGAGGTGTTCTGGGATTCGATTGTCGAGATTACGAGCATCGGCGAACACGATGTATACGACGGAACCGTAAGCGGGACGCACAATTTCGTTGCGCAGGGTATCTCAGTTCACAACTCGCTCGAACAAGATGCGGATATGGTCATACTTTTGCATCGGCCGGATGCGTTCGAGCGTGACGATCCTCGCGGTGGCGAAGCGGACCTGATAATAGGTAAGCACCGCAACGGGCCAACCAAGACCATTACCGTTGCGCACCAACTGCATTTGTCGCGCTTCACCAACATGGCGAAGGCGTAACACGACCTGTGACTTCTCATACTTCGTGACCAAATCCCATCTGGAATGACCACCGAATGACCAATTGGTCACGAAGCGTGAGACAGATTGGATGTCAGCAAGCATGCGTTGTATTCACCCTGGTTCAGGGCCAACTCAGCGACGCCACTAGCGCGGGTGGCGGTCGCTCTAGTGTCATCGTCTAACCAACTTGTTAAACAGTCATGGGCAGCTCGTCGATCTTTCTCGCAGCTCGACACACGGCTACCGAGCGGACTGCTTCGTAGCCTATCAACTGTTGCGTCTGGCAACAGTTAGTGTTGACAGACGCAACCGAAAGCTGGTTTGGCCGTGCGCTTTTCGGGTGGAGGTTCTGTCTCGGCTCCGTCCCGATTCGGTTATAAGCTCGCGCTGGCACCACTTTGCGCCGCATCCTCGACCGCAAGCTAATTCGATGATCCGCACGCCACATCCCCCGAGTACACGGCGCGTCAGGCGTGGGCCCAGATGGGGGAGCGGGCCAGGCATGTGCCGATGCTCGTCATCCAGGGCACGGAGGTCGAGGTGGTTCCCCCGCTGGTCGCTACTCGTTTCGTCGCGCACTGGAGCGCGGTGAACGATCTTGTCGACGCGTTGTCGTGGGGGACTTCGCGTGGCGAAATGCGCTCTCCTAGCGATAGGCACCATCCCCCCATGCCGTCGAACAGCACGCGATGTAGCCGTTCCGCTACGCGGCACGCGGGGGAAGCTCAACCGTTTCACCCGCGACATCGATCGCGACCTTGCCGTGCAGCACATATGACCGCCTGTTCTCCAGGAGATCGTGAGCCTCGCCCATTCGTGCGAGCGGCAGGGTCGCGCCGATGACCGGCTTGACGAGACCACGCTCGACCAGCGTGGTGAGCGCGTCCAGTTTTCCTCGGTTCTGTCGTGTGAAGACGAAGTGATAGGCGGCGTTCTTGCCCCACGCCTCGATGAGATTCTGCGGCTGCGCGATGTCGACGATGCTGACGACGCGTCCGGCGTCGGCGAGCGCCAGCGGGCTTTGAGTGAGCGTGTCACCGCCGATCGTGTCGAGGACGACATCGACCCCCTTGCCCTGCGTCATCTCGGCCACGGCGTCGACGTAGTCCGTCGACGTGAAGTCGATCGCTGCATCCGCTCCGAGAGAGCCCACGAACTCATGGTCGCTGCCCTTCGCGGTGGTGATCACCCGCGCCCCGATCGCCTTCGCGACCTGGATCGCGATCGTGCCGACACCGCCGGCGCCACCATGGACGAGGACCGTCTCCCCGACGGTGAGCTGAGCCCGCGTCACCAGCGATTCCCAGACGGTTCCGCCGACGAGAGTCAGACTTGCCGCCTCCAGGTGACTGAGGTTCTCCGGCTTCCGGCCGACGAGGTCGACATCGGCGACGTGCTGCTCGGCGTAGGAGCCGGGGCCGCCGAAGATCTGGGGCGTGTAGTACACCGCATCGCCGACGCGGAACTCGCTTACGTGGGACCCGATTTCCTCGATCACGCCGGACACGTCGTGCCCGGTGATCGTGGGGAGCGCCACCAGGTCCGGGTAGTCTCCGCGACGGATCTGATAGTCGAGCGGGTTGACGGCGGTCGCATGGACGCGCACCCGTACCTGGCGGGGTTCGACCTGAGGTACGGACACGTCGCGCAGTTCGAAGGCGTCGGACCCACCGAAACGTTCGAGCACCACAGCTTTCATCGATTCGGCCATATCCGTGTTCCTCCTCGTGGTTCTGGGTGCGTAACGCTCCAGGACGGGCGTTTCTTCCCCATGCGCCGGGTGCACGCTCCACGCACTGTCTCATGCACGCGATTGCCGGGCTCTCCAGCGATCGGGGTCGTCCTCCAGCGCGGCGCGGTCCCAGTTGCCGAGGACTGCCGCGGCTTCGTAAGTGCCCTGGAGGAATTCGGTCAGTGCCTGGTCGGGGTCGGCTGCTTGCCGCACGGCCTCATACGGCAGCAGGAACTGGCGGTAGTCCTGACTGTAGAACGCCTCTTCGGGGCCGACCTGGTAGTCGGCGAAGCCATCGGGTGCCGGGTAGGCATAGGCATAGAACGCGCCCTCGTCGCCGCCGCCGGGCCAAAACCCGCAACTGCTCAGTTCGCGGGAATACCCCTCCACCATCACCCAGTCACCGACATTGGGTGAGCCACCGGGGTGGATCGGCGCGCTACCGCCGGAGAATCTAGTACACGCTAAATCCATTGCACCCCAGAAGAAGTGAACCGGACTGACCTTGCCAACGAACCGTGATCGGAACTGGCCGATGACGCGGTTCGCCTGGAGCAGTTGCCGCCAGAACAGGTTCGCGGCTGCGGGATCGTACGATGCGCGCTCGACGTCTTCGGCGAACGGCACCGCCGGCTCGACCTCGTTGGGACGGGGTTGGATCCGCGTGTCGAGACCCAGCTCCTGCAGCGCCGACATGACCGTGAGGTAGAAGTCTGCGACGGATCTCGCTTTGAGATGGATGGATCGGCTTGCGCCGCTGCTACTTCGGATCCGCAACTGGTGGTCGATGAAGTCGAACTCGATGTCGAAGGTTTCACCGCGGTGCGGGATCGCCGATGTGGTGAGCCCACGCGGCGTCACGTACAAGGTGACCTGCCACCAATGGTTCACCAGCGGGGCGTGGGCGAGCCGGATCTTGCCGACGATCTGCGTCCACATGTGCAGCGTTTCCCGCGTCGGTGCCCAGTCGTCGACACGCAGACGGGGCCAACTGTCGAGGCGCGTGTGCTCTGCCACGGCGGTCCTTTCTCCTTCGGGTACTTCTGGTACTCCGGCTTGGCGACGTTGGGCGAGCAGCCTGCCTCCAAGTACGGCGTTGGTTGCCGTACGCAGCAACGGCGGCGCGCAATATCTTTGTGAGACGCCTCGGCATATGACGAAGTGCGATGCAGCGCAGCTACACCCCTGACCTTACTGTGATGTGCACGACACGCAACACTTTGCTTGGCGGCAGCGAGGACGTCGTGACGAATGTGCCTGCGGCAGGGATGGGTTCGTCGGCGATGTCAGCTGTCTCAACGACTGCCATGGTGGACACCGTTGACCCTCGATGTACGGAGAAACGGGCCTCTGGGCCTTTACGAACTGCAGTCGGTCGCGCGTGGCGTCGCGATGAGATTTGCCCTCCGGTGCAGTCTGATCTGTATGGGCAAACTCATCTATGGCTTCAACGTGTCGGTGGACGGCTACATCGCCGACGCGCAAGGCAGCATCGACTGGTCTGAACCGAGCGACGAACTGCACCAGTACTGGAACGACTTCGAGCGCGAGACCGCGCTGTCGCTCTACGGGCGGCGACTCTACGAGTTGATGTCCGCGTACTGGCCGACCGCCGACAAGGCCCCAGACGCCACCCCGCTGATCATCGACTTCGCCCGCATCTGGCGCGACATGCCCAAGGTCGTGTTCTCGCGCACCCTGAGGACCGTCGACTGGAACTCCCGCCTGGAGCGCGGCAACCCGGTCGAAGTTCTGCGGAAGCTGAAAGCCGAAACCGACGGTCAGCTCGAGGTGGCCGGCGCGACGCTGGCCGCACCGATTGTGCAGGCCGGACTGGTCGACGAGTTCCGGATCGTACTGGCGCCCACTGCGGTGGGCGGCGGCACATCGTTCTTTCCGACCTTGCCGTCATGGATCTCGCTGCGACTATTGGAGAATCGCACCTTTCCGGGTGGCACGGTCCTGCTGCGCTACGAAGCGAAGCACGACTGATCTGTCAGCTATTCGAGCTGCGCCACAAGTCATCCCACTCGGACTCGGTGCGATCCTCGCTTAGGGCACAACGCCACGGCACCGAATCTGAGCATCGCGCGGTGAGCCGCCAGATCAATATTTTGACAAGTGTCAGAATATTGGTACCGTTGCCGGTGACGGAGTTCACAGAACGGTAGGCGACATGGCTACATCACCCACGGTGGCAATCATCGGCGCAGGCATCAGCGGCTTGACCACCGGCAAAAACCTCGCGGACGCCGGAATCGAGTACGACTGTTTCGAGTCGTCCGACCGCATCGGCGGCAACTGGGCGTTCCGAAATCCCAACGGACGCTCCAGCGCCTACCGGTCGCTGCACATCGACACCTCGCGGCACTGTCTGTCGTTCCGCGACTTCCCGATGCGCGACGACCTCCCCGACTTTCCGCACCATACCCAGGTCAAGGAGTACCTCGACGAGTACGCCGACGCGTTCGGCCTGCTGAAGCGGATCCAGTTCCGCAACGGCGTCGAGCACGCCCGGCGGCTGCCACACGGCGGCTGGGAACTCGACACCGAAGACGGACAGACGCGCCGCTTTGACGCCCTGGTCGTCGCGAACGGACATCATTGGGATCCGCGCACCCCCGAGTTCCCCGGTGAGTTCACCGGCGAGAGCATCCACGCCCATGCCTACATCGACCCCACCGAGCCGCTGGATCTGCGCGGCAAGCGCATCGTCGTCGTCGGGATCGGCAACTCGGCGGCCGACCTGGTCTCCGAGCTCTCCCAGAAGTCCTGGCGCAACACGGTTTATCTATCCACCCGCTCCGGAGCGTGGGTGGTCCCGAAGTACATCTTCGGGATGACCGCCGACAAGGTCGCGCGATCGCTGCCGGTGATCCCGCTGTCCTGGCAGCGTCGCGCCATGCAACCGTTCGCGCGGTTGATGTTCGGCGACCCGCAGAGTTACGGTCTGCCCAAACCCAACCATGGATTCCTCGAGGCGCATCCCACCCAGTCCGCGGAACTGCTCATGCGGCTAGGCTCCGGTGACGCGATCGCGAAGCCGAATATCGAACGCCTCGACGGAAATTCGGTGGTATTCGTGGACGGCTCGACCGTAGAAGCCGACGTGATCATCTACGCGACCGGATACAACATCACGTTCCCGTTCTTCGACCGGAGCTTCCTCGAGGCACCGGAGAACCGGCTTTCGCTGTACAAGCGGATCCTCAAACCAGGCATCGACGACCTGTTGTTCATCGGGTTCGCGCAGGCGGTGCCCACCTTGTTCCCGTTCGTCGAGTGCCAGGCCCGGCTGGCCGCCGCGTATCTCGCCGGCACCTACCGCCCGCCGTCCGAGGCGCAGATGTGGCGCGTCATCGCCGCCGACGAACGCAAGTACGTCGGGCACTTCGTCGACAAGCCGCGGCACACCCAACAGGTCGACTATTGGCACTACGAACGCGACATGCGCAAGCGTGAGCTGCCGGCCGGACGGCGCCGTGTCGAGAAGCTCGGACCGGTGCAGCTGGCCGGTCGGGCTCGCGAGGCGGCCGGTGTCGCCTGAGTCGACGCAGACCTCACGACGTAACGCGCGCCGGCCACAAGCGCGCGGCGACCAGAGCAGGCTGCGGATTCTCGAAGCCTTCGAGGAACAGCTGCAGACCCACTCGTTGGCCGACATCAGCATCGCTGAGGTAGCACGGGCGGCGGGGTTGAAGCGGCCCGCGTTCTACTTCTATTTCGCCGGCAAGCACGAGGTCGTCACCGAACTGCTGACGGAGATCTTCCACGACGACGTCTTCACCATCGGGGGATCGCTCGCCGGTGGCGGTGACCCGCGCGCCGCCGTCGCCGACGCGATGACGCGGACTTTCGAGTCGTGGCACAAGCACCGGACGTTGTTCCGGGCGATGCTCGACGCCCGCGACACCGACCCCGAGGCGCGCGCGATCTGGCACCAGTGGCTGCAGCGCTATGAGGAATTCGTCTGCGACTTCATCACCACCCAGCCGACCATCGACATACCCGCCCCCGACGCGCTGGCCCACACGCTGATCTCGATGAACGAACGGGTCCTCGACCGACACGTCCGGTCCGACGACGATGTCAAGGCCGCCGGCCCGCTCCTTGCGGCTGTCATACATGTCTGGCACACAGCGCTATTCGGAGAGGCGCCGCAATGACATCCACCCGACTTCAGATCCCGATCGGCGGCGACGTGATCGTGGCGCGGCGCTTCGCGGCGACGACGGACGCGCTGACCGGTGAGGCCGGGCGCCCCTGTGTCGTCATGGCACACGGGCTCGGCGCCACCCAGGACAGCGGGCTGTTCGAGTTCGCCGAGGCGCTGGCCGGCGCAGGTGCCGAAGTGGTGACGTTCGACTACCGGCACTTCACCGAATCCACCGGAGAGCCAAGGCAACTGGTTTCGCTTACCCGGCAGGTCGCCGACT
This sequence comes from Mycolicibacterium sp. XJ879, assembly GCF_053483935.1. Taxonomy (NCBI): domain Bacteria; kingdom Bacillati; phylum Actinomycetota; class Actinomycetes; order Mycobacteriales; family Mycobacteriaceae; genus Mycobacterium; species Mycolicibacterium sp. XJ879. The sequence continues at coordinate 208,654 of NZ_JBEFTH010000002.1, forward strand.
ATCACGCGGTGATCGGCTATGCCCGGCAGCTCGACAACGTCGATCCAGCACGGATCGTCGGGTGGGGTGTGTCGCTGTCCGGCGGCCATGTCATCCGGGTTGCGGCGGAGGACCCAAACCTGGCCGGGATCATCGCGCTGACGCCTGCGACGGACGGACTTCCCGCGGTGGCCCGGATGATTCGGACGCTCGGGCCCTGGTATGTCATGCGGGTGATGGGCCGAGGGGTGCGTGACGTGGCGGCGACGTTGCGCCGCCGCCCGCCGGTGCTCATCCCGGTGGTGGGCTCTCCCGGCGAAGTGGCGGGTCTGAGCGCGGAAGGCGCCGTCGAGGGGATGTTGCGAATCGCCGGGCCCAGCTGGCGCAACGAGTTCGCCGCTCGACTGGTGTTGGTCATGGGTGGACACCGGCCAGTTGTCAACGCGAAACGAGTCACCTGCCCGGCCCTGGTCCAGATTGGCGATCTGGACCGCACCGCCCCGCCCGAAGCGGCGACGACGGCGGCAACGCGGATGCGGGCGACGGTGCACCACTATCCGTGCGACCACTTCGACGTCTATCCCGGCGCCAGGTTCCATGGCCGGGTCACAAAGGATCAGATCGCCTTCCTGCAGCGGATATTGGCGCCCCGCTCAGGGCCCCGAGCCGCGGCCGGCGCGATCCGGCAATGATCTGCCAAGCCACCAGGTAGCCTCTGCGCTCAGCACGCCAGAGCAGTAGCGTTTAGTCAGGCGAGCAACGCGTCCGGGGTAGTCCAGCGAATGCCGTCGAACCGGCTGAAGTCGCTGTCGTAGCTGACGATCGACGCGCGGTGTTCGATGGCCAGCGCCGCCAGATGGGCATCGTTGACGAGATTGCCGCCAGTGCCCAATTGCGCGAGAAGGCCGTGCAGGACGTCCCCATGCCGCGCCGTCGGCCCGATTGTCGTCGCACCCGGCGCGGTCGTCCATTCAACGGCCTGGCGCATCGCGTCTGCCGGAGACAGCGGCGACGGGAAAAGGCCGATCTTCGTGCTCAGCCGGACGAATGCGAGCAGGGGCGTCCAGCCCAACCCGACGGTGTCCGATCCGGAAAGGGCGCCGTCGAGCCACCGTCTACTTGCCTCATGGTGGGTGCTGGTGGAGTTCACCGCGTACAGAAGCACGTTCGCGTCAACGATTTTCACGCGCCCCGCCGTTGCTTGCGCAGTAGCTCCTCGTCCTCGAGGTCAGCGGCAAGTTGCAGAGCCCGATCCAGATTCACCGTGGGAACGCCGAGATCAGCGGTCCGGGTGACGAACGGGGTCGGCCGCGGTTGTCCGAGGGCACCGTCGCGGATCGCGTCGTTGAGTGCGGTTTTGAAGGAGACGCCGCGTTCGCGCATGCGCCGCCGGACCAGCGCGAGTGTGTCGTCGTCAAGCGTGACGGTAGTGCGCATATTGACAGCATAGCATCAGCAGTATTGATGCTGCGCTTTCAAATATGCGGCTCACTTGAGAATTCAACATGAGGGCTGGATCCACCGCGGCGTCACAGCTCGCAGAACGCACCTTCTGGCGGTAACTTGAGGTCGATCAGGTAGTCGGCGGCTATTTCGTTGACGCACTGGTTGGTTCCGCCCATGACGACGGTGTGTCCTTCCCCTTCCACGGTGAGCAAGGCACTGCCGAGCGCCTCTGCAAGCTTGATGCCGCCGGCATGTGGTGTCGTGGGATCGCCGGTGATCGACACGACCAGCGTTGGCGGCAGTCCTGCGACGTCTGACGCGTAGGGAATGCCAAGGGTCGGCTCGCTCGGCCACTGCTCGCAGCCGTCCCGCGCGCCGGTGAGGACGACGCCGGGGTCCATGAACGGTGCGACGTCGAAGATTTTGGCGCGCAACGTGTTGCCCTCCTCCTCGCTGAGCCGTTGCTCGTCCATGCAGTTGATCGCGTAGAGCGCTTCGGCGAAATTGGGCCAGCGGCCTTCGGCGTCGCGGAGCGAGAAGTCATAGTTGAGCTGTAGCAGTTCGTCACCGTGTCCCTGTTGCAACTGGGTTATCCCGGTGATGATTCGAGGCCACGCCGTCTCGCTGTAGAGACCGGCGATAACCCCGCCGATTGCTTCATCGAAGTCGAGGTCGGAGTTCAGCGCCGGTACCGGGTTCCCGTAAAGCGGGCGCACGATCTGTTGGAATTGCCCGGTAGCCCTGGCCGCGTCGTCGCCCAGCGGGCAGTCGCCCTGAGCGGCACAGAATCCGGCCATCTGCTCAAAAGAGCGTTGGAACCCGGCGTACGCCGCGACCCGGCGCTCGAAGGTGCCCTGGTTCGGGTCGATGGCGCCGTCGAGCAGCATCGCGCGCACGTTCTGCGGGAACTGTTCGGCGTACACAGTGCCCAGCCGAGTGCCGTAACTCTGACCCAGGAAAGTGAGCCGTTCATCGCCGAGTACGGCCCGCAGCACGTCGATATCACGCGCCGCGTCGCGGGTTCCGACACTGGTCAGTACGTCGACGCCACCGGAGCGCTCGGCGCATCGATCGAGGATGTCTTTTGTGTCCTGTTGTGTCCATTGCACAGCGGTGCCCTGAGTGCTCAACAGGAACTCGCCACGATCGGACTCGGCGTCGGTGTAGCAGTCGATGGCCGGGTCCGTGCTGCCCACGCCACGGGGGTCGAAACCCACCAGGTCAAAGCTTTCGGTCAGCCGAGCATCCGGAAGTGACATCGCCGTCGCCGCGGTGGCGAACAACCCAGAACCGCCGGGCCCGCCGGGGTTGAGCACCAACGAGCCGATGGCTTCGCCGCGGGCGGATACTCGCGCGACGGCGAGGCGCACTGTCTTGCCAACGGGGTCCAGGTAATCCAGCGGCACTTCCAAGCGGCCGCACTCCATGGTCGGCGCCTGGGCAAAGACAGCACCCTCGATCGAGGTGTTGGCATAACTCTCGCAGGCCTCCCAGGCAATCTGCTGAGAGTAGAAACGGCTCAGGTCAGGTGTTGACGGCACTGCTGGGGTGCCTGACGTGCAGGCGCTGGTCGTGATGGTCAAGATGAGGACCATGAGGCCGATGAACATTCGAAAACCACTGCGGTTCTTGACCATCGCACACTTCGAAGGCCTCGCCGACGACACATTCGCAGTCATCCCGCTCCTGTTCGGCTGCTTTGCGGTGTTGATTCGAAGGGTGGCTTCGGAAACCAACCCGGCGCTGCGGCTGCTCCACATATGTCATCGGCGTTGACGGTTAACGCTATTCGTCGTGCCGCAGGTAACCCAAAACAACAACCTCGATCGGGCGGGTGTTCCCTGGTGAAGACTCCTGGGCTGATCGCCTGCGGCAACTCGTCGGACCCGGCGGCCATGCCCATGCTCACTATATGGCGGAGAGGGGGCCTTGCGGCAAGGCCCCGGATGCGCGGCACAATCTTGCGGCCAACAAACGCGACGAATGGAGGCCGGAGTGCCGAGTCCGCCGAAACCCTTTGAAGTGCACGAGTCGGGCGCTTACCTGCACGGCACCAAAGCCGATCTGTCCATTGGCGATCTGCTTGTGCCCGGTCGCCTCTCGAATTATGAGGATGGCCGCGTCATGAACCACGTGTATCTGACCCAGACTTTGGATGCGGCGGTGTGGGGAGCCGAGCTGGCCCGCGGCGATGGTCGGGGCCGCGTCTACATCGTCGAACCGCTGGGCCCCGTCGAAGACGATCCGAACGTGACGGACAAGAAGCTGCCGGGCAATCCGACCCGCTCCTACCGCACCCGCGAACCCGTGCGCATCGTCGGCGAGGTCACCGACTGGACGGGCCATTCCGTCGAACAGCTCCAGGCGATGCGCGACGGCCTCGCCGATCTCAAACGGCGCGGGCTCGACGTCATCTACGACTAGGCCCGACGCCGTCCGCAGGGCACGGGTGGACACCGTCACGACCAGTTCGTACCCTGTCTCGGGACGTAGTAGAAGCTGGGCCGAGACCGGTCCTTGCAGCGAAGGATCGTGGCTATCCAGATGACCGGGGTGCGTCATTCACTTCGGCGAACAGTGTGTGGTGCGACGGCCGCCGTCATGGTGCTCGTGCTTTCGATGGGCGTCTCGATGGTCAATGTGGCGGCCGACCCGGCGGCCGACGCACTGGCCGAGCTCAACGAATTGTCCAGCCAGGCGGTGCAGACTCGTGAGGCCGTCACCGCCGCGCAACGCGACGTCGACGCCCGACTGGCCGCCCAGCAGGCGGCCGAAGACCGCCACCGCGCCGACCTCGACGCCCTTGCCGCGGCGAACTCCCAGCTCGCGCCCTTCCAGGCGGCGGTCGACCGGATCGCGGCGATGAACTACATGGGTGGCCGCGACGGTGAGATGGCGACGGTATTGACCGCCGCCTCGCCGCAACACCTGATTGACCGGCTGTCGGTACACCGGGTGGTATCCGCCACGACGACCGATCAGATGAAGAACTTCCGGGCGGCGCAGGCGCGTGCGGCCGCCGCAGCCCAGGCGTCGGAGAAGTCGGCCGCCGACGCCCGCGCCGCGGCCGAGCAGGCCACCGCGGTGCGCGCGGACCTGCAGGCCAAATGGAAGGAGTTGATGCGCCAGATCGCGGCCGCCGAGGCGCAGTACTCCGCGCTGACCCCGCAACAGCAAGCGGCGGTCGACAACGCGGTCCCACCGCCGCCGCCCAGTGCGCCCCCTCCGGCGGACCCGGCGATCGTCGCGATGCCCGGCCAGCCTCCCGCCGACCCGGTGCCGTCGCTGGCCGCAGCCCAGATCGACATCCCCGAGGCGCTGCCCGTCGGCGTCGCGAACGAGGCCGGCCTACAGCGAAACACCGTTCTGGCGGCACGGGCCATCAGCGCACGGTTTCCGCAGATCGCAAGTATCGACGGGGTCCGGCCGGATTCCAAGCCGTGGCACCCGCGCGGCTTGGCGATCGACATCATGATCCCCAACCACGGCAGCCCCGAGGGCATTGCGCTCGGCAACGAAATCCTCGCGTTCGCGATGGCCAATGCGGGCCGGTTCGGCCTACAGGATGTGATCTGGCGAGGCACGTATTACACGCCGGCGGGTCCGCGAGGGTCTGGTTACGGCCACTTCGACCACGTGCACATCACGACGTTGCCGCGCTGACTGTCCGGTCAGGGATGGAAGTTCCACTGGCCGCAGTCCTGGGCCAGCACATCGTTGACGTCGACGCGGCTGCCGCCGACCACCGGTCCCGGGTTCGAGGCGGTGTCGATGATGCGCTGGTAGAGCACCGCACCGGGGAAGATCTGTCCGTTCGACCACGACCGGGTCTGCCACGCCCAGACGCGGCCCGGCGTTTTTGACTTGCCGATGACGCCGTCGGCGGCGGCCCACTGACACGGCCGGATGCCGGCGTAGATGCCGGTGCGCAGCACACCGATGACCGAGTTGATGCCGCGGAACCAGGGCAGTGCCAGGTCGTTCCAGGCCTGGCGGTCGATGTCGTCGTCGACGCTGAAAAAGATCGGTGCGGTGCGGCCGCCACCGGCGGCGGTGTGCAGATGCCAAGCGGTTTTCGCGTCGGCGACGCCACCGGCGTATCCGCGGGTGAAGTCCGACGGCGCCGTCCCGCCGGGCTTGCCGTATTGGTAGTTGCTGACGATCACCAGACCGGCCGCGGAAAGCGACTTGGCGTAGGGCAGCGTGATCGGCTTGGCACCGAAGTTGGAGCCGGGCCGTGACGTCGATACGTAGTTGATCACCCCGGCGTGGCCCGCGGCTTTGATGGCTTCCGCCGGAATCTGGCGCATGGCGAAGTCGATCAACGTCGGAGCGGCGGCCCTAGCCGCAGGCGCGTGCGTACCCGCGGCGGCACCGAGACCGACCAGTGCGGACGCCGCAGCGGCATAGCGCAGCGCGTCACGGCGGGATACCTGCACGGCGTGAAGTTACCAAAGTGGCAGCCGTGAACAGCGTGATGAGCGTCGGCGATTCCGGTTTGTAGTCGTTTTGTTGCAGAACTCGAGTGCGGCTCAACCGCGGTCCAACGTGAGCTTATATCCACAAATCTTCGAAAACGTCGCGCACAAGCTCACATTCGGCACCGCCAGCTACTCCACCGGGGTCACGTTCGAACCCGAGCCCTTGATCGAGGCCTTCGCGCGCTTCTCGGCAGGCACCCGCCGCTTGCCCCGCATAAAACCGTTCGGTGAGACCGTCGCCGAACGCAGCGCGTTCTCGCCACGCACGAACGGGTGGAATCCGACCCCGGCGCCGCCGCGGCCCTTGACCGGAATGTCCGGCACTTCCGTTACCTTCCAGCCTTTTTCGGATACCGACAGGATGGCCTCGTCGTTGCCGCACGACAGGGGCAGCGCGGCAATCACCTCGTCGCCGTCACCGGCCAGCTTCACGCCCGCCACGCCGTTGCCGGCCACGCCCTGCGGGTTCACCGCGGCCGGGTCGATGCGCAGGATCTTGCCGCGCCGGGTCACCAGCGCCAGATGGAAATCTGCGGGCAGCACGCCTGAGCGCAGCAGCGTCGTGATGTCCGGCGCCACCGGGATGTCGCGGATCTTGTACGGCAGGCCTGCACCGGTGGTGAACTTCACCCGGCCGTCGGTCCACACCGCCCAGCCCAGCCCGGAGGTGAGCAACTCACCGTGGCTGTCGGAGAACACCCCTCGCTCGTCGAGCCGCCAGGCCGTGTTGACCTTGCGCTCACGGGGCCCGTCGTCGCCGCCGCCGTTGGCGGTGACCGGGGCGGCCTCGAAGTCCAACACGGTGCGCCGGTCGAACTCCGGGCCCTTGAACAGCTTCGCGGTCTCGACCAATTCCTTATCGATGACCTTCCGCCGGGCATCCGGATTCGACACCAGCTCAGTGAGATCGACGAACTCCTGGTCGAGCCGCTCAGCCTCGGCCCGCAGTTCGATGACGTCGAGCTTGGTCAGCCGGCGCAGCTGCAGCGCCAGCACGTAATCGGCCTGCACGGCGTCGATCGTGAACCGGTCCTGTAGTCCCTGACGCGCTTCGTCGACGGTTTCGGAGCTCCGAATCACCGCGACGGCAGCATCAATATCCAGGTGGATGGTCATCAAGCCGGCCACCAGATGGCGTCGCGCGGTCACCTTTTCCAGCCGGTACTCGCTGCGGTGCAGCACCACCGAATCGCGCAGCGACAGGAACGCGGCGATCAACTCGCGCACCGACCACCACCGCGGGACCCGGTTCTCGTCGAGCGCGACGAGGCTGGCGGCGAACGTCGACTCCAGCGGGGTGAGGGCCAGCAGCTGCTCGCGGATCTTCTCGGCGTCGTGGCCGCGTTTGGCGGTGACGACGATTCGCAGCCCGTTGCGGCGGTCGGTCAAATCCGACATGTCGGCGACGCCGGACAGCTCGCCGGAGTCCACCAGGGCCCGGATGCGTTCCTGCACAGTGTTACTCGCGATACCGGGCGGCAGCTCGGTGATGATGCAGTTCTTGCCCTCGACGCTCACCGTCCCGCGCACGGTGAAGTGGCCCCGGCCGGTGGTGATGTATTCCCGCAGACCTGCCGTGCCGACCACGCTGGCGCCGGAACCCCAGTCCGGTCCGGGAATCAGCTTCACCAGACGGTCGTCGGTCATATTCGGGGTCTTCAGCAGCGCGCGGCAGGCAGCCATGATCTCGCGAGGGTTGTGGGCAGGCACCTTGGTGGCCCACCCCTCGGCGATGCCGACAGCGCCATTGCACAGCAGCACCGGCCACTGGGCCGGCAGCACGGTGGGCTCGATCCATTCACCGTCGAAGGTCGACGTCATCGGCACGGCGTGGCTGTCGAGCTCGGCGGTCAACGCGGCACCGGCTGCGGATAACCGCATCTCGGTGTAGCGGTCGGCGGCCGGGATATCGCCCTGGATACGGGGGAAAGCGCCCTGTCCGTCAATGACTTTCACGCGCTGGAAGTCGGCGGCCATCAGCGCCGCCGCGCCGTACATCGAGGTGCCGCCGTGCGGGTGCAGGTTGCCGGTGACCGCGGAGCAGATCTTCGACGACTTCTGCGGCTTGTTGCCGGGCTGCAGTTTGGACTCGTGCATCTGGTAGAGCAGCCGGCGCTGACCCGGCTTCAGACCGTCGTAGGCCGACGGGATCGCGCGGTCACTGACGCTGTAGAGCGCGAAGGTCAGCTGGTAGAGGTTCCAGTAATCGTCGGCGCTCTGGTCGCGGACGAGGTCCGGATTCTGTTCGGGGATTTCCAGGGTGGCGGTCACAGTGTCTGCCTATGTCTTAATCGAGGTCGAGGGAATTGGTGTCGACGCGGGCGGCGATCTCGGCCATCCACGTGCGCCGACCCTCGGGCGGCCCGCCGAACAACGTGTGGTGCAACTTGTTTTCACCGTCGTCGGGGTGGACGCGAATTACCGTGCGCCGCTGAGGATCCAGCACGGTGTTCCAGAAGTCATCGGCGTCCATCTCGCCGAGACCCTTATTGCGCTGCACCTCCACCTTGCGCCTCGACGTCTCCTTGAGCTTGGCCACCGCGGCGTCGCGCTCGGATTCGTCCTGGCAGTAGATCCGCTGCTGGCCGTCCTTGACGACGAACAGCGGCGGCAGCGTCACGTACACCATGCCGGCCTCGACCAGCGGTCGGTAGAAGTCGAGGAACATCGAGATCAGGCTGGAGTTGATGTTGCCGCCGTCGGGGTCGGCGTCGGAGGCGAACAGGATCCGGTCGTAGCGGCACAATTCGGGGTCGCAGCTGTCACGTACGCCGCAGCCCAGAATGCGTTCGATCGCGTCGAACTCGTCTTTGCCCCGCGCCTTGGACAGCGCAAACCCGTAGACGTTGGGCGGCTTGCCTTTCAGTGGGAACGCGGCCTGGAAGGTGGCGTCGCGCGCGGCCTTGATGGTGCCCAGCGCCGAATCACCCTCACACAGGAACAACTCCGCGCCCGATCCTCGCCCGGTCTCGCGGCTGGGGAGCAGTTTGGGCGGCAGCGACAGGTTTGTGCCCAGCCCCTTGGCCTTCGAGGCGGCGCGGGACCGCGCTTTGGCCCCTTCTGCGCTGCGTCGCGCCCGGGCGGCCTCCAGGGCCAGCTTGGTCCACAAGGTCACGGTGTCGCTGTTGGCGGGGTTGGCAGCCCAGACGGTGACGCTGCGCGCGACATCCGGGGCCATCGCGACGTTCAGCGACCGCGACGAGACCGCGGTCTTGGCCTGCGAGTCCCAGCCGACATCCGGCGCGCGGGTATCCACGGCAAGGGCGGTGACCGCCGCGAAATCCTGTGGCTCCGGGCCGTCCTCACCCTTGGCCAGGCCCAGATCTCGCATCCGCGACGCCCGGTCGGCGAGCGCCTCAGAAAGGCCCTTGACGGTAGCCGTCAGGTGCGATCCGCCGCCGGGGGTGCGCACCGTGTTGCAGAAGGCGGCCACCGTCGCCGGTTCGGCCGGGCCCGCGGTCAACGACCAACGAAACGGCGTCGGGCCGCGACCGGTGGTGTACTCGCCGTGGCCCTCCACCACCGCGCGCACCTCCGGCGCGGGCGCCCCGGCCGCCGTGCACATCAGGTCCAGCAGGGTGTCGGTGCCCCACGGGCCGTCGAACGGTTCGAGCAGCGCCGGCGGAACTTCGTCCCCGGGCCAGCCCTCGTCGGTGACGACCAGGTGCACACCCGGCGACATCCGGGCCGCGGCGTGCGCGCGCAGCAGTACCTCGCCGATGTCGATGGTGGAATCGGCGACGACGGCCGGGTCGAACAGGATCCGCACCGTGGTGCCGTGCAGATCGGGCTTGCGGTTGCCGGTGCCGCGCAGCTTCTGGGTGTCGTTGCGGGTGAACGGCGCGTCGGGGTCGAACCCGCGGCTCCCGGCGCCCTCGAACGTCCCGGGATAGCCGCGGCCGAAGCTCTGCAGATAGGTCTTGCCGGCGCGGTGCACCGTGACGTCGGTGCGGGCCGAAATGAATACCGCCGCCGCGGCGCCGATGCCGTTGAGACCGGCGCCGGTGCTGGTCGCGTCGGTGTGCTCGGAGAATTTCCCGCCGGCCCGCGCGGTGCCCAGCGTCTTTACGATGCCGTTCTTCTTCGTCGTCGCATCGGTGTCGACCGGCAGACCGCGACCGTCGTCGGTGACGCTGACGGATCCGTCGGCGTGCAGGGTGATCGTCACGGTGGAGCCACCGTGGCCGGGCTCGGCGACCTCTTCGATGGCGTTGTCGATGAGCTCACGCAACGCGGTGTTGAGCACGTCGAGCCCCAGGTTCACCGCCGGCCGCAGACGGGTGTGCTGGACATCATCGAGCTCGGTGATGTCGGCGGCGGTGTAACTCACTGCTGGTCCTTATATCTTGCTTCGGACAGGGGCCGCAGGAATCGTAGACGCTGGCACCGACAATTCCGCGCTGCCCGCGCCGCCCTGGGCGGGGAGAGTGCGGAACCGCCATTCACATCAGCTGGCTCGTGAGATAGCGTCCGGATCAGTGTCCTGTTTTCCGGAGGGTGGGTTTAGCTGCATGACGGTGACTGGGGAGCGTCCGAAAATCCAGCTGGACGACGTCGAATTCAACCGGCGGGATCATCCGGACCGGCCGTTGCGGCCGATCCCGCCGGGCCGTGACCATTTCGCCGCGCAGTGGCGTCAGATGCGCGAGTTCATGTTCGGCCAGTGGATCGACATCGACAAAGAGGTCGAACCCAACGAACTCACGCGGCTGCGCGACGACTACTTTTGGCAGGGCGACGAGTACATCGTCGGGGTGGTCGACGCGTTCGAGCGCCTCGGCTACGAGAAGGGCCGCGCACTCTACGAACAGGCGCTGACTCAGGGCATCGACTCGCTCGAGGATCCGCCCCGGGAGTTCGTCGAATTCTTCGAACACCTCGAGCAGCTGCCGAGCCAGTTCGACCTCGAGGCCGCCGAACGCGGCCGCATGCTGGCGATGTCGGCCACCAAGACGGCCACCATGATCATCCAGGGGTGGGCGTTCTACGAGACGGCGATGACCGGAGACATCTCCGCATCCACCGGAGCCACCGGTCGCTTCGCCGACGACGGTCCGCGGCGCTTCATCGAAACCGCACGGGTGTTCGCGGAGTTCACCCTGCCCGACATCTTCGACCGGCACTCGGACGCCTTCCAGGATGTGATTCGGGTGCGGTTGATGCACGGGCTGGCCAGCCGTGGGTTGCGCCGGAAATGGGGTGACGACGTCTATCTCAAGTTCGGCGAGCCAATTCCGGTGACGTCACTGCTCGGCTTCGGCAGCGGGATGCTGCTCGGCCGGCTCGTCGACCACGCGTTCGGACGCAAGTTGACCCACCAGGAACTCGAGGACCTTGCCGAGTACTCGTCGTACTCGGGACGGTTGTGGGGCGCGCCGGAGCGGCTCTACTCCCCGACCGGTCTGGAGCTGATCAAGTCGTTGAACTACGTGCTGGCCAGGGGCGGCAACCCGTCGCCGTGGCGCGCCGAACTCGTCGACGCGATCGCGGGTCCCGCGCACCTGACGACCCTGACCGACGCCCTTCCCGGCGTCGTCAAGAAGTTGGTGGCTCGGCACGCCAACCAACTCACCGCAACCCTCGCGCTGGTTCCGGCGGGCGCAGTGTTCGGGTATCAGCAGATCGAGGCGATGGTGGCCGGCAGCTTCTTCGAGCCGCTGGGCTACAACTACGAGAGCCGTATCCGGATCTTCAAGGAGATCGCCAAACTCAACGTCCGCATCGCGATGGTGGCCGACAAGCTGCCGTGGTCCAACCCCATTCGCGAGCACAGAAAGAGGACCGGCGCGGCCGCGCGCGAGCGGATCGCGATGCTGAACAAAATCGCCAAGAATCGGCAGATCCCACTGACCTACACCAGCCATGACCAATCGACAAAGGGCGAAAGCTTCACCGGCTAGCGACCACCTCGACGGCGCTGCCGGCCAGGGCCTGCCCGCACTGATCGCAGGCCAACTCCGGAATGAACGGCTGCGCGCACTCGGTGTGGCCGAGGATCAACGCCGGGGTATCCGGAGAGCCGAGATAGCGCTCACCCCAGTGGATTGCGGTGGCGACGACGGGAAAGAACGCCAACCCTTTGGCTGTGAGGTGGTATTCGGACCAGTCGGCGCGCTGGGGGTGGGCGGTCGCCTGCAGGACGCCGATGTCGCAGAACACCCGCAACCGGTCGGCCACCACTGCCGCTGGTGCCGACAGTCGGCTCTGGAAGTCGCTGAACCGGCGCGTTCCGAGAAAGGCCGCCCCGACGACGGCCGATGCCCACCGGTTCCCGAAGATCGCCATGGTGTGCGGGAAGAGGCCGGCTTCGGCCGCTGCGTCACCGCGGATGCGGCGGCGCGTCGCTGCCTGTGGAACAGAGCGCTGCCAACCGCCGTCGGGCCCCCACCGGCCATCGATGACGTCCGGCCCGGCCGGCCGCCGGCAGTTCCCGCAGCGCAGCACCGGTGAGAAGTCGTGACCACATCCTTGGTGGCGCATGTCAGGCAGCGACGAGGTCTGGGTGTCCACCCAGGTGCGTTCCCAATGCCATATCGACACCAGCACCGGCCACAGCGCCTGGCAGGGTTCGGTGGGGTGGTAGTCGGCGCGTGGTGGCTGCGCCTGGTAGATACGCCGTTCCAGCAGCCCGTCGTCGACCAGCGTGCGCAGTCGGCTGGTGAGCACGGCGTTGGAGATGGGCAGCGCCGCGAAGTCAGTGAAACGCCGTGCGCCTAGCAGAGATTCGCGCACGATCAGCAGGGTCCACTCGTCGCCCAGCAGGGCGAGCATCCGCGCGACGGCGTTCAGGTCGCCGGACGCTGTCACTGGCGCCGGGGCCAGCGGCGTAACTCCTCGCCGGCCACCCAGGTGGAATGCGTTCCGCTGCAGATGCGTTCAGGCAACCGCAGGGTGCAAACCGGTCCGTTGCCGACGCGGGCGGCATCGAACACCAGGCAGTAGGACGCGTCGTCGTTCATGTCGGTGGTGAGCGTGACAAGGTAGCCGTCGTCCTCCGCGCCGCCGCCGGGTCGCGGCGCCATCGCGGTTTCGCTGCCGAACACCCCGTCGCCGAACATGAACCGCTCCTCGGTTCCGGTGAGCAGGTCGTGCTTGACCAGGCCGTCGAACAGGAACCACCCGGGCTTACCGGTCGCGGCATAGACGTAGCGGTACGGCCGGGTCTGAAAATCGCCGTTGAGCATGCCGAACTCAGTGAAGTTGTCACTGATCCGCTCTTCGGAGGTGGCCCCGGTGGTCAGGTTGAAGCGCCAGCGGTGCAGATGGGACTGAAAGCCGTCGAGCGCGAGGTAGCGGAAGGCCGCCTCCTCCAACGACCGAGCGCCTTCCGTCGACGGTGTCGGGTTGTCCTGGAAGAACCCGTCGAGCACGATTTCGTCACCGTTTTCGAACGCGTTGACGAAGTGCAACGCGTACGTGGGCGCGGCCTCGAACCAGCGCACCTGCGATTGGTCGCCGCGGCGGGGCAGCACGGCGAACCGCGACGGCAGGTCGGGGTGAAAGACCGGTGCGTGAATGTCGCGTTTGAGCAGCGAAGGCTCCCAGAACAGCGGGAAGTCGTTGAGAATCACGTAGTTCTCGGTGAACGCCATGTCGTGCGGCATCCGCGGGCCCGGCAGTTCAACGTCGGTGTGGTGCACGAGGTTGGCGTCCTTGTCGACGACCCCGTAGCGCAGGTAGGGCGCCTCCTTGCGGTAGCTGAAGAACAGCAGTTCGCCGGTGACGGGATCGACCTTGGGGTGCGCCGAGACGCCCCACGCCGGAAAGGAGCCGTGCCAGGTCTCCTTGCCGACGGTGTCGGCGGTGTGAGGATCGATCTGGTAGAGGTCACCGCACATGTAGAAACTGGTCAGCGCCACGCCGCGGTGCACGACGACGTCGGTGCTCGACGCGTCCTTCATGCGGGTACGAGCACCCCACCCGTCGGCGCGTCTGGCGGCCGAGGGCATCTCGATGAACCCCGCCCAGAGCGCCGCACCGGCCTCGTTCTCGGCGAGCAGGCCGTCGGTGCGCACGAACCTGTTGCGGTAGTGCGCTTTTCCGTTGCCGAACTCGACGATGTGGATCATGCCGTCGCCGTCGAACGGGTGGTAGGCCGTGGCGGCTGGGTGCAACGGATTTTCGGTGTTGCGCAGATACATCCCGTCCAGATCGGCGGGCACCTCGCCTGCGACGACGTCGAGGTCGTCGGCGCTCCACTCGTTCACCTGGGGCCGCCACGGACCGGTCCGATAGGGATGGTCGTCGTCGCTCGGCAGCGTCGAGGTCCAGGTATCCAGCAGTCGTACCCGCATATCGCGCAAGCTACAGTTGACAGAGTGACTCTGTCAACTGAACCATAGTCATATGACGGACGTGTAGATCCACGACTGCTTCACGCCCAGCGAGTACCTCGCCATCGATCACATCGGGCTGACCGGACCAGGCGAGTCGTGGCGCAGGAATGCCCGGTGTCGGTCACCGTCACGAGAACCCCCGATTGACAATCTACAACCGAGCGGTTGTATATTATGGACGTGACCGGTCAGGACGAGGAACGGGCGGACGCGTTCTTCCACGCCCTGGCCGACCGGACTCGGCGCGACATCCTGCGCCGGGTACTGGCCGGGGAACATTCGGTCACCGCACTCGCGGAGAAGTACGACATGAGCTTCGCCGCAGTGCAAAAGCACGTCGCCGTGCTGGAGAAGGCAGGCCTGATCTCCAAGCGTCGCCAAGGGCGAGAGCAATTGGCGAGCGGCGAGGTGGAGGCGGTGCGTTCAGTCGCCTCGATGCTCACCGAGCTCGAAGACGTCTGGCGTGGCCGCATCGCTCGCATCGACGACCTACTCAACGAGGAATAACCATGCCTGTCACCGACATCAGCAAGAACATCGACGACCTCACCCTGACGATCACCGCGGAGTTCGCGGCGCCCGTCGAGCGGATTTGGCAGATCTACGCCGACCCGCGCCAGCTCGAGAAGATCTGGGGTCCGCCGGGCTATCCGGCGACCGTGGTAGAGCATGCACTCACACCGGGTGGCACGGTCACCTACTACATGACCGGCCCCGAAGGCGAGAAGTTCGGTGGTTACTGGAAGGTCACCGCCGTCGACGAGCCACGCAGCTTCAGTTTCGAAGACGGCTTCGCCGACGATGACCTCAAGCCGGCGGGCGATATGCCCGTCGCGCACAGCGTCTACACGTTCGAGCCGATCGACAACGGGGCCACCAGGGTCACCTACGTCAGCACGTACGCGTCGGCCGAAGGGCTGCAGAAGGTGCTCGAGATGGGCGTCGAAGAAGGCTCGAGGCAGGCGATCAACCAGATCGACGCATTGCTCGCGAGCTGACACCGTCAGGCTCCGGAACTCCTTGTTGCATAGGGGTTCCGGAGCATACGACTCCGGACACGCAGGGCCGGCGTCGCCACCGCAGCACGACCAGGACCGTCAGCAACGCCAACGAGAACCCGGCCAGCACCGGTTGCAGGGGCGCCCAGAGGCTGAGCGCGCCGGACGCGCCGACCGCGAGCAAGACGAGTTTGTTGCAGACCGGGCATCCCACGGCGAACGTCACCAACGCGAGCCCAGAGGCCATCGACCCGGTGTTGCGCCGCGCACCTCCGATCGCGACCCACGCCGCCGTCAGCACACCGGTCGCGATCAGCACCGGATATTCCCACCACCGCACGGGCACGTCTCGACTGAACAACGGCGTGTCGATGATGTCGGTGGGCACGGCGATCACCACGACGGCGACCACCCCAGCCAGCAGCCCTTGGGCGTGCCTCTTCGTCACTTGCATCGCGCGGCCTTCCTGCGTTCGATCCCGTTTCAGCTCCGCAGCGCACTGCCAGCCAACCATTCGTCCCACGACACGCTCCAATCCCCGTTCTGCCAGATCGGCAACGGGTCCCCTTCAGTGTTGCGTACCTCGAAAACGTCGCCTGGACGGGAGAATTCGTAGAACCAACGGGCGTGGTCGGCGTTGACGTTCAGGCATCCGTGCGACACGTTGGTGTTCCCCTGGGCCCACACGGTGCTTTCCAGCTCATGGACATAAATCCCGCTGCTGGTGAGGCGGACGGCGTAGTTGACCGTCGTCCGGTAGCCCTCGGCCGAGTCGACCGGTAGCCCGTACGTCGAAGAGTCCATGACGACCGGGTTGGCCTTACCCATCACGGTGTACACCCCGGGCTGCGTCCAGAAGGAGATCGTTTTTCCCCCAATGGTTTCCGAGCCGCCCATGCCCATGGATGTGGGAATCGTGCGCACCAGTTCCCCGTTCTCGTACACGCTGATCTGCTTGGTTGCATCGTCGGCGATCGACACGTGCGAATCCCCGATGCGGAACGAGGCGTGGCTGGACTGCCCGCCGTAGCGCCCGTCGCCCAGATGTGCGCCGTAAATGTTTGCGCGTGCGGTGATTTCGGTGCCGGGGCGGTAGTAGTCCTTCGGACGCCAGTGCGCACGGCGGTCGTCCATCCAGTACCAAGAGCCCTCGACAGCGGGCACGGTGGTGACCGACAAGCGCTCCTCGGCGGCGGCGCGATCGGGTACCGACTCGTCGAAGCGCGCCACGACGACGGTGCCGACACCGTAAGTGCCGCCGTCGGCCAACGCGGCTCCCGAGGTGGTGGTGAAGGTGACCCGCGTCTGCTCCTGCGGTGTCAGCGTCGTGAACGTCGAGGTTTGGGTGGCGGGTATTCCGGTAGGGCCGGAACTCGACACGGTCACGGTGTAGGTGCGGCCGTACTCGAGCGCTGCACCGGCGGTCCAGGTGCGGCTATCCGAGTCCGTCGAAGCCGGCACCGCCTCGCCGGTGTCATCGACAAGCGTGACGCCGGTGAGGGTTCCGGTGCTGGCGCTGACCCGTACGTCGCTCAGGGGATTGATCCCGGTCGCCTGCGGCGGGGGCGCGATCGTGACGGACGCGGGCACCGCCGGCGGCGGTGTCGACATGGCAACGGTGTTGGCTTCTCCGGAACCCGAACGAATCTGCAGCCAACCGATCGCAACGACGAGGGTGATGACGAGCGCCACACCCGCTGACCACTGCAACCGCTTCTGGTGCGGACCGATCCCCACTTGCGGCCTCCCTCTCCCGATCGCATTGCTGCGGTAGGTGTGCTACAAATTCCTACGTACCTACGCAGTAGATACGTAGAACGCTAGCACGGAGGTGGACAGTGAGCGGTTCGCGGCGAGACAACGTCGGTAAGGACCTCAT
This sequence comes from Mycolicibacterium sp. XJ879, assembly GCF_053483935.1. NCBI lineage: Bacteria > Bacillati > Actinomycetota > Actinomycetes > Mycobacteriales > Mycobacteriaceae > Mycobacterium > Mycolicibacterium sp. XJ879. The sequence continues at coordinate 225,773 of NZ_JBEFTH010000002.1, forward strand.
ATTTCTCGGTGGTCTCGTCGTCGTCGCGGTAGCGCTGATCCTTTATCTGGTGATGGATGCCGACACCGACGTCGCTGGTCCGGCCGCGGGGGCTGCGCCGACCTCGATTGCAGCCAGCCCCGACGAACCCGCCACCGAATCCGGCGTCGCCCCGGTGGAACGCCGGCAGGACGGCGACCCGTTCGCGCTCGGAGATCCGGACGCCCCCGTCGCAATGGTGATGTTCTCCGACTATCGCTGCCCATTTTGTGCCAAGTTCAGCCGCGACACCCAACCCGAACTCGTGGAGCGCTTCGTCGAGGACGGCACCCTTCGCATTGAGTGGCGTGACTTCCCGATCTTCGGCGAAGAGTCGAAGCTGGCCGCTCGGGCCGGACGGGCAGCCGCCGAACAGGGGAAGTTCTGGGAGTTCAACGAGGCGGTGTACGCGGCATCACCGGATCGAGCGAAAGCCGACCTGAGCGAAGATGCGCTGATCGGCTTCGCCGAGCAGGCCGGCGTCGCCGATATCGACCGGTTCGTCGCCGGAATGCGCGGAACCGACTTCGACGACGCCATCAACGCCGACTTGGCGCAAGGTAACCGCATCGGCGTCCCCAGCACTCCGGCGTTTCTGATCAACGACGTCCCGTTGCTCGGCGCACAACCCACCGACGAGTTCGTGCGCGAGATCACCGAAGCGTTGAACAACTGATGAGCGGCATCGGTTTGCTCGGCGCGTTCCTTGGCGGGTTGGCTTCGCTGCTGAGCCCGTGTTCGGCGCTGCTCCTACCGTCGTTCTTCGCCTACGCGTTCGACCGGGTGCACCTGCTGATGCGCCGGACCTTCGTCTTCTGGATCGGGCTGTGTCTGGTGTTGATGCCGATGGGCGCCGGTCTGGGGTTCGTGGGCAGTGCCGTCACCCGCTACCGCAGCGAAGTCACGCTGATCGGCGGCCTGGTCCTGGTCAGCTTCGGCCTGATGACGTTGCTAGGCAAGGGGTTCCAAGTACCCGGCATACAGCGGTTGACGGACCGGATCAAGATCTCCAGCACGCTGTCGGTCCTCGCGCTCGGAGCGGTCTACGCGCTGGCCGGTTTCTGCGCTGGTCCGCTACTGGGGGCGGTGCTCACGATGTCGGCGATGGGCGCCGACCCGGTCTACGGTTCGGTGCTGATGGCGGTTTACGCCATGGGCATGGCCGCACCGCTGTTCCTGCTCGCCTGGTTGTGGGACCGCTTCGGGCTGGCCAACCGCACCGCGCTGCGGGGCCGCCCGGTCCGGGTGGGTCCGGTACAGACGCACACCACATCGCTTATCGCCGGGCTCATCCTGGTCGCGATCGGCGCGGTGTTCATCTTCACCGACGGCACAGCCAATCTCGGCGGTGTGCTGACCGTCGACGCGACCTACGACCTACAGGCATGGCTGGGTCGCCTGTCGGCCACCGCGGGTGATCCGGTCGTGATTCTCGGCGTCGTCCTGGCACTCATCGCCTGGCGCGGCTACCGGCTTTGGCATCGCCGCACCCAGGCTCGCACCGGTCCTGCGGATCCGAACTCGACGGAATCCGATTCCGGTCAGCGGCGGCGGGAAGGCGCATCCGTTGGGTGACAGAGCTACTATCGCGCTAAGTAGGTTGGGCATGGCCGGGCCCATGAGCCGCGGCGGGACGGCATGACGGCACAACGGTACGGGTGGTGTTAGACGTGGCAATCAGGGGATTCGGCGACCTGGAAGCCGTCGTGATGGACGTGCTGTGGTCCAGGTCGGAGCCGTCCACGGTGCGCAGCGTGCATGACGAGCTGGCCGCCAGGCGGCAGATCGCCTACACCACCGTGATGTCCACGATGGACAACCTGTTTCGCAAGGGCTGGCTGTCACGGGAGAAGGTCGGCCTGGCCTACCAGTACGTGCCGATCATGAGCCGTGAAGAGCACTCCGCGAAGCTGATGCGGACCGTGTTCGAATCCGGCGGTGACAGCGAGCTCATCCTCAACTTCTTCCTCGAACAGATGGCCGACGACGAATCCGCGAAGCTGCGGCAGGTGCTTCAGCGCGCGGCGGAAGGCGAGTCCACATGAACGCGGTCACGTTCCTGATCGCCTATGCAGTGGTCCTGAGTTGGCTGGCGCCTGCGCTGCTCACCAGCCGCCGCATCAATGGGTTGCATCCTCGGCTGTCGGTCGCCGCCTGGCTGGCGACGGTCGCCACCGCATCGATCGCGTGGGTATCGGCCCTGGCCATTCTGATCGTCAGCGCCGCGACGAGCCTGCTCACCGGCGCCGCGGTGACCTTCTGCGTCGAAACACTCGGCATCACCGGGGCTGTATTGCTGCCACCCGCACTCGCGACGATGTTGGTCGCCGGCCTCCTCGCGCTCACCGCCGGGGTGGCCGTTGAGACCGCGCGACGCGTGATCGTGGCGCTGGCCAGAACACGCCGCCGTAACCGCGAGCACGCCGAAGCGGTGCGGATCATCGGCCGGCCGGCCGACCACTCCGGCGTCGTCGCCGTCAGCGCGGAGCAGCCCGTTGCGTATTGCGTCTCCGGCGGACGGCGAAGCGCGATCGTCGTCAGCACCGCAGCGCTGGACCTGCTGAACCCGGCCGGGCTGGCCGCAGTGCTCGCCCATGAGCGCGCGCACCTGCGTGGACACCACCACCACGTCATTGCGCTCTTGAACGCCCTCGCCGCGGCGCTGCCGAAGGTGCCGCTGATGCGCACCGCAGCCCAGGCGGTGCCGCCCCTGCTCGAAATGTGCGCTGACGATGCCGCCAGCCGCACACACGGCCGCGCGCCGCTGGTCGCCAGCCTGGTCGCGTTGAGCACCCGCCACCGCGTTCCCGAAGGGGCGTTGGCTGCCGCAGGCGCCGCCGTGGTGGACCGCGTGGTGCGACTCACGCAGGCGGAGAACCGGTCGCGTCGACCGCAGGAGGTGGCGATGTCGGTGTTTGTCCTCGCCACCCTCGCGGCCCCGGCGATGGCGCTTGCGTTCTGCGGGCTCTGAACGTCGGGCGGCTAGTCGACCGCACGTCGAGAGTAAGAGGACCCGCCGTCGCGCAGCCCGCTGTGGCGGCGGGTTTTTTCATGTCCGGAACACGCCTAGAGCGTGTCGAACAACCGGCTGCGGTCGAGCCTGCTGACCGGTAGCAATTTGGCTGTGCTGGACGAAGCGTTCGTGTGCTTGCAGGGTGGTTTTCATACTGACGATCGATTCGGCGGCAGTGGTTGATCCAGTCCCTGGTGCGTTCCGACGGGCCAGGGATTTGTCGGTGGGCTGTGGAACGTTGACGGGTGATGAGTCGGCACACCACATTCCGCTTCTGTCTGGACCCCACGGTCGAGCAGTACGAGGTGCTGGCACGGCATGCCGGGGCGTCGCGGTTCGCGTTCAACCAGTGCCTTGTGATCGTGAAATCCGCGCTCACCGGGCGCAAGACCGATGCTGGTGTTGAGGTGCCGTGGACGGGGTTTGATCTGATCAATGCGTTCAACGCGTGGAAGAAAACCGAGGACGCCGGGCGGGTCTTCACCGTCGATGCCCACGGTGAGGCCGCGCTGCTGGTGACCGGACTGCCCTGGCGGCGTGCGGTGTGCCAGCAGGTGTTCGAGGAAGCCGCCGTCGACCTCGGTAAAGGCCTGAAAGCGTGGTCTGATTCGCGATCGGGAAAGCGTAAAGGCAAGCGGGTCGGGTTCCCGCGCTTCAAGAAGAAGAATGGGGGCATCCCATCGTTTCGGCTACGCAATAAACATCGGCAAGGCAAACCGCCGGCCATCCGCATCGGCGACAATAATCGCCCACGCTCAGTCACGCTGCCTGGCATCGGATTGGTCGGGGTGCATGACGACACCCGCCGGTTGCGCCGCATGCTCGCCAAGTGCCGGGCGAAAATCCTGTTCGCCACCATCAGCCACCACGGCGGCCGGTGGTGGATCTCGCTGAACGTGCAGGCCGCTGACCTGCACCCCGACCACCAACATCCGACCCGCCCTGACGATGGTGGCGGCTGGGTGGGCGTGGACCGCGGCCTGTCGGCGTTTCTGGTCGCCGCCACCGCCGAGGGCACCGAGGTCGCCCGCATCAGCGACGCGCCCAAAGCGTTAGCCGCCGGCATGCAACAGCAACGGCGGTTGGCGAGGTCGTTGTCGCGTAAGAGGAAAGGATCACATAACCGCAAGGATGCCGCGGCCCGGCTGGGTCGGCATCACCATCGTGTCGCCAATGTGCGCCGCCATTTTCTGCATCAGGTATCCGGCGAGCTGGTCAAGACCCACGACCGGCTCGTCATCGAGAACCTCAACGTGGCGGGAATGCTGCGTAATCATCGGTTGGCTCGCGCCATTTCCGATGCCGGCTGGTCAGAGTTCGCCCGGATGCTGCGCTACAAGCAGGCCTGGCGCGGCGGGCAGCTCGTCCAAGCCGACCGCTGGTACCCCTCGACGCGCCTGTGCCCCCAATGCGGGGTAGTCGACAGGGCGATGACACTGGCCGATCGGGTGTTCACCTGCGGTTGCGGGCATACCGCCGACAGAGACACCAACGCGGCGACCAATCTGGCCCGTTGGGGCCAGGCCCTTCACGACCCTTATCGATCCCCGGACCCCCAAGCAGGAGGCCGGGCCACCAATGTCCGCCGACGGGACGGCGCTGACCAACACCCTCGTGTTGGTGAAACCAGCCCGAATGACGCGGGAACCGACGTTCACACCGCACCCGCGGCCTGAACCAACGGACGCCCGAGAAGGGCGGCGCCGAACACCAGAGTTGTTCGACACGCTTTAGTCTCGTCCATCGGACCACCCGCGATGACGGAAGAGGAAGGATTCGCCATGCGCACCACCGACATGTTTGACGCCGCCGCCGAAACCGGAACCGCGATGGAGCAAGCGGTCGCGGTTTTCATGTTGCATCCGGAGACGTTCGGCGAGAGCGCTGCCGCCGGCTACGCGAACCCGTTCGCCGGATACGTCGCCGGCCGCGGTGGTGTGCTGGGTGAGACCACCGGCGCCACGGTCGCGGCGGTGTTCGCCGTGTTCGAACCCACCGGTTTGGCGGCGCTGTGGGACGAGGGCCGGGCGGTCGACGGCGCCGCCGGTGCGGCGCAACGCTATTGGGAACAGGCCGCCGAGTTCGCGCGCAAGTACCTCACCGGTGCGACGGGTCTGCAGCGCGTCGCCGAACTGGGGGAGAAGCTGATCGCCTCGACGCCGGCCGCCGGGCTGCCGCTGTATGCCGGATGGCGCGCGATGCCGTTGGCCGACGACGCCCCGGCACGCGCGTTGCAGGTGATGTTCGTGCTGCGGGAGCTGCGGGCCGGGGTGCACTTCAACGCGCTCACCATCTCCGGTATCGCCCCGATCGAGGCGCACATGCTCAACAAGGGCGCTCAGTACGCCGCGATGTTCGGGTGGCCCGAACCGTATGCCGACGGCGCCGATAAGAAGGACCGCTACGACGAGGTCGAAAACCTGACCAACCGGCGGATGACCGAGTTGTTCGACGCCGCTTACGACGTCGCCGAAGCCCAGGAGCTGGCCCGGCTCAGCACCGACGCGCTGGTGACGCTCAAGGCCAACGCCGCAAACTAGCTGGGCCAGCCCGCCAGTGCCCGTTCGGCCAGGGCGTGCAGATCCGCGCGGCTCGCCCCGCTTCGCGCCTGGACGGCGATGCCCTGGCACACCGCGGCCAGCCAGCGCGCCAACACCATGGTGTCGACACCGTACAGTTCGCCGTCCGCGACCGCCTCGTCGAACCGTTGGGCGATCAATTGCACGGTGTCCTCGCGCATTTCGGCCAGCCCCGGGCCGTCGTCGACCGTGAGGCATCCGCGCGGTCCGGTGCTGACGGTGTCGGCGGCGCCGTGCACCGCCGCCTCGGCGACACCGCGCGCGGTCGGCAGGGTGAGCGCCTCAACCAGATAACCTCCGGGTCCGGTGTGGTAGCGCTCGACGGCCCGCGCGTACAACTGTTTCTTGGACCCGAACTCGGTGTAGATGCCGCGGCGGTTGACCCCCGTTGCGGCGGTGACGTCGGAGATCGAGACGCCGTCGAAGCCGCGCGCCCAAAACAGCTTCATCGCCGCGTCCACCACCGCATCGGGGTCGAACTCCCGCGGCCGTCCCACCGCCATGGCCCAGCCTCCTCTCTGCGATCCCGAAAACCGGGAATATCCCCGCAACCTAATGTCTTGACCTGAGCGTACTAAGGAACATATCGGTTCGTAACTCTGAGGAAGGCCCCGAAATGAGCACAGCACCCCTGACCGGTCGGCGCGCGTTGGTCACTGGAGGTTCCCGCGGGATAGGCGCGGAGACAGTACGGCGACTGACAGCTGACGGCGCCGCGGTCGCCTTCACGTACTCGGCCTCAGCGACCGAAGCCGAGAAACTCGTCGCCGAAGTCGCCGAACACGGCGGCCGCGCCGTCGCGATCCAGGCGGACGCCGCCGATCCCGCGCAGGTCACCGCCGCCGTCGAGCAGACCGTCGCCGAACTCGGTGGGCTGGACGTGCTGGTGAACAACGCCGCCGTCGCCCATATGGCACCGATCGACGAGTTTCCGGGCGAGGAGTTCGACCGTCTGGTGGCGGTCAACATCGGCGGAATGTTCTGGGCGGTCCGCGCCGCGGTGAAACATCTCGGCAAGGGCGCGCGGATCATCAACATCGGCAGCATAAACGCCGATCAGATTCCGCTGCCGGGGTTTTCGGTGTACGGCATGACCAAAGGCGCGGTCGCCTCGTTCACCCGCGGCCTGGCACGCGATCTCGGCACACGCGGCATCACCGTCAACAACGTGCAGCCGGGCCCCATCGACACCGATGCCAATCCCGACAACGGCAGTGACTTCTCCGAGGGAGCCAAGAAGTTGATGCCGCTCGGCCGCTACGGGCATGTCAGCGACGTCGCTGCCATCGTGAGCTTTCTGGCGGGCCCGGAATCGGGGTACGTGACCGGCGCCAACTGGAACGTCGACGGCGGGTTCACGGTCTAGTCAGGCCACGTTCCTGCCGTTTTCGATCCGAGGCGTCGGGGTAAGTGACGCGCGTGGGTCAACCCAGCTCCGACGACTCCGCGCCCAGGCCGGATCGCGGAACGCTGCTCGCGAGCGGCGCGCTGTCGGCGGCGAAGTGGTCGGTGGTCATCGTGGCGATCGCCGCTGGTGCGGTGGTACTCGGCTGGGTGGCAGCCAAGCTGTGGGTGATCTTCCTGCCGGTGCTACTGGCGGTCGTGCTCTGTACCGTGCTGTGGCCGCCGGCGCGGGTCCTGGTGGACCGTGTCGGTATGCCGCCGGCGGCCGCGGCGCTGACCACGCTCGTGCTGTTCCTGGCGATCGCGTCGGGCCTCATTGCGCTGATCGTTCCTCCGCTGCTGGACCAGATGCCGGCACTGGTCGACCAGGCGACCGCGGGCATCGACAGGCTGCAGGAGTGGATCGCAGGCCCGCCGATCAACTTGCAGCAGGAACAGTTGGACCGCTTCGTCGAATCACTGGTGAACGCGATGCGGGAATCCTCCTCGGCGATCGCGACAGGGGTTGTCAGCGGTGTGAGCACGGTCGGCAGCGTCCTGGTGACCCTGGTCCTGACCGTCGTGCTGTCGTTCTTCGTCCTCAAAGACGGTCGCAAGTTCGTGCCCTGGCTGACCGGGCTCACCGGTCGTCGCGCGGGGCGACACCTCGACGCGGTGCTCACCCGGATGTGGGACAACCTCGGCGGCTTCATCCGCGCACAGGCCGGGGTGGCGTTGATCGACGCGGTGTTCATCGGCGCGGGGCTGCTGATTCTCGGTGTGCCCCTGGCTCCGGCGCTGGCGGTGCTGACCTTCATCGGAGCGTTCGTGCCGTTTGTCGGCGCTTTCGTGGCCGGGGCGCTCGCCGTGCTGATTGCGTTGGTGGCCAACGGTTTTGTCAATGCGTTGCTGGTGCTCGCCGTCATCATCGCGGTGCAGCAGATCGAAGGCAATGTGCTGCAGCCTTTTCTGCAGAGCCGCGTCATGAAGTTGCACGCCGCGGTGATCCTGCTGGCGGTGACCGCCGGCGGTGCGTTGTTCGGGATCGTCGGCGCGTTCCTCGCCGTTCCGACGACCGCGATGCTGGCGGTCATCATCCGCTACCTCAGTGAGCAGATCGACCTGCGGGTGGAGGACGAGGCCGCCGGCGCGGATACCGGAGCCCGTTGAGCACGCCGAGTTCGGCCGCATCGTGCGTGCGATACTCGCGACGTGGTGAGCAAGAAGCCGACGGATTCGACGGTGCGCGAGTTAGCGGCCGTTCAGCTTGCCACCAGCGATCTCGTCGGGGTGGCCCTGCGCAGTGTCGAAGACCTGGAAGTCTCACTGCCACAATTTCGGCTGCTGCGGGTGCTCGACGACCTCGGTGAGGCGGGAGCCACCCGATGTGCCCAGGTGCTCGGCGTCGGTGGTTCATCGATCACCCGTTTGGTCGATCGGCTCGACGCGTCGGGTCACCTGGTGCGCCGTCCCGACGCCGCCAACCGCAGCGCCGTCGTACTCGCCCTCACCGATGAGGGCCGTCGGTTGGTGAAGAAGGTGGAGACACGGCGGCGCCGTGAGCTCAAGAAGGCGTTGGATCGGCTCAGTCCCGACGAGCGAGCCCAGTGCATCGCCGCGTTGGAGCGGCTGCATGACGTGCTGGACGCACCCGAAGATCCGCGGATCCCGTACTGACACATACCCGCATCATCACACGTTCTTGCAACACACAAGACTTGTCTTGCGCAAGACAATAGCTCAGGTTAATCTTGACGAACTCCAGAATCGAGGATCAGATGCGAAGCGCCGAGGACAAACTCCGCGCCGCCGGCCTCCGAGTGACCCGGCCGCGCCTAGCGGTGCTCGCCGAACTGGCGAACAACCCGCACGCCGACGTCGAGACGATCACCGTCGGCGTCCGGCAGCGGCTGGGCAAGGTGTCGACCCAGGCGATCTACGACGTGGTACATGCCCTGACCAAGGTGGGGATATTGCGGCGGGTGGAGCCGGCGGGCTCGCGGACGCTCTTCGAGGTCGAGACCGGCGACAACCATCACCACCTGGTTTGCCGAAGCTGCGCAGCGATCGTCGACATCGCCTGCGCAACAGGCGAAGTGCCGTGTCTGCAGGCCAGCGACGACCAGAGCTTCTGCATCGACGAGGCCGAGGTGACCTTCTGGGGCCGGTGCCCGGAATGCCGAACTGTTTCAACTGAAACCGCCAATTGAATGGAGCATTGCAGATGAACGCGCAAACACTCGAACGCACCGCTGTCCGGGGCCCGCAGAAGCTTGGGCCGCTGACGCCGCTGGTCGGCGAGTGGGAGGGCGACGCCGGTGTCGATCTGAGCTACCACAACCACGACGACGAAACCGGCGAGACAACCTATTTCGAGCGGGCCGTTTTCAAGCCCATCCCGGTTCAGGAGAACGGCCAACAGGTGCTCTGGGGCCTCAACTACTCGATGACGGCCTGGCGCCACGGGGAAGAGGCCATGGACCCCTTCCACGACGAGATCGGCTTCCTGCTCTGGGACAAGGCCAACGGTCAGGTGATTCGCAATGTGGTCTTCGGCCGGGGCATCGCAATCCTGGCCGGCGGCGACGCCGCCGTCGGCGACCGCATGCTGCATTTCAACGCCACACCCGGTGACCCCTGCTACGGCATCCTGCAGAACCGCTATCTACTCGATCGCGCCGAGATCACCGGCTTCACCAGCAGTTTCACGTTCGACGACGACGACACGTTCAGCTACACCTCGGATCTGGTGCTGCGACTTGCCGCCATCGGCGGGGAGATGCACCACACCGACCGAAACACCCTGCGCCGGGTCAAGCGCTACCACCCGGGTAGCGAAATGCGGATCACGGCCTAGACCCACCGCTGGCGCCACCGGGCTAGAGTCCGGGGCATGTTGGCAGCTCAATTGTGGACGGAGAACGACGACGTGGTGGCCGAGGTGCTGGCCAACCCGTTCGTGCGCGGTATCGGCGACGGCTCGCTGGACCGCAACCTGTTCGCCGGCTACATCGCCCAGGACGCGTTCTTTCTCGAATCCTTCGCCCGCGCTTACGGTTTGGCCCTCGCTCGCAGTTCGGACACGGCTACGCTGCTGACGTTCGCCGATCTGCTCGCCGGCGTGCGTGAGGAACTCGGGTTGCACGCGTCCTATGCGGCGTCCTGGGGTATCGAGATGGCCGGTGTCGAGCCTGCCCCGGCGACGCTGGCCTACACCGAGTTCCTCCTGGCCACCGCGGCCACCAGTGATATCGGCGTGGTGTGCGCGGCGATGACCCCGTGCATGCGGCTCTACGCCCACATCGGCACCACGCTGGACGCCGGCACCGCCGGGCCGTACGCGCAGTGGGTGCAGACCTACGCCGATCCCGACTTCGAGGAGGTGGCGGCGCTGCTGGAGCGGCTGCTCGACCAGCACGCGAACGACGTCGATGCCGCGCGCGTGGCTTACGGGCGGGCGATGCGGCTGGAGTTGGCGTTCTTCGACGCGGCGCTCAAGCCGGGTTCCTGAGTCCGCGACGTCAACCATCGCCGCACGATATCGCCGTCGTCGGCCTCGACGGAGCGCAGTTCGGTGAGCGTCGGGTGCCCGGCGTCTAGCAGCGCGCTGTCGGTGCCCTCCTCCGGCTTATCGGACACCTCGACCTCCGCGAGGCGCACGTCACCGCCACGGACCTCCTCGACGCGGGTCTGCACCGCGCCGCCGCGAGCCAGCCGCGCATAGCGGATCGCGCCCACCAGGTCAGCGGGTCGATCGGGGACGTTCAGCGAGAGCACCGTGCCGTCGGGCGCGTCGAGCAACAGATCGAGCACCGGTGCCAGCAGGCCGGCGGCGGTGGCCCAGTGCCGCTCACCGGTCGGGTGCAGCGCGACGTCCAGCGACACCGCCAGCGCGCGGGTGTCGCTGATCTTCGCGGTGAGCGCCGCGCCGACGGTGCCGGAGTGCAGGATGGCCCGTCCGACGTTGGCGCCGTGGTTGATTCCGGACAGCACCAGCTCCGGGCGCGGGTCGAACCAGCCGTTGAGCGCTGCGGCGACGATGTGCCCGGGCTGGGCGTGCACCGCCCATGCCTCGACGCCGTCGAAACCGGGCAGCTCACGCGGTTCGACAACCGTGCGGTCGTCGCGGCGCACCGCCGTCAGCGCCGCGCTCGCACCGCTGGCCTGCTCGGCCGGCGCGGCCACGATCACGTCCAGCCCCGCCTTCTGCGCCGCCCCCACCAGCGCGTGCAGACCGGGGGAGTCGATCCCGTCGTCGTTGGTCACCAGCGCGCGTGGCACCCCTCGTACTCCTTTACTTCCATGGCCGCAGCTCGACCCGTTCGGCAAGCGTTTCGACGGCCTGCCCGCCGCCCGTGCCCAGCCCGTGCCGCACGACGTTGAGCGCCCCGCAGGCCGCACCGATCTGCAACGCCCGGCGCAGCGGTTGACCGCTGGCCAGCGCGGCAACAATGCCCGCGGTCATCGAGTCCCCGGCGCCGGCGGAATCGGCCGGCTCCAACGTCGGCATCACGACCTCGACGACGTCGTCGTCATCGAGCAGGGCCAGGGCCGGAGCGTCGCCGGATCGCGACACGACGACGGCGCACGCGCCTTCGTCGCGCATCGCGCGCATGGCATTGACCAGGTCGGCAGGCTTGTCGGACTTGGCCCGGCCGTCCTCGAGCAGCTCCTCGTGGCTGACCTTGACGAGGTCCGGTTCGCCGGCCAGCACCGCCTCGAGCCGCTCGCCGGCGAGGTCGGCGGCCACCTTGCAGCCGTTGGCGCTCAGATCGGTGGACAGGCGCCGGTAGAGGTCGGCGGGCACCACCCGGTCGCCCTGTGGTCCGGACAACAGGACCCGGCCGTGGGTCAGGCCCTCGGTCAGGGTGAGCTCGTAGAGCGAGTCGAGCTCGTGTCGGTCAAGGGGGCTGCCGGCCGCTTCGGCGATGACTTCCCTTTTGCCCGTACGCCGGTCGTGCACATACGCTCCGTTGCGCGCGCTGACCGGCACCGTCTGCACCGTGATGTCGCGCATGGGCAGCAGGTGGCTGAGCACGTCGCCGGTCTCCCCGCCGAGGGCCGAACACAGCACCACCGGAACGCCCAGCGAGGACATCATCCGCGACTGCCACACCCCCTGGCCCCCGGCGTGGACGTGGATGTCGGCTTCCCCGGAGCGGTCCTCGATGGTCACGGTGAGAACAGGAAGGGGCGCGAAGATGACCACCGCGTCCCGGCCGCCCGCTCCGGCGGCGTTGTCGTCGGGTTCATCCCCGCGGGGCTCCGTGTCCGTCACGGGTGACGGGGTACCCCGTCCGGGGCGGTCGCACTCGGCGATCGCGCGAAGGAGCCCGTTGATGCCCTGACCTCAGGGCATGTTCGTGTCACGATCGGCGATCGGAGTCCAATACTGGCGTGCCGATGCCGCCGTTATCCCGCATGGATTCCAGGCTGAGGATGACGTCGTCGTCTCCGGTGTCGCGGCGCGCCTGTTCGTAGCGGGCCAGCACAAACGGGGCCATCAGAGGCACAGTCAGACATAGTTGACCTCGTTTTGGCGCGAATACGTCACCTTCTTCGATGAGAGCCTGGCGTATCCAGGAAAGTTCCTGGCTGGTCCGGCCGAGGATGCGCGCGAGCTGTGCGGTGGTGGCGCGACCCCCGCACAGGGCTAGGGCGGCAAGGAACTCCATTTGCCGGTCCGGCATGCGATCCCAGCGGGGACCGAGGCTGCGTTGCTCCAAGTGAGCAGCCGCTCTTGGCAATGCCATTTCGACGTCGTCGAGTGTGACGATGCTGGGCCCGGGCGCGACTGTCCACGTCGCGTGGGCGAAGAGCTGCAGGTGCGCCGGATAGCCGTTGCTGGCCGTCACGATGCGTTCGACCGCCTCGGGTTGCCAGCTGATGCCGACGCGACGCGCGGGTTCCACGATGGCGTACGCGGCGTCCTCGGCCTTGAGGGTGAGCGGTAGCGGCTCCAACATGAACAGGCGGTCCGGGTGGGTGACGCCGGCCTTTCGAAGCGCCTCCGGCGTGTGCGGGAGCCCGGTCCCGGTGAAGACGACAGCGGCTTCGGGGTGATCGACGTTGAGCCGGTGCAGTGTGGCTGCGAGCAGTGCCAGATCGGCGGGCGAGGCAACCTGCAGCTCGTCCAGTGTGATGAGCAGCCCGCCATTGGGCCGGTCCTTGCGGACTTCGGCGGCGACGGTCAGCAATGCCTCCGCCAGCGTGCCGGCATCGGTAGGCGGCAATCGGCCTTCTTCTGGCGAACGGGTGGTGAACCCGGCAGTGAAACCTGCCGCGCCAACGTTGACGCCGGCAAGCCGATCGAACGCCTTCTTTGCCCGCTGCCAGGGACCGGCGCCAGCTTGCAGCTTGCCGGTTGCCCTATGCAGGAGCGAATCGACGAGCCCTGCCTGCCCGGCGACGGCCTGAAGGTTCACGACTTCGTAGCCGGTGCTGGAGGCCAGCGTGCCATAGGCCGTCACAGTGACGGTCTTGCCGACGCCCCGGGGACCGGCCAAGATGATGTCCTGCGCTCGGACACGGCCCTGGACCGACACATCGTTGAGCATGAGCTCGAAGTCCTGCAGCAAGGCGTCGCGTCCGGCCAGAACACGGGGGGAATGGCCGGCTCCCGGCGTGTAGACGCTGCCCTCCATGAGCGACGATCACCTAGATTCACCTATAGATTGGTTCCTGTATAGGTGAGTATAGGCGCAGACCGGGACCGGCTCGACAGATCCCGCGCAGTTCGGCTGCGGCATGATGCCACGGTGACCTACCGTTCGCCGTCGTTGGCCGAGATCATCGCCACCCTCGAGGTGGAGCGCCGCGAGGACCACCTGTTTCTCGCCACCCAACTCGACAACCCCGCGCACCACATCGTCGGCGGCCATATCGCGGGCCAGGCGTTGATGGCGGCCAGCCGGACCGCGCCCGGGCGCGTTCCGCACAGCGTGCACGTCTACTACGTACGCGCGGGCGATGCCCGCCACCCCGTCGAACTGCGCGTGGATCCCGCGCGTGACGGCGGCACCCTGTCCACGCGGCAGGTGACCGCCACGCAGGACGGCCACATCCTGCTCGAAGCATTGGTCTCGCTGAGCGAACCGGTCAACTCGCTGGACTACCAGGTACCGATGCCGGCGGTAAGCGACCCGGATCGACTGGCTCCGGTGCAGGAGCAGTTGTCAAGCTACGCAGACGAATTCAGTGGCCACTGGGTGCGCCCGCAGCCGTTCGAGCTGCGCTACGTCGACGCGCCGCCGCGCCTTGCGCTCGAGTTGCCCGAACCGTCTCCGCGGCTGCGCATGTGGTGGCGCCCCGCCGAACCTGTTCCCGTCGACGAGATTCTGCACAGTTGCCTGCTGACGTATCTGTCGGGCACCACGATGCTCGAGGCTGCCCTCGTGATGCGGCGCGCCACCCCGATCGGCACGTTCAACGCGCTGATCGACCACGCGCTGTGGTTTCACCGGCCGGTGGACTTGTCGGATTGGGTGCTTTCGGACCAGTTCTCGGCCAGCGGTATTGCCGGTCGTGGTCTGACCACGTCCACGATGTACAACCGGGCGGGTCAACTCGTGTGCATTGCAACCCAGGAGCTCTATTTCGGCCGAGATCAGCGATTTGTGGAGCGTTAGCCGCGGCTGGCGCGGGTGCGGCACCACAAATCGCTGCATTGCAACTAATCCTCTGCGTCGGGCAGTCCCTCAGGCGGCGGAGTCGAATATGCGGGGTTCGCATGCGGAACGTCCGTTCCGGACGAATCCTGCTGCCCTTCGGTGTCGTTCGAGTCTGGTGACGTCATGGGTCCCCTTCAGCATCGGGTATCGATGCACAGGAATACCCGCATCCGTCACCGCGAATCACCCGCACCCCATGGCCGGACGGCGTGCCCGAGTCGCGCCGGTGCATTACCGTTTCACCAGTCCGATGTCTGATGCGATTGCGGCGGTGTGATGACGACTCTCGACAACCTTCTCGGCGATGCCAGCAGCTTCATCTGGGGTCCGTGGCTGTTGATCCCGCTCCTGCTGCTGACCGGCCTGTATCTCACGGTGCTGTTGCGCGGGATCCAGGTGCGCCGGTTCCGGTTGGCGTTCTGGCTGGCGTTCGTCAAGCGTAAGGACCTAGGCGCCGAAGGCGACATCTCGCACTACCAGGCGCTGTCGACCGCCCTGGCCGCCACCGTCGGCGTCGGCAACATCGCCGGCGTCGCAACCGCGATCGCGCTCGGCGGACCCGGGGCGGTGTTCTGGATGTGGTTCACCGGCATGGTCGGTATGGCGACCAAGTACAGCGAAGCTTTTCTCGGCGTGAAGTTCCGCCGCACCGACGCCGCCGGTGAGCAGTCCGGCGGTCCGATGCACTACCTGCGGCGCGGCATCAAGGGGCCGCTGGGCATCTTCCTCGGCGGGTTCTTCGCGGTCGCAGGGGCGCTGGCCGCGTTCGGCATCGGCAACATGACCCAGGCCAACACCGTCGCGGCCAACGTCAACGAAGAGTGGGGTGTGGCCGCACCGATCACCGGCGCGGTCATCGTGGTGCTGGCGGCCGCGGTCATCCTCGGTGGCATCAAGAGCATCGGCCGAGTGACCAGCCTGTTCGTCCCGGTGATGATCGTCATCTACATCCTCGGGGCGGCAGCCTTGCTCGCCTTCAACATCGGCGAGGTGCCTGGCGCCTTGGGGCTGATCTTCACCGACGCGTTCACGGGCACCTCGGCCACCGGAGGTTTCGCGGGAGCCGCCGTCGCAGCGGCGATTCGGTATGGCGTCGCGCGTGGCATCTTCTCCAACGAGTCCGGGCTGGGGACCGGAGGCATCGCCGCGGCGGCGGCACGGACCACCCATCCGGTCCGGCAAGCGCTCGTGTCAATGACGCAGACTTTCATCGACACGCTGGTGGTGGTGAGCTTCACCGCGCTGACGATCATCGTCACCGGCGTGTGGAAGGAAGCGGGCGCCGACGAGGCCGCCAGTTTCACCGCGCGCGCATTCGCCGAAGGTCTACCCGGCACCTGGGGGAGCATCATCGTCACGCTCAGCGTGATCTTCTTCGCGTTCTCGACCCTGCTCGGCTGGTCCTACTACGGCGAGCGGTGCGTGGAGTACCTGTTCGGACGCAAGGCGGTGGTCCCATACCGGATCCTGTTCATCATCGTGATCTACATCGGCGCAACCACGGCTCTGCAGACGGTGTGGACCTTCTCCGACGTCATGAACGGTCTGATGGCGCTGCCCAACCTGATCGGCTTGGTCATCCTGTCGCCTTTTGTCTACCGCGAGACCCGGGCCTACTTCAGGGGCGAGGAGCATGCGGAGGACATGCGCACGCGTAGCGGGGTGTGAGGAGAGGACGACAATGACCGAACCGCAGCTGGGCTGGGACGAGGTCTATCGACAGAACACCTTGCCGCCGTGGAGTATCGGCGCGCCCCAGCCCGAAATGGCGGCGCTGATCGAACAGGGCAAGGTGCGCAGCGAGGTTCTGGATGCCGGCTGCGGACACGCGGAACTGTCACTGGCGTTGGCGGCACAGGGCTATCGGGTCGTCGGCCTGGACGCGAGCCCGACCGCTGTCGCCGCCGCCACGGCGGCGGCAACCGAGCGGGGGCTGACCTCAGCCACGTTCGCCCAAGCCGACATCACCGACTTTGGTGGCTACGACGGCCGGTTCAACACCGTGCTGGACAGCGGGTGCCTGCATACGTTG
Organism: Mycolicibacterium sp. XJ879; assembly: GCF_053483935.1. Classification (NCBI taxonomy): domain Bacteria; kingdom Bacillati; phylum Actinomycetota; class Actinomycetes; order Mycobacteriales; family Mycobacteriaceae; genus Mycobacterium; species Mycolicibacterium sp. XJ879. Next base: position 242,468 of record NZ_JBEFTH010000002.1, read on the forward strand.
CCGGTCGAGAGCAGGCAGGGTTATGTCGAGGCGATTCATCGGGCGGCCGCGCCCGGCGCCGCGTTGTTCGTCCTGGCCTTCGCCGTTCGACCTTTCGGCCACGACGGGCCCGGGCCCAACGGTTTTACTGCCGATGAACTGCGCGACACCCTCGCGACCCGCTGGATCGTCGACGAGGTGCGACCGGCGACGTTGTACGGCAACGACATACCAATGTGTGACGACACGGTTGAGATGTCCAACGTGAAACGCAGCCCCGACGGCATGCTGATGATGCCCGGGTTCTTGCTCAGCGCGCACAAGGATGTTTGCTGAAGTAACCGCGGGCGAACGCATCGGCGCCTATCATCGAGGTCTGGCGACTGGAATCTGACACTAGCGATGGTGGCTCACATGTTTCCGTTGATGCATCTTGGGATGGCGACCGCGGTCCTCGCAGTACTTTTTGCCGCTCCCGCCGGCGCGACAGAAGACGAATACCTGGAAGGCTTGCAGGAACGCTATACGTACCTGCAAGCCGATCCGCTGCTCTCGCTGGGCCACCGGGCGTGCGCGGCCACCAACTCCGGTGTGCTGGCACCCGACGTCGTCATCATGATTCGGGAGGACCTGGGTGTGGCGACTGGCGTAGCGATGGACATCCTGAGCGCCGCGCAACGTGACCTGTGCTGATCGCTTCGTTGGTCTACCGCGAGACCCGTGCCTACTTCCGCGGCGGGAGCATGCGGAGGAGGTGGAAGTGATAATGACCGAGCCACAGATGCATGCGACGCCATCTACCGGCAGGACACCCTGGCGCCGTGGAGCACGGTGCGTCCCAACCCGCACTGGCGGTGCTGATCGAACAGGGCAAGCCGCGTAGCGAGGCGCTCGACGCTCGCCACGGCCGCAGCAGCCGAGCGGGGCGTCACGTCAGCCACCCTCGCCCAAGCCGAATAACCGACTTCGGTGGCTAAGGACGGATGATAGTTCGGCGAAGATGTTGTCAACAGCCCAGAAGCGGTCGGTTGAAAGGCACCATGGAGTGATGGATAGCGCCGAGCAGTCGTCGACCTGCACCGCGGATCCTGGCTACCGCGCCCTCGTGGTCGACGACGAGGTGCCCCTGGCGGAAGTGGTGGCGAGTTATCTCGCCCGCGAACTTTTCGAGGTAACGGTCCGTCACACGGGGCTCGAAGCGCTGGACGCCGCGCGGAACGTAGATCCCGATGTGGTGGTGTTGGATCTCGGCCTGCCCGGCATAGACGGTGTCGAGGTTTGTCGCCAGTTGCGGACCTTCTCCGATGCCTATGTGGTGATGCTGACCGCCCGCGATACCGAGGTCGACACGATCGTCGGCCTCTCGGTCGGCGCAGATGATTACGTGACCAAGCCGTTCAGTCCACGGGAGTTGGTCGCACGGATTCGGGCCATGCTGCGGCGTCCTCGCACCGTCGGCCCACCAGACCCGATGAGCACCGAGGTGGTGGCTCCGCGAAAGTTTGGTCCATTGTCGATCGATGTCGCCGGTCGGCAAGTGTATCTGGGCAACGAGCTGATTGCGTTGACGCGCACTGAGTTCGACATTCTCGCCGTCCTGTCCTCACGCCCCGCCGTGGTGTGGAGCCGGCGGCAGCTCATCGAAGCTGTTTGGGGCGAAACATGGGTCGGTAACCGCCATCTCGTCGATGTCCACGTCGGACATCTTCGACGCAAACTCCGTGACAACCCCACCGACCCCAGGTTCGTGTTCACCGTTCGGGGGGTGGGATACCGGATGGGGACTGGGCAGTGAGAGCGCGGGCGGGCAGCGGGATGCTCCGCCGGTTGCTGTTGGCGCAGGGAGTGGTGTTGCTTGCCGTGGGTGTCACGACCTGGGTAGTGGCGTCACTGGTCGGTCCGCCATTGTTCCGTGAGCATCTCCATCAGGCAGGTGTGTCACAAGACTCCAGTGAGCAGTTCCACGCCGAACAGGCGTACCGGCACGCCACCGCGATTTCAATAGGCGTCGCGATCGCGGTGGCGGCCTTAATCGCGTTTGTGGTCACCGTCTATCTGAGCCGGCGCGTACAACGCTCGGTCGCCGAGATATCAGCGGCAGCGACGACTGTGGCCGAGGGCCGCTACGACACCCGGGTGACACCACCGCGACTGGGCGACGAATTCAGTGGGCTGGCAGCCGCGTTCAACCAGATGGCGCAACGGCTGCAGGAGGTGGATTCGACCCGGCGCCGGCTATTTGGAGATTTAGCTCACGAGATCCGCACCCCGGTGGCGGTGCTCGAAGCGTACCTGGAGGCCGTCGAGGACGGGGTGAAAACCCTCGACCCGCGGACCATCGCGATGCTGCGTGAGCAGACCGGCCGGTTGGTGCGGTTCTCGGCTGACGCCGCCGCTCTCGCGCAAGCCGAGGAGGCCCGCACCACCATCGCACCGGAATGGGTTGACCCCGGCCAACTGGTCGGCGCGGTGAGTGCCGCAGTCGCCGAACGCTATGCCGCAAATGGTGTGGCGCTGAAGGTTCGGGCCGATGGCGTCCCCCGGCTGTGGGGCGACGGTCAGCGCCTGGCCCAGGTGATCGGAAATCTGCTCGACAACGCGCTGCGCCACACCCCGACGGGCGGCCACGTCACCCTCGCTGTCGGGACTGTTGGCATTGACGTGGTTTTCACCGTGTCCGACGACGGCGAAGGCGTCGCCGCCGATCACCTTCCGCATCTCTTTGAGCGTTTCTACCGCGTAGACACCGCCCGAGACCGTGACCGGGGCGGTGCGGGGATCGGGCTGGCGATCGCCAAGGCGCTGACGGAGGCCCATGGCGGCCACATCAGCGCGACCAGCGGCGGACCCGGAAAAGGAACCACCTTCACGGTTGCGGTGCCGATCCACCGGCCGACGTCACGCCGAGCCGACGGTCAGCGCGTGAGTCAACGCGCACCAGAGCATGCGTAGTCGCAACGCCATCCACACGGTGCCGCCCACTACAGCGACTTGAGTATCTCGTTCATCGTATCGATCTCCTTCTGCTGACTGCTCACGATCGACTTGGCTAGCGCGATGGTGTCGAGGAACTCACCGTTGTCGATTTCGTTCTGCGCCATGGTAATTGCGCCCTGGTGGTGCGGGATCATCTGGGTGAGGAACAACTTGCTGGCCTCAACACCCTGAGCGTTCTGCAGGGCTTGCATATCTGCCGGCGACATCATCCCTTCCATCCGGGGCATGTCTCCCATACCCGGCATCATCGGCCGGCTCGGTGCGGGCGATGCAGGGGGAGAGCCGGTTTCGGTGCCAGAGCCAGGCATGCCGCCGTGACCGGGTGGCATGTTGCCCCCAGTGCCTCTTGGCCCGGGCATCCCACGTGCTGCGGGCATACCCCACTGGTCGAGCCAGCTCCGCATCTGTTCGATCTCGGAATTCTGCGCATCCTTGATCTGCCTCGCCAAGTCGGCCACCCGCGGGTCGATGCCCTGCTTTTCCAAGATCATATTGCTCATCTCGACCGCCTGTTGGTGGTGCGGGATCATGTGGTGGGCGAACATCACGTCGGCATGATTGTGGCCGGCAGTTGGAGCTGCACTTGCGGTCTGAGTCGGAGCGGGGGATGCCGATGTCTCTGGGTTGGTCGCAGAGTTGCTGCACGCTGCGACGAGGGACGCAGCGGACAGCGCTGCCGCTGCGATAATCATGGGCCTGTTCATCCTCACAGCAAATCCTCCACATCAACACCGATACGCCTGGAAGTCTTCTCGAAGGCTGTAGGACTGCTGTAGTCGTTCCCTGAAGATTTGGTAAAGAAGCTCGGCTCCCAACAGCGGGTGGACTGGATTCTGTGTCTCAACTCTGGGAACGCCGCGAAGCCTTTGCACCAGCGTTGACAGGTCTTCGCGCATCGGCGGGAGCGCTGCTGTCGCGACGCGATAACGAGATGGCGTCAAGTCACCAGCCGAGCGAGACGATCGCCATTTCGCTGCTAGCCTCGGCAACATTGTGAGAGACAAGGTGGCCGTCCCGGCGCCGCGGGCCCGCGCGGCAATCGCGTTGGCGCTGGCGTTGTGGATCGTCGCAGTCGCCGCCGAATGGGCGCTGCCGGTCAACGAGATCACCCCGGCGCATGGACCACATGCACTTTCGTCGGCCCTCGTCGGTGATCAGCCCATCGTCATCGATCATCCGCACATCGGCGAGGCGCCGCTCCCGCTGCCACCAGATGCGTTCGCCGAGGCGGTTCTTCCGCGGGCCTCCACCGCCCTGGCTGCGTTTGGGCTGACCACCGCGCTAGCGGTTGTCGCGGTGCGCTGGCACCAACCGGCACTGGCCGCCATCCGCGGTCCGCCCAAAATACGACCGTACGTTCTGTCTGGCCGGGTGACGCTCACCCGGCTCTGCATCGCGCGACGCTGATCCGGTGGCGTCAGACCACGCCGCCTGGCTGCGGCACGGTCGGTGACCGTCGCCCCTTTTCAGCTGCCGCCTACCGATTTCCGCGGCTCGATGCAGAAGCGATCACTTAGATGAATCACGTTTTGTCCCTTAATAATCGAAGACTCCATACGCCTGGGCAAAAATGCCTGGGCCGCTACGACTGGCCGGGCACCATGGTCGGCCGCACGCCGGTGCTGCGCATCACAGAACCCTTCGCACCGGCTGAACGAGGGTTCTGGGCCAAGCTCGAGGGCTTCAGTCCTGGCGGCATGAAAGACCGTCCGGCTATGTACATGGTGGAACGGGCGCGCGCGAGCGGTGCGCTCCGACCGGGCGGCAGAATAATCGAATCGACCAGCGGCACCTTGGGTTTGGGTTTGGCGCTCGCCGGCACGGTATATCGGCATCCCGTCACCCTGGTGACCGATCCTGGCATGGAGCCGATCATCCAGCGGATGTTGCGGGCTTACGGCGCCGATGTCGATCTGGTGACCGAGCCGCACCACGACGGCGGTTGGCAGCAGGCGCGACGTGATCGGGTGCTACAGGTTTTGGCCGCCGACGAAAGCGCGTGGTACCCGGATCAGTACAACAACCCCGATAACGTCGACGCGTACCGCGGGCTGGCATTGGAATTGCACGCGCAACTCGGCAACGTCGACGTACTGGTGTGCTCGGTCGGCACCGGCGGCCACTCGGCCGGGATAGCGCGGGTGTTGCGAGAATTCAACCCCGACATGCAATTGATCGGCGTCGACACGGTGGGCTCCACCATCTTCGGTCAACCGGCCGCGACACGACTGATGCGGGGTTTGGGGTCGAGCATCTATCCGGCGAACGTCGACTACCTTGCCTTCAACGAGGTTCATTGGGTTGCCCCTGCCGAAGCCGTGTGGGCATGCCGCAAGATGGCCGCCACCCACTACGCCAGCGGCGGTTGGAGTGTCGGGGCGGTGGCCCTCGTCGCCGGCTGGGCGGCGCGCACCCATCCAGCGGACATGACGATCGCGGCGATCTTCCCCGACGGCCCACAACGCTACTTCGACACCATCTATAACGACGATTTCTGCCGGCAGCACGGTCTCGTGGGTGAAGCGCCCCCCACCGAACCGGAGGTTCTCGATGGCCCGACACACCGCGTGGTGTCCTCATGGACACGGTGCGCCACGGTGGTGGATCCGATAGCGGCGATGCGATGAGGAGCCTCGTCGCCGAGTTCCGGAGTTTCGGGTGGCCGAGCCGGCTGCTGATGATCAACCAGTTCGGCATCAACCTCGGCTTCTACATGCTGATGCCTTACCTGGCCGGATACCTCGCCGGGCCGCTCGGGCTGGCCGCCTGGGCCGTCGGCTTGGTCTTGGGAGTGCGCAACTTCTCCCAGCAGGGCATGTTCATCGTCGGCGGAACCTTGGCCGACCGCATCGGATACAAGCCGCTCATCGTCGCCGGTTGCCTACTGCGCACTGTCGGCTTCGGCCTGCTGATCATCGCCGGCTCCTTACCCGCCGTCCTGATCGCCTCGGCTGCAACAGGATTCGCTGGTGCACTCTTCAATCCGGCGGTGCGGGCGTATCTCGCCGACGATGCCGGTCCCCGTCGCGTCGAAGCCTTTGCGTTGTTCAACGTTTTCTACCAAGGAGGCATCCTCGCCGGTCCGCTGGTCGGTCTGGCGCTGATGATTCTCGATTTTCGCATAGCCGCCGCCGCGGCGGCCGCGATCTTTGCGGCTCTGACGATCGCGCAACTCTTCGCGCTCCCACAGCACACCGCCACCCAGCCCCGAGAAGGTTCTTCGATAATGGACGACTGGCGAACGGTGGTGGCCAACCGATCGTTCCTGCTCTTCGCAGCGGCAATGATCGGCTCGTACGTGCTCTCCTTCCAGGTCTATCTAGCGCTACCGCTACAGGCCAAGTACCTGATGCCGCATGCCGAAGTGCTTGTGGTCGCAGGTGTTTTCGTCATCTCCGGCGTGGTCGCGGTCGCCGGCCAGCTGAAGATCACACAGTGGTTCGCCAAGCGGTGGGGGCGCGGGCACTCGCTGGTGATCGGCATGCTGATTCTCGCGTGGTCGTTCATTCCGATGGCCGTGCTGCCCGACGGTAGCCGTGCCGGCGAGATCGCAGCGGTGGCGGCTCTCCTCGCTAGTGCTGCAGTGCTGGCAATCGGATCGGTCGCGGTGTTTCCATTCGAAATGGACATGGTGGTTTCGCTGGCCGGGGGCCGGTTGGTCGGCACGCACTACGGGTTCTACAACACCATCGTCGGAATCGGAATCCTCGTCGGCAATCTCGCCACGGGAACGCTAATGCAGAAGGCCGCCCGCGTCGGAGCGCCAGAGCTGACGTGGATCGTATTGAGCGTGATCGGCGTGACATCCGCCTTTGCGCTCTACCGACTGGACCGCGCCGGCCGACTTCAACCTCGGACGGCGCGAACGTGGTCCACAACGCCGTAATGCACTGCGCCGCACAGCTCAGCGTAGGTCAGATGCCGGTGACCTGACGGCCGTCGGCCTGCCACGCGCGCATGCCCCCGCGGAGTTCGACGACATCGGTGTAACCGAGATCGCGAAGTGTTTCGGCCGCAATCGTACTCATCGGCCCGGACCGGCAGTAGATGGCCAGGGCTGTGCTGCGGTCGGAGGGAAGGCGCTCAGCTTGCGCGGCGATCTGATCGAACGGGATAGACATATCCGTGCCGGGAATGTCTCCTTCGAAGGGCACGTGGACATTAACCGTCACGCGATCGGGTTTTGCGATTGCCGCGGCGAACTCGTCTGGGTCGACCAGTCGCGCGGCGCTCGCCGATTCGAGTTGCGATACGGAGCCTGGGTCACCGTCTTCCGACGCACATGCGCTCAACGCCACCACGCCGATTACCGTCAGTGCCGCGGCAAGCAATCGTGACGGACGGGTGACCGCCGCGGATTGAGCTGATTCAGACATGCCGCAAAATATACCCCTAGGGGTACTTATATACCAGGGCGGTCGGCGGAGCGCCTCCGGCGGTCCGACCAGGCAGCGCGTCATCGAACTGATCGCGGCGGGCTGGGTGATCGCTCAGCGGAAGCGGATGTTCATCGTCGCCAGGCCGAAGATCTTCTTCCCGGCCGACTTCGCCGCGACCACGACGACTCCGGAGCGGGTCTGCGGGTCCAGCGATTTGATCCGCCCGCTGAACTCGATGTCGGCGCCCTCTTTGGCCGATACGATCGCCGGCGCCGAAAGCCGCACCGCATAACGCGTGACCGCCCCCGGATCCCCAGACCAGGCGGAGACGAACCCGGCACCCAACCCCATCGTGAGCATGCCGTGGGCGATCACATCGGGCAGCCCGGCCAGCTTGGCGATCTCCTCGTCCCAGTGAATCGGGTTGGCGTCACCGGCCACCCCGGCGTAGTTCACCAGGTCGCCGCGGGAGAGCCGGGTGTGGCGCACCGGCAGTTCGTCGCCGACATTCACCTCGTCGAAGGACGGTGTGCCCGGCGTGCGGGCCATGCCCGCTTCGGCGATCCGGATCTCGCCCTCGGGGCGCACCGTCTTGTGGTACGCCGAATCCAGCGTGCTGACGCCGGAGAAGTCGACGTCGTGCATCATCGCCTTCTGCACCGCCGTCTTGACCTCCGGGTTGAGATCCTCGGCGGTGACGCCGACGACGGTGGTGTGCAGCGTGTGCACCCGCTCGCCCGCGGTGTCGGTGAAGGTGTTGGTCACGGTGATCATGTCCCGGCCTGCAATCCGGCGCACCGAGGTCAGCTCGACGTCGACCTTCAATTCGTCACCGGCCACGATCGGGCGGTGCTGCTCGAAGACCTCCTCGGTTTGCAGGTAGGTGTCGTAGCCGACGACCACCTGCTCGAACATGTGGCGGTTGCAGGACATCCCCGGCGCCGAGGTGAACGTCAGCGGTGCTACCAGCCCCGAATAGCCCAGCTCAGCGGCGGCGGCGACGTCCCAGTGCGCGGGGTGATAGTCCTGCACGGCGCGGGCGTACTCGCGCACCTTCTCCCGGCCGACCAGATAGGTGCCGTCCATCTGGTAGTAGTGGCCGATCCTGGCTTCGAGCGCCGACGATTCTGCTGCTGTGGTCATGAAATTGCTCAACTCTTCTATCGGCTGGTTCGCGGTGGCCGACCAAAGCACCCTAACGCCCGGTGTCGAGGTGGCCCGGTTGCGCCGTGGGCGCTTCGAAGTCACCGACTACGGGTATTCGCGATTGGCGCGTCATCCGAGCGTGAGGATCACCCGTGAGCAAAACCAGCCAGCGTGAGCTAGGTGAGTCGGACAGTCCCATCGAGGACGAGTTGGAGGGCGCCTTCCAGCGGATGCTGGGGGAAGGCACGCAGCGTTTGCATCGCAGCTGGCGCGAAGTGCTGGTCACCGGCTTCTTCGGGGGCACCGAGGTGGCCGTCGGCATCCTCGCCTATCTGTCGGTGTTGGCCGCAACGGACAACCACCTGCTCGCCGGAATCGCCTTCTCGATCGGCTTCCTGGCACTGCTGCTCGGCCGCAGCGAGCTGTTCACCGAGGGCTTTCTGGTGCCGGTCACCACGGTCGCCGCCAAACGCGCCAGCATCCGGCAACTGCTCAAGCTGTGGGGTGGAACGCTGACCGCCAACCTCGCCGGGGGCTGGGTGATCATGTGGCTGATCATGACCGCGTACCCGAAATTGCATGCGCAGACGATCGAGTCGGCTACCCACTTCGCCACCGCTCCGTTGTCAGCCGAGACGGCGGCGCTTTCGTTGCTCGGCGGAATGGTCATCACATTGATGACGCGCATGCAGCACGGCACCGATTCGACGTTCGGCAAGATCGTCGCGGCCGTCGCTGGAGGGTTTCTGCTCGCCGGACTGCAACTGTTTCATTCGATTCTGGATTCGCTGCTGATCTTCGGAGCGCTGATAACGGGTCACGCGCCGTTCGGCCATCTCGATTGGCTCAAATGGTTCGGCTACACGGCCATCGGCAACGTCGTCGGCGGGTTACTGCTCGTCACGCTGCTGCGCGCATTGCGCAGCAAGGACCGCCTGCAGGACGAGCGGGACGAAGCCGAGGCGTCCTGAGTGGCTTTGACCTGGTCTTATACCGGCATCTGGTTAACTCGTGGGAGGTTCAAGATCACGCCGACGAGAAGGGACATCGACTTGGCTGCCATCCGCACCCCATTGATCGCGACGTTCGCAGGGTTGGCCACCGCCGGCCTGTTGTTCGGCGCCGGCACCGCCGTCGCAGAACCCCACGACAAGCTGCTCAACACCACCTGCAGCTTCCCGCAGTTCCAGGCGGCCGCCCAGCAGCACGCCCCCGACCTCGCCGCCAACCCGGAAAAGATGGGCAAGTTCGAGCGGATCCTCAACCTGTCCGTCGAGGAGCGCCACGCGAAGATGGAAGAGAAGCGGGCGAACAAGCCGGAGATCAGCCCCGAGAAGCGCGCCAAATGGGACGAATGGAAGAACTCCCCGGAGGGCCAGGCGAAGATCGCCACCATGCGGACCGTGCTGGACACCTGCAACCAGTTCTGACCGTCACGGTGCCGGGCTGGCCGTATTCAGCGCGGGTGCGGCCGCACCGGTGAGCCGTCGCAGCGGGCAGATCTGCAGGCGGGTACAGGCCAGCGTCGCGATCCCGGCGAGCGCGGTGAGCGCCGCGGCCGCTAGTCCGACGCTCGGGTGGATCTCCTGGCCCAGGATGACCGAGGACATCGCGAGCACGAACCAGCCGAAGGCTTTTCGGAGCACGTCGGGGTTGACCATTGCGGTCAGTCGGGCGCCGATGAGCGAACCCGCCACGGCCGCGGCAGTCACCGCCATTGCGACACTCCAGTCGATCTGCACGCTGGACAGGTAGCCGCCCAGACCCGCGAACGACTTCATCGCGATCACGACCAGCGAGGTGCCCACGGCCACCGGCATCGGCAAACCACCGAGCAGGGCTAGGGCGGGCACCACGAGGAATCCGCCGCCGGCGCCGACCAGACCGGTGACCAGGCCCACCACCAGACCTTCGGCCAAGATCTTGGGTACCGGCAGGCGACGGTCACCGGTGCCGGGCCCGAGGTTCTTCCGGCCGCGTAGCATGGCGACCGCCGTGGCGACCATCATCACCGCGAACCCGATGAGCAAGACGGTGCCCGAGATGTAGCGGGCCAGCAGCCCGCCCGCGTAGGCGCCGGCCATGCCCGCCCCGCCGAAGATCAGGCCGGTGCGCCATTGCACCCGCCCGGCCCGTGCGTGCGAGATCGCACCGATCACGCTCGTGACGCCCACGACCAGAAGCGAGGTGGCGATCGCCTGTTTGGCGTCCATCCCGGCCACGTAGGCCAGCAGCGGAACGGTCAGGATCGAGCCTCCGCCGCCGAGCAACCCCAGCGCGACGCCGACGAAGACGGCCAGACCGACTGCCAATCCAATCATGATCGGCCACCCTGCTTTTCGTCCGCAGCGCGCTTGTCGACGAGCTGGGCCACGATCGTTTGAGCGTCGCAGGAGGCCCCGCGGTTGTAGGGCAGCTTCGAAAGCAGCATGCCCATCGCGCAGGTGTTGGACAGCGCCGCGAAGGTGAGGCCGCCGCCGATGGCGCCGGCCAGCCACTTGAGCCTGGGCACGGCGACGCTCCCCAGGATGCTGGAGACCACGATGCCGCCCGCGACCAGACGGACCTGTCGTTCAAGATCCCAACGTTGGGTGCCGCGGTTGACCACGAATCCCTTGGCTTCCCAGGCGGTGATGCCGCCGGCGAGGATGTGCACATTGCTCAGACCCGCGTCGCGCAGGGTCTGCTCCGCTTGGGCGGCGCGCTGACCTGAGCGGCAGACCAGCACGACGTCTTGGTCCAGGTGCCGGCTGATCTCGTCGCGATGTTCGCGCAGCAGGTCCAGCGGCACGTTGTAGGCCCCGGCAATGTGGGCGGTCTCGAACTCGCCCGGGGTGCGGACGTCGAGCACCCGGGGAGGGGCGTCCGATGCGAGCAGCTGGCTGAGGTCCTGGCAGTCGATGGTCATTGGTGCGGTCATGTTTGGCGTCCTTTCAATGGCAGGCCCGTTGCTGGAGATACCGCCCGGGGTATCCTGCCCGCCATGATACATATGCCCCCGGGGGTATAAACAGGTGCGGAATATATATACCCCGTAGGGTACTTGACATACCCACAGGGGTATCGGCAGTCTGATGATCAGACGGCCCCGAGCACCGAAATGAAAGGACCGCCGCCATGAAGTTCATCCAGTACTACTTGGACTGCCTGTCGCACGCGTCGTACCTGATCGCCGACGAAACCACCGGGCGCGCGGTGGTTGTCGATCCCCAGCGCGACGTGGCCGAGTACCTCTCCGATGCGAAGAAGTACGGGTACACCATCGAGCTCGTCATCGAAACGCACTTCCACGCCGACTTTCTGTCCGGCCATCTGGAGCTTGCCAAGGCCGCCGGCGCCAAGATCGTGTACTCGTCGGTCGCCGAGACCGAATTCGAGTCGATGGGCGTGGCCGACGGCGAGCGCTACGCGCTGGGTGAGGTGACGCTCGAGTTCCGGCATACCCCCGGCCACACGCCCGAGTCGCTGAGCGTCGTCGTCTACGAACATCCCGACGACGAGGTGCCTTACGGGGTGCTGACCGGGGACGCGCTGTTCATCGGCGACGTGGGCCGCCCGGACCTGTTGGCCTCGATCGGTTTCACCCGAGAGGAGTTGGCCGACAAGCTCTATGACTCGCTGCACAACAAGCTGATGACCCTGCCCGACGCCACCCGGGTCTATCCCGCCCACGGCGCGGGTTCGGCCTGCGGCAAGAACCTGTCTACCGATCTGTGGTCGACGATCGGCGAGCAGAAGGAGACGAACTACGCGCTGCGGGCCCCCGACAAGAAAACCTTCATGGCGTTGGTCACCGAAGGGCAGCCGCCGGCGCCGAGCTATTTCGTCTATGACGCGATCCTCAACCGCAAGGACCGGGAGCTGCTGGACGAGACCAAGATGCCGTCGGCGATGAGCTACGAGCAGGTGCGCGAGGCGATGAATGCGGGCGCGCTGCTGGTGGATGGGCGTGGACCGGAAGAGTTCGCGCTGGGGCACCTGCGCGGCGCGATCAACGTCGGCCTCGAAGGCCGCTACGCCGAATACGCGGGTTCGGTGGTGCCCACCGACGTCGACATCGTGTTGTTCACCGAACCCGGCCACGAACTGGAAGCCAAGACCCGGCTGGCGCGCATCGGCTTCGACCGGGTGATCGGCTACCTGGACCGCCCGTTCGAGGCGATGTTCAACCACCAGGACGACGTGCAGATGGCCTCCCGGCTGACGGCCAGGGCGTTCGACGAGCGCGCAGCCGAGCTGGCCGACCTGCAGATCGTCGACGTCCGCAATCCGGGAGAGGCCGCCGCGGGGACGATCCCGAATGCGGTGGAGATCCCAGTGGGGCAGCTGCCGGCCCGTCTCGGCGAGCTGGATCCGGCCAAGCCGACCGTCGTCTACTGTGCGGGCGGCTACCGGTCTTCGGTGGCAGCAAGCCTGTTGCGGCACAACGGGTTCACTGATGTCAGCGACATCCTGGGCGGGTTCGGCGCCTGGGAGGAATCCCGGCAGAACGCCTGAGCCGACGAATCTGAAAAGGAAGAGAACGGCATGGTTACCGCGAAGCACCAGATCGTGATCGTCGGCGGCGGCACCGCCGGAATCTCGGTGGCCGCCCGCCTGCTTCGGCGCGGCCACTCCGACGTCGCTGTCATCGAACCGTCCGACACGCACTACTACCAACCACTGTGGACGCTGGTCGGCGGCGGGCAGGCAAAGGCGTCGGCCACGGCACGGCCCGAGGCCTCCGTCATGCCCCGGAAAGCGACCTGGATCAAGAACGCGGCAGCGGCAGTGGACCCTGACAACAACACGGTCACCTGCGCCGACGGTGCGGTCTACGGATACGACGTGCTCGTGGTCAGTCCTGGCATCCAGCTGGACTGGGACCGCACCGAGGGATTAGCGGAAGCACTTGGCAATCACGGGGTGTCGTCGAACTACCGGTTCGATTTGGCCCCGCGTACCTGGGAGTTCATCAGGGACCTGCGTTCGGGCACAGCGGTATTCGCGATGCCGTCGGGACCGATCAAGTGTGCCGGGGCGCCGCAGAAAATCGCCTATCTGGCCAGCGACTACTGGCGGTCCCAGGGCGTGCTCGACGACATCGACGTGCACCTGGTGGTGCCGACACCGCGGCTGTTCGGGATCGCCGCGATCGCCGACAATCTCGATGCGATCGCGGCCGACTACGGAATCACCGTACACACCAACGCCGAAGTGACCTCTGTGGACGCCGCAGCGCACAAAGTAGGCGTGACGGCGGTGGGCGGCGGGGGAGGCGACACCATGCTGTCCTACGACGTGTTGCACGCCGTACCGCACCAGTCGGCGCCGGACTGGATCAAGTCCAGCCCGCTGTCGACCGGCGCCGTAGGCGGTTACGTCGACATCGACAAGCACACCATGCAACACGTGCGCTACCCCAACGTGTTCAGCCTCGGGGACGCAGTATCCTCACCGAACTCCAAAACCGGCGCCGCGATCCGCAAACAGGCCCCGGTCGTGGTCGACAACATCGAGGCGTTCCTGGCGGGCCGACCACTGGACGCCTCATACAACGGTTACGGGTCATGTCCGATCGTCACGTCCTCGCACGCGATGCTGCTCGCGGAGTTCGACTACGACCTGAACATCACCCCCTCGGTCCCGCTGCTCGACCCCGCCAAACCCCACCGAAGTTACTGGTATCTGAAGAAATACGGGCTGCCGTTCATGTACTGGAACCTGATGCTCAAGGGCCTCGCATAGAAGCTCGCATAGAAGTTGGTATCTCCGGAAACAAGGAAAGGAAACGATCATGGCAACCAAGAACCTGACCTACGACAACTTCGAGTTCACCATCGTCGAGAATCCGATTGTCCTGGTCGACTTCTGGGCGTCGTGGTGCGGCCCGTGCCGCGCTTTCGCCCCGGTCTTCGAGCGCTCCTCAGCGGCGCACCCGGACGTCGTGCACGCCAAGGTCGACACGCAGGCCGAGCGCGACCTCGCAGCGACCCTGGAGATCCGGTCGATCCCGACGGTCATGGCGTTTCGCGACGGCGTGCTGGTGTACAGCCAGCCAGGGGCGATGCATCCGGCGGCGCTCGAGGACCTGATCACCCGGGTGAAGACGCTCGACATGGCTGAGGTCCGCGCCAAGATCGCCGCGCGGAAGGCGGCGTCGCTGGGTTAGGTCCAGCCGGTTACGTCGTCGGCGGCCCCGGGTCTCCGACCTTATTGGACCGTCAAGCCTGCGTTACCGGCAGTTTCGAAGTCGTCGTCGATGAGTACGACATCTCGGCCGGCGCGGGCGAGGAACGACGCCGCGATTGAGGACCGGTAGCCGGACGCGCAATGCACCCACACCCTAGACGCAGGGACATCATCGAGTCGTGCCGGAAGTTCGTGCAGCGGAATGTTCATAGCGCCCGAGACACGCTCCTCCTCGTACTCGTGGCGCTGACGCACGTCGAGCACCGTCACCGTCTCCGTCCCAAGTTCGGCCAGCGCGTCGAAGTCGGCGACCGGATACGAGCCGACCGGGATGCCGTCACTCAGCGCATCGATGTCTCCGGTGGCTGCTCCCGTCAACCGGTCGACTCCGATGCGTACCAGCTCGCGCTTGGCGTCGCTGATCTGCTCGGGAGATTCGCCGATCAGCGTCACCGGGGCACCCCATTGGTAGAGCCAGCCGAAGTAGCTGACGAACGAGCCCGACAGTTCAAAACCCAACGATCCCTGCAGATGCCCGGCCGCGAAAGCTGTCCGGTTGCGAAGATCGACCACCCACTCACCCGCCTCGAGACGACGCCGAAGCTCCTGGGGGTCGATCGGTTCGGGCGGCGTCAGGTCGACGGGCGCCGGCCCCGCACTGTTGATGACGCCCATGTGCGCGTAGTACGCGGGGTAGGCGGAGAGCCCGGCCAGCAGTTCGTCGACGAAGCTCTGCTCGTCCTGTGTGAGTGCCGGGTTGGTGTGCCGTTGTTCGCCGATGGTCGATTCGTCACCGGAAGCCGGTGTGGCCGAACAAAAGCTGCCGAAACCGTGGGTTGGGTAGATCGGCGTCTCGGCGGGCAGCCGCTCGGCGAGCCTGCGTACGGAGTGAAATTGCGCGTGGGTGAGCTCGCGGGTGGAGTCGGCGCCGATCAGGTCGGTGCGTCCGGTGGTGCCGAACAACATTGACCCCCCGGTGAAGACGCCGTGGGTAGCGCCGGCGTCGTCGCGGAGCACATAGCTGATGTGATGATGGGTGTGTCCGGGAGTGTGCATCGCCTCCAATCGGATGGGGCCCGCGTCGACGATGTCGCCGTCGGTGACGGGACGACGGGGATAGTTCACGTCGTCGCCCGCCGGCACCACGTACTCGGCACCGACGGTGCGCGACAACTCGAGCCCCCCGGTCACATAGTCATTGTGCAGGTGCGTTTCCAAGACATGGGTGATACGGGCCTTGCGTTCGTCGGCGAGGGTGAGCACCCGGTCGATGTCGCGCTGCGGATCGATCGCCACGGCGACACCACCGTCGCTGATCAGATAGCTACGGTCTCCGAGGCCGGAGGTTTCGATGATCGAGACGTCCATGAAATTTTCCCTTTCTGCGGTCAACGTAAGAAGATCGTGTCGACGAGCACGAATGCGGCGACGACGAAGACGAGGTAGGCGAACCAGCGCTGCAGGCGGTCGGTGTCGACCTTGGTGCCGAAGTATCCGGTGACCAGCGAGGCGACCATCGCGGCGGCGACGAAGACCCCCGCGACCGACCAGTCGACGCTGAGGCCCTCGAGATGGGAGAAGATCCCGGCTACCGAGTTGGCGACGATGATCAGCAGCGACGTGCCGATCGCCGTCGACATTTCGACGCCAAGAACGACCACGAGCGCCGGGATGATGAGGAAGCCGCCACCGACACCGAACAATCCGGTCAGCACGCCGACCAGAAGGCCCGCCCCGATCGACCGTGGTAGACAACGGCGCCAGTTGACCTGTCCCGCTCGGACTTCACATGCGGTGCCGGTATTGCCCTGGTCGGCCAACATGCGGATGCCGGCAACCACCATCACCGCCGCGAAACCGATCAGCAGTGCCGGTTCGGGCAGGTGCCTGCTGATTGCGCTGCCGAGAACGGTCGCGGGAACACCTGCCGCGGCGAAGATGCCGGCCATCCGCCACCGAACCTGTCTGGCACGGATTTTCGGGAGCACACCCACGGCAGATGCGGTGGCGACGACGACCAGCGAGATCGGGATGGCCTGTTCGATGCCGAGATTCATCCCGTAGACCAGTGCTGGAACGGCGAGTATCGAGCCCCCGCCGCCGAGCAGTCCCAGCAGTACGCCGATCAGCGCACCGAGGCCGACGCCTGCCGCCAACGCCATATAAGGTCCTGTACCCGCTACCGGCGCCAGAATCCGCCTGCGGGCCGCGGCGGCTTGGTGACCCGCTCACACCGGCACTGTTGCACGGCCGGCACCGACCGCAGCACGTCGTCGACATGCTCGCCGCAGCCGTCCCACGTCGTCTTACCGCAGGTCGGGCATTGAACTGGGTAACACATTGCCGAACCCCTTTCCTGTGTTGACACCGTTTAGGGTATATACCCCTATGGGTATATACCCTACGTGGCGGAGGGATTATTTCCAAGGCATGGCCGCACGGTGCGGTGCGGAGGCCGTCGGGGAATTCTCGTCACTGGGGTCGACGTTGAACTGGGCTAAACATACCCCCACGGGTAATGTAGGACTTCTAGTGGAAGGACAGAGAGATGGTCGGTGACCAGGAATCCATCGATGCGGTGCTGAACCGGCTGCGTCGCGCACAAGGACAGCTCGCTGGCGTGATCTCGATGATCGAGCAGGGCCGCGAGTGCAAGGACGTCGTGACCCAACTCGCGGCGGTGTCACGGGCACTCGACCGCGCCGGTTTCAAGATCGTCGCGACAGGTTTACGCGAATGCATAGCCGGCGACCATGAGGGGAATGAAAGGCCCATGACCGAGGCGGAACTGGAAAAGCTCTTCCTCGCCCTGGCCTGACCGTTCGGAGTGACAAAGACAAAGGAGTCATCATGACCATGGCGTTGGCCACGAGCCTCAAGACGTCGTTCGACGACGCCGTCGCCCGCACCCGTGAGGCGCTGGCGGAGCAGGGGTTCGGTGTGTTGACCGAAATCGACGTGACGGCGACGTTGAAGAACAAGCTCGGTGAGGACATGGAGAACTACCTCATCCTCGGCGCGTGCAATCCGCCGCTGGCGCACCGCGCCATTGGCGTGCAACGTCAAATCGGTTTACTGCTGCCGTGCAACGTCGTGGTGCGCAGCGATCCCGACGACCCGGACACCACCCTCGTCGAGGCGATGAATCCACAGGTGCTGGTCGACGTCACCGATGAACCCGGCATGAAACCAGTTGCGGAGGAAGTCGGCAGCAAGCTGAAAGCGGTCATCGACGCGTTGGCCAAGTGACCGCTCAGGCGCCGCGGTGTACGGGTCCAAGCCGGTCGGCGATCTGCTCGACGGCCGACTCGATCTCCTCGAGCCTGCCGCGCAGCCGCTCGGGCGCCCACGCCAACGCGATACGTGCCGGCGCCCAGTTGCTTTCGTCGATCGGAATGAGCTTGAACTCCGGCGGGGAGAACATCTTGCCGATGAACGAGTCGGGGGCATAGCTCACCAGCGCGATGAGCTGCCGGTTGAAAACCTGGGTGGCCATTTCGAGTTCACCGCCGCGCTGGTTGGTCGTGCGCACGATGCGGTGCACTCCCCGGCTGTTGAGCCTGCGGGTCAAACCGGCCAGCACCACCGGGTTGGGCCGGGCGAAGTCGATGACAACCTCCCGCTCACGCAACTCCTCGATCGCGACCAGGTCCTTGGTGGCGAGGGGATCGTCGAACCGAACCGCGACCGCGCCCTGGTAGCTGGCCACCACCTTGTGGCGCAGCCGTTTGTCGTTGGCGGGCAGGTGGATCAGACCCAGTTCGGCATGCCCGGCGATCAGCTTGGCGGCGACCTCGGTGCCGGACCCCGGCATGCTGAACTCGGTCGGGCGCCGCAGTTCACCCAGCACCGTCTCCAGTTGTGCGAGCAGGTCCGACGGTGCATAGGCCGTGGCGCTCAACCGAATCGGAGCCGAGCCACCCGCCCCTTCTTCGGCGGTGGCTTTGAAATCCTCCACCCGGCACAGGATCTCACGGGCGGGACCGATCAGCTTCTCGCCGAGCGGGGTCAGGCGCACCTCGTGGTAACCGCGTTCGAACAGCGCTCCGCCGAGTTCCTTCTCGAGGATCTTGATCTGCTTGCTCAGCGGCGGCGGGGTGATCAGCAACTTGTCGGCGGCCCGCTTGAAGTGCAGTTCGTCGGCGACGGCGACGAAGTACCTGAGCCTGGTGAAGTCGATGTCCATTCCTGCCGGTCTCGAACGGGATGCGGTGCACCCCGCATGCTACGAGATGAGCGGCGCACCCCGCCTAGCCCCGGCCGTGCTCTCGAGCACCCCGCGTTCGTGCAGCGCGGCGATCTCCGACGGCGTGAGGCCCAGCAGTTCTTCGGCGATCTCGGCGGTCTGCTCACCGATCAGCGGCGCCTGGCGCAACGGCGGATCGGCCACATGGTCGCAGTGGAGCTGCACGTTCTCCATCACGAACGGCACGTTTCCGTGCGGGTGAAGCTCCTCGCGGAACGCACGGCGTTGCTCGTAGTACGGCCACGACGGCAGTTCGTCCGCATGCAGAACGGCACCCGCGGGCACGCCTGCGGCCTGCAGTTTGTCCATCGCCTCGGTCGGGGAATGCCGGGCGGTCCAGGCGCGCACCGCGTCGGCACCCACCTCCCCGTCGCCGGGAATGCCCAACACCCAGCGCAACGCCTGACGGTCGGCATCGTCGCGCACGGTGATCGCGATCCATTTGTCGGTGCCTGCGGTGGGGAACAAACCCCACGGCGTACCGCGGTCCCGGTCGGAGCGTGGGTGCCCGGCGCGCTGCAGCGTTTCGGCGGCGATATCGGCGGCGACGTGGCTGAGCATCACCTCTGCCTGCGCGATGCTCGCCGAACCGCCTTCGCCGGTGCGTTCCCGGCGCAGCAGCAGCGCCATCGCGGACAACGCGCCAATCCGGGCGGCGACGTGGTCGGGGTAGACGGTGACGGTGTCGCAGAAGGTTTCGGGTTCGCCGGGGTAGACCCACAGGTTGGTGAACCCGACCGCGGCTCGCACCAGCGGTCCGTACCCAAGCCGCTTGGCCCACGGCCCGTTCGGCCCGAACGCCGAACTGTCCACCACGACGACGCCGGGATTGATTCGCCGCAGCGTCGCGTAGTCCACTCCCAGCGTTTCGGCGACGCCGGGCTTGAAGTTCGTCAGCACCACGTCGGCGGTCTCGACCAGGCGATGTGCGAGCACGCGTCCCTCGGCCGTGCGCAGATCGAGCCCGATCGAGCGTTTGTTGCGGTGCCCTGCGGCGAACGGCTGGGTCATGGTCGTCAACTTGCCGACCCGCAGCCCGTCCGGATGGGCCGAGTGTTCGATCTTGACGACGTCGGCACCGAGATCGCCGAACACCCGCCCGGTGTCGGCCCCGACCACGATGACGCCGAGATCCAGGACGCGGACGCCCTCCAGCGGCAGACCCTCGCCGCGGCGCTCGCGGGCCGCCAACACCGGTGCGGCGGTCAGACGCACATCCGGCGACGACGGCGCGTTGAGCGCGCTGGCGCGGTGACCGTCGACCTCGCTGACACCGACGGGGACGGGCGCCACCACCCCGGGCGCCAACTCCACGTCGCGGAAAAACCCGCGCGCGCCGAAGTGTTCGGCCGTCAATGCCTCGGACAGGGTGAGCACCGCCGCGGTGGGCACACCGTGGGCCTGCCCCTGTGCCTCGAGTTCGGCCCGGGTCTTGTCGGCGCAGAACCGCGCGATGGCCGCGAGCAGCTGCGGGGAATGGAAGCGCTTTCCGAGCTTGTCGAACGACGGATCGGCGAATTCTTCGGGGCTGCCCAGCCACCTGAACATGCCCCGCCACTGGCGTTTGGCCAGAATGCAGATGCGGACGTGACCGTCCTTGCATGCGATGATCGGATAGCGCTGCTGTTCGGCGTTCCAATCCCGTTGCTGCGCACTGACCGCGACGCCCGCCGACGCACTTCCCGCCGACCCGAACGGCGGGTCGAGGGTCTGCATCGCCCCTTCGAGGATCGAGAAGTCGATCAGGTCTCCCTCGCCGGTGCGCAGGCGGTCCACATACACCGCAAGCGTCATCACCGCGGCCTGTGCAGCGGCCACGTGATAGGGCAACTCGGCCGGCGGTATGAGCGGCTCGCGCCCTGGTATGCCCGACCGCGACAGTTCACTGGAGAGCGCATGGAACACCGGGCCCGTGCCCTGCCAAGTGCGGTAGGCGGTGTCGCGGCCGAAGTCGCTGAGCGACAGGATCACCAGCGCGGGGTGCCTGCGGCGGAGCTCGTGCACCGCCAGCGACGCTTCGGCGGGTGAGCCGGGGCCGGTGTTCTCGAAGAGGATGTCGCAATCGGGCAGCAGTCGTTCGAACTCGCCACCGTCTACGTCGATAATCGCCATGCCGTGGCGGTTGATCGCGGTCTGCACGGGCACGCCGCCGATGTGCGGGCCGACCACCTCGTCGTCGCTGACACCGGCCACGCGCAGCACCGTGACGTGCGCGCCGAGATCGGCGAACAGCCGTCCGAGGGCCGTCATCGGCCCCGACGTCAGATCGAAAATCCGCAAACCCAGCAGCGGCGGATCGTAAACGGCAACGGACGTCTGGGACACCCCGGTCAACTCCGGCGGGCCCGGCGGAACGGGATGTCGCGGTCGGTCTCGGGTTCCTTGGGCAGCCCGAGCACCCGCTCGCCGATGATGTTGCGCTGGATCTGGTCGGTGCCCCCGCCGATCGAGGTGAAGTACGCGTTGAGCGTAAGGAAGTTGACGTCGTCGGCGACCGGGTTGTCGGGGCCTGCCAACAGCGACTGGGCACCGATGATCCGGGTCTTCATCGCCGCCTCGGTGTGCAGGATCCGTGACATCGCGAGCTTGCCCAGCGACATGATCGAGCTCGACGTGCCCTGCGTGGCGGCGGCTTTCGCGCGCGCGTTGTTGAGCTTGTTGAGCTCACGCAGGGCGAGCACCGTGGCCAAGGGGTAGCGCACGGCAGCGTCGTCGAGGACGCCGTGTTCGCGGGCGAGTTTGATCAGGCTGTCGGCCTTTCGGTTACGCGAGCCGCGGCCGGTGTCGCCCATGATCGAACGCTCGTAGGCCAGCGCGGTCTGCAGCGCGCGCCAGCCGTGGCCCTCGCCGCCGAGCAGGTAGTCGTCGGACACAGCCGCGTCGTTGATGAACACCTCGTTGAAGTGCGACTCGCCGGTGATCTGCACCAGCGGGCGGACCTCGATGCCGGGCTGTTTCATCGGCATGACGAACAGGCTCAGCCCGTTGTGTTTGGGCACGTCCCAGTCGGTGCGGGCCAGCAGCAGCGCGTAGTCGGCGCTCAGCGCGCCCGACGTCCACACCTTCTGCCCGTTGACCACCCACTGGTCGTCGTCCTTGACGGCGGTGGTGCGCACGGCCGCCAGGTCCGAACCGGCGCCGGGCTCGCTGTAGAGCAGGCAGGTGCGGGAGCGTTCGATTAGAAAGTCGCGCAGCAGATCCCGCTTGAGCGTCTCGGTGCCGAGTTTGAGCGCGGTGTTGGCCGGGATGTTGTACTTGTCCTGCCGCGAGCCCGGCGCCTTCAGTGCGGAGAACTCCTGCCCGATGACGGTTGCGAGCTCACCGGGATAACCGCGTCCGAACCATTCGGCGGGATAGGTCGGCACCGCGTAGCCGGCGTCGAGCACCTTTTCCAACCAGGCGATGCGCTCCGGTGACGACACCCACGGGTCGTGGGACTTGGGTAGCGGAACCCAGTTGGCGCTGAGCCATTCCCGGACTTCGGTGCGTAACTCGTCGACGGTGGGCAGTGTGGTCATGTCAGGCGCCTTTCGAGACGAGGTAGCGCTCGCGGTGCAGGTGTGAGCCACCGAAGAGTTGCGTGCCGGTGCGCGCCCGGCGCAGGAACAGGTGGGCGGGGTGCTCCCAGGTGAAGGCGATCCCGCCGTGCATCTGGATGGCGTTCATCGCGATGGTCTCGTAGGCATCGGCGCAGGTGAAACCCGCCAAGGCGACGGCGCCGCCCGCGGTGTCGCTGTGCAAGGCGGTCTCGGCGGCGGCGTGCTGGGCGGCCGATGTGGCGTTTTCGACTTCGAGCAGCAGATCGGCGGCCAGATGTTTGAGCGCCTGGAAGCTGCCGATCTGGCGGCCGAACTGCACACGGGTCTTGAGGTATTCGACCGTCATGTCGAAGATGCGTCGGGCCCCGCCCACCTGTTCGCCGGCCGAGGCGATGACGGCGTAGTCCAGTGCCTGCTGTACGGCATCCCACCCGGCGCCGCCGAGCCGCCGCGCGGGCGTACCCGAGAAGGCGAACGTGGAAAGCCGCACGGTCGGGTCGAAAACCGTTTCGGCCGTGCGGGCGAAACCGGGCGCGTCGGCGCTGACCTCGAACACACCGACGCCGTCGTCGGTGCGCGCCACGACGAGCACGACGTCGGCGACCTGACCCCAGGTGACGTAGTGCGCGGCGCCGGTCAGGGTGCCGTCGGCAGCGGCGACGACGTCGACGCCGGCTTCAGTCCAGGAGCCGGCCGGACCGGTGAGTGCGACCGTGCCGATCGACGTGCCGTCGGCCAGTCCCGGCAGCAGCCGCTGCTTGTCGTCGTCGGAGCCGGCGGCCTGGATCAGCGCGACGGTCAGCACCGCGCTGGAGATGAACGGTGCGGGCGTCAGCGCCGCCCCGGTCTCCTCGGCGACGGCTTCGAGTTCCAGCGCGCCGAACCCGAGCCCGCCATGGTCGGCGTCGACGAGCATGCCGAGCACGCCCTGGTCGCCGAGTTGGCGCCACAGCTCCCGGTCGAATCCCTCCTCGGAGCTCATCACGCGGCGCACGTCGTCCTCGGTGCACTTATCGCGCAGCAGCGCGCCGACTGCCGTGCGCAGTTCCGCGCGTTCGGCCACGCTGATCGTCATCGACCCCGCCTCTCCTGGCATATTGCGTCCATACTCGGTGCCGGGCGGCGGGGTGTAAATCACGAATCGGGACACCGACGGGTTTCCGAACGGCACATGCGCGCCGATCACCGCTTCGGCCGCCGCGCGGGTGGTCGTCACCGGTGCAGGCACCGGGTGCCGGTGTCGTCGACCGACCAGCGGGGCAGGGCAGCGTGCAGGTGGTCGAATCCTCGTCAGGCCACCCGCCGGCGGTCCTGCGCGCATCGTTGCCACCATGGCGGTGCACCGTGACCTTCTCTGGAGTGAAAGCTGTTTCGTCCATGGTCGCCTGGAAAACCGCAAAGCGCTTGCCTTACCCGGACAACGCCGTCCGCTCCGGTTGTGGTGGCGTTACAACTCGGAGCTAGTCGAGGCGGCCCGCGTCGGTCACACGCAGCACCGGTGCGCCGGCCTCGTCGGAGGCGGCCAGATCCACCTCGGCGGTGAAGCCCCAGTCGCGGTCGCCCCCTGGATCGTCGAAGATCTGCCGCACCCGCCACACCTCGGGCGCACGGTCGATGATCAGCAGCGCCGGACCGCGGGCGTCGGCGCCGGTGCCGACGTCGTCGTGCTCGTCGAAGTAGTCCTCTCCGACGTCCGCCCAGCGCTGCGCCGTCCAGCCCGACCCGCTGTCCAGCGCGCCGAGTTCGTCCCAGCGAGCCCGGGCGAACAACTGCACCCGCCGGAACAACGCGTTGCGCACCATCGCCGTGAAAGCGCGCTCGTTGCCGGTCAGCGGGCGCGGCGGGGCCGGCACCGCGACCGGCGCGTCGTGCGGTTGGTCCGGGCTGGTCAGCTGTTCCCACTCGTCGAGCAAGCTCGAATCCACCTGGCGGACAAGCTCACCGAGCCACTCGACGATATCGGTGAGCTCCTCGGTCCTGGCTGCGGCGGGCACCCCGGACCGCAGCGCCTGGTATGCGTCGGACAGGTAGCGCAGCACTGCACCCTCCGCGCGGGTCAGACCGTACTCGCTGACGTACTCGCGGAACGTCATTGCGCGTTCCCATATTTCGCGCACCACGGACTTCGGGGACAGCCGGGCGTCGGCGGCCCACGGGTTGCTCTGCAGGTACACCTCAAAGGTGTGCTCGAGCAACTCCTCGAGCGGTTTGGGGTAGGTGACGTCGTCGAGCAACTCGATGCGCTCCTCGTACTCGATGCCCTCGGCTTTCATCGCCGCGACCGCTTCACCCCTGGCCTTGTTCAGCTGTGCCGCCAGGATCTGACGGGGATCCTCCAGCGTCGCCTCGATCACCGAAACCACATCCAGCGCAAAGCCTTCCGACGCGGGATCGAGCACGTCGACGGCCGCGAGCGCGAAGGTCGAAAGTGGCTGATATAACGCGAAATTCGGCGGTAGATCGACGGTCAGTCGGTACCTGCTGCCGTCGGGGCCGGGTTCGTCGAGGCGTTCCACCACTCCGGCCTGCAGCAGCGACCGCGCAATGCCCACGGCTTCGCGGATGTGCTGCAGTTGCCGTTTGCGTGGCTCGTGGTTGTCGGTCAGCAGCCGCCGCATCGCCTCGAACGGATCCCCGGGGCGGGCCACGACGTCGAGGAGCATCGCCGTCGACACCCGCATGTTGCTGGTCAGCGGTTCGGGCGTGGCCTCGATCAACCGGTTCATGGTCGACTCGCTCCACGGCACCATGCCCTCGGGCACCTTGCGGCGCACCAGCTTTCGGCGCTTCTTGGGATCGTCGGCGACCTTGGCGAACTGCTTGAGGTTCTCCACCTCATGGTCGGGTGCCTGCACGACGACGGTGCCCGCGGTGTCGTAACCCGCCCGACCGGCCCGGCCCGCGATCTGGTGGAACTCGCGGGCGTTGAGCAGCCGGGTGCGCACACCGTCGTACTTCGACAGCGCCGAGAACACCACGGTGCGGATCGGCACGTTGATGCCGACGCCCAGCGTGTCGGTGCCGCAGATCACCTTGAGCAGCCCGGCCTGCGCCAACTGTTCGACCAGCCGCCGGTACTTCGGCAGCATCCCGGCGTGGTGCACGCCAATCCCGTGTCGCACCAGGCGCGACAGCGTCGTACCGAACGCCGTGGAGAACTGGAACGCACCGATCATCTCCCGAAGCTCGGCCTTGTCCTGTTTGGTGCTGACGTTGACGCTCATCAACGCCTGCGCGCGCTCCAGCGCCGAGGCCTGGGTGAAGTGCACGACGTAGATCGGGGCCTGTTTGGTGTCGAGCAGGTCGCCGATCGTCTCGTGCATCGGGGTGGTTGCATACGAAAAGTACAGCGGCACAGGCCGTTCGGCGTTGGCGACCAGCGCCGTCGGCCGCCCGGTGCGCCGGGTGAGGTCGTCGCGCAAGAACGAGACGTCACCCAACGTTGCCGACATCAGCAGGAACTGCGCCCCGGCCAACTCCAGCAGCGGCACCTGCCATGCCCACCCGCGGTCGGGGTCGCCGTAGAAGTGGAACTCGTCGGCCACCACCAGCCCGATGTCGGCGGCTGGGTCCGTCTGGCCGCCCTCCCGCAGCGCGATATTGGCCAGCACCTCGGCGGTGCAGGTGATGATCGGGGCGTCGGCGTTGACCGCGGCGTCGCCGGTCAGCATGCCGACGTTGGCGGCGCCGAACACCTCGCAGAGCGCGAAGAACTTCTCGCTGACCAGCGCCTTGATCGGCGCGGTGTAAAAGCTGCGGCCGTGTCCTGCCGATGATCGAGCCAGCGCCGCGTACAGCGCGCCGGTGGCCACCAGCGACTTGCCCGAACCGGTCGGGGTCGCCAGGATCACGTTGGCGCCGCTGACCAACTCGATCAGCGCCTCCTCCTGCGCCGGGTACAGCACGGTGCCGTTGGCCTCGGCCCAGACGGCAAAGGACGCGAACAGCTCGTCGGGGTCGGCGCCCTTGGCGCGCAGCGCGGACAGATCGCCCGGATCGTCGAGCAGCGCAGCGGTGTCGGTCATGCCTTACCAAACCGCCTCTCCTGGCTCGTTGCCTGCACCACCGAGCATGCCGTGCACCCCGCAGGCCGGGTTTGAGCGGGGTCGTGGCTGGAAAAGAATTGATCATGCCCATGCCACGAACTGCTGTCTCGATGCTCGCGCTGAGTGCGCTGGTGCTGACCGGATGCTCGGCGTTCACGAACAAGGCTGCGACCAGTTCAGCGACGACGACCACTCAGAGTCCGGTGGCGACGCCGAGGACCGAGGCGGTGACACCGGAGCCCGTCCCGCCCCCGTCGAACACCAAGGTCGTGCCCACCCGAGAGGTGTCGCTGGCGATCGAGGACCGAGGCGACCTGGGCGAGATCGTCGTCGACAGCACGGGCCGCGCCCTGTACGCCTTTACGGCGGACGGCCCGAACGAGCCGACCTGTTACGGCGCCTGCGCCGACACCTGGGTGCCGCTGCTGGCACGCGGCGATCCGGCGGGCACGATCGGGATCGACGTGGCGTCGGTGCACATCGTCGCGCGCCGCGACGGCGGTGATCAGGTGACTTACAACCGGATGCCGCTGTACCGGTACGCAGGCGATACCGGTGATCGGGTCGCCAACGGACAGGGCCTGGACATGTTCGGCGGCGAATGGCACGTGCTGGCCAAAGACGGCCAACCCCTGGCCTGAGGAATAGCCGCGTTCGGAAGGAGCGTTGTGGCGCGCATGGAGCTCGGAATTTCGACGTTCGTCAACGACGACACCATCGACCCGGTCGCGTTGGCGCGGGCGCTGGAAGAGCGCGGCTTCAAGTCGTTGGCGGTCGCTGAGCACACCCACATCCCGGCGAGCCGTGAATCGGCTTATCCGGGCGGCGGGGAGCTGCCCGGCGTGTACTACCGCACGCTGGATCCGTTCGTCACGCTGGCCGCCGCGGCGGCGGTGACGTCGCAGATCGAGTTGATCACCGGGATCGCCCTGCTGATCCAGCGCGATCCGATCGTCACCGCCAAGGAGGCCGCCAGCATCGACCTCATCTCGGGCGGACGGTTCGTGTTCGGTGTCGGCGCGGGATGGAACCTCGAGGAGATGCGCCATCACGGCACCGATCCGAAGACGCGCGGCGCGCTGCTCGACGAACGCATCGAGGCCATCAAGGCGCTGTGGACCAGCGAACCCGCCGAATACCACGGTCGCTACGTCGACTTCGACGCGTCGTACCTGCGGCCCAAACCCGTGCAGAAACCGCACCCGCCGATCGTGGTCGGCGGCGACTCCGACGCCACCGTCAAACGCATCGTTCGCCATCAGGGCGGCTGGATCTCCAACCCGCTGCCGGTCGAGCGGCTGACCACACGCGTCGAGCAGCTGCGTGCGGCGGCCGGCCACGACGTACCGCTCACCACGTTCGGCACCCCGATCGATCCGCAGTACTGGGAGGCGATGGAGAAGCTGGGCTACCGGCAGGTGAACCTGCTGCTGCCGACCAAGCCGCTCGACGCCTCGCTTCGACTGCTCGACGAGTACGCCGAGGCGGTCGCCAAGTACCGCGGCTGACTGTTGGGGTGGTCTGCGCGGGGCCTGGGCTCGCTAGGGCCACACAATCGCGGCTGTTCCCATCCCACTTGCCCTCGACAGGTGTCGAGTTTCTATTGTGGCTGCATGAGCAATGACGCTGATGCCGAGCGGGTCGCCGAACTGGCGCGTGGAGTCGTCGCCGAACACGACCCGAAAACGGTGCCCGTCCAGCAGTTCCTCGGTGCCTGCTACGACGCCGGTTTGTCGTGGGTGCACTTCCCCGACGGCCTCGGCGGACTCGGGGTGTCCCGCGGACTGCAGGCGGTAGCCGACCGGATTCTCCAGGGCGCGGGAGGGCCGGTGCCGCTGGGGCTCAACCCAATGGGGTACGGCATGGCGGCGCCGACGATCCGCGAGCACGCGCAGACCGACGAGGTGAAGCAGCAATGGCTGCGGCCTTTGGCCACCACCGAGGACCTGTGGTGCCAGTTGTTCTCCGAACCGGGCGCCGGATCCGACCTGGCCGGGCTGGCCACCTCCGCGGTGCTCGACGGCACCGACTGGGTGATCAACGGCCAGAAGGTCTGGACCAGCCTCGCCCACCGCGCCCGCTGGGGACTGCTGCTGGCCCGCACCAACCCGGACGTGCCCAAGCACAAGGGCCTGACCTACTTCGTCATCGACATGCACGGCGAAGGGGTGGAGACCCGTCCGCTACGCCAGATGACCGGTCAGGCCGAGTTCAACGAGGTCTACTTCTCCGACGCGCGGATCCCCGACAAGCACCGGCTCGGCGACGTCGGCAACGGCTGGAACGTCGCGATGACCACGCTGATGAACGAGCGCACCGCCTTGGGCGGCAGCGGCAGTAGGCGCGGTGCGGGCACCATCTCCGACGCCACCGGGCTGTGGGCGTCACGCCCCGAACGGCACACCCCGGTGCTGCGTGACCGGCTGACGCAGCTGTGGTTGCGCTCGGAGGCCCAGCGCCTCACCTCGGAGCGCTCGCGGGCCACCGCCACGGTCGGCGGCCCGGGCCCGGAAGGATCGATCGGCAAGCTGGTGGGCGCCGAACTCAACCAGGACATCTACCAGTGGTGCATGGATTTCCTTGGCCCCGAAGGGCTTCTGTACCACGGCTATCAACAAGGCCGCGGCGGCGGTGCCGCCAGAGAAGACACCGACTGGCAGGGACCCATCCAGCAGCGGTTCTTACGCAGCCGCGCCAACACCATCGAAGGCGGTACATCCGAAGTGATGCGCAACATCCTCGGCGAACGCATCCTCGGGCTGCCCGGCGATCTGCGGGCCGACGCGGGGATGCCCTGGAAGGAGATCCCCCGTGGCTGAGAAGCTTGCGAACCAGCCCGAATATCGGGCTGAGTACAAGTTCACCGACGAACAGAACCAATTACGCGACGCCGTAAGGAAGTTCAGCGCCGAGCACTTCTCCGAGGAGAAGGTTCGCGAACTGATGGAAGCCGACCCGCCGTTCGACCCCAAGGTGTGGGCACGGCTGGGCGGTGAGCTGGGCGTGCTGGCCCTTTCGGTGCCCGAGGCCGACGGCGGCGTCGGCGGCACCCTGGTGGACCAGGCCGTCGCGATCGAGGAACTCGGCGCCCGGTTGGCGTGCGGGCCGCTGTTCGGCACGGTCTACCTGGCGATCCCGGCGCTGGTGGCGGCCGGGTCCGGCGACGTGCGCGACGGGCTGCTCGGCGACCTGATGGAGGGCAACCGCACCGCGGCGGTCGCGGTCACCGACCGGGCCGGCGTATTCGACGCGGATGCGGTGACAGTGACCGCCGACGGAAATACCTTGTCGGGCACGGTTACTCAAGTGGTCGACGCGGCAATTGCCGACGTTCTGCTGGTCGCCGCCCGCGGATCCGACGGGGTCGCGCTGTACGCCGTCGACACCACCGCGAACGGCGTGCAGCGCACCCCGTTGGACACCCTCGACCTCACCCGGTCCGCGGCCAACGTCACGCTCACCGAGGCGCCCGCTCGCCTGGTCGCCGGAGCGGACGAGACCGCGCGGGTGCTCGACCATGCGTTACAGGTCGGGGCGGCGCTGCTGGCCGTCGAACAGGTCGGCGCCGCACAGCATCTGCTCGACCTGTCCGTCGAGTACGCGAAGTCGCGACTGCAGTTCGGCCGGCCGATCGGATCGTTCCAGGCGGTCAAGCACCGGCTTGCGAACCTGCTCGTCGACGTCGAACACGCCAGATCCACTGCTTACCATGCGGTTTGGGCGCTGACCGACGGATCGGACGATCCGGCGTTGGCGACCAGTATCGCCCAGGCCGTGTGTTCGTCCGCGCTGACTCATGTCGCCACCGACACCATCCAGGTGCACGGCGGCATCGGGTTCACCTGGGAGCACCAGGCGCACCTCTATTACAAGCGGGCCACCACCGACGCCGTGCTGCTGGGCAGCGCCGAGCAGCACCGGGACCGGATCGCGGCGATGGTGCTGGACGACACCGAGGCCAACCGGGTGCCGCGCGTCGCCGACGGCCTGCCCGCCTGACGAGGACGGCGCGATGATCGTCACCGTCGCCAAAGTGCACGACCTCGATCAGTTCCTCGAGGCGTTCTCGACGGTGGGTGCCGAGAAGCGCAGGGAACACGGCTGCAAGGGTTCGCGGGTGTTCTGTGATCCCGACGACTCCGGCAAGGTGTGGGTGTACTTCGACTGGGCGGCCGAGGATTATCAGCGGTTCCTCGCCGATCCGGACATCCCGGCGATTGCACAGCAGCTCGCCCTGAAAGAACCGCCGGTGCACGCCGAACCTGTCGCGCAGTACGACTCCTGAGGTCGGACCCGACTATGACAAGTCGGGAAACGTCCGTACGGTCGGGGTCATGGACGTTTACGGCCTAGCTTTCGAATGGACGGAGACGAACCGGCACTGGCTGATCGAGGTGCCGGTGCGGATCGCCGTGTACCTGGTGGTTGCCCTGATCGTGCGGTACATCCTGCACCGGATGATCGACCGGGCCACCACCGGTAGGCGCCGCAAGACGCGCAGCGAGGAACAGCCGCAAGAACAGACGAAGCCGCCACTGCTGCGCCACCTGCGCGACAAGGTGCCGAAAGTCGCCACCAGTGCGCAGATCGCCGAGCGGCGACAGCAGCGGGCGAAGACCATCGGGTCGGTGCTCAAGTCGATCGTGTCGATCGTCCTGCTCACCTGGGTGATCCTGGCGATCCTCAGCGTGGTCGGGGTGAACATCGCCCCGTTCATCGCCTCTGCCGGTGTGGTGGGTCTGGCCATCGGCTTCGGCGCCCAAAACCTGGTGCGCGATTTCGTCAGCGGCATGTTCATGCTGTTGGAGGACCAGTACGGGGTGGGTGACATCGTCGACCTCGGCGAGGTGATCGGTGAGGTCGAGAGCGTCGGACTGCGGATCACCAGGCTCCGAGACATCGACGGCACCCTCTGGTACGTGCGCAACGGCGAGATCGTGCGCGTGGGCAACATGAGCCAGGAGTGGGCCTACGCGCGGCTCGAACTGCCGGTCTCCTTGTCCGCCGATGTGGAGAAGGCCAAGGAGGTCGCCCTCGAGGCCGCGGTGGCGGCGGTGGCCAAGCCGCCGATGGCCGCCAAGGTGCTCGGCGAACCCGAGATGTACGGGGTTCAGGAGGTCGCGCCGGACCTGTACACCTTGCGGATCCTGCTCAAGACGCGCCCGAACGAGCAGTGGAGCGTGCAACGCCAACTTCGGGCGGAGATCCTGCGTGCGTTCGACGAGCACGGCATCGACATGCCGTACCCGCGCGGACGCATCCAGGCCGTGGTCGGACGTTAGGCGGCGCCGCCGCTGCGGTCGCGGTTGCGGGACACGGCCACCCACGCGCGCACCACTGCCAGCGCCAGCACGGCCGCGCCGGCGAGCGAGGCGATCAGGATCGGCGTGGTCTCGTTCAGGCGCACCGCGATGCCGATCAGCGCCCAGATGATCACCAGCGGGTAGGCGATGTCGTTGTGGCGCAGGTTCATCACCAGCCCCAGCGCCGCCGCCACCACGACCATGATCACACCCCAGGTCGGCTCGGACAGGCCGAAGCCCGTCCAGCCGGCGTCGTCGAGGGTGATCGTCGCGTTGGCGATCGTGGCCACCGAGACCCAGCCCAGATAGACGCGAAACGGGATGTGCACCACCCACAGTTCCAGCGTCGAGGCCGGCGGCCGGTCGACCTGCAGGCGGTAGATGACGATCAGCGCGCCCAGCAACACGACCATCAGCAGCATGCTCAGCGCGAACTGGTTGTGGTGCCAGGCGAACAGCCAACAACAGTTGGCCACCGCGGTCAGCACGTACCAGGGCGCGATGGCCCGCGCGGCGCCACTGTCGGATCGGCCCTGCGCCATGGTCAGGCTCAGGTACACGCTGTAGGCGATCACCCCGAAGTAGATCAGGCTCCAAATGGAGAACACATAGCCCGCGGGCACGAAGTACACCTCGATGCGACGGGTGATGTCACCGGTGGTCTGGCCGTTGATCGGCAGGCTGTTGGCCAGGTAATTCACGACGAGCGTGGCCACCGTCGCCAGCGTGACGATGAGTGGTAACAGCAACGTCGAACTCGACCGGCGCTCTACGGCTCTGTCGGCCATGGGGTGCTCCTCTGCTCCAAACGGGTACGCCGTACATGCCCGTTTGCAGGGAGTTCGAACCATCGGGCGCGTCAGCGCCCGAAGCCGGCCTTACGCAAGGCGTCGGCCATCGATCCCGTCGGTGCCTCGGGCCGCCGTGTCCCTTTGTCACGACGCGCACCGGTGTCGCGGCGGCTGGTCCCGGCGCGCTCGGAGCGTTTGCCCTTGTCGCCCGGCGCGTCCTTGAGCCGCAGGCTCAACCCGATCCGTTGCCGCTCGACGTCGACCTCGATCACCTTCACCCGCACCACCTGACCGGATCGCACGACCTCATGGGGGTCGGACACGAACCGGTCGGCCATCGCAGAGACGTGCACCAGGCCGTCCTGGTGCACGCCGACGTCGACGAACGCACCGAACGCGGCCACGTTGGTGACGACGCCCTCGAGCACCATGCCGGGTTTCAGGTCGGCCACCTTCTCGATGCCCGCGGCGAACGTCGCAGTGGAAAACGCCGGCCGCGGGTCACGCCCGGGCTTCTCGAGTTCGGCGAGGATATCGGTGACCGTGGGAGTGCCGAACCGGTCGTCGGCGAAGTCTGCGGGTTTCAGCGACTTCAGCACCCGCTCGTTACCGATGAGCTCGGTCAGCGTGATGCCCGCGCGGTCGAGGATGCGGCGGACCACCGGGTACGCCTCGGGGTGCACACCGGAGGCGTCGATGGGATCGTCGCCGCCGCGGATCCGCAGAAACCCGGCGCACTGCTCGAATGCCTTGGGCCCCAACCGCGGGACGTCGAGCAGCGCCTTGCGGTTGCGGAACGGGCCGGTGGTGTCGCGGTATGCGACGATGGCCTCGGCCAGGGACTCCGATACGCCCGACACCCGCGCGAGCAGGGGAACCGATGCGGTGTTGAGGTCGACGCCGACCGCGTTGACCGCGTCCTCCACGACGGCGTTGAGGCTGCGGGCGAGTGTGCCGGGCGTGACGTCGTGCTGGTACTGCCCGACGCCGATCGACTTGGGGTCGATCTTGACCAGCTCGGCCAGCGGATCCTGCAGGCGCCGCGCGATCGACACGGCGCCACGCAACGTCACGTCGAGCGCCGGCAGCTCACGCGTGGCATACACCGAGGCCGAATACACCGACGCGCCTGCCTCGCTCACCAACGCCTTCGTCGGTGCGTCGGCGCCCGCGGCGCGGATGTCGTTGATGAGTTCGGCTGCCAGCGCGTCGGTTTCGCGTGACGCGGTACCGTTGCCGACGGCGATCAGCTCGACGCGGTGCCGGGCGACCAGCGCCGCCAGCGTGGCCTTGGCCGTATCCCATTGGCGCTGAGGCTGATGCGGGAAGATCGTGGCGGTGTCGAGCACCTTGCCGGTGCCGTCCACGACGGCGACCTTCACCCCGGTGCGAAAGCCAGGGTCCAGGCCGAGCGTCGTGCGGTTGCCTGCGGGGGCGGCCAGCAGAAGATCCTTGAGGTTGGTCGCGAACACCGCGACGGCTTGTTCCTCGGCGCGGTTACGCAGCCGGATGCGGGCGTCGACCTTGGCCGAGATCATCAGCTTGGTGCGCCACGCCCACTCGACGGTGCCCACCAGCCACGGCGTCGCGGCGGCCTGCAAGGCCATGTCGACGCCGAGCGCCTTCGCGATCATGGCGTGGTATCCCGCGTCGTCACCGCCGTCGAAGTTCAGCGCCAGCACCTCTTCCTTCTCACCGCGCATCACGGCGAGCACCCGGTGTGACGGCATGGTCTCGAGCGATTCGCCGTACTCGAAGTAGTCCCGAAACTTCTGCGCCGCAGCGCTCTTGGACACCGCATCGGAGTATGGCGCGGTACGAAGCGAGCCGCTGTTCCAGAACTTTTCGCGGACGGCACCGACCAGCGCGGCGTCTTCGCCGGCTCGCTCGGTGAGGATGTGGCGTGCGCCGTCGAGTGCCGCGGCGGCGTCGGCGACGTCATTGCCGACGAACGGTGCGGCAGCTTCCTCGGGGACCAGCGTCGGATCGGCCAGTAACCGATCGGCCAGCGGCTCCAACCCGGCCTCGCGGGCGATCTGCGCCTTGGTGCGCCGCTTCGGCTTGTAGGGCAGGTAGATGTCCTCGACACGCGATTTGGTGTCGGCCGCCATCAGCGCGGCTTTCACCTCGTCGGTGAGCTTGCCCTGGTCGTCGATGGAGGCCAGCACGGCGGCGCGCCGGTCGTCGAGCTCGCGCAGATACTGCAGGCGCTCCTCGAGTGTGCGCAGCGCCGCGTCGTCGAGGCTTCCGGTCGCCTCCTTGCGGTAGCGGGCGATGAACGGGACGCTGGCGCCGCCGTCGAGCAGCCGTACGGCCGCGGCGACCCGCGCCTCTTCGACCGCCAATTCCTCAGCAAGACGGGTGTTTACAGACTTCACGGTTGAGCTCTGTGGCACGCGGCGACTCTACATGGCAGGTCCGACAGCGACGAACGTGTGCCCTTACCGTGTCGCAAGGATTCAGCGACGCAGCGGTGCGGCCGCCTCGAACGCCGCCGCCTTGCCGCCGGACTGCCACTGCAGCCACTTCTCCCACCGTCTCAGGTTGACCCGCTGCCACCAACCGTCCACTCGGCCGGACGCACGCCGCGCCAGCTCGAGGGTGAAAATGGCCGGAGACCGTAACAGCAGCAACAGAATTCCCGGCAACGCCGACGGTAAGCGGTAGCGGCGGCGGTTCCACGGCAGCATGTACAGCCCGAGGTACCCGGCTTGCACCCGGTAGTGGTATTGGGCGCGCAGCCGTGCCAGGCCGCGGTGCGCCGGGGCGGGCGCGAAGGCGGGCACGAACGATTCGACGAGTTCCCTCCCGGTGTCGGCGCTGTCGTAGCTGCGCGCGGCGTCGGCCAGAAACAGGATCCGCCAGGCGTCGGCGACGGTCTCGGGAAAGTAGCCGTCGCAGCGCACCCCGACCAGGTGGCCGCAGTAGCGGTTGAAGTGCAGCACCGCCCGCATCTCCCGCGGTGAGGTGAGGTGACCCAGCAGGTACAGGCCGAACGCGGGGGCAACACTTCCGCCAAGCAGGGTCAGCAGCATGGCGGACTGGCTGATCGGCAGCCCCCACCGCTCGGCGTCCCACTCCGGATGCGCTCTGACCCGCTCGCGGATGCTGACGTGCATGACGCGCACGTGCAACGAGATGTTGCGACCCGCTGAGCCCGGCGTGAGGATAGCGCCTGGTCGGCAGACCTCGATCCACCACCGCGAGGTCTCCAGGTAACGGTGCAGCGCCCGCTGACCGGCATAGCCGCCGGAGAGCGACAGCGGCACGGCCAGCCAGCCCTCCGTGTAGGTGTCGTTGGTGCCTGCGTTGCCCAACGCCCCGAGCGCGTAGGCCCAGCGGCGCCACACCGCGGCGCCCTCTTCGACCAGGACTAGATCCACCCACTCGGGCAACTGCTCGAACTCCTCGAACAGCGCGCGCATGGAGTCGGGCGCCTCCGGGACGTTGTCGATGCCGTCGCGCTGCGCCCGCTCGACGAGGTCGCGGGCCTTCCTGGCGCCGAGCTCACCGTGGTAGGTCTCGGCGACGAACCGCTCCGCGACGGGGTCGCCCTCGTTGAGGCCGGAGATGAACGCCCGTGCGACGGCCTCGGTGGGAAAGAGATCGACGCCGGTGCACCGCATCACCGAGTTGCGCAGCGCGACACGCCGACCGTTTCCGTCCGGATATCGGAAGGCGCTCGGCATGCTTCTTTCATACCGCAGCCAGCTAGTGGGCACCGTGCCGCCGTCGAGGCACTCAGGCCAGTGACGCCAGCGCGGTCTGCGGGTCGTATCCTGCGAACGTGTCGAGTTCGTTGGCACGCAACCGATTCACCCAGCCCGGATCGGCCAGCAACGCACGCCCGATGGCGACGACGTCGAACTCGCCGGCGTCGAACTGCTCGACCAGGCGGTCGACCGGGGCCGGCGCGATGACCTGGCCGCGTCGTTCACTGCGAAACTGCGTCTCCAACCCGACCGAGCCGACCGCGATGACGGGTACGCCGGCGACCTTCTTCGTCCAGCCGGCGAGGCTGAGGTCGCTGTCGTGGTCGGGGAACGCCGGCGCATAGTGTCTGCGCGTCGAGGGATGCAGGACATCGACCCCGGCGTCGACCAACGGCGTCAGCAGTTCCTGCAACTGGGTCGGGTCCTCGGCGATGGTCGCCGTGTAGTCGGTGCCCTTCCACTGTGAGAACCGGAAGATGATCGGATAGTCGGGACCGACCGCGGCGCGCACCGCGGCCACCACCTCGGCGGGAAACCGGGTCCGCGCGGCCAGCGGCCCGCCGTAGTCGTCGGTGCGCAGATTCGTTCGTTCCCAGAAGAATTCGTCCAACAGGTAGCCGTGCGCGCCGTGCAGTTCGACGGCGTCGAAGCCGACCTCACGCGCGGTGACCGCGCTTCGCGCGTACAGCTGCGTGAGCTGGGTCAGTTCATCGGTGCGCAGCGCACGCCCTTTCGGTTGCCCGTGCCCGTCCACGCCCGACGGGCTGACCGGCGTCACGCCGTCGGCGTCGTCGCGTTCGGCGCCCTGGTGCCACAGCTGCGCGGCGATCGTGGCGCCCTCGGCGTGCACCCCGGCGACGACGCGCCGCCAGCCGTCGAGCACTTCGTCGCCGGCCAGGGCGGGAATGCGCAGCGGATATCCGGCGGCCGGGTCGGGCAGCCGGATCCCTTCGGTGATGATCAGCCCGACGCCGCCGGCGGCGCGGCGGCGGTAGTACTCGGCCACATCGGCGCCGGGAACCCCGCCGGGTGACGCCTGCCGGGTCATCGGCGCCATCGCGAATCGATTGGGCACGGTCAAAGAGCCGACGCGCAGCGGTGTGAACAGATCGTCTAGGGCCATGTCCCCCGCAACGCTTCGGCCCCGACGGTGATTCCGCGCGCAGTTCTGTCCTGAGACAATGCGGTCATGGTCGAACAGAGCATCTGGATGCAGAAAGTCACGGCCGATCCCGGGCATTCGCAGTGGTACATCGAACGGTTCCGGTCCATGGCGCGCGCCGGCGAGGACCTGGTCGGCGAGGCACGCTTGGTCGACGCGATGGTGCCCCGCGGCGCGCGCATCCTCGACGCCGGCTGCGGACCCGGCCGGTTGTGCGGATACCTGTCGGCGGCCGGGCACCAGGTGGTCGGCGTCGACGTCGACCCGGCGCTCATCGAAGCCGCCGAGCAGGACTACCCCGGGCCGCGTTACCTCGTCGGCGACCTCGCCGAACTCGACCTGCCCGCGCGCGGCATCGCCGACCCGTTCGACGTCATCGTCTCGGCGGGCAACGTCGTGACGTTCCTCGCGCCGAGCACTCGTGGTGTGGTGCTGAGGCGGCTGCGCGCGCACCTGGCGGCCGACGGCCGCGTGGTGGTCGGGTTCGGCGCAGGCCGCGACTACCCGTTCGACCGGTTCTTCGAAGACGTGGCGGAGGCGGGGCTGACGCCCGATCTGCGGTTGTCCACCTGGGATCTGCGGCCGTTCGCCGACGACTCCGACTTCCTGGTCGCGCTGCTGCGACCGGCGTAGCTCAGCGCGCCAGCGGTTTGTAGAACACCAGCCCGTTGCCTTTGTTGTCGTAGACCACCGCACGCCGTTCGTGTGCGTCGTCGTAGGGGCCGTTGACGACGCCGCCGCCGCTGTCCTCGACGGCCTTCGCGGCACCGTCGACGTCGTCGGTCTTGATCCCGACGACCACCTTGCCGGGGATGGGATGGTCGACGGCGGTGGCCAGCGCCAGCGTGACGGACCCGCCGTCCAGCGCGGCGAAATGCGCACCGTCGCGGAACTTCAACGACATCCCCAGCGTCTCGGTGTAGAACCGAATCGACTCGTCGAGATCATCGGTCGACAGGATGATCATCCGAACGTCATGGTCACTCACGCTGCCTCCTAGTCGAAATCCCTTAGATCATAAGGCGGAAACGACCTGGGGTTTCGCCTCCCCGCGGCCTGGAAACCCTGAGGGTCATGAGACGACCGATACGCGCGCTCGCCGCTGCGACCGCCACGGCGGTGACCGCCGTCGCCGCGCGGGACATCTTTCAGCACAAGCATGCGCTGCTGCGCAACTTCCCGCTGATCGGACACGCGCGATACCTTCTCGAATCCGTCGGCCCCGAACTGCGCCAGTACATCGTGGCGTCCAACGACGAAGAACGGCCGTTCACCCGCGACCAACGGCGGTGGGTGTATGCCTCGGCGAAACAAGAGAACAACTACTTCGGGTTCGGCACCGACAACAACGTCGAGCACACACCTGGCTATCCGATCATCAAGCACCACACCTTCGGCCGCGCCATACCGGTGTCGGCGCCGGCCGCCCCCCGCGAGGTTTGGTTGCCCAGCGCCAAGGTGATCGGTGCCGCCCGCAACCGGCCAGGGGCATTTCGGCCCAATTCCGTGGTGAACATCTCCGCGATGAGCTTCGGGTCGTTGTCGGGCAACGCCGTGGAGGCCCTCAACAAGGGCGCTGCACTGGCCGACTGTCTGCACAACACCGGCGAGGGCGGCATCGCCAAGTATCACCGGAACGGCGGTGAGCTCATCTTCCAGATCGGCACCGCCTACTTCGGTTGCCGCGACGCCGACGGCCGCTTCGACCTGGAGAGGCTCAAGGCGCTTGTGGCGAGCGCGCCGGTGCGGGCGCTGGAGGTCAAGCTGAGCCAAGGCGCCAAGCCGAGCCTCGGCGGGCTGTTGCCTGCGCCCAAGGTGTCCGCCGAAATCGCCGCTGCCCGAGGCATTCCGGAAGGACAGGACTGCGTCAGCCCGTCGCGGCACGCGGAGTTCTCCGATGCCGACAGCCTGCTGGACTGGGTGGAGTTGCTCGCCGCCGAGACCGGCTTACCCGTCGGCATCAAATCGGCGGTCGGCGATCTCGACTTCTGGCATGACCTCACCGACCTCATGTGCGAAAGCGAACGCGGGGTCGACTTCGTGACCATCGACGGCGGCGAGGGCGGCACCGGCGCCGCGCCGCTGATCTTCACCGACGCCGTGTCGCTGCCGTTCCAACTGGGGTTCTCGCAGGTGTACCGGATCTTCGCCGAACGCGGCCTGCACGAAAAGGTCACGTTCATCGGCGGCGGCAAGCTCGGCCTGCCCGGCAATGCCGTGGTCGGTTTCGCGCTCGGCTGCGATATGGTCAACGTCGCACGCGAAGCGATGCTCGCGGTCGGTTGCATCCAGACCCAGAAGTGCCACACCGACACCTGCCCCACCGGCGTCGCCACCCAGAACGCCTGGCTGACCCGCGGCCTGGTGCCCGACGAAAAGGCGGTGCGCGCCGCCAACTACGTCAAGACGCTGCGGCGCGACCTGGTCAAGATCGCCGAAGCCTGCGGGGTGGAGCATCCCGGGTTGATCAGCACCGAGGCCGTCGACATCCTCGATGGGCGCACCCACTCCACACCGTTGCACGAGGTCTACGGATACACCCCGGGGATGGGGCTGCCGTCGGCGACCGACCGCGAGGAAATCGTCTGGATCATGACGCACGCCGAACCCCGCCGCGGCTCGGCGCAACCGTCGCCATCGGCCGTCGGTTGAGCGATTTCGGTGCGCAAACCAGCGCTGAGCGCAGGTTTACGCACCGAAATCACACTGGGGGATCAGCGACGACGACGCGGGCGCAGGTCGGTGGTGATGTCCGCACCGCCGCTGCCTGCCCACACCCCCATACCGTGCAGGGCCACCGCGCGGCTGATGTCGGACGGCGAGACGATGCCGACCAGCCGCCCCTGGTCGTACACCAGGGCGCGGCCGTCCGCGCAGCCGCTGAGCCGGGGCAGCAGGTCCGTGAGCGGTTCCTCGGGTGTGGCCGACGGGATGTCCTGCGGCGGGCACGCCACGTCGCGCAGCCGAACCGTTTCGCGGTCGCGAATCGGAACCGAGCGCAACCGGTTGAACGTGATCAGCCCCTCGACCCGGCCGAACCCGTCGACCAGCGGGAAGGCGGAATGCCGGCGCAGCAACATCACGTCGCGCAGAAAGTCGCCGACGGTGCGCTCACCGTCAACCGTCTCGGGATCCGCGGTCATCACGTCCACCACGCGCACGCCGGCGAGCATCGTGGTGGTGCGGGCCTGGTGTTCTTCCGCGCTGGCCATCGTGACGATGAACAGACCCAACAAAATCCACCACAGCCCGCCCATGCCGGAGAGAATCCGCATCAGGCCGAGGCCGATCAGCAGGAAGCCAAACAGCCGTCCGGCGCGGGCGGCCCAGACCGTCGCCACGAACTGGTCACCGCGCCACGCCCAGATCGCCGAACGCAGAATCCGGCCCCCGTCCAGCGGCGCGGCCGGAATGAGGTTGAAAACGGCCAGCAC
Source organism: Mycolicibacterium sp. XJ879 (assembly GCF_053483935.1). Classification (NCBI taxonomy): domain Bacteria; kingdom Bacillati; phylum Actinomycetota; class Actinomycetes; order Mycobacteriales; family Mycobacteriaceae; genus Mycobacterium; species Mycolicibacterium sp. XJ879. Next base: position 283,374 of record NZ_JBEFTH010000002.1, read on the forward strand.
CACGTTGATCAGGGCCAGGTAGGACAGCACGGTCACGGTCAGCGAGCTGAACCCGGCGTCGTCGGCGAGCAGTGCCGCCACGCCGAACACCGCCGCGGCGAGGAAACTGGTCAGCGGCCCGACCACCGCGATGCGGAACGCCGCCCCCGGGGTCAAGGCGTCACCGGTCAGCCGGGCGACACCGCCGAGCAGCCACAACGTGATGCCCTCGACCCCGACACCGTTGCGCCGCGCCCATATCGCATGCGCGATCTCGTGGGCCAGCAGCGACAACACGAACAGGACCGCGGTCACCACCGCGGCGATGATGTACTCCCAGGTCGCGTACCCCTCGGCGAGCACCCGGAACTGCACTGACAGGCCGACGACGAGCAACAGCACAATGCCCAAAACGCTCCAGTGCACCCCGACCGATACACCGGCGATCCGTCCCAGCCGCACCGTCGCCTTCACCATGGCTCCTTCCGTGGTCACCTCGGGCGCCCGCAGGGATGATGAAGAAACCGCGGGCTTCCATCACCGTCGAGTATCCGTCACCGGCCGGGTCGGGCTGTCGAGAACGATGCGACGGCTCCGTCTCATAGGTGAGCGACCACTAGGGTCGCCACTTGCGAAGGGAGAACTCATGGCCAAGTACCTGATGCTCAAGCATTACCGGGGTGCGCCCGCGGCCGTCAACGACGTGCCGATGGATCAGTGGACACCGGCCGAGGTCGAGGCGCACATCAAGTACATGAACGACTTCGCCGCCCGGCTGCAGGCCAGCGGCGAGTTCGTCGACAGCCAGGCCCTGGCCCCGGACGGCGCCTGGGTCCGCTTCGACGGCGACGGTAAACCCGCCGTCACCGACGGCCCGTTCCCCGAGACCAAGGATCTGATCGCGGGCTGGATGATCATCGACGTCGACTCCTATGACCGCGCGGTCGAACTCGCCGGTGAGCTGTCGGCGGCGCCCGGCGCGGGCGGTAAGCCGATCCACGAGTGGCTCGAGCTGCGGCCGTTTTTGACCGCTGCGCCGACCATCACCGAGTAGGTCGTCGGTGCCTGCGGACGAGGCGCAGCTGCGGGAGCTGATCCCCGGCGTGCTCGCGGCCCTCGTCCGCCGCGGGGCGGACTTCGCGACCGCAGAGGACGCCGTGCAGGAGGCGCTGGTCCGGGCCATCGAGAGCTGGCCCGACCGGCCGCCCCGCGACCCCAGGGGCTGGCTGATCACCACGGCGTGGCACCGCTTCGTCGACCTCAGCCGATCCGACGACGCCCGCCGTCGCCGTGAGGTCCGGGTGGCCGCGCAGCCGCCGCCCGGCCCGGCCACCTCCACCGATGACACCCTGCAGCTGTACTTCCTGTGCGCGCACCCCAGCCTGACGCCGGCGTCGGCCGTCGCGCTGACGCTGCGGGCCGTCGCCGGGCTCACCACCCGCCAGATCGCGCAGGCGTATCTGGTGCCCGAATCGACGATGGCCCAACGGATCAGCCGGGCCAAGCGCACGGTGAGCCAGGTTCGGATGGATCGGCTCGGCGATCTGGGCACCGTGCTGCGGGTGCTGTACCTGGTGTTCAACGAGGGATACACCGGCGACGTCGACCTGGCTGCCGAGGCGATCCGGCTGACCCGGCAGCTCGCCGCGACCACCGACGACCCGGAGGTTGCGGGCCTGCTCGCCCTGTTTCTGCTGCACCACGCCAGACGGCCGGCCCGCACCCGTGCCGACGGCAGCTTGGTGCCGCTGGCCGAACAGGACCGCAGCCGGTGGCGGCGCGAGTTGATCGCCGAGGGCGTGGCCGTGCTTCAGGCCGCGCTGGCCCGCGACCGGCCCGGCGAATATCAGGTGCAGGCCGCGATCGCCGCGCTGCACGCCGACGCGCAGAGCGCCGACGAGACCGACTGGGTGCAGATCGTCGAGTGGTACGACGAGCTCGTCGCACTGACCGACAGCCCGGTGGTGCGGCTCAACCGCGCTGTGGCCGTCGGCGAGGCCGACGGACCGCAGGCCGGCCTGGCCGCGCTGGCCGAACTCGACGCGACGCTGCCGCGCTACACCGCGGCCGTCGCCTATCTCCGGGAGCGGGCCGGGGACCTGGCCGCCGCCGCGCACCTCTACCACGAAGCCGCTTCGCAGGCACAAACTCTCGCCGAGCGTAACCACCTCACGCTGCGCGCGGCCACCCTGCGGCAGCGCCTTTCGAGCCGGTGAGCCCCGTTACCGTGCCGCGCGCGCCTTGATGAACGACCGCGCCCCGGCGACGAGGTAGATGACGAGCAGCACCAGCATGATGATGCTCGTGATGATCGCGGCCGGGCGTTCGGCGGTACCTGCGAACAGGTCGCCGACCTTGGCGACGTTGCGCAATGCACCCAGCGCCGCGAGCAGCGCGATCACCAGCGCCACATGCATGGCGGGCTTGCGGAACTTCTCCGCACGATGGGCGACCAGCGCGGCGAGAAGCAGCAGCACCCCGACGAACGCGGGGATCAGCGCCGTGACGCTGACAAAAGCGGTGACGACATAGGCGATCACCCCGGTCGCGACGAGCAGGGCGCCAGTCCAGGTTGTCAGGGCGAGCATCGACGTCCTTTCCACATTCGGCAGAGCGCCGCGAAATCCGTGGTTGCGACCCTATCAAGGCCGCTCAGGTTTTCCCCTTTGCGTTGCGGGGGATAAGGGGCAAGCTGACAAGCATCGACGTTGGAGGCCCCCATGCAGCCGATTCTCCCGACCGACGCCCTGTTTCTGCTCGGTGAATCCCGAGAGCACCCAATGCATGTCGGCGGTCTGCAGCTGTTCGAACCGCCGAACGGCAGCGGGCCGGAGTTCCTGCAGGAGACGTACGAAGCCCTGGTGTCGCAGACGGATGTGCAGCCGACATTCCGGAAACACCCGGCGTTTTTCGGCGGCATCACGAACGTAGCGTGGTCATCGGACAAAGACCTCGAACTCGACTATCACCTGCGCCGGTCCGCGCTGCCCGCGCCGGGCCGGGTGCGCGAGCTGCTGGAGCTGACCTCGCGGCTGCACGGCACGCTGCTCGACCGGCACCGCCCGCTGTGGGAGGCGCATCTCATCGAGGGTCTCGACGACGGCCGGTTCGCGGTCTACACCAAGTTCCACCACTCGCTGATCGACGGCGTCTCGGCGATGAAGCTGATGCAGCGGGTGTTGTCGACCGATCCCGCCGACAGCGAGGTGCGCGCCCCGTGGAGCCTGCCGCCCAGGCGCAGGTCTGTCGCCGGCAGCGGGCGGTCGCTGGTGCGGACGGCGGGCCAATTGGCGAGTTCGGTCGCGGGTATCGCGCCCAACACCCTGTCGCTGGCCCGGGCCGCGCTGCTCGAGCAGGAGCTGACGCTGCCGTTTCAGGCGCCCAAGACCATGCTGAACGTCCCCATCGGAGGGGCCCGCCGCGTCGCGGCGCAGTCCTGGGCGTTGGAGCGGATCAGGAACGTCAAGGCCGCGGCGGGGGTGACGGTCAACGACGTCGTGCTGGCGATGTGCGCGGGTGCGCTGCGGACGTACCTGGCCGAGGAGGACGCGCTTCCGCCCACCCCGCTGGTGGCCATGGTGCCGGTCAACCTGCGCACCGAGAACGACGCCGACGGCGGCGGCAATTTGGTCGGCGCGATCCTGTGCAACCTCGCCACCGATGTCGAGGACCCGGCGCGCCGCGTCGAAACCATCGCCGCGTCGATGCGCGACAACAAGAAGGTGTATTCGGAGCTGCCGCGGGTGCAGCAGCTCGCGTTGTCGGCGTTTCTGATCGGCGGCGTTGCGCTGGCGTTGGTGCCGGGCTTCGTGCGGACCGCGCCCCCGCCATTCAACATCGTGATCTCCAACGTGCCCGGGGCGCGGGAACCGTTGTGGTGGAACGGCGCCCGCCTCGACGGCAACTATCCGCTGTCGATTCCGCTGGACGGGCTTGCCCTCAATATCACGCTGGCCACCAACGCCGACAACCTCGACTTCGGGTTGGTCGGAGGCCGGCGTGAAGTCCCGAGTCTGCAACGGCTGCTCGGCCACCTCGAGACGTCGCTGAAAGATCTGGAACGCGCAGTCTGCTAGGACTCGCCGAATTCCACCAGGGTGTAGGCGCCGCGGTAGTTCTTGGTCAGCTTCAGCTGCCAGAAGGCCGGGAACGCCCGCTCGAAGAACACCCCGCGGCCCTTGGGCATCGGCAGGTCGTGCACGGCGCGGATACCGGGCACGGTGTTGGCCAGATCGGCCAGTTGCGCCGCCGACAAACTGAACGGCATCGGCGGGACCCGGTACCGGCGGGTGGCCCGCATCCCCTTCGGCGCGAACTTCTTGACCAGCACCGGCGGCAGATCGAAGATCATCTGACCGCCCGGAAAGTGCTTGGCGCACTGGGTGATCAGACCCATCGCCTGCTCGGGTTGCAAATACATCAGCAGACCCTCCGCGGTGATGAACACGCCGTTGCTGGTGTCCACCGCGTCCATCCAGCTGTAGTGCAGCGCGTCCTGTGCGATGGTGGTGATCCGCGGCGAGGATGGCAACAGCTTCTTACGCAACTCGATGATCGGCTCGAAGTCGACGGTGACCCAACGGAATTCGCTGTCGGGTAACACCTCGCTCAGTCGCCAGAAACTGGTCTGCAGGCCTTCGGCCAGCGCGACGACGGTGGCCGACGGATTCGTCGACAGGTATCGGATCGCGGCGCGGTCGAAGGCCAGCGAACGCAGCGCCATCTCCTGGCCTTTGCGGCCGAACTTGTCGAAGTCGAAATCGATGGCGTCGACGAGTTTTATCGCCATCGGGTCGTCGATGATGGCGTTGGGATGGCGGGCCTGGTGCGCACGTCCGTTCAGGGTGAGCAGCGCGGTCTCCGATACTCCGGTCAGCATGCTGGCGTCGGCGGGATCCACCACATCGAACCTACCTGCACCGTCGCACGCCAGCCGCGGCGATGCGGCGTATACGGTTTCGATATGGATCGAGTTGTGGTGATCACCGGTGGTGCGGGCGGCATGGGTCAGGCGACGGCGCGGATCGTCGGCCGCGACCACACCGTGGTGCTCGGTGATGTCCGAGCCGACCGCCTCGACGCGGCGGCCGCCGCGCTGGCCGACCTCGGCATCAAGGCGACGGCCGTGCACTGCGACGTCACCGACCGCCAGGCGGTCACCGGGCTCGTCCGGACCGCGGCGAGTCTCGGCACGCTGGCGTCGGTGATCCACACCGCGGGGGTGAGCCCCAGCATGGGCGATGCCGAGTATGTGATGAGGACCAACGCGCTGGGCACGCTGCACGTCAACGAGGTGTTCTACCAGACGGCCGGTGCCGGTGCGGCAATCGTCAACGTGGCCTCGATGGCGGCTCACCTGCTGCCCGACGCGCTGATCCCCACCTCGACGTTCCCGTTAGCGCTCACCGACGCCGACGCGTTTCTGTCCGACATGCTGGCGGCGTGCGAGATCGTGCCCGAGGAGGGCCGGTCGGGGATCTCGTATGCCCTGAGCAAGAGCTTCGTGCGGTGGTACAGCACCGCGCAGGCCGAACGGTTCAACGGCCGCGGGCTGCGCATCGTCTCGGTTTCGCCGGGATCCGTCGACACCGAGATGGGTAGGTTGGAAGAGCAGGCTGGCGCCGGGGCGATGGTCGCCGACGCCGCGGTGCCCCGATGGGGCCGACCGGAAGAGATGGCGGAGCTGCTCACCTTCTGTGCCAGCGACAAAGCCGGCTACCTCACCGGCACGGATATCTTGAACGATGGCGGAGTGGTCGCCTCCATGACGGAGCGCGCCAGGAAGGCCGCCGAGGAAGGGTGAGAACCGCGTGACCGACGAACGCCAGCCCAGCGGCGATGCTTCGGCGCCGCGTGTGATCCGGCGTCCGGAGGTCGATGCGGCCACCGAGCGTGCCTTCGGCCGACCCGGTGGCGCGGACGCCGGTCGCGGGCCGTACGACCCGACCGATCAGGAACCCGGCCCGGTGCTGGCCGCCGCTTTCGGTTCGGCGACCGCCCCCGACGACGACGCCGACGACGCCGTAGGCGGCGCCGACGCGGATTATGAGGCGCCCGCACCGCAGGCCCCCGCCCCGGCGCCTCCGGTCGCGCCCGCCGAAAAGCTGGGCGTGCGCGACGTGCTGTTCGGTAAACGGCTGAAGTTGACGGCGTTGGTGACCCTGGCGGTCCTGGCGTTGGTCTTCGGGCTGCTAGGCGGTTGGGTGGGTCGCAAGACCGCCGAGGTCATCGAGGCGTTCACCACGGCCAAGGTCACGCTCTCGACCACCAACGAAGGTGATCTGCCTGACGGTCGATTCGCCAAAGTGGCTGCTGCCGTAGCGGATTCGGTGGTCACGGTCGAAGCGGTCAGCGATTCGGAAGGATCGCAGGGCTCCGGGGTGGTGGTCGACGGGCGCGGTTACATCGTCACCAACAACCATGTGATCGCCGAGGCCGCTTCGACGCCCGACCGGTACGAGGTGTCGGTGATCTTCAACGACGGTCAAGAGGTGCCGGCCAATGTCGTCGGCACCGATCCCAAAACCGACCTGGCGGTGCTCAAGGTCGATGATGTCGACAACCTGACCGTCGCGCGGCTGGGCGATTCCGACAAGCTGCGCGTCGGCGACGAGGTGATCGCCGCGGGGGCTCCGCTGGGTCTGCGCAGCACCGACACCCAGGGCATCATCAGCGCGCTCGACCGTGCGGTGCGCATTCCTGGCGAGGGGTCCGACGAGATCGTCATCGCCGCCGTGCAGACGGACGCCCCGATCAACCACGGCAACTCCGGTGGTCCGCTGATCAACATGAACGCCGAGGTGATCGGCATCAACACCGCGGGCAAGTCGCTCTCGGACAGCGCGAGCGGGTTGGGCTTCGCGATTCCGGCCAACGAGATGAAGCACGTCGTCGAGACGCTGATCCGCGACGGGGAGATCAGGCACCCCACACTCGGGCTGACGGCGGAGTCGGTCAGCGAACCAGACCTCGTTGGAGCGCGGGTGACGCGGGTGGTGGCCGGCGGTGCGGCCGACCGCGCCGGGGTCGAAGAGAACGACGTCGTCGTCAGGATCGGGGACCGCAAGATCGACGGCGTCGACGAGTTCGTCGTCGCGGTACGGGCCCTGACCGTTGGTCAGGACGCGCCGATCGAGGTGATCCGCGACGGTGAGCACGTCACGATGAGCATCAACCCGGAGCCCGACAAGAGCCGCTAGCGGCGTCAGATGCGGGTCGGCAGCGCGCCGATCAGCTTCGACGGCCGGCTAAGCAGCGTCATCGCGATGCACAGCGCCGCGGCGACCGCGAAGGCGGCCTGCACGTTGAACGCGTCGGCGGTTCCGCCGAGCAACGCCGCGGCCAGCGGGCGTGAACCGAGGAAACCGACCAGCCACAGCGCCATTATCCGGCCGCGCAACTCCTCGGGCGCGCGTTCCTGTACGACGGTGCTCAGCCCGGTCATCGCCCAGCCGAAGCCCAGGCCCGCCAACGCGAACCCGGCCAACGCCACCGCGGTCACCGGCGTGACGACCAGCATCGCGCAACCCGTGCCCAGCCCCGCCAGACCGATCGCCGAGACGTTCGCCGAGGCCATCCGCCCGCGCATCATCGCCAGCGTCGCCATCCCGACCGCCGCACCGATACCGAAGACGGCGGACAATGTGCCCACTAGTTCAGCGCCGCCGCCCAGCGCGTTGGCCATCGAAGGCGCCAGGGTGATCGACGAGTCCGAGGCGAAACCCACCGCGGTCACCGCGAGCAACGCCAACAGCAGCGGGCGGTCCCGCCAGACGTAGATGAGCGCGGCGCGCACCCGATAGTCGGCGTCGGCCAGGCGCGCCGGCGGCGCCGGGAAGCGCACGGCGATCAAGAAGAACGCGAACACCAGGTGCAGTACGGCGCTGACCGCGAACGCGACGCCCGAGCCGAACTGCGCGGCCACGTATGCGCCGGTGGCCGGACCCAGGATGCGGCCGAGCGTCATCGGAATGCTGTTGAGCGCCATGGCCGTCGACAGCTCACCGGGGCGGATCAGGTTGGGCACGATCGACTGCATCGCCGGCCCGCCCACCACGAAACCGAGGCCCACCAGCAAGGTTCCGAGCAACACCGGAGCGGCGATCGACATGCCCTGCTGCGCCGGGTCGACGATCAGCCACACGGCGGTGAAACCCGAACCGGCCACGCACAACACCCGGCCGAGCAGGATTTGACGGGCGGGGTCGCCGGTGTCGGCCCATTTGCCGGTGGTGGGGCTGAAGATGAGCTGCGGGCCGAACTGCACGACGCCGACCAGCCCGACCATCAGCGCTGAATGCGTGGCGTCGAACATCACGATCGCCGCGACGATGCCGTGCGTCCACACGGCGACGACCGAGAACATCTTGCCCCAGAACAACGCGCCGAACACCCGGTCGAACATCAACCCGAGCGCACCGCGCGGTTGCGACAGCGATGTGCGTGCTTCGGTGCGTGCCGTCACCCGATCACCGCGCCTTCGAAGCGTTCGGAGAGTCGGCTCAACAGTGACACCAGCGTGTCCACGTCGGCGTCGGGCCAGTCGGCGACCATCTCGCGGACCAGCTCCCTTCGCCGCTCGGTGACCGCCTGCAACGCTTTACACCCCTCGTCGGTCAGCACGAGCGCGCAGCGCCGCTGATCGTCGGCGGCGAAGTTCTTCGTCAGCAGCCCGGCCGCGACCACCGCGGCGACCGAGCGGCTTGCGGTGGAGTGTTCGACGGCCATGAATTCGGCGACGTCGCCGACCGATGCGCCCGCGCCGAGCTGCTGACACTGTTCGACCGCCCGCAGCACGCGCAACGTCGACGGGTTGGCCACCGGGCCGCTGGCGTCGAGTACCCGGTCACGCCAGCTCGGCCGCTGGCGCGCGATCGCAATACGCGTCAGCAGGTCGTCGAGTCGGTCGTAGTGGGAGTGCGGCACGAATATATGCATAGCACATAGATATTTATAGGGCGAATCCCCAGGTCCGCGGCGCTAAGGTCTGACGGTCGGCCAGAGCAGCGCGAACATCCGGTCCTCCCAGTGTTTGCCACCCGGCCTTGCGGGCCCGCTCGGTGATGTAGGCGCCGAGGATCGCCGCGATCGCCTCCGTTTCGGGCTTCCGTGCGGAGGCGGCGACGCACGCGACCGGTTGACCCCGTCAGCGGCGTCAGCTAGCCCGTAGGCCGTACATGTAGGTGGTGAGATATTCGTCGATGACCGGGGTCCGGATTTCCTTGGACTTTGGCATCGTGATCAGCAGCGCGTAGAGCCCCACCAGAAACGACACGCCGTTGAGCATCACGTCGACCTCGGCGGGTATCTCGCCGCGCTCGCGCGCACGTTGCAGTTCTTCGACCACCGCCACGATGACGGGGTGGTTCGTCCACTCTTCAGATGGTGGCCGCGTGGTCGAGAAGTGCAGTGCCAGAAAGTCTTTGAATAAGCGGTTGCCCAGACGACGCTCCAGTGCCTCGAGAACGCGCACCGCCTCGGCAAGCGTGGCCCGCACGTCGTGGGGTTTTGCGAAGAAGCGGTTCAACTCCGCGGCCATCCGCTCTTCTTCCCGCCTCTCCAATTCCACCAGGACGTGCTCCTTGGTCGGGAAATGGAAGAAGAACGTGCCGTGTGCGACGCCGGCCGCCGAGACGATGGCGGCGATATCGGCGGCCGCCATCCCGTCGCGTTTGAACTCCGCCATCGCCGCACCGAGCAGTCGCTCGCGGGTCTGGCGCCCCTTCGTCCCGCGCTCCTGAACCTTGTCGTTGCGCACCGAGGCGAGTCTACGGCAACAAAACCGACTTAAGTCAGAAAGAGTCTTTCCTTCGATGGCCGCAGCCGTTACGGTTCAGCCAGAGCGATTCGGTTGGTGGACCCCAGCATGCGCGGTATATGGCGCCTGCGCAAGTTACCGGCTCGGCCGCTTGATATCTGACTGAAGTCAACTCAGGAGGCGGCCGGTGCAGATCCTCGCGCAGGTGCAGGACCTGCCGAAGGCCGGAAATATCAAGGCGCAGTGGGTGAGCCTGTGGACCGGGCCCGCCGTGGGCGCCGTGCTGCTGATGGCGATGCTGGCGTTTCCCGGTTTCTGGCCGCCGATGTCGCCGGCGATGACGGCCGGCCAGGTCGCCTCGTTCTACGCCGAGAACACCGCATGGATCCGGTTCAGCCAGGTGACGTTCAACCTCTGCGGAATCATGGTGCTGCCGTTCTTCATGGTGGTCGTGGTCCAGATGAAGCGGATGAAGACCCAGAGCCACGTGTTGGCGTACTGCTATCTGACCGCGGTGGTCAGCGGCGCGACGATCTTCGCGCTTTCCAACATCTTCTTCCTGGTCGCCGCGTTCCGGCCGGACCGCAACCCCGAGATCGTCCAACTGCTCAACGATCTGGCGTTCATCGTGTTCATCGCACCGATCGGCATGGTGGTGGCGCAGTTCGTGCTGCTGGCCGTAGCGGTCTACTTCGACGACGGGCCGGACCCGGTCTTTCCCCGTTGGGTGGGGTACTACTCCGCGGCGACCGCCGTGGCGATGATGCCCGCGGCCGGCGCCGCCGTCTTTCTGACCGGACCGCTGGCCTGGGACGGCTTCCTCTCGTTCTGGGTGCGCAACGGGGCGTTCGCGTTGTTCGTCGTCGTGATGTTCTTCGTGCTGCGCCGGGCGGTCTATCAGCAAGCCCTCGAAGAGGGAGTCGTGGCGGGCGCTGCGCGGTGAGCATCCTGACACCTGACCGATCGGCCGGAACGGCGCACGCCCCCGGCGGTAAACGCGATGTGCGGCTGGTGTGCTGGTTCTTCCCGACGTGGTACGCGGTCTTCGGCGTCATCATCTGCGTGCTGGCGCGGGTGACGCCACCGCCGCGACCCGACGTCACCGCGGCCGACAAGGTGGCGTTCTTCACCACCAACGGCCTGACCATCCAGATCGGGTTCAGCCTGCTGCTGATCCTGCTCGGGGGCGCCGCGATCACCAACGGGCTGGTGGCCTATCAGATGAAGCGGATGTCGGTCGGATCCGTCTTCGCCTACGCCTACATCGGCGGGATGGGCGTCGGCGCGCTGCCGGGCTTCCTTCTGGTGGCGGTGTGCTTTCTGACCGCGGCGTTGCGCGCCGACCGCGACCCCGGGCTGGTCAGCATGCTCTACGACGTCGGCATGCTGTCGTACAACGGTTCGCTGGGGTGCTTTTCGGTCGCGTACCTGGTGCTGGCGATCGCGATCCTCTACGACCGAAACGACATTTTTCCGAAATGGTTTGCCTACGTGAGCATCTGGCAGATCATCACCGAAGTCATCGCCACCCAGATGTTCGTCTTCTACTCGGGGCCGTTCGCGTGGAACGGATCCCTGGCGTTCTGGTGGTCGGTTGTGGTGTTCACGATCTGGCTTGGTGCGCTGATCATGCTGCTGAAGCGGGCGACGCTGCGTGAACCCATCGACGCGCCACCCGTGGACTGACTTCATGACGCCATTGGATTCGCTACCCGCCGCCGTGGGTGCCAGACGCCTCGATCACCTGCCCGGCGATATCCACATGTGGGTGATGGTGCTGGGCGACCTGATCATCTTCGCCGGCTACTTCGTCATCTTCATGGTCTACCGGGCCATGAACCCCGAGGAGTTCCTCGCGGCGCAGCAGCATCTGGATATCAACATCGGCGTGATCAACACGGTGATTCTGTTGACGAGTTCCTGGGTGGTGGCCCGCAGCGTGCTCGCCGCGCGCGACGGCCGCCACCGCGACGCCATTCGGCTCACCTATGCCGGCGGCTTCGGCGGCGTCCTGTTCATCGTCTTCAAGACGTACGAGTGGAGCAGCAAGATCGCCGCCGGCCACACGAACTCGGAGATGTTCTACTCGTTCTACTACGTGCTCACCGGGGTCCACCTGGTGCACGTGCTCATCGGGCTCATCGTCTTGGGCGTCGTGATCCGCGAACTGCGCAACCCCGCCCGCCGCAGGGTCTCGATGGTGGAGTCCAGCGCAATCTACTGGCACATGGTGGATCTGCTGTGGGTCATCATCTTCGGCCTGCTCTACGTGATGAGGTGACCATGACCGACACTGCCGAAGCCCATCCCCACACCACCTCGGCGCGGATGACGTGGTGCTGGATCGTGTTGACCGCCATCACCCTGGCGTCGTGGTGGTTGGCGCCCGCGCACTTCACCAACACGGTGCACGCCAGCACCCCGATCACGGCCCTGGTCCTGATCCTGGCCTGGCTCAAATCCCGGTTGATCATCCGCAACTTCATGGAGGTGCGCACCGCGCCGCGGTGGCTGCGGTTGTCCACCGACGCCTGGCTCGGTGTGTTGTTCACCGCTGTGTTCGTGATCTACCTGGTCTGATCTCGGCACTCCGTAAGCTCTACAAGGTGCCAAGCGTGCTCTCGGTGAACATCGCCCACCGCTACTCGGACGGACCGTCGGGTCAGACCGGTTTCGACAAGCGCCCGACCACCGAACCCGTCGAGGTGCGCGCACCCGGCAGCAAACGCGCCGGGCTCGGCAGCGGCCTGACCGGTGATCTGATCGGCAACCGCAGGTACCACGGCGGTGACGACCAGGCCGTGTACGCCTACGCGCGCGAAGACCTGGACGACTGGGAGCGACAGCTGCAGCGGCCCTTGCGCCCCGGCATGTTCGGCGAGAACTTCACCACCGCCGGGATCGACGTCACCGGCGCGGTGATCGGCGAGCGGTGGACGGTGGGGTCCGGGGGCCTGGTCTTGGAGGTGTCCCGGCCGCGCACCCCGTGCCGCACGTTCACCCAGTTCCTGGGCCTCCGCGGCTGGATGAACACGTTCACCCGCGCCGCGAAACCCGGCGCGTACCTGCGGGTGATCACCCCCGGGCCGGTACGGGCCGGCGATCCGTTGACCGTCACCGACCGTCCAGGGCACGGCATCACCGTCGGCTACGTGTTTCGCGCCATCATGACCGAACCCGAACTGTTGCCCGACATCCTGGTCGCCGACGCCCTGGCCGCCGAGATCCAGCGGCGCGCGCGTCGACGCCTCGCCGGCTGAACCCGTCCTGTACGCTCGTACAGCGTCACGGGAAGGGTCGGGGCATGACGAGATACGACTACATCATCGCGGGGGCCGGCTCCGCCGGATGCGTACTGGCCAACCGGCTGTCGGCCGACCCGAAGGTCAACGTGTTGCTGATCGAGGCCGGCGGCGTGGACCGCCACCCGCTCTACCGCATTCCCAAGGGGTCGGGGATGTTGTTCGAGAACGAAAAACACATGTGGCACTACGAGACCACCTCGTTCGGGCGCACCCCGCACACCGAACAGTGGTTACGCGGCAAGGTGCTCGGCGGGTCGAGTTCGATCAACGGCATGATCTACAACCGCGGCAACCGTGCCGACTACGACGGTCTCGAGCGGCTCGGCAACAAGGGTTGGGGCTGGGACGATATCCTGCCGATTTTCAGGCAGTTCGAGGACAACGCGTTCGGCGCATCACCGACGCGGGGTGTCGGCGGGCCGCTGCACATCTCGGTGCCCCGCGATCCCGACCCGCTGTGCGCCGAGATGCTCGACGCCGCAGCCGCATCCGGTTTGGCGCGGGTGCAGGACATCAACGAATCCGACGACGAGCGCATCGGATACGCCACCGCTACCATCAAGAACGGCCGCCGGGTCAGCGCCGCCACCGCCTTCCTCAAACCTGCGTTGCACCGGACGAACCTCACCGTGCGAACCCGCACCATCGTGCGGCGGTTGTTGTTCGACGGCGGCCGGGCCGTCGGCGTGGAGGTCGACGTCAAGGGCGCTACCGCGCAGATCCGGGCGACCCGCGAGGTGATCGTGTCGCTGGGCAGCCTCAACAGCCCCAAGCTGCTTCAGGTTTCGGGCGTCGGCCCGCGCGATGTGCTGGCCGCGGCGAACGTCGCCGTCTACCTCGGCAACCTCAACGGGCCGATCATCGCAATTGCTTGGCGCGCAGCCGATTTCATCCTGTGCCACCAGTAGGACCGGCTTCCCTCACCCGATGACGGCGGATCACGCAGCGTGCTGTACGCTCGTACAGCGAATGTCGGGTCGAGTGCGAGGAGACGTGCGGTGAGCCGTGTGGCGGTGGTGACAGGTGGAGCCTCCGGGCTCGGGCAGGCGATGTGCACGGGGCTGGGCAACGACGGCCACCGGGTCGCGGTACTCGACATCGACGCCGAAGCCGCGGAGAAGACCGCCGCAGCGCTGCAGGAAAACGGGGCACAGGCGGTCGCCGTCGGCGTGGACGTCTCCGACGAGGGCGCCGTCGAGGCGGCATTCGACACGGTCAGAACGCAACTCGGCGCGGTGGAAATCCTCGTCACCAGCGCCGCGATCGCCGGGTTCACCCGCTTCGACCGGATCACCTTGGCGGAGTGGAACCGCTACCTCGCCGTCAACCTGACCGGAACGTTCCTGTGCCTGCGCGCCGCGCTGGCCGACATGGTGCCGGCCAAGTGGGGACGAATCGTGACGATCTCCTCGGCCGCGGGCCAGCAGGGCGCCCGGCGGCAGGGCCACTATGCGGCGACCAAGGGCGGTGTGATCGCGCTGACCAAGACGGTGGCGTTGGACTATGCGAACAAGGGCATCACCGCGAACACAATCCCGCCGTTCGTGATCGACTCGCCGATGCTGCGACGCCAGCAGGCCGAAGGCAAACTTCCTGCCGCCGAGTACCTCACCCAGGCCATACCGGCCGGACGGTTGGGAGCGGGCGAAGACGTCGCCGCAGTCTGTTCGTTTCTCTGCTCGGACGCCGCAGGCTATGTCACGGGTCAGGTGGTTGGGGTCAACGGAGGGGCGGTCATCTGATGAAGACACCCGTAGCTGTCGTCACGGGGGCCAGCCGCGGTGCCGGGGCGGGGATAGCGCATGCGCTAGGCAGCCACGGTTGCACGGTCTACGTCACGGGACGCACTGAAACATCCGACCCGGCAGCGCTTCCCGGCACCATTTGTGAGACCGCCGAACGGGTGACCGCCGCCGGTGGGCAGGGCATCGCCATGCGCGTCGACCACGGTGATGACGAACAGGTCAAGGCGCTGTTCGAGAAAATTGAACGCGAACAGGGCCGGGTGGACATCCTGGTCAACAACGCCGCGATCATCCGCGACGAGATGATGGCCCGCACGAAGTTCTGGGAAGAACCCGTCAACGTGATGGACACCCTCAACGTCGGGTTACGCAGCAGCTACGTCGCCACGGTGTATGCCGCACCGCTGATGCTGCCGCAGCGCGACGGGCTAGTCGTGCTCACATCGTCGTCAGGCGGTGTGCACTACGCCTTCGGGCCGGCGTACGGTGTGCCGAAGGCGGGCACCGACAAGATGGCCGCCGATATGGCGGTGGACTTCAAAGACGTTGGTATCACGGCGGTCTCGATATGGATGGGATCGCTGCTGACCGACCGGGTGCGGAAAATCATTGCCAGCAACCCGGCCAAGTTTGGCCGCATCCGCGAAACCGCGGAGACCCCCGAGCTGACCGGCCACGTGATCAAGGCTCTTTATGACGACCCCGACCGGATGAACCTCAGCGGGCAAACGCTGATCGGTGCGGAGCTCGCGGTCAAGTATGGCATTAAAGACGAAGACGGCCGCCAACCCCCGTCGTACCGCGAACTTTTCGACGTCCATCCGCACCAGCAGCAAGCGCACATCATGCGTTAGTTTCGCGACGCGGCCGGGCACCCCGCCCGTAGGTGATGTCGGCCCGCTCGGGATCCCACCGGTCGCGGAACATCACGTCGGCCACCGGCCGTCGTCGCACGGGACCGTGGCTGCCTCGCGGCCACCCGACGACCACGTGTCCGGCGAGAAACCACTCGTCGGGGATGCCGACGGCGTCGCGCAGCACCTTCTCGCCGTCATAGGATGCCCAGCTCGTGAAGCACGCGCCCAGGCCCTGCGCCCGTGCGGCGAGGTAGAAGTTCTGCATCGCGGGGTAGATCGAGCCGCCCTGCAGGTACTCGGAGGCGAACTCGTTCTTGAACGCGGTGAACAGCACGGAGGTGTGGTCGCCGGCGCGGTCGTGTAGTTCGTAGGTGGCGCGGTTGTTGCGCGCCGCACGGCTGTTGTCGTCATCCGCTGGTCGGCTCATCCCGTACACCGATTCGATTGTCGCCAGGGCTATTCGGGCGGCTTCGGCGACGGCAGTGCGCTGTGGCGGTGCGTCCAGCACGATGAAGCGCCACAGCTGGGCGTTGGCCCCGTTCGGCGCCCAGGTCGCGGCCTCCAGGCAGCGGTAGAGCGTCTCGTCGTCCACCGGTTCGTCGGTGAACCGGCGGATCGAGCGGGCGGTGGAAAGCACTTCCCAGACGTCGTCGGTCGGATGCGGCATCCCATTGGTGTACTCGACGCCGGTGAAGTTGTCGAGACGCACCCTGGCGATGCTGTACAGTCGTACTGCAACCGACCCGGACAGGAAGTGGTGCTGTGAACGACAGGTTCTCGATGGAGGGAAGGGTCGCTGTCATCACCGGCGGCGGAACCGGTATCGGGCGCGCTTCGGCGCTGGTGCTCGCCGAGCACGGCGCCGACATCGTGCTCGCCGGGCGTCGCGAAGAACCGCTGAAGTCCACTGCGGCAGAGATCGAGGCGCTGGGCAGGCGCGCGCTGGCGGCGCCGACCGACGTCACCGACGCCGAGCAGTGCCGCGCGCTCGTCGATGCGACGGTCGCCGAGTTCGGCCGGCTCGACGTGTTGCTCAACAACGCCGGCGGTGGCGAGACCAAGTCGCTGATGAAGTGGACCGACGACGAGTGGCATGATGTGTTGAACCTCAACCTGTCCAGCGCGTGGTACCTGTCGCGGGCCGCGGTGAAGCCGATGATCGACCAGGGCCGGGGCGCGATCGTCAACATCTCCTCAGGGGCGAGCCTGCTGGCGATGCCGCAGGCGGCGATCTACGGGGCGGCCAAAGCCGGGTTGAACAACCTGACCGGATCGATGGCCGCAGCGTGGACCCGAAAAGGGGTGCGGGTCAACTGCATCGCGTGCGGCGCGATCCGCACCCCGGGCCTGGAGGCCGACGCGCAGCGGCAGGGTTTCGACATCGACATGATCGGGCAGACCAACGCATCCGGGCGCATCGCCGAACCCGAAGAGATCGGCTATGGCGTGCTCTTTTTCGCCTCCGACGCGTCGAGCTACTGCTCCGGACAGACGCTGTACATGCACGGCGGCCCCGGGCCTGCGGGGGTCTGATATGGACGTCAGCCATGTCGGTGTGCGTGTGCGCGACCTTGACAACTCGTTAACCTTTTACAGGGTACTCGGTTTCGCCGAGGTGAAGCGGTTGACGGTGCCCGACGAGATGGCCGCCGGGTTGCTCGGGCTGGCGCCGCCGATCGGCTTCGCGGCCGTGTACCTGCGCAACGGCGGCGTCATTCTGCAGTTGTTGACGTTCTCGGGTTACCCGGCGCCGGAGGAAGCCGAACGTGGCATGGTGGGCGCGGGCCTGACGCACGTGTCGATCGCCGTCGACGACATCGCCGCCGCGCAGGCCGCGGTGCAGGCAGCCGGAGGAACCGTCGTCGCCGACCCCGGCGGCGGATTCGCCTGCATGGTGCGGGATCCCGACGGCCAGCTGCTCGAACTGGTGCACTCCCGGGTGCGCCCGGTGCCGGAGGCCTGAGCCAAGTCAGGCTCGCAGCTCGGCGACCATCGCGGCGTACCGGTCGAGGAACGACATCGTGGTCGACGGATCATCGGCGTTGCGTCGCCCACCGCCCAACACCACCCGGTTGAACCCCATTTCGCGGTAGGCCGCCAGCTTCTCGAGCTTGGGATCGCCCCACGCCATGAGCGTCAGGTCCAGCGTCGCGGGGTCTCGACCTGCCTCTTGTGCGGTGCGGCGGAAGTCGGCCAGCGCGGCGCCCACATCGCGGAATGCGGCGTCACCGGGCAGCCAACCGTCGGCCCAGCCGACGCAGTCGCGGATCGCCTTTGGTCCGGTGGCGGCCGCCAGCAGCGGCGGATGCGGACTCTGCAAGGGTTTGGGATAGGACCACACCGGCTCGAAATCGAAGAAGTCACCGTGGTGCTCGGATTCATCCTCGGTCCACAACGTGTTTAGCGCGGCGACCATATCAGCCAGCACGCGGTAGCGATCCGACCATGCCAGCGGCCGCGACACCGAAAGCTCGGTACGGAAACCCACTCCGACGCCCAGCAGCAGCCGGCCCTGGCTCATCTCGTCCAAGGTGGCGACTTGCTTTGCCGTCGTGAACAACTCACGTTCAAGGGGCAGCGCGACCGCGGTGCCGAGCCGCAGCGTGGTCGTCCCTTGTGCCGCGGCGAGCAGCGACAGGAACGGGTCGCGCATCTGCTTCTGCGCCTCGAGTAGACCGCTGGGGAACTGATCGGCGGCGGCCACCGGGATCTGGGGGTGCTCGCCCACCCAGATCGACTCGAAGCCGCGCGATTCCAGCTCCACGGCGAGCGTCTCCGGCGCGATATCACGGGCGGTGTTGAGCGAGACGAAGCCCAAATCCATTGATCACCTTTCGGCACTATGCGTGTGCTGTACGATCGTACAGGTGTCAGAGCTTTCGTACGACCCCTACGACGTGGCGATCGACGTGGACCCGTATCCGGTGTACAAGCGGCTGCGCGACGAGGCGCCCGTGTACTACAACGAGAAGTTCGACTTCTGGGCGCTGAGCCGGTTCGCCGACGTCGAGGCGGCGCTGCGCGACGCCGAGAACCTCAGTTCAGCCAAGGGCGACATCCTCGAGGTGGTCAAGGCCGAACCGGTGATGCCGTTGGGGGTCTTCATCAACGAGGACCCGCCGCTGCACACCGTTCACCGGTTGCTGGTGTCGCGCGCGTTCACGCCGCGGAAGATGGCGGCGATCGAGGATCAGGTGCGCGCGTTCTGCGCGGCCTGCCTGGATCCGCTGCGCGACGGTGACCGGTTCGACTTCACCACCGACCTCGGCGCCGAGATGCCGATGCGGGTGATCGGCATGCTGATCGGTATCCCGGACTCGTTGCAGCGCAGCGTCCGCAAGGTCGCCGGTGCGCGGTTGCGCAACAAACCCGGCGAGCCCTTGCCGGTCAAGAAGGACAACTACTTCAACGGCGACATGTTTCGCGACTACGTGGCGTGGCGTAGGGACAACCCGAGCGACGATCTGGTGACCGAGTTGCTCAACGTGGAGTTCGACGACGTCGACGGACAGCGGCGCATACTGCGCGAGGAGGAGTTGTTGGTGTTCCTCGGTGTGATCGCCAACGCCGGGACGGAGACGGTGGGCCGGCTTTTCGGCTGGCTGGGCAAGCTTTTCGGTGAGCATCCTTCGCAGCGGCGGGAACTGGTCGAGAACCCGTCGCTGATCGGCGGCGCGGTCGAAGAGGTGCTGCGGTACGAACCGCCGGTGCATTCGATCGCGCGATATGTCGCCAACGACGTCGAGTATCACGGGCAGGTCATTCCGGCCGGCAGCGCGCTGCTGCTCATGTCTGGATCGGCCAACCGTGACGACCGCAAATTCGACAACCCGGACGTCTTCGACATCCACCGCAACGCCAACCATCTGTCGTTCGGCCGGGGCACTCACTTTTGTCTGGGTGCATCACTGGCCCGGCTCGAAGGTCGGGTCGCGCTCGAGGAAATCCTGAAGCGCTGGCCGGACTGGACGGTGGACATCGACAACGCCGTACGTGCCCCCACCGCGACCGTGCGGGGTTGGGAGAGCATGCCCACGATTGTGGGCTGAGGGCCTACCACGAGGCGCCGACAATTCTTGGGTGGGTGCTTGCAGTTATCCCCAACGGCGTATTGATCCACAGATCGATCGGTTAATCTGTCGAGTCCGCAGATCTTTTCGATAACGTTGCGGCATGGGTGGTTTCATTACCGGACAGGCGGCGCGCGAGCGAATCGGCGCGCTACTGGACCAGGTCGATGCCGCCTACGGCGAGCTGCGCGAGCTGTCCTCTGATGTGGTCGGAAACAGCTACCGCGTGCAGATGGCCGAGCGCTTGGAGGGCCAGGAGCGAGTGAACCGGGGGTTGATGTACCGGGTGTTCGGTGAAATCGCCAATCCTCCGGACGAGTCCGCGATGGCGCCGGGCTTGATCGACCGGCTGTGGGCGCGGCTGCGCATCCCGCCCGCCGAGATCAAACGACGCATCAAGATGGCGCAGAAGATCTGTCCGCGCCGCCAGCTGAGCGGGCCGCCATTGCCGGCGTTGCTACCCGAGACGGGCGCCGCCGTCGAACAGGGTGCGATCGGTGAGGACCACCTCAAGGAGATCTGCACGGCGATGGACCGGTTACCTTCCAGCATCTCGGTCACCGACCGCAACGATGTAGAGGCCAGCTTGGTCCGCCAGGCCACCAAGAACGACGCCGATATCGTCAAAGCAGCCGGCAAACGCATCGACGACATCTTCAACCCCGACGGCCACTACACCGAAGAGGACCGTAAACGCCGCCGCGAAGTCTCGCTGGGGCCGCAGGGCCGCGATGGGATGTCGCGACTGACGGGCTGGGTCGACCCGGAGACCCGCAGCTACATCGAGGCATGCAGCGCCGCGGTGCGCCCTGGACGGCATCTGCCCGACGGCGCCGTCGAAGAGGTGCCCGATGACCGCAACTCGGCGCAGCGGTGTCATGACGGCATCAAGCTGGGGCTCAAGGAAGGCATCACCTCAGGCGGGTTCGGATCCCATCGTGGGCACGCGGTGACGGTGATCGCGCGCACCACGCTGGCGGAGCTGAACCAGGCCGCCCACGCGGTGATCGATCCGATCGTGTCGATGCCCGCCCCGGCGCGTACCGGCGGAAACACCGCGCTGCCGATGCGGGACCTGATCCGCATGGCCGCCGGGGCGATTCACTACCTGGCCGTGTTCGACGACCACAGCGAGCGCCCGATCTACCTGGGCCGGCAGAAGCGCATCGCCACCGCCGATCAGCGGATCATCTGCTACTCGCGCGACGGGGGCTGCACCCGACCCAATTGCCTGGCGCCCGGCTATCACAGCGAGGTCCACCACGCCACGGACTGGTCAGCCGGTGGCACCACCGACGCCGACACCCTGTTCTTCGCGTGCGGACCTGATCATGCGGCCGTCACCGAGGGCCGGTGGCAGACCACGGTCACCGAAGGCGGCCGGCTGGCGTGGACCGACGGCAGCGCCGCACCCGAGATCAACCATGCGCACCATCCCGACGAACTGCTCCGCGGGGATCCGGATCCGCCCGATCAAGGCTAAGTCGGGCGCACCGGTGTGTTAAGCCGCTGATCGGCAACGGGCACACCGGCAAAAGTCATGGGCCAGGGAGGTTTTCCGTGTTGCACTACCCAGCAGGTACCGGTGTCGTCCAGCGGGGCGGTGGCGGCACTCAGGGCGGCGTCGGCGACGGCGTCGGCTTCCATGACCGGGACGCCGATCCGTTCCACGAGCCGGCGGCGATCGCCGAGGACGCCGGTCTCCGTGATGCCGGGGCAGATGGTCTGCACCGCAATGCCTTCGGTGGCCAGGTTCGGTGCGATCGAGCGCATGAACCCGACGACGGCGTGCTTGCCGAGCGCGTAGACGGCGTCGGGATGCCACGGCACCAGCCCGGCAAGCGAGGCGGTGGCCAGGATCGCGCGATCGGCGGCCGGAAGCGCACGCATGGTGCGCACGGCCGCGCGCGCACCGAATACCACGCCGTCAAGGTTCACGCCGACCGATCGGCGGTACTCGTCCAGGTCGAGCGCGCCGATGTCACCTGACCAGTGAATGGTGATGCCCGCATTGAAGAACGCCAGATCGACGCTGCCAAGCTCGGCGACGCACGCACCGAAAACCGTTTCGACCTGTTCAGAATCGGAGACATCGCACTGTAGCCCTAGCCCGCCGAGTGAGGATGCGACGGTGTCGGCGGCGCGGCCGTCGATGTCGACCACGCACACCCGCATCCCCTCAGCGGCGAACCGCTGCGCGGCCGCACGGCCGATACCCGATCCTCCGCCGGTGATCAGCGCGACACGATCGGTCAGCTTCACCGGTCACCACCGTTCGACAGGTTCACTCTCCAACGTCAACGGCCGAATGTAGGACGCGTCGGACTTATCCCACTTACCCTTGATGAAGCCCTGCACCGCACCGGAATTGAGCATCGAGGAGTCGCCGCTCATCATCCATTCGATCGTGCAGCGCCGCAGCGCTATCTTCCAGGTCCCGTCGCGGCGCTCGAGCCGGTCCAGGTAACGACCGCCCATCAGCGATACCACCTTGCCGCCCTTGGAGCGCATGGCACCCATCACGTAGCTCTCGGCGTGGGCTTCGTCGCCGTTGATCTCACACGTGTGCGTGGTGACGTTGTGCAAATGGTCCTCGAACACCGCACTATGGGCTGCGTTGGCCCACTCGCCGTACTCCGGGCCGGACTTGACCGTCGGCCCGTGCTCGTCGACGCCGTCTTCCCAGTACACGCTGCCCATCAACTCGGCGTCGTGGCGGTCGTGCCCGCGCGCCTGGTTCATCACGCAATCCAGGATCGCCATCCGGTCTTCGACATACTGCAGGCGCTGCCGCAACTGTTCGAGCTCATCGGACATCGTCAGGAGATCCTTCCGCGAGAGATACTTGCCTTGTACGACTGTACAGCACCGCCGATTGCGCCGTACAGTCGTACAACATCTCGAGGCGCATGGTCTTCACGCTGCATCGCTCAGCCATCGTCGAGTCGATCAGGCTGTCGGTGTCGACCAAGACGCTCGTCGGCAAACACCCGGCCGAAGGCGCCCATCTCGTGCGCATGCTGCGCGGCATCGTGGAAGGCCTGGCGGCTGAAGTGCCCGCCTAGCGGCGGGTGGGCTTGGCGCGCTTGCGGTTTGCCGACGGCGCCGGCGGCTCCACGGAATCCAGGAAGCGTTCGAACGCCTTGGTGACCTCCGCATGTGCGGTCTTGACGCCGACGCCCTCCTCGAGGTTGAGGAACTTCGGTAGTCCCGAAATCAACAACAGCAGCGCCGACAACGACAGATCGCCGCCCAACCGCGCGTTCTTACCGAACTTCGCCGTCAGCGCCTTCAACTGCACCTTACGCACGCTCTCGGTGGCCGCGGCGATCTCGGCCCGAATCGACTTGCGATGGTTGCCCAGCGCCATGAACTCCGTCATCAGCGCACCGGTGGCCTCGTCCCAGCTGTACTCCCACAGCGCCCGCAGCGGATCATCGGCGCGCTTCTCCAACGTCTTGTTGAGAAAGTCGAGGTTGCGTGCGGAGTAGCGCCGGATCGCGGCGATGAAGATGTCGTCGAGGGTGGGAAAGTAGTACTGCACCAGGCTCGGTGCGACGCCCGCTTTGGTGGCCAGGGCGCGGTACGTGACGCTGGGGTAGCCCTCGTCGAGCATCATCTTCTCGACGCAATCCAGCAGTGCGTCCCGCGTCTTCGATGTCTCGGCACCCACGCGGCGCGCAGATGAGGCCATGGTCTCCTCAGTTCTATCGACTGCAAACATTCTGACACTCCACCGGCGCTGTACGCCCGTATGGTGTCAGTTTTCACGGTTGACGGCCCGAACAAGCCGGTATCGTTCAGGCGCATCCTCCCTCGGATGCGGAGGTTCACATGGCGAAGACCGGTGCGGCACGCCCACTACGCGGCCGACGTGAGGAATGCGCGGCCCTGGACCGCCTGATATCGACCGTCCGTTCCGGCCAGAGCCAGGTTCTGGTGTTGCGCGGCGAAGCGGGCGTCGGCAAGAGCGCGCTGCTGGACTTTGTCGCCGATAACGCGGCGGGCTTCCGCGTCCTGCGGACCGCAGGCGTGGAATCGGAGATGGAACTCGCCTTCGCCGGGCTGCAACAGCTCTGCGCCCCGCTGGCGGACCACAGCGATGCGCTGCCCGCCCCGCAACACGCGGCGGTCGACACCGCGTTCGGCCGCAGCGCGGGTCCCGCGCCCGACCGCTTCCTCGTCGGCTTGGCGGTGTTGAGCCTGCTGGCCTCCGCCGCCCGGGATCAGCCGTTGATTTGCCTGGTCGACGACGCGCAGTGGTTGGACCGGGTCTCGATACAGACCCTGGCGTTCGTCGCCCGCCGGTTGTTGGCTGAGCCGGTCGCGCTGATCTTCGCGGCGCGTGAGGGCAGCGCCGACGAGTTGAACGGCCTGCCCACTCTGCCGGTGGGCGGGCTACGACCTGACGATGCCCGCGCACTGCTGGAGTCGGTCGTCCCGGGCCGCCTGGACGAGCGGGTGCGTGACCGCATCGTCGCCGAAACGCGCGGTAACCCGCTCGCCCTGCTCGAGCTGCCGCGCGACCTGACGGTCGCGGAACTGGCGGGCGGCTTCGGACGTCCTGACGCGCGGCCCTTGGTCAACAAGATCGAGCAGACCTTCCTGCGGCGTATCGAGGACCTCCCGCCCCAGACGCAGCGCCTGCTGCTGATCGCGGCGGCCGAACCTGTCGGTGACGCGGTGCTGTTGATGGGGGCCGCGCAACGGCTCGGGGTATCCCTCGACGCGGGCGTAGCCGCACAAGCCGCCGGCCTGATCGACATCGGCACCTCGGTGCGGTTCCGGCATCCGCTGGTGCGCTCCGCCTCCTACCGCGCCGCGGACCCACAGCAACGCAAGGCCGTTCATCAGGCGCTGGCCGAAGCGACCGACCCCGCAGCCGACCCCGACCGTCGCGCGTGGCACCTCGCCAACGCTGCGTCAGGACCGGACGAAGAGGTAGCAGCCGAACTCGAACGGTCCGCGGACCGCGCCCAGGCCCGAGGTGGAATCGCAGCAGCCGCAGCGTTTCTCGAACGTGCGACGGAGCTGACCATGGACCCGGCCCGCCGCGGTGCCCGCGCGCTGGCCGCCGCACAGGCCAGGCGCGACGCCGCGGACCTCGACGGCGCCGACCACCTGATTGCCGTCGCGCAGGACACGCCGCTGGACGCGCTGCAGCGCGCTCGGCTGGCGCGGCTGCAAGCCCAGATCGACTTCGCTAGGAGCCGCGGCGGCCAGACATCGATGTCGATCTCCGAGACGGCGGTGGGCCTGCTGATGGCGGCCAAAGGACTCGAGACGCTCGACGCCGGGCTGGCCCGTGAGACATACCTGGAAGCCATGGGCGCGGCGATGCACGGCAGCAGGCTCTGCCCGCTCGGCGGCGCGGTGGAGGTGGCCCAGCCGGCACGACTGGC
The DNA here is from genome assembly GCF_053483935.1 of Mycolicibacterium sp. XJ879. Taxonomy (NCBI): domain Bacteria; kingdom Bacillati; phylum Actinomycetota; class Actinomycetes; order Mycobacteriales; family Mycobacteriaceae; genus Mycobacterium; species Mycolicibacterium sp. XJ879. The sequence goes on from NZ_JBEFTH010000002.1 coordinate 308,489, forward strand.
ACCGCCGGGCCCGCAGCCGCCACGGCCGATCGACCTGCTGCTCGATGGCCTGTCGGCGAGGGTGGCCGACGGCTACGCGGCCAGCGTGGCGACGCTGCGCAACGCGGTGACGCTACTGCACGAGGAGGTCAACCGCGGCGCACCCGAGCTGTTGGACTGGCTGTGGTTGGCGTTTCCGGTCGCACAGGAATCGGCCGTGCACGAGCTCTGGGATGACGACATGTGGCACCGACTGGCCACCGACGCCGTGCGGCTTGCCCGCGATACCGGGACGCTGGCTGTGCTTCCGTCCGCCCTTGCCTATCGCGCGGGCGTGCACGTGCTGGCCGGTGAATTCACCACGGCAGCAACCCTTCTTGAAGAGACAGCATCGATCACCGCCTCAACCGGCTACGCGCCGCTGAGGTATCACGCCTTGTCGTTGCAGGCGTGGCGGGGTGCCGCAACCGCCGCGGGAGTTCTGGAATCGGCCGCGGCGGAGGCCACCGCCAGGGGAGAGGGCCGAGTGCACGGGTATACCGGGTACCTCGCCGCGGTCCTCTACAACGGGCTGGGCCGATACGAGGAAGCATTCGCGAATGCGCGGCGCGCGTGTGAGTTCGATGATCTCGGCTTCTACGGATGGTGTCTTTTGGAGCTCATCGAAGCCGCGGTGCACACCGGCGAGCGAGAAGCCGCCGCGGCGGCGCTCGAGCAGCTCGAGGAGCGCGCGGGCGGCAGCGGAACCGATTGGGGTCTGGGCAGCGTGGCGAGCGGACAGGCGCTGCTGGCCGACGATGACCGGGCCGACGCCCTTTTCGCCAAGGCCATCGCGCACCTGGAGCGCACCCGCGTCACCGTGTTCGCCGCCCGCGCACACCTGCGGTATGGCGAATGGCTTCGCCGCATGAACCGGCGCGTCGACGCGCGCACGCAGCTCAACGCCGCCCACGAGATGTTCACCCGGATGGGTGCGGAGGCATTCGCCGAACGCACCCGACGGGAACTGGCCGCCACCGGTGAGAAAGCGCGTAAGAAGACCGGTAGCTCCGGTGAGCAGCTGACCGCCCAAGAGGCCCAGATCGCGCGGCTGGCCGGTGCGGGGCTGACCAACCAGGAGATCGGCGCGCAGCTGTTCATCAGCACGCACACCGTCGAATGGCACCTACGCAAGGTGTTCGTCAAGCTCGGAATCACCTCGCGGCGACAGCTGCGCAAGATCTCGTGGGCGAGTTAGCCCCGCACACGACTACGGACTTTCAAGGGTTCGCCGTCGCGCCCGTGCCCGCCAGGCTGCGCTTATGGACGTATACGAAGCGGTGCGCACCAGGCGGGCGGTGCGCGGATTCCTTGACCGTCCCGTACCGAAAGAACTCCTGGATCGCGTGCTGACCGCGGCCGCCGGGGCGCCGTCTGGGTCCAACCTTCAACCGTGGCACATCTACGTCGTCACCGGCGCGCCGCTATGTCAGCTCAAGAAGCTGGCGACCCAACGGGTGAGTGCCGGCGATGCCTGGGATGAGCGGGAATTCGAGATGTACCCGCGCGATTTGAAGTCGCCTTACCGCGAGCGGCGATCCCAGTTCGGGCGGGAGCGCTACAGCGCGCTGGGCATCGAGCGCGAGGACTGGGAAGCGCGTCAACGCGCGGCGATCGCCAACTGGGACTGCTTCGGCGCACCGGTGGCCCTGTTCTGCTACATCGACCGCGACCTGGGCCGGCCCCAGTGGGCCGACGTCGGCATGTACCTGCAGACCGTCATGTTGCTGCTGCGTGCGGAAGGGCTACACAGCTGCCCGCAGATGGCGTGGTCGCAAGTCCACAAAACCGTCGCGGACATCGTGTCGCCACCGGAGAACCTGATGCTGTTCTGCGGCATGTCGATTGGATACGAGGACCCCACCGTTGAGTACGTCCGCCATGCCAGGGTGCCGATCGCCGAGACCGTCACCTACCTGAAGGCCACCGTTCGCCGACCCGACGAGAACCTGGCCGCACGGTTCGCCAGGGAGACCGAACCGCTCCTCGACGTGCTGTCCCGCGCTGCGCGCCGACTGACCCGCAGCCACGCCGACGCCGACGATCTCCTGCAGGACACCCTGTTGCACGCCTATTCGGGCTTTCACACCTTCCAGGAGGGCAGCAACCTTCGGGCATGGCTGTTCCGGATCCTCTACAACCGGTGGGTCAGCACTCATCGTCGCAAACAGAGCCGACCGGTCGAGGTTTCGGTCGCCACGTTCACCGAACACGACATCGTTCATCGCTCCGCGGAGGACGAAGTGTTGGATACGTTGCCCGCCAACGACATCAAGACGGCCATGGACGCGCTGCCGCAAAGCTTCAAAGAAGCGATCTACTACGCCGACATCCAGGGCTACACCTACGCGGAAACCGCCAAATTGCTGAACGTCCCGATGGGCACCGTGATGTCGCGGGTGTCACGGGGACGCCACCGGCTGCGCACCGCGTTGGCCCCCGCCTGAGAAAGGGAACACAATGGAACTCACCAATCACACAGCGCTGATCACCGGCGGCACCGCAGGCATCGGATTGTCTTGCGCGCGGCTGATGGCGGGCGAAGGTGCCTCGGTCATCATCACCGGCAGAGACCGCAAGCGCGGTACGGCTGCGGCTGACGAGATCGGTGCCCGCTTCATCCAGGCCGACCTTTCGGATCTGGACTCGGTGAAAGAACTTGTGCGCCAAGCAGGAGACGTCGACATCCTGGTCAACAACGCAGCCAGCTTCCCCGGCGCTGCCACGATCGAACAAGATGTCGACTCGTTCGAGAAGACGTTTGACACCAACGTGCGTGGCACCTACTTTCTGGCCGCCGGTCTGGTGCCGGGCATGGTCGAGCGCGGGTTCGGCTGCATCGTCAACGTCACCAGCATGGTCGCCTCCAAGGGCGTTCCCGGCGCATCCACCTACAGCGCCTCCAAGGCCGCGGTGGAGTCGCTGACCCGCACCTGGGCCGCCGAGTTCGGCCGGTATGGCATCCGCGTCAACAGCGTCGCGCCCGGGCCCACCAAAACCGAAGGTGTAGCGGCGGTGTGGGGCGACACCAACGAGGAACTCGGTCGCGCACTTCCGTTGGGCCGCACCGCAGATCCCGAGGAGATCGCCGACGCGGTGCTTTTCCTCGCCTCGCCTCGCGCCAGCTTCATCACCGGATCCACGCTGCACGCCGACGGCGGCGGCAGTGCTATTTGAAACCGATTTGAAGGAGACGAGAACCGATGTCCAAAAAATACGACGCGGCGTGGGAAACCGCGCTCACGGTGGTGCAGGAAGCCGAGCCGCCGTTCATCCCGCAAGATGCGCACACCATGACCGTCGTCGTCGAGTACCCGCCGGGCAGCGCGGGCGCCCCGCCGCACCGGCACCCGAGCGGACCGGCCTTCGGCTACCTGCTCGAAGGCGAGATGCTGTTCGAACTCGAAGGTGCACCGCCGCGAGTGATCAAGGCCGGCGAAGCGTTCTGGGAACCCGGCGGCGAGGTCATCCACTACTCGGACGCCAACAACCGCGACGACATCAAGGTCCGGTTCGTCGTCACCATGCTCTGCAAGCCGGATCAACCGATGCTGGTTCTCGTCGACGACGACGACCTCGCCGCACGCCGGCACCTGCGCGTCGGACCGAGTTGACCGGCCGACCCGACAGCATCCGACGATGAGTTTGGCGCGCTGAGCCGGTCAGAACCTGTATGAGACGTACCGGAGAGGCACCGATGACCAAACCGACCGCGTTGCCGCCCGTCGTCGACCACGACACCTGGCGGGCGGCGCTCGACGAGCTGCGCGTGCGGGAGAAGGCCGCGACCCGTGAGCTCGACGCCATCGCCGCCCAGCGCCGGCGGCTGCCCATGGTGAAAATGCCCGACTACACGTTGATCGGCGAACACGGACCGGTGCGGCTGGCCGACGTGTTCGAGGGGCGGTCGCAGCTGATCGTCTACCACCACATGTGGACCGACGGCGCGGAGTGGCAGTGCGGCGGTTGCACCGGCTTCACGTCCCAGTTCACCCGGTTGGGCTTCCTCGACAACTACGACGCCCGTTTCGTCATCGTCACCAACGGACCGATCGAGGAGGCGCTGGCCTACCGCGACAAGGTGGTGAATCGGATGGACTGGTACTCGTCGTCGCAGAGTTCGTTCGGCGCCGACGTCGACGCGCCGCCCGGCGGCGGCTTCGCGGTCAACGTGTTCCTACGCGCGACGGGTCCGTCGGGCGAGGAGGCGGTGTATCGCACGTGGCACACTAACGGCCGCGGCACCGAACAGCTCAGCCACACCTTCGCGCTCATCGACCTGCTGCCGTGGGGGCGTCAGGAACAGTGGCAGGACTCACCCGACGGCTGGCCACAAGGCCCGGCGTATGCGGGCTGGATGGACTCACCCGACATCGCCGCGGCGTACGGCTAGGACGAGCGCGACAGGAATTCCACCAGCAGCTCGGTCATGTTCGGAATCGCCTGGCGCGCAATGACTTCATAGCCGTGGGTGCTCAGCGTCGGCAGACACAGCAGCCCGGCGCGCGGCGTGAGCCCGATGCTCTTGGCATGCGAGGCGTCGGATTCGAACGCGCCGAGCACCGCCGCCTGCGGCGACAGTCCCAGGTCCAGCCCGATGCCCATCAACGCGTCGGCGACATCCTTGTCGTAGACACACTGCGCGTCGCTGTACCCCACGATCGGACCGCCGCGCACCGAGGTGTCGTACTCGGCTTCCGTCGGCCCCACCTCCAGCGCCAGGGTGAGATCGCCGGGCAGGGTCCGACTGGCGTAGGAGCCGCCCACCCCGCCGATCTCTTCGCTGGTGGTGAACACCAGGTACACGTCGTGGGCGGGGCGGCGGTCGTGGATCACGCGCGCCGTCTCCAGCAGCGCGGTCACCGGGGCGCGGTCGTCGAGGAAGTAGCTGCCGAGGTAGCCGTCGCCGACGTCGACCAGCGTGCGCTTGCTGCGGTCGATACACACCCGGGTTCCCGGCTGCACCCCGGCATCGGTCAACTCCTCTGGGGTATGCCCGGTGAAGACGTAGACGTGCATCCAGTCCAGCGACTTGTCGCCCTGGTCGGGTTTGGTCTCCCAGATCCGTTGGCTTTCCTTGGTGGTGTGCTCCGAACCCAACGTCAGCACGCCGCACACCGTCTGGCGGTCACCGAGCAGCATGACCGGGCCGAGCCCAAAGTTTCCCGGATACATCGTGCCCAACGGCGTCAGGTGCAGGGTGCCGTCGCTCTCGACCCGTTTGACCAGCATCGACAGCTCGTCCATATGGGCCATGACGCGGGTGGCGCGCCCGTCGTCGCGGCTTTCGCCGCGGACCTGCCCGATCAGGTTCCCGGCCGGATCCACCCACAACTCATCGACGTACGATTCGAGCTCGCGGCGGCAGATATCGCGCACCGCCCGCTCCTGCCCGCACGGCCCGTAGGCCCACAGCAGTTCTTGCAGCAGGTCACGGCGTAATTGATATTGATCGGTCACCGGCCATGAGTAACCGCATAACGGCGTCGGGAAAACCCGGGCCCTACTGGATCGGCGGATGCGGGAACGGCGGCGGCGCCGGAACGCACAAGCCGGTGCTGACGTCGAGCGCCTTGCCCGGCACGCAGAACGGCGCGCAACCGTAGATCACGCCGGTCTCACCCGGCGCGCAGCCGACGTTGCCGGGCTGGGCCACGGCGACGGCCGGAATGAAGGGGGTGACCGCCAGGGCAGCCGTGAAAAGCGCCGCGGACACCGACCGTCGCAGGGAAACCATGTTCGGCAGTGTATGCCGCAGGTCAGGTCCCGCAGAAGGTTTGGTACCTGCCGAAGTCCTCCGGCGCCGGTTCGGCGTAGCGCGCCAGGTCCGGCCGTTCGTCGTAGGGCGCGGTGACGGCGGTCAACAGCTGCTGCAACGGGTGCAGATCGCCGTCGGTGGCCGCGGTCAGGGCTTCCTCGACGAGGTGGTTGCGCGGGATGTAGATCGGGTTGACCCGGTCCATCAGCTCGGGGTCCGGGTGCAGCGCGCGCCAGCGGCTCACCCAGTCGTCGAATGCCGCCAGGTCGAGAAATAGTCCGCGCGCGGGCTCGGTGTCGCCGCGCGCGGCCCGGCCCAGCTGCCGGAAGAACGAGGTGAAGTCGACGTGGCTGGCCGCGAGCTGTTCGAGCAACTCGTTCATCAGCGGCGCCTGCTGCGCCGGGTCGCCGGTGAGCCCGATCTTGGCCTGCATGCCGCTGGTCAACGCCTGGCCGAACCGCACGCTGAACCCTTCGAGCCGGTCCTGGGCGATGGTGATCGCCTGCTCCTGGTCGTCGGCGAACAGCGGCAGCAGCGTTTCGGCGAACCGGGCGAGGTTCCAGCCCGCGATCGTCGGCTGGTTGCCGTAGGCGTAGCGGCCCCACGAGTCGATCGAGCTGAACACCGTCTCGGGGTCGTAGGCCTCCATGAACGCGCAGGGCCCGTAGTCGATGGTCTCGCCGGAGATCGTGGTGTTGTCGGTGTTCATCACGCCGTGCACGAACCCGACGAGCATCCACTGCGCGACCAACGCGGCCTGCACCCCGATCACCGCGTCGAAAAGCGCGACGTAGGGGTTGTCGGCGTCGGCCGCGGCGGGGTGGTGGCGCGCAATGGCGTGGTCGGCGAGGCGGCGCAACAACTCGGCGTCGCCCGTCGTCGCGGCATACTGAAAAGTGCCGACCCGCAGGTGGCTGCGCGCCACCCGGGCCAGCACGGCACCCGGCAACAGCGTCTCGCGGGTGACCGTGCGCCCGGTCGCGACGACGGCCAGCGACCGGGTGGTCGGAATTCCGAGGGCGTGCATCGCCTCGCTGATCACGTATTCGCGCAGCATTGGGCCGACGGCGGCCAGCCCGTCGCCGCCGCGGGCGAACGGGGTGGCCCCCGAGCCCTTGAGATGCAGGTCGCGCAGCTCACCCTCGGTGGTGGTGAGCTCACCGACCAGCAGCGCGCGCCCGTCGCCGAGCCGCGGGACGAAGCCGCCGAACTGGTGGCCCGCATAGGCCTGGGCCACCGGCGCGGCGCCGTCGGGCACCAGGGTGCCGGTGAGGAACCGCAGGCCGTCGGGGCCGCGCAGCCAGTCGGCATCGAGGCGGAGGTCGGCGGCCAACGCCTCGTTGAGTACGAGCAGGCGCGGATCGGGTGCCTCCTCGGCCCGCCAGCCGACGGTCAGCTCCGGGAATTCACGGGCGAAGCGGTCTCCGACGGAGATGGTCAAGGGTGCGGCGCTCACTACACCAAGGGTACGGAGACCGCGCTGGTCTGTATGGTGAGGCTTCCTAGCAAGCGCAGACGGTGGTCGTCGTGACCTGCCGCGCAGCGGGAAGTAATCGTCGGATCGAGGAGCAACCCGGTGACGCTGAACACCATCGCGCTCGAGCTCGTGGCCCCCAATGTGGACCGCGGCCGTGAGCAGGCGCTGGAGGATGCCGACAAGGTGCTGCGGTACTCCGAGCAGAGCGGCCTAGCCGGCCGGATCGGGCACGTGATGATCCCCGGCATGATCGAAGAGGACGACGATCGGCCCGTCGAGATGAAGCCGAAGATGGACGTCCTGGACTTCTGGTCGGTGATCCGACCCGAGCTGACCGGCGTCAAGGGGTTGTGCACGCAGGTCACCTCCTTCATGGACGAGCCGACGCTGCGCCGACGGCTGACTTCGTTGTCCGGTGCCGGGTTCGAGGGCATCGCGTTTGTCGGGGTGCCGCGCACGATGGCCGACGGCGAGGGCTCCGGCGTCGCGCCGACGGATGCGCTCGCGATGTTCGACGAGGTGGTGCCCAATCGCGGGGGGATTCTCATCCCGACCCGCGAAGGTGAGCAGGGCCGGTTCGAGTTCAAGTGCGACCGGGGCGCGACGTACGGCATGACGCAGCTGCTGTACTCCGATGCGATCGTCGGGTTCCTCCGCGAGTTCGCCGCGGCGACCGATCATCGGCCCGAGATCCTGCTGTCGTTCGGGTTCGTCCCGAAGATGGAGAGCAAGGTCGGGCTGATCCATTGGCTGATCCAGGATCCGGGCAACCCCGCGGTGGCCGAGGAGCAGGAGTTCGTCAAGCGGTTGGCCGGCACCGATCCGACCGAGAAGCGCAAGCTGATGGTCGACCTGTACAGGCGGGTCATCGATGGCGTCGCCGACCTCGGTTTTCCGCTGTCCATCCACCTCGAGGCCACCTACGGGGTGTCGGCTCCGGCGTTCGAGACGTTCGCGGAGATGCTCGCGTACTGGGCGCCGGACGCCACCTGAGGGTCCCGACCCGTCGTCACGACGCCTGGCGAGTCGGCATGATCGTCAGCTGTTGCAGGTTCACCCGCGCCGGCTGCGCCACCAGGAAGCCGATCGCCTCGGCGACGTCGGCGGGATCCAGCCACTCGATCTGATCCCGGGTGCCGTCCAGCCACTCCTGCGCGCCCGCATCGGTGACATGGCCCTGCAACTCGGTCTCGACGATGCCGGGCTCGACGGCCGAGACCCGCACGTTCTTGGCGCCGAGTTCGGCGCGCAGCGTGCGCGACATGTGCGTCACGAACGCCTTGGTGCCCGAGTACACCGCGAAGTGCGGGAACAGGTTCTGTGCGGCGATGGACGACGTGTTGATCAGATCGGCGACGCCCTTGTCGGCGGCGGAGGCCACCAGCTGCGGGACGAACGCGCCGATCGCGTTCGTCAACCCGGTGATGTTCAGGTCGATCTGCTGCTGCCACTGGTCAAAACGCTGCTCGTCGATCGGGGCGGGCAGCATGACGCCGGCGTTGTTGAACAGCACGCCGGCCGGGCCCCACTCGGCTTCCACCCGCTGCGCGGCGGCGCGCACCGCGTCGGCGTCGGTGACATCCACCGGCAGCGCGAGCGCGGTGCCGCCCGCCGCACCGATCTCCGCGGCGAGCTTCTCCAGCCGGTCGGCCCGGCGGGCGAGCAGCGCCACCCTGGCGCCCGAGGCGGCGAGCCGCTTGGCGGTGGCCGCGCCGATGCCGCTCGAGGCGCCGGTGATGACGGCGACGCGGCCGGACAGGGGATGGCTGGTGCTCGGGGTTGTCTTGGTCATGGCGATTCCTTTCATCGGTGGCGGCGGTGCTGCCGCACATCCGAGACAACACCGCCGAACAGCCCGCTGAGCGGCCAAAACGAGCCCGGTCGGGCCCCGGTTCGGCGTTCCTGGGTTTGGCAGACCCACGTTTGGGACGGTGCGGCGGGCCCGCTGCGCCCACACTGGAGGCATGGACCACAACGCCGAACTCAAGGAGTTCCTTCGGACGCGTCGCGCGCGGCTGCGCGTCGAGGACGTCGAGATCGGCGGGTCGGGACGGGTGCGCCGGGTGCCTGGTCTGCGTCGCGAAGAGGTCGCCCAGCTGGCCGGGGTGAGCGTGGACTACTACACCCGCCTGGAACAGGGCCGCCACCTCAACGTGTCCGACGAGGTGCTCGACGCGGTGGCGCGGGCGCTGCGCCTCGACGACGTCGAGCGGTCGTACCTGTTCGAGATCGCGCGCAAGAAGACGCGTCGCGCCCGGCGGCGGCCCGCGCCGGTGCAGCGGGTCCGGCCCGGTGTGCGCCGCGTGCTGGAGACGCTCGACGACGTCGCGCCGGCGTTCGTGTTCGGCCGCCGCATGGACATGCTGGCGGCCAACCGGCTGGCGCGGGCGCTGATGGGCGACTTCGAGGCGTTACCACCGCGGGAGCGAAACCTGTTGCGGTTCACCTTTCTCGACGAGTCCGCGCGGGAGCTCTTCACCGACTGGGAAGAGGTGGCCCGCGACAACGTCGCGATCCTGCGGCTCGACGCCGGGCGCCACCCCGACGATCCGTTGCTGACCGAACTCGTCGGTGAGCTCGCCGTCAAGAGCGAGGAGTTCCGCCAGTGGTGGGCCGACCACAACGTCCGCGAACGCACCCACGGGATCAAGCGCTACCACCACCCGCTGGTCGGTGACCTGTCGGTGAACTACGAAAGCGTCGCCGTACCCGGCGACCTCGACCAGACGCTGTGCATCTACACCACTGAGCCGGGGTCCCCGGCGGAGACGGCGCTGCGGCTGCTGGCCAACTGGACCAGCGCCCCCTCCGCGGATGCGGCGCTGCAGACCCCCTGACCCGCCGCCTATCCTCTGTTCGGTGTCCGAGCCGTCCGCCGCTGAGCTGCGTAGGCGCCTGGGCGGGCTGACCGTTCGCGACGCCGCCCGGTTCGGGCGCCGCCTGCGGCAGTTGCGCGGAGCGAGCCCGGACAAGGTCGCCAAGCTCGCCGAACAGATCGCCGCCGCCGAAGCGCTGGTGGCCGCCCGGGTGGCGGCGCTGCCCGCGATCACCTACCCCGACCTGCCGGTCAGCGAGCGCCGCGACGAGATCGCCAAAGCCATCACCGACAACCAGGTGGTGATCGTCGCGGGGGAGACCGGCTCCGGCAAGACGACCCAGCTGCCCAAGATCTGCCTGGAACTGGGCCGCGGGATACGCGGCACCATTGGGCACACCCAACCCCGGCGCCTGGCCGCGCGCACGGTCGCCCAGCGCATCGCCGATGAGCTGGGCCGCCCGCTGGGCGACACCGTCGGCTACACCGTGCGCTTCACCGACCAGGTCAGCGATGCCACGCTGGTGAAGCTGATGACCGACGGCATCCTGCTCGCCGAGATCCAGCGCGACCGCCGGCTGCTGCGCTACGACACCTTGATCCTCGACGAGGCCCACGAGCGCAGCCTCAACATCGACTTCCTGCTCGGCTACCTGCGCGGGCTGCTGCCGCGGCGGCCGGACCTCAAGGTGATCGTCACCTCGGCGACGATCGAACCGCAGCGTTTCGCCGCGCACTTCAACGCGGCCCCGATCGTCGAGGTGTCCGGCCGCACCTATCCGGTCGAGATCCGGTACCGGCCGTTGGAAGTTCCTGTCGTGGTGGAGGATTCGGATGACCCCGATGATCCCGACCACGAGATCGTGCGCACCGAGCTCCGCGACCAGATCGAGGCGATCGTCGACGCGGTCGCGGAACTGGAGAGCGAACCGCCCGGCGACGTGCTGGTGTTCCTGTCCGGCGAGCGCGAAATCCGTGACACCCGTGAAGCCCTGGTGGCTCTGCGCGGTCTCGACGACGATCTCGAGGTGCTGCCGCTGTACGCGCGGCTGCCGACGGCCGAACAGCAGCGGGTGTTTCGGCCCAGCCGCGCCCGGCGCCGGGTGGTGCTCGCGACGAACGTCGCCGAGACGTCGCTGACCGTGCCCGGCATCCGCTACGTCGTCGACCCCGGCACCGCGCGGATCTCGCGCTACAGTCGCCGCACCAAGGTGCAGCGGCTGCCCATCGAGCCGATCTCGCAGGCCTCGGCCGCCCAGCGCGCCGGCCGGTCGGGTCGTACCGCACCCGGCGTGTGTATCCGGCTGTACTCCGAGGAGGACTTCGCGGGGCGACCGCGCTACACCGATCCGGAGATCCTGCGCACCAACCTGGCCGCGGTGATTCTGCAGATGGCGGCGCTGAATCTCGGTGACATCCAGACGTTTCCGTTTCTCGACCCGCCCGAGAGCCGCAGCATCCGCGACGGTGTGCTGCTGCTGCAGGAACTCGGCGCCTTCGACCGGGACGGCAAGATCACCGACGTCGGCCGGCGCCTGGCGCAGTTGCCGGTCGATCCGCGGCTGGGTCGGATGATCCTGCAGGCCGACGCCGAGGGTTGCGTGGCCGAGATCCTGGTGCTGGCCGCGGCGCTGTCGATTCCCGATCCGCGGGAGCGGCCCGCCGACCGTGCGGAGGCGGCACGGCAGAAGCACGCCCGCTTCGCCGACGAGCATTCGGATTTCGTGTCCTACCTCAACCTGTGGCGGTATCTGCGGGAGCAGCGACAAGAACTGTCCGGCAACGCGTTCCGGCGGATGTGCCGCGACGAGTTCCTGCACTATCTGCGGATTCGGGAATGGCAGGACCTGGTCGGGCAGCTGCGCGCCATCGCCCGCGACCTGGGGATCAGGGAGTCCGGCGAACCGGCCGACCCCGTCCAGGTGCACGCTGCGCTGCTGGCCGGGCTGTTGTCGCACATCGGTGTGCGTGACGACTCGAAAGGCCGCGGCTCCAGGGAGTTTCAGGGCGCCCGCAACTCCCGGTTCGTACTCGCTCCCGGTTCGGTGCTCACCAAACGTCCGCCGCGCTGGGTCGTCGTCGCCGACCTGGTCGAAACCAGCAGGCTGTACGGACGCACCGCCGCGCGGATCCAGCCCGAGACCGTCGAACGCGTCGCCGGAGACCTGGTGCAGCGCAGCTACAGCGAGCCGCACTGGGACGCCGAACACGGCGCGGTCATGGCCTACGAACGGGTCACGCTGTACGGGTTGACGCTGGTGGCGCGCCGCCGCGTCGGCTATTCGCAGATCGAACCGGAAGTCGCGCGCGATCTGTTCATCCGCCACGCGCTGGTCGAAGGCGACTGGCGGACCCGCCACCACTTCTTCCGTGACAACGCCCGGCTACGCGAAGAAGTCGAGGAGCTCGAGGAAAAGGCGCGCCGGCGCGACCTGCTGGCCGGCGACGACGAGATCTTCGCCTTCTATGACGCCCGGGTGCCCGCCGAGGTGGTCTCGGCGCGCCACTTCGACGCGTGGTGGCGCAAACAACGGCACAAGACCCCGGATCTGCTCACCTTCACCCGCGACGACCTGCTTCGCACCAATGACGCCGCCGAGCAACCCGACGCGTGGCGCGCAGGCGATCTGGCATTGCCGCTGACCTACCGCTTCGAACCGGGCGCCGAGGACGACGGGGTCACCGTGCACGTTCCCGTCGAGGTGCTGGCCCGGCTCGGCGGCGACGAATTCGCGTGGCAGGTACCGGCGTTTCGCGAGGAGCTGGTGACCGCGCTCATCCGCACCCTGCCGAAACCGCTGCGCCGCAACTTCGTTCCCGCACCCGACACCGCACGCGCCATCCTGTCTGCGATCACCCCCGACGACGGGCCGCTGCTGGACGCCGTGCAACGCGAACTGCACCGGCGCACCGGCGTGCTGGTGCCGATCGACGCGTTCGACCTCGACAAGCTGCCGTCGCACCTGCGGGTGACGTTCGCCGTCGAATCCGCCGACGGCACCGAGCTGTCCCGCGGCAAGGACCTGGATACACTGCAGCACGAGCTGGCCGGGCCGGCGCGCCGAGCCGTCGCCGATGCGGTAGCCGGCGAGATCGAACGCACCGGGTTGCGCAGCTGGCCCGACGACCTCGACTCGCTGCCCCGAACCGTCGAACGCAACGCCGTGCGCGGCTATCCGGCGCTGGTGGATGCGGGCGCGACGGTCGACGTGCACGTGTTCGCAACACAGGCCGAGCAGGACAGTGCGATGGGTCCAGGAAGCCGCCGGCTGCTGCGCCTGGCGGTACCGACGCCGGTCAAAGCGGTTGAACGCCAACTCGATCCGCGCGCCCGCCTGGTGCTGGGCGCCAACCCGGACGGGTCGCTGCAGGCACTGCTCGAGGATTGCGCCGACGCCGCCGTCGACGTGTTGGCGCCCGCACCGGCATGGACGCGTACTGAATTCGATGCTCTGCGGGAACGCGTCGCCACCAACCTCGAACCCACCACCCGCGACATCGTCGCCCGCGTGCAGAAGGTGCTCGCCGCCGCACACGACGTCGAACTCGCGCTGCCCGCTGCGCCGACCCCCGCGCAGGCCGAGGCGATCGCCGACATCCGCGCCCAACTCGACACCCTGCTGCCCGAACGCTTCGTCACCAGCTTCGGCGCCGCGCACCTGGCCGATCTCACCCGCTACCTCACTGCGATCGGCAGACGCCTGGAGCGGCTGCCGCACGCCGTGGAAGCCGACCGCGAGCGGATGTCGCGCGTGCACGCCGTGCAGGACGCCTACGGTGACCTCGTCGCCGCGCTGTCCCCGGCCCGCGCCGCCGCTCCCGACGTCCGCGACATCGCGCGGCAGATCGAAGAGCTGCGCGTGAGCCTGTGGGCGCAGCAACTCGGCACCGCGCGCCCGGTCAGCGAGCAGCGCATCTACCGCGCGATCGACGCCGTTCGGCCCTGAGCCGCCACGGCGCCGTCGCGCAGCCACATCGCGAAGCACCCTGTGCGCAAACGGTCCATTTCACGAACAGTCGCGCTGAACGGCGGCGTTTGCGGAATACCCGAAGCGCGGATGCGGGTAGACGGGCCAAGAAGGAGGACGCCGATGACGACCGCGACGCGACGGCGCACGTCTAGCGCGCGCGCCAAGTCCGACTACGACGACATCCCGGAGCTGATCCGGACCGTCCGTGGCATGCCGCCCGAATCCGTTGCTTGCCAACGGATGCACGAGAAGATCGTGCGCCGCTGCCTTCCCCTTGCCGAGCACATCGCTCGCCGCTACGACGGCAGAGGTGAACCCCGCGACGATCTACTGCAGACCGCGCGGCTCGGTCTGCTCAACGCGATCGAACGCTTCGATCCGGCGTCCGGTCACGACTTTCTGTCCTTCGCCGTGCCGACGATCATGGGTGAGGTCAAACGGTATTTCCGCGACAACGGGTGGGCGGTGCACGTACCGCGGCGGTTGAAGGAGTCGCGCGCGGCGGTGGCCGCGGCGACGTCGCGGTTGAGCCAGCGCATGGGACGCGGCCCCACCGCGACAGAGCTGGCCGAGGAACTGCAGATGAGCCGCGAGGAGGTCGTCGAGGCGCTGATCGCGGCCCAGTGCTATTCGATCCGCTCGCTGGACGCGCCGGCGCCCGGCGACTCCGACGACGGCATGTCGATCGCCGACCGGCTCGGCAGCGACGACACCGCCATCGATCTTGTCGAGTTCCGCCAGGCCCTTCACCCGCTAGTGGCCGCGCTTTCGCCGCGGGAACGCGAAATCCTCACCATGCGGTTCTTCGGCTCCCACACCCAGACGCAGATCGCGCAGCAGTTCGGGATCTCCCAGATGCATGTGTCGCGGCTGCTCGCCAAGACGCTGGCCACATTGCGCGACGGCTTGGACGCCTAGCTATAGCTAGCGCCGGTGGCGACCGCTGCGGTAGGTATTAGCACCTATGGGCGTAATCGATACCGCACGGCGGCCTGCCAGCTGGCTGATCGCACTCGCGTTGTTCGTGGCGGCCGGATGCGGCGATTCGGCGCCCCACGCCGACAGCCAGCCTGCGACCGGCCCAGCCCCGGTGATCACCCCCGACGTGCTGGCGCAGATACCGCACGACCCCGCGGCGTGGACGCAGGGACTGGAGTTCGACGGGCCGGCGCTGTGGGAGGGCACCGGAATCGCCGGCGCGTCACAGGTGCGCGAACTCGACCCCGCCACCGGCGCGGTGCTGCGCGCCGCGCCCGCACCGAACGATTACTACGGCGAGGGCATCACCGTCGTCGGCGACCGGATCTGGCAGCTGACCTGGCGCGACGGCGTCGCGATCGAATGGGACAAAGCCACCCTGACGCCGGTGCGTGAGGTGCCCGTCG
Organism: Mycolicibacterium sp. XJ879; assembly: GCF_053483935.1. Taxonomy (NCBI): domain Bacteria; kingdom Bacillati; phylum Actinomycetota; class Actinomycetes; order Mycobacteriales; family Mycobacteriaceae; genus Mycobacterium; species Mycolicibacterium sp. XJ879. The sequence continues at coordinate 323,913 of NZ_JBEFTH010000002.1, forward strand.
ACGGCGAAGGGTGGGGCCTGTGCCACGATGACCGACCGGATGGCCAACGCTTCGTCCGCAGCGACGGCACCGACCGGTTGCGGTTCCATGACCCGGTGACCTTCGCCGAAACCGGTTCGGTCGCCGTCACCCGCGATGGCGTCCCGCAGACCAGCCTGAACGAGTTGGAGTGCGTGGACGGGCAGGTCTGGGCCAACGTCTGGAAGACCGACATGATCGTGCGGATCGAGCCGTCGACGGGCCAGGTCGACACGGTCGTCAACGCGACGGGGCTGTGGCCGGGGCAGGCCGGCGACAGCGACCGCGTGCTCAACGGCATCGCCCACATCGACGGCGACGAGTACCTGCTGACCGGCAAGAAATGGCCGTCGATGTACCGGGTGCGCCTCGCCGCGCCCCACGACGGTCCCCGGTGAGCCGACCGCGGGTGGTGGTCGCCGGCCTCGGCGACAGCGGCGTCCTGGTCGCCCTGCGGTTGGCGCGCCACGCCGACGTCGTCGGCATCTCGACCAAACCCGGCCTGGTGAGCGGTCAGGAACTCGGCGCCCGGCTCAGCCGGCCCGACGTGTGGGCGCGCGACTACTGGATTCCGTTCGACAGGTTCCGCGGCCTCGACCACGTGCGCACCGTCCACGCCACCCTGACCGGCGTTGATCTGGCCGCACGAAAAGTGTTCCGGCAGCAGGCCGATGGCGCCACACTGTCCGAACCCTATGACGCCCTCGTCATTTCGACAGGCGTGACCAACGGGTTCTGGCGCAGACCCGATCTGCAGTCGGCCGAGCAGATCCGCGCCGAGCTGCGTCAGCGCCACCGACGGCTCGCCGCGGCTGAGTCTGTGCTCGTCATCGGCGGCGGCGCGGCCGCCGTCAGCAGCGCCGCCAACGTGGCGCGGACGTGGCCGTATAAGCGCGTCTCGCTGTACTTCCCGGGCCAACAGGCGCTGACCCAGCATCATCCCCGGGTGTGGCAACGGATACGTCGCCGCCTGACCGAAGCCGGCGTCAACCTGAACCCCGGGCACCGCGCCGTCGTCCCCGACGGCTTCTGCTGCGACGACATCACCACCGGTCCTGTGCACTGGAGCACCGGCCAGCCACCTGCCGCAGCCGACGCGGTGCTCTGGACGATCGGCCGGGTGACGCCCAACACCGGCTGGCTGCCCACCGAGATCCTCGACGAGCACCGCTTTGTCCGGGTCACCCCGCAGCTCACGGTGCTCGGGCACCCAGACGTGTTCGCGATCGGCGACGTCGCGGCCACCGATCCGCTGCGCAGTTCGGCGCGCAACCGCGCCGACGGGCTGCTGGCGCACAACATCCGCGCCGCACTGACGGGCGGCAGACCGCGCGCCTTTCGGCCTGCGGCGCGGCGATGGGGTTCGGTGCTCGGCGTCCAGGCCGACGGGCTCGAGGTGTTCACCCCGAAAGGACAGGCGTTCCGGTTTCCGGCCTGGTCGATCGACCGGCTACTGCAACCGTGGATCGTGCGCCGCGGAATCTACCGCGGTGTGCGGGAGAACTCTGCGGTGATGCGATCCAGCAGCGCCCCATAGCGTTTGGCCTCGCGGTGCGGACCGGGTTTTCCGCTGCTGATCACCCCGGCAGCCAGCCCGCGTTGCGGGTCCGCCCACACCGCGATGTTGGTCAACCCGGTGTGGCCGAACGCCGCAGGCGCATCCCGCCCGAACGGCCCGAACCGCTTCGACCCCAGCATGTAGCCGGTGCCCCACCGCAGCGGCGCCAAACCGACCGCGACATCGGGCCGCAGCCGTCGGCATTCCGCCGTCGCCGCCCGCAACGTCTCGGGCCGCACCACCCGTACACCGTCGAGTTCCCCACCGCGGCGCAGCAGTTCGGCGAATCGGGACAGCTCGAACGCCGTAGACACCGTGTTCGACGACGGCAGCACGCTGGTCAGGTACCTCGGCGTGTTCGAGAACGGGATGATCTTGTGCAACGATCCGCCGACAGCCAGCCGGAACACGGCGGCGGCGGGCTGGGGCAGTGGCTTACCGGTGGCGTAGCTGGGCGCCACCGCTGAAACATCGTGCGGTGCAACACCGTAGTTCGTCCACCGGAAACCGAGCGGGTCGAGGATCTCGGTCGCCAGGATGTCACGGATGTTCTTGCCGGCGGCCGCACCGACGATCTCGCGGATCAGCGGCCCCCACGTCAGCCCGTGGTAGATGTGCACGAGCCCGGGCCGGTACAGCGGTTTGAGCTCGCTGAGTTGCGCGACGGTGTACTCGCTGTCGTCCATCCGGGTGAGGTCCGGCCGCGGCCCGGTATGGATGGGAATGCCGGCGCTGTGGGTCATCACGTGCCGGATCGTGGTCCGGTGCTTGCCGTGGCTGGTGTAGCCGGGCAGGTAGTCGCTGACCCGGTCATCGAGCGACAGGACGCCGCGCTCGACGAGCATGTGCACGACCGTGGCGGTGATCGCCTTGGCAGCCGAGTACGCGCAGAACGGTGTTTCCGTTGTGACAGGGACCTTTTCGGCGTCGGCCGGGTCAGTGGGACCGTTGCCCCAGCCGTGCCCGATCGCGCGGTTGAGCACGACCTTGCCGTGGTGCCGCAAGCACAGCTGGATCGCCGGATGCATGCCCGCGGCATACCAGTGCCGCGCGGCCTGCCAGATCCGCTCGACGGCGGCAGGGTCGAGCCCGGAGTGGTCTTCGTCGCCGACGGCCGTCACCGCGTCGAGATCGGTCGGCACGTCGATGCCGCCCTGCACCGCGTTCACGTGGCCAGCGTACGGCGGCGGTTACGGGGAGGGCGGCGGCCCGCTGAGGATGCCGGAGCCGATGAACGACCCGAGCTGGCCGAGCAGGTCCTGCGGGCCGGGCTGGGGCGGTGGTGCGGCGTTGGTGAGCTGCCAGCTCTGGCAGTCGTTGGTGGTGAACGTGGTGTCGTCGGCCTTGATCTGCACGACCTGCGGCTTCTTGGTCATGGCGTTGTCGACCAGCTTGCCGTCGCTGGTGCGCTTCCAGTAGCACACGGCGTCGGTGACGGGACCGGCCGAGGAGTACGTGCCGGGCACGATGTCGACGCCCACCTGGTAGGTGCCGTCGGCCTCGATGAACGACTGGGGAACGGCCGGGGTCTCGGCGTCGTCGGACTCCTCGGGCGCCGGGCCGGGTTCGGCCTCCGATGGCGCGTGGGGTGCCGGGGACGGCTCAGGCTGGGCATGCGCGACCCCCGCGGTCGCTCCACCAGCGGCGAGCAGGATCGCCGCGGTGAGCACGGAAACTCGCGTCGGGTTCATAGGAAGGCAGTCTATGCGTCTGTCGGATATGAGAAAACCCGCCGCCGCAGCGGGGCTGCGGCGGCGGGTCCTTGATTCGACGCTAGCCGGCCATGAACTCGTTGTAGGCCGACGCCAGCTCCGGCGGGAGCACCGAAACGTTGCACTTGCTCTGCACATCCCCGATCGGCGCGAGGATGCCGCGCAGCGCGTAGTACTCGCCCGGGTTGTTGGTGAAGTACCCACGCAGCGTGGCCGACGCCTCCGGACGCGGCTGGTTGAACGCCGTCGTCACCGCCTGGTTGGCGCCGGGATGGCTGTCGAGATACGCGCGGGCCTCTCCCGTCACCGAACTGACCGTGCCGGACACCGCGCTGGCGGTGCACTGGTCGGGCGAAGCCCCCGCCGACGGTGCGGCGATGGTTGCTGCGGCCAGACCGCCAAGCACGCCTGCCGCACATGCACCGGCGATACCCCGGCGCGCAGTGATACCACTGAATTTCATGTGTTTCTTCCTTCTGAATGCGATTGGTCGCTGGTTTCCCCGTACCTGAAAACCAAGGTAGCCGAACGTCAAAGGGGTGAAACCGGCGCAGAATTTCGTTTGCTGGATAGGGGCTGGCGTTACACCGAATGGGCGTGATCTGTACCGCAGTATCGGCCGAATTCGCTAAGCGAGCGACCAGAACTGGCGCCCATTCTCAGAATTTGCCCGCGGCTCTTAGATGATCGTGATCTGGACGGTGACCGAATCGTTATCGACCGCGGTTCACTGGCGGCCCGAAACCGCCTCTTTAAGGTGGTGCCTGTGACGTTCGATCAGGGCATACCCGCGGAGACGCAGACCTGCTACCGACACCCCGACCGGGTGAGCTATGTCCGCTGTTCCCGGTGTAACCGCAACATCTGCCCGGAATGTATGCGCAATGCGGCGGTGGGTCACCAGTGCGTCGAGTGCGTGAACGCCGGCGCCCGCACGGTCCGCCAGCCCAGGACCCAGTTCGGCGGCCGCCCGTCGGCCACCCCGACGGTGACCTACACGCTGATCGCCGTCAACGTGCTGATGTTCGTGCTGCAGACCATGTCACGGGACGTTCAGAGCGAACTCGTCCTGCATTCCGGCGCGGTCGCCGCCAACGGCGATCTCTACCGGCTGGTGACGTCGGCATTTCTGCACTACGGCATAACCCATCTGCTGTTCAACATGTGGGCGCTGTACGTGGTGGGCCCGGCGCTGGAGGCCGCGCTCGGCCGGCTGCGGTTCGGCGCGCTCTACTTCCTCAGCGCGCTCGGCGGATCGGTGCTGGTGTATCTGGCGTCCCCGGTGAACGCGGCGACCGCGGGCGCCTCCGGGGCCATCTTCGGCCTGTTCGGCGCGACGTTCGTGGTGGGTAAGCGCCTCAACCTCGATGTCCGCTGGGTGACCGCGATCATCGGGCTCAACCTGGTGTTCACGTTCGTCATCCCGCTGATCAGCTCGGTCAACATCAGCTGGCAGGGCCACCTCGGCGGGCTGATCACCGGCGCGGTGGTCGCCGCCGCGTATGCGTACGCGCCGCAGAAGTCACGCAACCTCGTACAGGCCGGGGTCACCGTCGCGATCCTGGTGCTGTTCGCCGTGCTGATCTGGTGGCGCACCGCGTACTTGATGGAGTTGTTCGGGCTGGCCTGACGTGATCGCGTACGCGGTGGCGGTGCCGCTCACCGTGGTGCCCGCGCTGGCCGTGCTGGGCACGCTGCTGTACGACGTGCCCTACGTGGGCCTGGCGACGGCGTTCGCGCCGTGGTTTCTCGTCTGGCTGATCGTGGCCGCGGCGATCGGCGCGGCGGTGGCGGGCTACCGCTGGTGGCGCGGACGTGGCTGGTTCGCCGCGGCGCTGACCGTGGTGGCCGTGCTCGCGCTGACGGGCGCGTCGTTCATCACCGCGCGGATGACAGCCGCCGTCGACGCCGCCGGAGCCGACGTCGACTTCGTCGACCTATTCGGCATCGGGCTGCCCGAATCCGCGGCGCCCGACGCCGAAGCGACCTACACGACGTTCGAAGGCGAACCGCTGCAGCTCAGCATCTACCGTCCGCCCGGCTCGACGGACACCTCGCGCGCACCGGTGCTGGTCTACATCCACGGTGGCGGCTGGGTCGCGGGTGACCGGCACTCGCGCAGCACGGATCTGCGGTGGCTCGCCGACCGCGGCTGGCTGGTGATCAGCGTCGGCTATTCGTTGTCGTCGCACGACCGTCATCTGGCCGACGTCGCCCAGGGCCAGCTCGGTTGCGCGCTGACCTGGATCGGTGCGAACGCCCACCGCTACGGCGGGGACCCGACGCGGATGTCGATCTCCGGTCACTCCGCGGGCGGCAACCTCGCCGTCAACACCGCCTACCTGGCGGCCGCGGGAACGCTGCCGTCGTCGTGCGGTGGCCGAGCGCCCGCGGTACACGCCGTGTCGGTAATGTATCCCGCCGTCGACCCGGCGGGCATGTACCGCAACCCCGACCCCGCGCTCGGCAACACCTCACGCGACATGGTCTCGGCCTACACCGGCGGATCACCCGAGCAGTTTCCCGAACGCTACCAACGCATTTCGTCGGCCAGCCATATCAGCGCCGACGCGCCGCCGACGCTGATCATCGCGCCCGAGGCCGATCACCTGGTGCCGGTCGACGGCACCTACCGGTTCGCCGAACAGGCCGCGGCGGCCGGCGTCGACGTCGAGCTGGTCACCGTGCCGTTCGCCGATCACGTGTTCGACGCGCGTCCCGGCAGCATCGGCCAACAGGCCTATCGCCAGCTGACCGCGCGCTGGCTGCGCGACCATGGTCAGGAACCGTAACGGCAGGGAGGTTCGGATGGACCCGCTCGACGAGCTCTACGCCGCCAGGCTCGAGGAGTTCACCGCGCTGCGCACCAAGCTCGCCGGAGCCGCAAAGAAACGCGGTGACACCGAGCAGGCCAAGACGATCTCGGCGGCACGCAAACCCACCACCGCGGCGTGGGTGGTCAACCGGCTTGCCCACGCCGACGAGGCCGTGCGGCAGCGCCTCACCGACCTCGGCGCCCGGCTGCGCCAGGCCCACGCCGAGATGGACGGTGACCGCATCCGCGAGTTGTCCATCGAACAACGCCGGCTCGTCGACGACCTGACCCGCACCGCGTTTGAGGAAGTCGAGCTGAGCAACCCGGCGGCGTCGCTGCGCGATGACGTCACCGCGACGCTGCAGGCCGCCGTCGCCGACGCGGACGTCGCGGCCAGGATCGGCCGGCTGACCAAGGCCGAACAGTGGTCGGGTTTCGGCGGATTAGGTGCCAGCGCAGCGGTTTTCAAGCCGACCAGAAGCGCCAAGAAGGCCAGCGCGAAAAAGACCAAGCCCGAGTCGGACCGCGACGAGGCGCGGGCGGCGCTGAAGGAAGCCGAACGGGTCAAAGTCGAGGCCGACGAGGCACTGGCTGAACTGCAGGCTGATGTGGCCACCGCCCGACTGCGCCACCTTGACGCGCAACGACGACTGGAGGAGGCCGGGGCGGCGCTGGCTGCCGCAGAAGACGCCTTCGAGAAGGGGAAACAGGCCAGCCGTGAAGCCGCGATGCGAGTTCGGTGCGCCAAAACGCGCTGAGCGCTCGTTCGCGCACCGAAACCGCTGAGGGGCTGACAGGATGGGGTCAGGGCCATGGCCGGTTTCGACAAGTCGACACAGCGGGTGATCGCGGTCATCGCGCTTCTGATCCTTGCCGTATGGGGGCTGCGCGGATACCTTCCCGGCGCACCCGAGCCGCCGGTGGAGCGCGAACCGCCGCAGAGCAATCCCGCGGCGCTGGCCGCCGTCGTCGCGCTGCTGACCGCGGCGGTGGCGATCATCGCGTTCGCGATCATCGTTCGGTTGCGCGACCGCCGAGCCCGCCCGCCGTCATCGGCTCCGCTGCCGGGCAGCCCCGGGACGGTGGGGCGGCCGAGCTGGCGCTTCTCGTTGATCGCGCTGGCCGTCGTCGTCGCCTGGCTGCTGCTGATCATCGTGTTGAGCCGGGTCGGCGGCCAGGACCTGATCGAACAGCCAGCACCCGAGGCCGCACCTGAGGGCGCCGGCGCGACGCCCGATGACCCGCGCCCCGCTGCGCCCACGCGGGCGCCCGACGACGCTGATGAGGGCGGCGGTGACGTCCTCGGATATCTCGTCGCACCGATGCTGGTTCTGATGGCGCTGGTGGTGCTCGGCACGGCGATCGCATCGCGGCGGCAGCGCCGCGCCGAACCGCCCGACGAGTTCACCGACGACGACAGTGCATCGTCGGCCGCGACGCGCCCGACGGACTCCCTTGCCAGGGCGGCAGAGATCGGGCTGGCCGAGATCGGCGATCTGCGCCGCGAGCCACGCGAAGCGATCATCGCGTGCTATGCGGCGATGGAATCTGAGCTGACCCGGGTGCCCGGCGCCATGCCGCAGGACTGCGACACCCCCACCGAGGTGTTGGCCCGCGCGGTCGCCCACCATGCGTTACGCGCCGACAGCGCAACCGAACTGGTCGAGCTGTTCGAGGAGGCGCGGTTCTCCCCGCACGTGATGACCGAGACCCACCGCACCGCCGCGGTCGGGGTGCTGCACCGCGTACTGGCTGAACTGCGTGACCGCATCCCGGAGGTGCGGGCATGAAAAGGCTTGCCGCGTCCGGGTTTCTGCTCGTCGTGGGCGTCGAGTTGATGGTGCTGACCGCACCCGATCGCGGCATGGCCCTCGTCATCTCGGGAATGGCGCTCGCAGTTGCGCTGCTGGGACTGCGTTGGCATCTGGTGCGCAGCCCCGATGACGGGGCGGGTGACATCCCCGCAGACGAGGCGGCAGCGTCGCTGCGACGCTGGCTGTCACGGACCGAGACCCTGGTCAGCAGGGCGGACTCCACCCGAAGGGACTGGGACCGCCACCTGCGGCCGATGCTCGCGCGGCAGTTCGAAATGGCAACGGGCCAAAAACGACTCAAGAACCGTGAGGCGTACTCGGCCACCGGCAAGATGCTGTTCGGCGCGCAGCTTTGGGCATGGGTGGACCCCGAGAACGTCGCGCACAGTGACGCCAACGAGCCCGGGCCCGGCCGGGCCGCGCTCGACGAGATCCTGAAACGGCTGGAGCGGATATGACCATGGGCCTTCCCGCGGCGACCACCACCGCGAACTGTGAAACCGTGCTCGACGAGATCGGGCGCGTCGTGGTTGGCAAACGCGGTGCGCTCGCGCTCATCCTCACCACCGTGCTCGCAGGCGGGCACGTGCTCATCGAGGATCTGCCGGGGCTCGGCAAGACGTTGATCGCCCGGTCGTTCGCCGCCGCACTGGGCTTGCAGTTCAAGCGGGTGCAGTTCACCCCGGACCTGCTGCCCGCCGACCTGCTCGGCTCGACGGTCTACGACATGCAATCGGGCCGCTTCGAGTTCCGGCCCGGGCCCATCTTCACCAACCTGCTGCTGGCCGACGAGATCAACCGCACCCCACCCAAGACGCAGGCGGCGCTGCTGGAGGGGATGGCCGAGCGTCAGGTCAGCATCGACGGCGTCACCCACCGGTTGCCCGCCCCGTTCATCGTGCTGGCCACCGACAACCCCATCGAGTACGAGGGCACCTACCCGCTGCCCGAGGCGCAACTCGACCGGTTCACGATCCGGCTGGAGCTGAACTATCTGGCTGAGCCCGAGGAGGTTTCGATGCTGCGCCGCCGGATCGACCGCGGTTCGGCCGAACCGGTGGTGCAGCAGGTCGTCGACGCCGACGAGCTGATCGCGATGCGGGAATCGGTGGAGCAGGTCAGCGTGCACGACGACGTCCTGCGCTACGTGGTGTCGCTGGCGGGGGCAACCCGCCAGCATCCGCAGGTCGCCGTCGGCGCCAGCCCGCGCGCCGAACTCGACCTGGTCCAGCTGGCCCGCGCCCGCGCACTGCTGTTGGGCCGCGACTACGTCATCCCCGAAGATGTGAAATCCCTTGCCGTACCGGCGATCGCACACCGGATCAGCCTGCGGCCAGAGATGTGGGTGCGCCGGGTACACGGCAGCGACGTGGTCCAGGAACTGTTGCACCGGCTGCCGGTCCCGCGGGCGCAGACGTGACCGAGACCCGCAGCGCCGAACCCCAATTGACCTGGCATGCTTCACCTCTCGCACGGGCACTGTTGACGTGTGCGACGGTCGCGTTCGTGGTGTCGGTGATCGCCGGGTGCTGGCAGCTGATGGTGTTCACCGCGCCGCTCATCGGAGTGTTGTGCTCGATCGGCTGGCAGCCGTCCCCGCCGACCGTGCGGGTCTACGCCCAACCCGGGACGCACCGGTGCTTTGAGTCCGAACGCGCGCGGATCACGGTGTGGGCGGACGCCCGGTCTGAGGTGACGCTCGCGGTCTCGGCCCCGGACGGGATGCGCTGGGACGTCGTCGACGGCGACGGTCCACGGCGAAAGACCGTCGAGGTGAGCGCCGACCGGTGGGGCCGCTATCCGATCCGGGCGCACGTGCGGGTCACCGCGCGCGGCGGGCTGCTCGATGGCCGCGGGACCGTCGACGCCGCCAACGTCTACGTCTTTCCGCAGGCTCCGCCCCAGTCGACGGCGCTACCGCGCACCGAACTTCTCGACCGGCTCGGCACGCACCTGACCCGGCATGTCGGGCCCGGCGTCGAGTACGCCGATGTGCGCCGATACGTGCCCGGTGACCAGCTGCGCACGGTCAACTGGCCGGTAAGCGCCCGGCGCGGCAGCCTGCATGTCACCCAGCGGCTGACCGACCGCGCCGCCGACGTCGTCGTGCTCGTCGACAACTATCCGCAACCGGCCGGGCCGGCGACCGAGGCCACCGACCGCACCGCGCGCGGCGCCGTGCAGGTGGTGCAGAGCGCGCTACGCAGCGGTGACCGTGCAGGCGTCGTCGCGCTGGGGGACCGGCGGCCGCGCTGGCTCGGCGCCGACATCGGGCGCCGCCAGTTCTACCGGGTGCTCGACGCGATCCTCGCCGTCGACGACGGGTTCGAAACCACGCCGGGCACGCTGGCGCCCCGCGCTGCGCTACCACCCGGCGCCATCGTCGTCGCGTTCTCCACGATGCTCGACACCGAATTCGGCTTGGCGCTCATCGATTTGCGCAAACGCGGACACACCGTCGTCGCGGTCGACGTGCTGGAGGGCGCACCGTTCGCCGACGACACCGACCCTCTCATCGCCAGAATGTGGACGCTTCAGCGGTCGTTTCTGTACCGCGACATGGGCACCGTCGGCGTCGACGTGGTGTCGTGGCGCGTGGTCGACACGCTGGATCAGGCGATGCAGTTGGTGCCCGAACGTCGACGCCCCGTGGGGCGGCCGCGGTGAACCGCGCAATGGCCACCGCGGTGAACCGCGCAATGGCCACCGCGGTGAACCGCGCAATGGCCACCGCGGTGAACCGCGCAATGGCCACCGCGTTCGGGCTGGTGATGGTGGCGGTCTCGGCTGTGCAGGCCGGCGACGCCGCACTGGTGGTGGCCGGGTCGGCGGCGCTGGCAGTGTTGGCGGGCAACGCGTTTGCGCCCTGCGCGACGCTTGCCGTGCTGTTGTCGGGTGCGGTGCTGGTGCTCTCCGACGCGGTGCCGATGCTGGCCGCGTTGTGTGGGCTGACCGCGGCCGGCTACCTGATGCTGCGGCACACATCTGCGGCGACAGCGCCCACAGTGATTGGTGCGGTGGGGTTTACGGCCATCGGGCTGATAGCGGTCTCGCTGCCCGCCGAGGTGCCGTGGCTGCCGCTGGTGGTGCCGGTCGCGGTGCTGGCGCTGGTGGTGCTTGCCACCCGACCGTTCTGGGCCGACCGATAAACTCCAAACCACACCGGCGCCAGCACTATTGAGCGCAACGCTTAATCTCAGGGAGCAGTACATGCCGTCCGACGTGCGCAAGGCCATCACCGGAGCATCGATCGGCAACGCCGTCGAATGGTTCGACTTCGCGATCTACGGGTTCCTGGCGACGTTCATCGCCGCGAACTTCTTTCCGGAGGGCAACGAAACCGCCGCTCTGCTCAACACATTCGCGATCTTCGCGGCCGCCTTCTTCATGCGGCCGCTCGGCGGATTCGTCTTCGGCCCGCTCGGCGACCGGATCGGGCGCCAGCGGGTCCTGGCGATCGTCATCCTGTTGATGTCGGCGGCGACGGTGGCCATTGGGCTGCTGCCGACCTACGCCTCGATCGGCGTCGCCGCACCGCTGCTGCTTCTGGTGCTGCGCTGCCTGCAGGGGTTCTCAGCAGGCGGTGAGTACGGCGGAGGCGCGGTGTACCTGGCCGAGTTCGCCTCCGACAAGCGCCGCGGGGTGACCGTCACGTTCATGGCGTGGTCCGGAGTGCTGGGCTTCCTGCTCGGCTCGTTGACCGTGACGCTGCTGCAGGCCCTGCTGCCCGCAGCCGCGATGGAGAGCTACGGCTGGCGCATCCCGTTCCTGATCGCCGGGCCGCTGGGCCTGGTCGGCCTCTACATCCGCCTGCGTTTGGACGACACCCCGCAGTTCGCCGAACTGAGTAAGTCCGATCAGGTGGTCAAGTCGCCGTTGCGAGAAGCCGTCACGACCGCGTGCCGGCCCATCCTTCAGGTGATCGGGCTGTTCATCGTGTTCAACGTCGGCTACTACGTGGTGTTCACGTTCTTGCCCAACTACTTCATCCAGACCCTGGAATTCTCCAAGACCAGCGCGTTCGTCTCGATGACGTTGGCCAGCCTGGTTGCGCTGATCCTCATCCTGCCGCTGGCGGCGCTGTCGGACCGCATCGGACGCAAACCGCTTCTCATCGGCGCCTCGGCGGGTTTCGCGGTGCTGGGCTATCCGCTGTTTCTGCTGCTGGACTCGGGCTCGTTGACGGCGGCGGTGATCGCGCACTGCTGCCTGGCCGCGATCGAATCGGTCTACGTGTCGGTGGCGGTGTCGGCCGGCGTCGAGCTGTTCGCCACCACCGTGCGCTACAGCGGCTTCTCCATCGGCTACAACATCTGCGTCGCCGGGTTCGGCGGCACCACACCGTATGTGGTCACCTGGCTGACCGCCGAAACCGCCAACAACGTGGCGCCCGCCTTTTATCTGATCGCAGCGGCGGTCATCTCGCTGGCTGTGGTGTTCACCATGCGCGAGACCGCCGCGCGCCCGCTTCCGCAGACCACCGACCAGCGGATGGCCGCTATCGTGGGGCCATGAAGCTTCAGGTGTTGCCCTTCGTCTCGATCGAGATCGACGACCGTCTTCGCCGCAGGCTGCGCTCGGCAGGCGATCGCTTCCGGGTCCAGATCCGGGCTTACCTGCGCAGCGCAGCCGACGACGTCGACGAGGCCAGCGACCGGGTCCGCGGGCTGTGCGACCGTGCGGTCACCCGCGTCGACACGGTGGTGGCGTCGGTCAACGACAAGATCGCGCCGACCCCCCAGCCGACGCCGCACGCGCCGCCACGCCTACGCGTGGTCGGGGGCCGCGAAGCCAGTTAGGTTCGCGCGCCGCCGGTGCGGCTGCCGAGGAAGAACCCGCCGACCAGGATCACGAGCCCGATGACCGCCACCGGAATTGCCCAGGTACGCCGCTGCGACACCGCCGACTCGCACTGCGCGACGTAGTCGGTGTGCGGGATCAGCTCGTTGAGCACCGGCAGGTTGGCCGGATTGCTGTTGTCCACGTCGCGGGCGGCTGCGTAGTCCGCGGCGATGGCATTACCGCAGCCGATGTCCTGATTGTCGGGTCCGGCTACCGATACGGGTACCAGAAGACCAATGACTCCCACGACCAACACGATCGCGCCCAGCAACAGCACCAAACGTCGCATGTTCATGATCGCTCAATGCCCACTCGGGCCGACGCCGAAACTTGCCCGCGGTCACACCGACTACGCGACCCATCGGCCCATATGGTCTGCTTGTCCGGTGCGCCGGCCGCGGTCTGAAGGGAGTTCGACGCCTTGCTAAGCCACGGTCTGGCCGTAGTTCTCGCGTTGCTCGCCGCGGTGTTCCTGGCGATCGGCATCGTGGTCCGCCAGCGCGCCACCATGGACGTCGCACCCGAGCACGGCGTCAGCAGCGTGATGCTGTTCACCCTGCTGCGCAGGCCATTGTGGTGGGCAGGCACCGCAGCCGCGGTCACCGGGTTCTGCTTCCAGGCGTTCGCGCTGGCGTTCGGTTCGTTGATGCTGGTCCAGCCCATCCTGGTATCCGCGCTGCTGTTCGCGCTGCCACTGAGCGCCCGCCTCGCCGATCGCCGCGTCACCCGAAGTGACTGGCTCTGGGCGTCGGCGCTGACCGCCTCGCTGGCCGTATTCGTCGTGCTGGCCAAGACCCGCCCCGGCGACTACGAAGCATCCGCGCCGCTGATGGTGATCGTGGCGGTGGTGTGCGCGGCGGTCGTGACCGCATGTGTGGTGGTGGCGGTGCGCAATCCGGGCTGGCGCCGTGCTGTGCTGCTGGCCGTCGCCGTCGGCGTGCTGTTCGGTGTCGTCGCGGTGCTCACCAAGGTCGTCATGCACATCCTCACCCACACCGGGCTGCTCGCCGTGATCAGCACACCGATCCCCTACCTGCTCGTGGCGCTGGGTGTCATCGCGGTGTTTTTGCAGCAGTCGGCGTTTCACGCCGGCTCGCTGCAGACCTCGGTGCCGACAATGCTGGTGCTCGAACCCGTCATCGCTGTGGTGCTCGGAGCCGTCGTACTCGGCGAACACATGACCGTGAACGGCGTCAAAGCCGTGGCGATCACGATCGCGGTCGTCGCGATGACGGCGTCGACCATCGCCCTCGGCCGCGAGGAGGGGGCACTGGAAGAAGAGCTCGAGGCCAGCCGAACTAGCCCGGTGGCCGGCCGACCGACCTAGTCCCGCAGACTCAGCCGACTTGTACCGTCGCGACCTGATCCAGACCCGAGATCTCCAGCAATGTCGTGATCGGCCCGTTCGCCGGCACCACCAATGTGAGTTTGCTGCTGGATGCGACCGAAAACAGTTCGCGCAGAGCGGTACTGTCGCAATAGGTGACCTGAACCAGGTCGACGGTGACTGCGGCGTGCTCATCGGCGGCGCGCGCCAGTACCGCGGCGAACTCGTCGATGTTGGCCAAATCGATCTCGCCGGTAGCGGTGACGACCGGTGCCTGCTCGGCGTCGGGGCGGCTCAACCGGAACTGCGAGGTGGTCATGGCGTGCGCGGCGGAGCCGACCCGCAGGGGTAAACACCAGTGCCGCACCAATGTTGGCGCATCGCAACTCCTGAAATCGACCCGCGCTGATTGCCGATTGAACCAATACCACGCGGACGCTCGCGGCGTGGTACCCAAGCCTCAGTTGCCGTCGTCCGGCAATCGAAACGACATCTCCACCGTCGTGCCCGCGGGTGTGCCGTCCAGATCCACCCCATCGCTGACCGCGCGCATCAGCAACAACCCCCGCCCCCTGGTGCCCGGGTCGGCAGGCGGCGGCTTCCACGAACCATGGTCGGAGACGCTGATGTATACCTCGTGTTCTTCGACGTCGGCTGCCACCCGCATACGGCCGGAATCCCGGTCGCGGTAGGCATGCTCGACCGCGTTCGAACACGCTTCGTTGACCACCAGCACGATGTCGTCGGCCAGCGGCGCAGGAACGCCGTTGCCGTGCAGCCATGCGGCCAGCCGGTGCCGAACCTCGCTGAGCCGGGTCGCTGCGGCTTCGATGTCGATGCGCAGCGGCATGTAGGCGTGCCGGTAGAGCACGATCGCGACGTCGTCGTCGAAACCGTTGTCGGGCATCAGCTTTGCCAGCACCGTGTCCGCGACGGTTTCGATGTGTTGTTCGGTGGTTTCAGCGAGAACGTCGCTGAGGTGGGCGATCTGGTGGTCGATCGCTTCGGCACGCCGCTCGACCAGCCCGTCGGTGTAGAGCATCAGCGTCGAGCCGGGCGTCAGCGCGCGGTCCGCCTGCGGGCGTGGTTCACCGCGCAGCACCGCCAGCGGCACCGAACGCCCGTCGGTCAACAGTTGCGGCGGTGACCCACCGCAGGCAAGCACCGGCGGCACGTGGCCCGCGCTGCTGTAGCGCACGGACTGAGCTTCGGTGTCGAGTACCGCCACGAACACCGTGGTGCAGAACGCGTCCGGGATCAGATCGGCCACCGAGTCGAGGTGCTCGAGCACCGCCGCGGGCTCCGCGCCCGTCAGCAGCAGCGCCCGCGTGGACGCCCGCAGCTGGCCCATCACCGCCGCCGCCGACAACCCGCGGCCGACACAGTCGCCGACGACCACGCCGATCCGGTGCTCGGCGACCGGCAACACGTCGTAGAAGTCGCCGCCGATCTCCAGCGGCGGAACGGCCGGCTCGTAGCGCACGGCGAAACCGGACGGAAGCGTGGTGGAGGCGAGCATCGAGCGCTGCAGCGTCAGCGACGTCTCCCGGACGCTCTCGAACTGGCGGACATGCTGCATGGCCAGACCCAGATGCCCGACCAGCGCGCTGACCAGTCGCCGGTCCTCGGTGCTGACCACGCGGGGGTTGCGGTGCTCCAGGCAGACCACGACGTCGCGGGTGCTGGACAGCACCGCCGCGAAGCCCCGCGTGGTGCCGGCGCTGGGCGCGGCGCCGACCGGGTTGACGGTCAGCGGCAGCCAGTCGCGGGCGTCCTCGAAGGTGCGACGCCAGTCCGGGTCCAGGTCCTGCCAACTCGCCACGGCGGGCTCACCCGCCACGTGGATCGTCGGGTCGGTTCCGGTCGGGGACCAGATGGCCGCGGTCACCCGCGCGACGTCCAGTGCGGATGCGCACTGCGCCAATGTGATCGACAGCAGCTCGTCGACGTTCTTGGCGAGGCTGACCGCGGTGGCCAGCCTTGCCACCGCGCTGTCGCGTTCGGCCGCCGCCCGCGGAGCGGTGATGTCACGGAGCGTGCCGACATAGGCAGTGCGGTCTGATGCGTGCCCGGTGATGACGTTCATGCTCAGCGCCACCCACCGGCGGCGCCCGTCGCGGTGCTGAATGGCGACCTCGGCCGTGCCCGCACCGCGCCGCGCCACCTCCGCCAGATGTGCGATCGCGGTGTCGGGATCGTCCACCCAGGGATGGGGCATCGGGTAGGGCAGGCCGTTGGCGCCATACCCGGTGATGTCGGTGAACGCGTCGTTGATCTCCATGATGGTGCCGGTGTGGTCGGCGACGAAGAAGCCATCCTGAAGGGAGTTCACCAGCGCGGTGCGAAACTCGTCGCGACCAGCGAGGTAGTCGGCGCGGGCCCGCTGCTGTGCGTAACGCCTTCTGCCGTCGAGGAATCCGCGAGATGCGACATCGAACGCCGCCAGCGACTGCAACAGAAACTGCAGTGCTCTGCCGGAATCGGTATCGCGGTCGGCGGTGCCGGCCAGACGTGAATGGTTTTCGACGATGTCGAGCACGCTCATCTCGTCGCGCAGCGCCTGACGTCCGAGGACGTGTCCGAGCGCCAACGCAGCTTCGTCACCGGTACGCAGGTAGGTTTGCAGCGCCTCGGCGTAGCGGGCGTAGAAGTCGCCGGCGTCGGTCATGGCCCCTCACGCCTATGCACCGTCGGGAACCCACTTCCACATCTCGATCACCGTGCCCGTGTCCGGCCCGCAGTCGACCTGCACTCGGTCCATCAGCCTGCTGGCTCCCGGCAGGCCCAGCCCCAACCCGCGGGCCGTGGAGTAACCATCCTCCATCGCGCGTTCGACGCCGGCGATTCCGGGCCCGTCGTCCTCGGCCTGCACCACCAGCGCCTGCCTGCCGTCGCGGAACTGCACACCGATACGGATCTTCCCGTTCGCCGCGTAACTCATGATGTTACAGGCGATCTCGGCGATAGCGGTGGCGACCGTCGTCGGAGCCGCTGGTCTGGACGACAACGTCAAGCGCCACTCTCACTCCCCGCTCGCCGGGTCCGAACCGCACACCCTCGGATCAGCCGGTCAGCCCTGCGCGGTTCGGCTCGACGGACGGATTCGACATCCAACCTCCCAGCTCTGGCACCGGCTCGGCGTTTACGTACGCACGGGTCTTACCGCGACACTAGCCTGCAGGTTAGGTCGGGGAACCGTCGAAGCGTTGATCTGCATTCGGGGGCAAGCGCTAAGCTCTGCGCACTGCCGTCGTCCATGGCGGCGCTCACGAACCGAAGGACCGCTGTGCCAGGTAATGACCCGATCACCGCGTCGGTCTCCCACCAAGATGGGATCGCCGTGGTAGTGGTCGGCGGCGACGTCGACGTGGCCACCGTCAGCACTCTCGAGGAGGCGATCACCGATGCGTTGGGCGCCGAGCCCACCGCGTTGGTGATCGACCTGACCGACGTCGAGTTCCTCGCGTCGGCGGGCCTGCAGACGCTGGTGGCCACCAACGAAGCCGTCATCAAGAACACCGGCTTTGCTGTCGTCGCCAACGGTCCCGCAACCAGCAGGCCAATCCAGTTGACCGGCCTGGACCAGGTCTTCGCCATGTATCCGACGCTGGCGGAGGCGATCGCCGCGCTGAGCGCTGCTTCACAGAACTAGTCGACGCGCGCGGACCCGCAGATTCCACTAAAGTTGCACTTCGCCGGCGGTGATCTTGGTACGCCCTCGGTGCTGGGTCACAACAGAATGGGATCAAACTATGAGGCCAGGCCGTTTGGGGTGCCGTATCGCCTCGGTCGCCGGTGGCGCCGCGGTCGCGGCGACCGTGCTGTTGACCGCGTCGTGCGCCGCCGAAGAGGAATCCACGCCGGAAGACACCACCACGACAACCACGACGACAACCACGTCCACCACGACGACGGCACCGCCCGAGAGCCCGCCGCCGCCCGCCCCGGGCGACCCCGGCCCGCCGACGGAGAAGGCGCCGCGCATCGATCCGGGACCCAACCCGTTCTCGCCGACGGTGAAGGCACCACCTGCGCCGACGGCCATCCCGGGCGATCACTGAGCGTCGATTCGATCGTTCTCGACGGACGCTGACGTCCGTGGGTGCGGGGCGACTCGGCATGCTCGCGCTGCTGGCGGCGAGCATGCTGATGTTCGCCGCCGACCTGCGCCCGTCGGCCCAGCACGACGGCACCATCACCGGGCCCTACGCCCATCTGCTGGCCAGCTCGACCGACCTGGGACCCTCGCAGGACGGCGACGCCCAGCTGACCCTGGCCCTGCACCGCCGTGACCGCCCGGCCGCGGTGTTCGCCTGGGCCGGCCACGCGGGTCTGGCCGTCCGATGGCAGCAGGGCGACAACTGGGCCGTCGTCGAGGGCACGGCGCAGCACCTGGCGCGCGCCTTCGACGTCGAGGTGCGCGACTACCGCGGCCGGCGCGGGCAGGTGTTCTATGCATCCCCGCAACAGCCGCAGCTCCCCGAGGCGCTGCGCGGCGATGTCGCGGCGGTCGGCCGGATCCTCGGCTACATACCGCACCACACCTCGCAGCTGCCGATGGTGCCGCTGGACGTGCCGGACAAGGGGCTGTCGCCGGCCGCGCTGCGCCACGCCTACAACGTCGACCCGCTGACCGCCGACGGCTACACCGGCAAGGGCGTCACGATCGTCTTCTTCGCGTTCGACGGTTTCGAACAGGCCGACCTGGACCTCTTCGCCGACACGTTCGGGCTGCCGCGGTTCACCCCGGAATTGGTCGGCGGCGAACTCGACGCACCGCGCGGCGAAACCACCATGGACCTTCAGGTAGCCCACGCCGTGGCGCCCGATGCGCGCAAGGTCGTCGTCAGCGCCCGACCGACCGTCGCGGGCGACGGCACCTTCGAGAAGGTCGGCCAGATGTTCGCCGAGACCGCCCGCCGCTTCCCCGGCGCGGTGTGGAGCCTGTCGATCGGCTGGGGGTGCGACAAGCTGGTCACCGCCACGGACCTCGCGCCGGTGCGCTCGGCGTTGGCGGCCGCGCAGGCCGACGGCACGACGGCGTTCAACGCCAGCGGCGACCTCGCCGGGTTGGAGTGCAAAGGCGGCGACGAATGGTCCGCGCCGCCCGGGCAGGCCGATATCGGGCTGGACACCGTGGCGTCGCTGCCCGAGATCACCGACGTCGGCGGCACCACGCTGTCCACCGACGCCGACGGCCGCTGGCTGGCCGAACAGGCCTGGTTCGACGTGCCGCTGTCGGTGGGCACCGGCGGCGGGGTCTCGTCGTTGTTCGAGCGGCCCGATTGGCAGCGCGGCGTGCTGCCCGACCAGAACCCCGGCCGCAGGCTGACCCCGGACGTCGCGGCGGTGGCCGACCCGTTCACCGGGGTGCGAATCGTATTCAAACAGACCCAACTCGTCGGCGGCGGCACGTCGCAGTCGGCGCCCATCTGGGCCGGGTTGGCCGCGGTGATGAACCAGTACCTGCTCGCCAACGGCGGACAGGCGCTCGGTGAGCTCAACCCCAAGCTGTATCGCATCGCCGCGGGGGCGGCACTGCCGGCGTTTCGCGACGTGACCCTCGGCGGCAACGCGGTGGCCGACGCCGCCGCGGGTTACGACCTGGTGACCGGGCTCGGCACCCCAGATGTCGACAACCTGGTGCGAAACCTATTGGCGCTCGAGGAGTCCGGCCAATGAGCGACGACGATCAGGTGCCCACCGCCGAGTGCCGGGTGTGTCAGACCGACGTGCCCGCCGGTCAGTACTGCGGGTTGTGCGGATGTCATCTGACCCCGCGCCGCGGTGAGGGACCCGACTGGCTGCGGTTGCGCGATTTCGGTGCCGCGCCCGACGAACACCTGCTGGCGCCGTCGCCGACCAGCTCGCTGTTTCCGCATCTGCCGCAGCGCTCCCGCACCGCGTTTCGGTGGGGCCTGGCGGTCCTGCTGGTGACGCTGGCCGCTTTCACGCTGCTGCGCCTGCCCGCCGCGCTGGTCACCGTGGCCGCACTGGGACTTCCGGTGCTGTTCGTCATCTATTTGTGGGAGTCAGATGCGTTCCGCGACTTCGGTGTTCGCACGTTGGCGCTGACGGCAGTGCTGGGTGTGGGACTGGGCTTGGGTTGGGTCCTGCTGACCGAGGCGACGATCACCCGCTCGTACGAGTCGGGGCTCACCGAGGGTGTCGACTGGGACCGGATGCTGCGTGACGGGATCGCGATACCGCTCGGCGGTGTGCTGCTCATGCTGGCGCCCGCGGTGATCGTGCGGATGCTGCGGCCACCGACGCGAGAAGCGTTGGACGGCTTTGTCGTTGGCGCGCTCGGGGCGCTGTCGTTCACCGCTGCGTCGACATTGGCGCACCTGGCGCCGCAGTTCGGGACGGGCGTGGTGAGCAGGCAGCCGATGCAGAGCCTGCTGGTGGAAGCCGGCATCAGGGGCGTGGCCGAACCCGTGACGGCGGCGGCTGCGGGCGGGTTGATCGGTGCGGCGCTGTGGTTTCGGCGTCCGCCGAGCAAGCAGCAGCAGCGCCCGATGCTGGTGCGCGGTGTGCTCGTCGGGTTCGCGGTCGCGGTGCTGACGGTGTGTCTGGCGCTCGGGGTGGTCGATGCGGCCGCGCCGGCCCAGTTGCTCTTGTTGGCGATGCATCTGCTGTTGGCGGGTGTCGCGTTGTTCCTGTTGCGCGTCGGTCTGCATCTGGCATTGCTGCACGAAGCGCACGACGAAATCCAGGCCGACGAACCGCTGCTGTGCCCGCACTGCGGCCATGTGGTGCCCGATATGGCGTTCTGTCCGGCGTGCGGGGTGGCGACCAGGGCGTCGTCGCGGTCGTCGCGCAGATCCCGACGGACGATGCGGCCGGTGCGTGAGCCATGAGCGCGCCGACGGATTTCTTTCCGGGATACGCGGTTCCGGTCGGCACTTACGCGGCGCCCGCGCCGCGGCGGACGTCGCGGCGACGGCTAGTGGTGACCTGGCTGCTGGCGATCGTCGTGGTGGCCGCCGCCCTGGTGGCGTGGTCGGCGACCATCAGCAAACCCCCGGCGCGCTACGCCTGTCCGCCCGACTGTGGACGCCCGCCCACCGGTACGCCCGTCGAGGTCAACCCACGTTTCACCGCGGCCGACGGGGCGTTTTCGGTGAGCCACCCGACGCCGAGTTCGGCGTATCGCATCACCACCCAACCCAACGGGGTGACTGCGCAGTTTCTGGCAGGCGACGGCGGCACCATGCGGTTGTTCGGTCAGCCTGCGGGCGACCGTTCGGCCGAAGACATCGCCAAGGCGGTGGTGCAGAAGGCCTTCCCCGATACCCGCACCGTGTATGAGATTCCGAACGCGATGGTCGGTTACCAATCGGGCTACGGCGAGGTGGCCGACTGCTGGCCGCAGGGCGCCAACACCAGCTACTCGAGGATGCGGGTGATGGTGATGGTCGCGGTGAAGAACGATCTCGCGCTGGTGGCCGCGGCGGTGGGCCCCTACCACGAGTTCGGCCCTGACTTCGGGTTCGGCAAGCCGTCGGGCGCCAACCTCCAAATCGCTTTGGATATGGGCAAATACGTCAACAGCTTCAGTTGGCGAGGGGACCCCTCGCGGTAGGCGGTGTTGGGGCGCCGAAAGGTACGATTTGGTGGATTCGCCCGACCGGAACCGACCAAAACGTACCTTTCGGCGGGCTAATGTGCGCCGCATAATCCGCTGTCTCAGGCCGGGGCCATCACCTTGGCGGCGGCGTGCTCGGGCATCGGCTCGTAGCGGGCGAAGGCCCTGGTGAACGACCCGGCGCCGTGGGCCATCGAGCGCAGGTCGATCGCGTACCGGGTGAGCTCCACCTCGGGGATCTCCGCCTTGACCAGCGTCCGGTCCTCGCCGACCTTCTCGGTGCCCAGCACCCGCCCGCGTCGACCCGCCAGATCGCCCATCACGGTGCCCACCAGGTCGTCGGGCACCAGCACCGACACCTCGTCGACCGGTTCCAGCAGGTTCACCTTGGTGGCCGCGGCGGCTTCCCGCAACGCCAGCGCGCCGGCCATCTGAAACGCGAAGTCGGAAGAGTCCACGCTGTGCGCCTTGCCGTCGAACAGCGTGACCCGGATGTCGACGACGGGATAGCCGGCGCCCACCCCCTTTTCCATCTGCGCCCGGACCCCTTTCTCGACGCTGGGGATGAACTGGCGCGGCACGGCGCCGCCGACCACCTTGTCGACGAACTCGAAGCCCGACCCCTCCGGCAGCGGTTGCACCTCGATGTCACACACCGCGTACTGCCCGTGCCCGCCGGACTGCTTGACGTGTCGGCCATGGCCTTTGGCCTTGCCGCCGAACGTTTCCCGCAACGGCACCCGTAACTCGACGGTGTCGACCGCCACCCCGTAGCGGCGCTGCAACCCGTCGAGCACCACCCCGGAATGGGCTTCACCCATGGTCCACAACACGATCTGATGGGTTTCGCGGTTCTGCTCGATGCGCAGCGTCGGATCCTCTGCCGCCAACCGCTGCAATCCGACCGACAGCTTGTCTTCGTCGGTCTTGGCGCGCGGCTCCACCGCGACCGGCAACAGCGGTTCTGGCATGGTCCACGGCTTGAGCACCAGCGGATCGGCCTTGTCCGACAACGTATCTCCGGTCTCGGCGCGACTCAACCGGCCGATCGCGCAGATGTCGCCCGCCACCACGGACGGCGCCGGACGCTGTTGCTTGCCCAGCGGAAACGACAGCGTGCCGATGCGCTCGTCCTCGTCGTGATCCTCGTGGACGTTGGATCCGTTGTGGGCCGGCGCGCCGAAGAACGACGTGAAGTGACCCGAAACATGCACCGTCGCATCCGGATTGATGGTGCCCGAGAACACCCGCACCAGGCTGACCCGGCCGACGTACGGGTCCGAGGTGGTCTTGACGACCTCGGCCAGCAACGGACCCTGAGGGTCACACGCCAGACCGTCCCGCGCCTTGCCCTGCGGCGTGAACACCTCGGGCAGCCGATGTTCGGGTGGTGACGGGAAGGCGCTGGTGATGATCTCCAACAGTTCCAGGGTGCCGACGCCGGTGCCGCTGCAGGCCGGTATCACCGGAAAGAACGACCCGCGCGCGACGGCCTTTTCGAGATCGTCGATCAACACCGACTGGTCGATCTGTTCGCCGCCGAGGTAGCGCTCCATGAGCGTCTCGTCCTCGGACTCCTCGATGATCCCCTCGATCAGCGTGCCGCGCATCTCCTCGATCGCCTCGGCGTAGGAGGCGTCGGGCGCATGGGTGGCGGTGCGCTTGCCGTCGCCGTACTCGTAGTGCGTCTGCGACAGCAACCCGATCAACCCGGTGCATGGTCCGCCGGCGGTGCCGGCAATTGAACCGGAGTCGGCAGGCAGGTACAGCGGCAGCACCTTGTCCCCGAACGCCTGCTGGGTGGCGTCCAGCGCGGCGTCGTAGTCGGCGCGGGCGTGGTCGAGTTTGGTGATCACCACCGCGCGCGGCATGCCGACCTGGCTGCACTCTTGCCACAGCGATTTCGTCGGCTCGTCGACCTGCTCGTTGGCTGCGATCACGAACAGCGCGCAGTCGGCGGCGCGCAGTCCCGCCCGCAGTTCCCCGACGAAGTCGGCGTAGCCGGGAGTGTCGATGAGGTTGACCTTGACCCCGTCGTGTTGCAGTGACGCCAGCGCGAGCCCGACCGAACGCTGCTGGGAGATCTCGGCCTCGTCGAAGTCGCACACCGTGGTGCCGTCGACCACTGAACCGGGTCGGTTGATCACCCCGGAGGCGACCAGAAGAGATTCGACGAGTGTGGTCTTGCCGCCACCCGATGGTCCCACCAGCACCACGTTTCGGATGGCGGCCGGACTGTCCGCGGTGGGGGCGGCTCCGGCACCACCAGAAGTTGTCGTTTTGTCAGCCATGGCGTCGCCTCCTGACGGTGGTGCCTCCCACCATTCCCCGAACCGACACCGAGCACAAGGGATTCGGCGAGGTTTGACCAAGTCACGCGTGCCAGCACACCCATCGGTCGACGGCGACGGTCACCACCGGCCCGTCCAACGCAATCCGCTCGTACTGAACGTATTTGCTGCGCAGCAAGGCATAGCCGACGGCGCGGGCCGCACCGCTGTGATGCACCTCGGCCAGCCCGTCGGCGCGCACCCACCACAGCTGCGTCCAGTCGTCGTCGTAGTGATCGACGATCAGGCTCACCCGCGGGTTGGCCTCGATGTTGGCTAGCCGCCGCAGCCGTTGGGTGGATTTTCGTTTGGCGTCGACGGCGGTGTAGACGACGCCGTTGTGCACGCCGAAGACCACGGGCACCAGGTGCGGGGCGCCGTCCGCCCCGACGGTGCCCAGGGTCGCCACTGACGCTTGAGCGAACCTGGCCACGGCCTCCGAGTCGGCCATGGGTCCAGCTTATTCACGGCCGATTCGGCGCGACGCTGATCGGCCGGCGGGTCTCCTTGGTGCGGGTCACCCCGAACTCGGGTTCCTTGGTGGCCCGCGTCGACGGTGGCTCCTCGGCCGTCTGCGCGGGTGCGGTGACGATGGGTTCCGCGGTGATCTCGGCGGGCGGTTCGGCCGGCGGCGGTGGCGCTTCGGCCGGCGCGGGCGGTGGCGGCGCGGGCGCCGACGTTTCGACGCTGGTCGCCGCGGGCGTGGATGCGGCGGTGCGCGGTGCGCTGGGAGCGGGAGTCGCGGTGGGTTCTTCGGTGTCGGTGCCGGACCCGTCGAACACCAGCAGCACCCCCGAGACGACGATGGCCGCCGACGCGGCGGCGACAGCGATCCCCGCGGTCAGTGTCAGCCTGCGCCGATACCACGGCGCGGGTGCGGGTTCGAAGCGCCAGGTGTCCGGATCGAATGCGTCGAACGCCCCCGCTCCTTCGCGCTCAGCCATCCCCCGATGCTAACGCCGGTACCAGCGCCGACGTTGGCCGCGATAGGGTGCCATCGCGCTTCCCGACCACCGGAAGGTTGGCCACGATATGAAGTTCCACCTGGCGGCCCTGGCCGCCGCCGCGGTCCTGCTCGCAGGCGCGGTCGCCTGCGCCGCACCGGAGGAAGAGAGCGCAGGACAGGAAACCCAGCCCGGCGTCAACGCCGGTGAGGCCACCTCCGCGGCGGACTTCGGCGGCATGGACGGGCTCATCGCAGCCGCCAAAGCCGAAGGCGAGCTGAATGTCATTGCGCTGCCGCCGGATTGGGCCAACTACGGCACCATCATCGAGACGTTCTCCGACAAGTACGGCATCAGGGTGAACTCGGCGCAGCCGCACGCCTCCAGCCAGGAGGAAATCGACGCCGCCGCCCAGCAGAAGGGCACAAACACCGCGCCCGACGTCTTCGACCTCGGCCAGTCGGTCGCGCTGGCCAACACCGACATGTTCGCGCCGTACCGGGTCGCCACGTTCGACGACATCCCGGCGGCCTTCAAGGACCGCGAGGGCAGGTGGGTCAACGACTACGGCGGCTACATGTCGATCGGCTACGACTCCGCCAAGGTGCCCGAGGTCACCAGCGTCGACGACCTGCTCAAACCGGAGTTCCGCGGCGCGGTCGCGCTCAACGGTGACCCCACCCAGGCCGGCGCGGCCTACTCCGGGGTGCTGATGGTCGCCCTGTCGCAGGGCGGTTCGGTCGACGACATCGCGCCGGGCGTCGAGTTTTTCCGAAAGCTCAGCGAGGCGGGCAATTTCCTGCCGGTCAACCCGACGCCGGCGACCATCGAATCCGGTGAGACGCCGGTGGCGATCGACTGGAACTATCTGAACGCCACGCAGACCCAGAAGCTGCCGTCGTGGCGGGTGTTCGTGCCACCCGAGTACGCGGTGGCCGGCTTCTACTACCAGGCCATCAACAAGGACGCGCCGCATCCGGCCGCGGCCCGGCTCTGGCAGGAGTTCCTCTACAGCGACGAGGGCCAGAACCTGTTCGCCGCAGGCGGTGTCCGGCCGGTGCGCGCCGACAACATGATGACCGACGGCACCCTCGACGAGGCCGCGGCCGCCAGCCTGCCGGTCATCGACGGCCCGGTCACGGTGCCGAGCCCCGGTCAGACCGAGCAGGCCACGGCGTACCTGTCCGCGCATTGGGCCGCCGCGATCGGCTGACCGTCGGCGTCGACTGTCCGGTGTACTTGCGGTGGCCGGCGGATCACAATTAGCCCGTCATCAGCGGCGAATGCTTGCGCGCGCGCAACCGCTGTGGGTATCACAGAGGTATGACTCAGGGCGCCGGGGGCCACATCAGGGCCAAAGTCCTGGCATCGTCCTCGGGTTCGCCGGCTGCCGTGGCGAACGCGGCCATCGCCGCGCCGACCGCGGTGCGCTCACCGGGCGTCATCGTCGACAGCACCCGCTCGATCTCTTTGCGCCGCCGTCTGGTCACCTTGTCGACCAGTCGACGCCCGGCCGGGGTCAGGGTCAACGTGATGTTGCGCCGGTCGACGGTGGATTCGCGCCGGTCGAGCAGGCCGGCGTGGATGAGCCGATCACAGGTGCGGCTGGCGTTCGACGGGTTGACCCCGAGCCCGGCAGCGACCGCCCCGAGGTTCAGCGGCCCGCGTGTGTGCACCATCACCAGCACGCGCAGTTGCGGCACGGTGACGACTTCCTCGATTCCGGCCAGCGACGTCGCGACGATGCCGACGATCGCGCGGGAGGCCCGCAACACCTCGTCGACCTGGCTGGTCGACGCATCCTCGCCGCTGTGCACCGAAGTCATACCGAGAATCCTGCCGACAAGGGTTGCGCCGCCGCAACCGGGAACGGCAGCCACGACTTCCAGGTCATGGTAGGACCGCCGTGCGCAGCCAGGCGACGTCACGCGCGCTGTGCGCGGTGGGTGCGATGGTGCTGATCACGGTCACCGGCTGCACGCATGGCCCCTCGGGTCCAGCGTCGGGTTCACCCGAGGGGTCACCCGCCGGTTCACCCGGTCAGGCCACCGCTGTGGAGCACGCCTACATCGTCCCGCAGTTCATTCCCGGCAGGTGTTCGATATCGGTGGGCGGACAGGCCGACCTGCGGTTCACCGTCACCAACAACCGGCCGAGCGGAATCGAGCGGCTGCTCGACATCTCCACCGCCGCCGCCGACACCGTGCAGTACTCCTCGGAGGAGCCCGTCGAGATCGGGCCCGGCGCCTCGGTGGCGTTCGGGCAACGTCAGGTGCAACCCGTGGGCGCCAATCGGTTCGCGATTCCCGCGATCGAACTGCAGGGGTTGAACGCCGACGCGCGGCCCGGCACGTCGGTCGACGTGACGTTCGGGTTCGAGCGGCTCGGTGACGTCGACGTCCGAGTGCCGATTCAGCCGTGCCGGTCCGAGGCATGACCCAGGCAACCACCACGATGATCACGGCGGCCGCAGCCGTCCTGACGCTGGCGCTCGGCGGATGCGCCGAACCGGCAGCGCCCACCGGCACGGCGCCGGTGACCAGCTCGGCGGACAGTCAACCGCTGGGCGCCGCGACCGAACGCAGCGGCGCCGCACCGGCACTGACCGCCGACGACGTGATCCGCGCGCTCACCCGCGCGGGGCTGACCGCACCGCACCCGTTGGACACCACCGCCCAGGAGTGCGGCGTCGCGCAGTGCGAACAGTCCGTCGTCACCGACACGGTGCGGGTCAAATCGTTCGCGACCGCGGGGCAGGCGATGCGTCACGCGGTGCCGCGTGGTCTCAAACACGTTGGGCCGGTGACAGTTTCGTTCCCACCGCATATGCCGCAGGCCGAGCGGCAGCGGTACTGGTCGGTGATCACCGCGCTGATGCGCTGAGCTAGACGTCCTTGACCGGTTCGATGCCCAGATCCCGGTAGCTCACCAGCGCGACGAACGGGACACCGCGCTTGGCGAAGCGGCCGGCCGCGACGTCGCCGCGATCCACCATCGGGATGACCCCGGCGACGACGGCGCCCGCGGCGGTCACCCGGTCAAACGCGATCTCGGTGGATCCGCCGGTGCTGATCACATCGTCGACGAGCAGCACGCGGGTGCCCGGCTGCAGCCGGGTGCCTTCGATCCACTGCTCGCGGCCCCGCTGCTTCTGCTCCTTGCGTACCGAGAACCACGCCTTGCCGGTCACCATCGCGACCCCGTGCGCCAACGGGTCGGCACCCATCGTGAGCCCGCCCACCGCGTCGAACTCGATACCGTGCCCGGCGGCCAGATCGGCGACCGCGCGGCTGACGATCGTCAACCGCTCGCCGGTGTCGATCGCGTACTTACCGTCGATGTAGTCGTGGCTGAGCTGACCGCTGGCCAGCCTGAACGGCTCGGCGCGGTGCTCGTAGCCGCGGGTCTTGATGAGGTCGAACGCCGCTTGCCAGGTGTCGGGACGCCAGGACATACCGGTGATGGTATTTCAGGGCTGCCGGGCCCGACGCGTCAACTCCACGGCGGCCGCACGCAATTCGCCTACCGAATCGATCGGGGCGGCGTAGCCGATGCGGGTGTAGGCCATCCCGCGTTCGGTGGTGAGCCGCAAGTCGAGGCCGTAGCGGTCGGCGCCCGTGCAGGTCGCAGCCGTGGTGTCCGGGTAGCCGCCCAACGCCTGAGCCATCGCGACCAGCGTGTCGGCGTGGTCGGCGTTGAGGTGGGCGACGGCGCCGGCCGCGTGCGGCGCGACGGGATCAGGTTCGGCCGCGGCGTAGGCCGCACCGGTCGCCGAGTCCATCCGCCCGTAGCCGCCGACCCAGCGGACCCGGCTGACCCGCAGCACCCACAGCGTGAAGTCGCTGTAGTCGATGTAGTACTTCGCCGACGCGACGGCAGACAGGTGCGCTTCGCGGGCCGCGGCCCGTTCCTCGCCGGTCGGCGCCTCGGCGACACCCGCCAGCGTGACGCGACCGCTGGCCAGCGGGTCGGATTCGGCGTCGGGCGCGACGATCGCGATGCTCGCCCTCGGATCGTGGCCGAGGTTGCGGCCGTGCTCGGCGAGGTTGGAGACACACAGCACCGGGGCGCCGTCGAGCAGACCGTACGTCACGAACGACGCCCACGGATCGCCGTCGACGGTCAGCGTCGCCAGGGTGCCGGCGTTGGTGGATGCGGCGATGGTGCGCGCCTCCTCGGCCGCCGAAGGACGCGCGGAGTTCACGACTTTGGTCAGCGGAGGCGGGACCGAGGGAGCGTCACCCGGATCGCCATGATCACGAAGGGCCACGCCGGTACCCTACCGCCGTCGCGGCAGTCCACCGCCGGCCCGATTCGTTTTTCGCGGACGTGGGTACGTTTGAACTCGGTATGGATCAGCACAGCGGTGGACACGAACACGACCCATCCGACGGCAGCCATGTCGAGGAGGGTCCCGACGGCCGGACCGTCGAGCACCCCACCGCCGACGACTTCGGCCACGCCCGGGTGCTGCCCGAGGACCGGACGTGGTTCAAGCGCGCCGTGTTCTACGAGGTGCTGGTGCGGGCCTTCTACGACTCCAACGGCGACGGCTTCGGTGATCTGCGCGGTTTGACCGAACAACTCGACTACATCAAATGGCTTGGCGTGGACTGTCTTTGGCTGCCGCCGTTCTACGACTCCCCGCTGCGCGACGGCGGCTACGACATCCGCGACTTCTACAAGGTGCTTCCCGAGTTCGGCACGGTCGAGGACTTCGTCGACCTGCTCGACGCCGCGCACCGCCGCGGGATCCGCGTCATCACCGATCTCGTGATGAACCACACCTCGGATTCACACGCGTGGTTCCAGGAGTCGCGCCGTGACCCCGACGGGCCGTACGGCGACTTCTACGTGTGGAGCGACACCAGTGACCGCTACCGCGACGCGCGGATCATCTTCGTCGACACCGAGGAATCCAACTGGACGTTCGACCCGGTGCGTAGACAGTTCTACTGGCACCGGTTCTTCTCCCATCAACCCGACCTCAACTACGACAACCCCGCCGTGCAAGAGGCGATGATCGACGTCCTGCGGTTCTGGCTCGATCTCGGCATCGACGGCTTTCGGCTCGACGCGGTGCCCTACCTGTTCGAGCGGGAAGGCACCAACTGCGAGAACCTCCCCGAGACACACGCCTTCCTCAAACACTGCCGCAAGGTGATCGACGACGAATATCCCGGCAGTGTGCTGCTGGCCGAAGCCAACCAGTGGCCCGCCGACGTGGTGCAGTACTTCGGCGATCCCGACACCGGCGGCGACGAATGCCACATGGCGTTCCACTTTCCGCTGATGCCACGGATTTTCATGGCGGTGCGGCGCGAATCCCGGTTCCCGATCAGCGAGATCCTCGCACAGACGCCCGATATCCCGGAACTGGCGCAGTGGGCGATCTTCCTGCGCAACCACGACGAGTTGACGCTGGAGATGGTCACCGACGAAGAACGCGACTACATGTACGCCGAGTACGCCAAGGATCCGCGGATGAAGGCCAACGTCGGCATCCGCCGCCGCCTGGCGCCGCTGCTGGAGAACGACCGCAACCAGATCGAGTTGTTCACCGCGCTGCTGTTGAGCCTGCCGGGTTCACCGATGCTGTACTACGGCGACGAGATCGGCATGGGCGACATCATCTGGCTCGGTGACCGCGACGGGGTGCGCACCCCGATGCAGTGGACCCCGGACCGCAACGCCGGGTTCTCCACCGCCACACCGGGCCGGCTGTATCTGCCGCCCAACCAGGACGCGATCTACGGCTATCAGGCCGTCAACGTCGAAGCCCAGCGCGACACCTCCAACTCGCTGCTGAACTGGACGCGCACCATGCTGGCCGTGCGTCGGCGCCACGAGGCGTTCGCCATTGGCAGCTTCCACGAACTGGGCGGATCGAACCCGTCGGTGCTGACCTATGTCCGCGAGATCAACCGCGACGGCGGATCCGACACGGTGCTCTGCGTGAACAACCTGTCCCGCTTTCCGCAACCCATCGAGCTGAATCTGCAGGCCTACAGCGGGTACACCCCGATCGAGATGACCGGCTACGTCGAGTTTCCGTCCATCGGTCAGCTGCCATATCTGCTGACCCTGCCCGGCCACGGGTTCTACTGGTTCTCGTTGCGTGCTCCCGAACCCGAACCGAAAGACCAACCATGACCTTGCCGTTCGACGAATGGTTACCGCAGCAACGGTGGTACGCCGGGCGCAACCGCGAGTTGGCGTCCGTCGAACCCGCCGTCGTGGTGGCGCTGCCCGACATTGCTAATCCGGCTGCGGGTCTGGACCTCGAGCTGATGCTGCTCGACGTGTCCTACGCCGACGGCTCTGCCGAGCGCTATCAGGTGATCGTCTGGTGGGACGACGCGGGCGCTGCCGGCGGTGGCCCGATCGCGGAGTTCCTCAACGTTGCCACCATCGGCTCCGCCGCCCACGACGGTGACCGCACCGGATACGACGCGCTGTACGACCCCACCGCGGCCAAGGCGCTGCTGGCGCTCATCGACAGCTCGGCCACCGTGGGCGACGTCCGGTTCAGCAAGGAACCCGGCGTCGAGTTGCCGCTGGATTCGGTGGCGCGGTTGTCGAGCGCCGAACAGAGCAACACCAGCGTGGTGTTCGAAGAAGACGCCATCCTCAAGGTGTTTCGTCGCATCAGTCCCGGCATCACCCCCGACATCGAGCTGAACCGGGTGCTGGCCGACGCGGGCAACCCGCACGTGGCCCGGTTACTCGGCTCATACGAGGCGCGGTGGAACGGTGAACCGTATGCGCTGGGCATGGTCGCCGAGTTCGCCGCCAACTCCGCCGAGGGCTGGAATATGGCCACGACGAGCACCCGCGACCTGTTCGCCGAGGGTGACCTCTACGCCGACGAAGTCGGCGGCGACTTCGCCGGCGAGTCCTACCGGCTCGGTGAGGCGGTTGCGTCGGTGCACGCGACGCTGGCCGACCGGCTGGGCACTGAGACGACCGTGTTTCCGACGGATGCGGTGACCGCGCGGCTGCACGCGTCGGCCGAGGCGGTGCCCCAACTGCAGCAGTATGTTTCGTTGATCGAGGAGCGGTACCGCAAGCTCGCCGACGAGCCGATCACCGTGCAGCGCATCCACGGCGACCTGCACCTCGGGCAGGTGCTGCGCACCCCGGAACGCTGGCTGCTGATCGACTTCGAGGGGGAGCCCGGCCAGCCGTTGGAGGAGCGCCGCCGGCCCGACTCCCCGCTGCGTGACGTGGCCGGGATCCTTCGGTCCTTCGAATATGCCGCCTACCAACGCCTGATGGACCAGTCCTCGGAGTCCGGCGCCGAGGACCGCGACCGCCAACTGGCTGCGCGCGCCCGCGAGTGGGTGGACCGCAACGCCGCGTCGTTCTGCGACGGCTACGCCGAGCACGCCGGCGCCGACCCGCGCGACTCGGCGGCGCTGCTAGCGGCCTACGAGCTGGACAAGGCCGTCTACGAAGCCACCTACGAGGTGCGGCACCGGCCGAGTTGGTTGCCGATCCCGCTCAAGTCGATCGCCAAGATCGTGAGCTAATCCCAGCTCTTGGCGGGTCTAGGCGAGGCTGCGCAGCACGTCGGCGGCCGGTTTGGGTGTCCAGTCCGTGCGGTAGACGCCGTAGTTGTCCTGCGGGTCGGCGCTACCGGTGCTGCGGTCGCGGGTGGTGTAGATGAACGCCGGACCCGCGCCCGGCAGCGTGCGCCACGAGACGATGAAGTCGCGGATGCGGTCCGCCTGGGTGGCCTCGCTGACCTTCGACGTCGCCTCGCCGAACTCGGTGGCCCAGATCTGCTTACCGCCGTCACCGTTGGCCCCCATCACACCGCGCAGCTGGTCGTAGAGGCCGCGCGGCGAGTTCGCCTGACCCGTGGAGAACCGGGAGGCCTCGTTGTTGGTGAACAGGTACGGGTGATAGCCCACGGCGTCGAAGTTTCCACCGCCGCCGGCCGCGTACACGCCGTTGAGATAGTCCACCGGGTTTCTGGTGATCGAGAAGAAGTTGATGGTCGGTGACAATCCGCCCAGGACCACCGTGGCGTTCGGATCGGCGCCCTTGATCGCCGGGTAGGCGGCCTTCAGCAGGTCCGCAAACCGGTCGGGCTGCGGACCCTGCGGCCCGGCCCAGAACTGCACGGCGTTGGCTTCGTTCCACAGTTCATAGGCGGCGATGCGCCCGGCGAAGTGCGATGCCATCGTGCCCGCGAACGTGCCGAACGCCTCGGCCGACGCCGGCGGTGCGGCGATCGCCGGTCCACCGCCGGTGGCCCAGCCGGGCGTGGAGTTCAACAGCGCGACGACGGCGATGCCGCGTGCGTTGGCGGCGTTGACGATGAGGTCGGCCTGACCCCAGTTCCACTCCTGCGGGGAGGGCTGGATGCCGGCCCACGGCATCATGATCCGCGCGCTGCGCACCCCGGTGTTGACCATGAGGTCCAGTTGACGGTTCACATCCTCGGGCGATAGAAACCACAGCCACGAGTCGGCGAACCCGAGCGAGGAGACGGCAGCGGTCTCGGTGACGGCATAGCTGCGGCTGTTGTCCGCGTCGGGACGAAGCATGTGGGTGAGGCCTGCCGATACCACCACCACGGCCACCAGCGCGAGGACCGTCTGTAAGAGTTTGCGCACGTTTTTCCTATCTCGGAGCTGATCTTGTTAGGTGTATCGGGATTGCCCGTGAGGAAGTTAACCAAAACCCGGCGGCGCCCAAACGGGCGGACGTCAATACCGGGATGATTGACGTTGCCGCTGATTATTGCGTGGTACGCGCCCGGTTTGCTGGCTGCCCGCGATCAGGTTACTGGCGCAGCATCAGGTCCAGCACCCGCTCACGCAGCGATGCCGACATTTCCTGGCTCGACGTCGCCTCGTGCAACAGGCCGACACCGGCGGCGAACAACACCGTCGCGCGCAAGTCGGCCTCGTCGCGCTCGAACCCGTAGTCGACGAAGGCCTGCCGGACCGCGCACAGCACGCGTTCGTCGCTGC
Source organism: Mycolicibacterium sp. XJ879 (assembly GCF_053483935.1). Lineage (NCBI taxonomy): Bacteria > Bacillati > Actinomycetota > Actinomycetes > Mycobacteriales > Mycobacteriaceae > Mycobacterium > Mycolicibacterium sp. XJ879. Next base: position 357,845 of record NZ_JBEFTH010000002.1, read on the forward strand.
GTCGAACGCTCGCCAGCACCGCGCCGTCGGTCAGCGCCCAGACCCGCATCGCGCGTTCCAGCGCCCAGTGGTCGGGACGCATCAGCGTCTGCAGCATCGCCGACAACCGTTGGCGCGGATCAGCTTCGAAGTTCTCCTCGAACCGGCGCCGTCGTTGGTCGTGGAGGTTGCCCCAGGCGTGCGTCAATGCCGCCCGGTATTCCGGCATATCGGTGAAGTGCCAGTAGAAGCTGCCTTTGGTGACCGACAGCCGGTCGCACAACCGGCTGATCCGCAGCGCGGCCGGACCCCCCTCGGCGAGGACCGCGAAACCGGCCTGAATCCAGTCGTCGGCCGTCACCCGCCGGCCAGCACCGGTCGGCGCCGTCATAGGGCGAGCATACGCTGGTTATTGACACCGACGAATATATTCATTGTGGCAACCGCGGCCGCCTGGTAGGCGCCGCCGCTCGTCGGCTCCTACTCCGGCCCGCCCGACCGGAGGCACCCGTTTTTAAAACCCTCGTGCCAGCGCGGCGGCCACGGTTGCTATAGCTGGGGACCATACCATACGGGCTGGTACGGAATGGCCGGTTTTGCACGGAAGTCTGCTGGCGCACAACGCTTCTGACGCCGCGCCCGACCCGGCTGCCCATCCCGGGCGTTTAGCGGCTCCGCGAGTGGGCAACCGGATGTGCGTGGAGCCCGATAACACCGAATTCGACGCCTCGCCCAACGACGCCGGCGGGGTCGACGACACCCTGCGCCCGATGGAGGCGACCGATTCCGACGACGTCCGCAACGACGAAGGCGATGAGGTGGTCGATCCGCCGGAGGAGTGGGCGGCCGCCGACCACATCGCCGCCGAACCCGACGGTGAGTCCCTCGACGAGAAGCTGGCCGCCGAGCGGCCCGACCAGACCCCGAGGCCGTCCCCGCAAGGCACCGACGACGTCGAGCGCATCGACCCCGAAAGCCACGGCCGCAGCGAGGGCGATGTCGACGGCGCGCCGGAGGATGGCAGCTCGATCTTTCCCGTCGTCGAGTAGCGGTCAATCCGTCGGGGTGCGCAGCACCAGCATCGAGCGCGCCTCGACGGTGACCTTCGCACCCGCCGCGACCTCGGCGCTCTCGTCGTCACCGCCGGCTGCGGTGTCGACGACGGGAAGCCACGCCGGTGCGTATTTCTTGGCCGGGAGGGCGAACTCGATCGGCTCGTGGTGCGCGTTGAAGCACAGCAGAAACGAGTCATCGAGCACCCGCTGACCTCGCACGTCCAGATACGGGATGCCCTGGCCATTGAGGTACACCGCGATCGACTTGGCGAACCCGCTCTCCCAGTCCTCGTCGCTCATCTCCGAACCGTCGGGCGCCAGCCAGGCGATGTCGGGTAGACCCCCGCCGCCGCGCCGGCGTACGGGGTCCCCGGAGAAGAACCGTCGCCGCCGGAACACCGGGTGGGCGGCGCGCAGCGCGGACACCGTGCGGGTGAACTCCATCAACTCGGTGTCCGCGTTGGCCCAGTCGATCCAGGACAGTTCGTTGTCCTGGCAGTACACGTTGTTGTTGCCCTGCTGCGTGCGCCCGAGTTCGTCGCCGTGGCTGATCATCGGCACGCCCTGAGACAGCAGCAGCGTAGTCAGGAAGTTGCGCTGCTGGCGTGCCCGCAGCGCGTTGACCTCCGCGTCGTCGGTCGGGCCTTCGGCGCCGCAGTTCCAGGACCGGTTGTGGCTTTCGCCGTCGTTGTTGTCCTCGCCGTTGGCCTCGTTGTGCTTTTCGTTGTAGGACACCAGGTCACGAAGCGTGAAGCCGTCGTGTGCGGTGACGAAGTTGATGGAGGCGACGGGCCTGCGCGCGGTGTGCTCGTAGAGGTCGGCCGAGCCGGTCAGCCGGTAGGCGAACTCGTCGATGGTCGCCGGCTCACCGCGCCAGTAGTCGCGAACCGTGTCGCGGTACTTCCCGTTCCACTCGGTCCACTGCGGCGGGAAGTTGCCGACCTGGTAGCCGCCGGGTCCGACGTCCCACGGCTCGGCGATCAGCTTGACCTGGCTGACCGTCGGATCCTGCTGCACGAGTTCGAAGAACGTCGACAGCCGGTCCACGTCGTAGAACTCGCGGGCCAGTGTGGAGGCCAGATCGAAGCGGAAGCCGTCGACGTGCATCTCGGTGACCCAGTAGCGCAGCGAATCCATGATGAGCTGCAGTGAATGCGGGTGTCCGACGTTGAGGCTGTTGCCGGTGCCGGTGTAGTCCATGTAGTAGCGCTTGTCGTCCTCGACCAGCCGGTAGTAGGCCGCGTTGTCGATACCGCGGAAGCTGGCCGTCGGGCCCAGGTGGTTGCCCTCGGCGGTGTGGTTGTAGACGACGTCGAGCAGCACCTCGATGCCGGCTTCGTGTAGCGCACGCACCATCGCCTTGAACTCCTGCACCTGTCCGCCGGGGTTGGGGCTGGAGCTGTACTTGGCGTCCGGGGCGAAGAAGCCGATGGTGTTGTAGCCCCAGTAGTTGGTGAGGCCCTTCTCCAGGAGCGTGGAGTCGTTGGCGAAGTGGTGCACCGGCATCAACTCGAGCGCGGTGACCCCCAGCGAGGTCAGATGCTCGATGATCACCGGATGCGCGACGGCCGCGTAGGTGCCGCGGATCTGTTCGGGGATGTCGGGATGCGTCTGGGTCAGCCCCTTGACGTGGGCTTCGTAGATGACGGTGTCGGCGTACTCGTAGCCGGGCGGGCGGTCGCTGCCCCAGTCGAAGAACGGGTTGATGACGACGGACTTCGGCATGGACGCCGCCGAGTCGTCGTCGTTGCGGCTGTCGGGTTCACCGAAGGTGTAACCGAACAGCGCCTGGCCCCAGTCGAAGTTGCCGTCGATGGCTTTCGAGTACGGGTCGGCCAGCAGCTTGTTCGGGTTGCAGCGCTGTCCCTCGGCCGGGTCGTAGGGGCCGTGCACCCGGTACCCGTAGCGCTGGCCGGGTTCGATGTTGGGGATGAAGCCGTGCCAGACGAACCCGTCGACCTCGGGCAGCGTCAGCCGGGATTCGGTGCCGTCAACGTCGAACAGACACAACTCCACCTTGTCGGCGACCTCGCTGAACAGGGCGAAGTTGGTGCCGGTGCCGTCGTAGGTGGCGCCGAGGGGATATGCCTTGCCGGGCCAGACTTCCAAGATTGCACTCCAGTGATCGGTGAACGAGACGATACGGGGGATGCCCAATCGCGGCGCATCGCAACCGTGGTCCGTCGGATAGGGTGGGCGGTGCAGTTGGTCTGTTGGCGCTGAAGTTTGGCGTCGGCATCGAGCCACATGTGTGGCGAGAGGGAACCCGGTGAGAATCCGGGACTGTCCCGCAGCGGTATGCAGGAACGACTGCCGTCATCAGCACTGGCCCACCGGGGCCGGGAAGCGACGGCCACTAGGTGCACTTCGGTGCGTGCCTGCGAGTCCGAAGACCTGCCAGCTGTGCCGGACGCGCCGCGTCCGGTGGTTCATCGCCTCGTGGAATGGGCAGTGGCCGAAGCGGTGAAAACCCGTATTCGGTGCGCGTCCCCGGCGATGACCATCCGCCGTAGCAAGAGGACCACGTCATGAACACCACCGCTTTCAACGCCACCATTCTCGGATCTCCCCGCATCGGGCCGAACCGCGAACTCAAGCGCGCCGCCGAGAAGTACTGGGCAGGCAACTCCGATCGCAGCGAGCTGGAATCGGTGGCCGCGCAGCTGCGCCGCGACACCTGGGAAGCCCTCGTCGCCGCCGGGCTGGACTCCGTGCCGGTGAACACCTTCTCCTACTACGACCAGGTGCTCGACACCGCGGTGATGGTCGGGGCGCTACCGCCACGCGTCGCGGGGGTGGCCGATGATCTGGACCGCTACTTCGCCGCGGCCCGCGGCAACGACGAGATCGCACCGCTGGAAATGACCAAGTGGTTCGACACCAACTACCACTACATCGTGCCCGAGCTGGGCCCCGACACCAGGTTTACGCTGGATCCGGCCAAGGTGCTGGCCGAGCTGAAGGAGGCGCAAGCCCTCGACGTGCCCGCGCGCCCGGTGCTCGTCGGCCCGATCACCTTCCTGGCGCTGTCCAAGGCCGTCGACGGAGCCGCCGCGCCGATCGATCGGCTGGACGAGCTCGTCGCGGTGTACGCGGAGCTGCTCGGGGAGCTGACCAATGCCGGCGCGGCGTGGGTGCAGTTCGACGAGCCGGTGCTGGTGACCGACATCCTCGACAACACCGCGGAGTTGGCCCAGCGGACGTACGCGACGCTGGGCCGGTTGACCAGACGGCCGGCGCTGTTCGTCGCGACCTACTTCGGCGAGCTCACCGCCGCGTTGCCCGCGCTGGCCCGGACACCGGTGGAGGCCATCGGGGTCGACCTCGTCGCCGGGGGAGTGTCGGCGGTGGCGGCGGTGCCCGAGCTGGCCACCAAGACCCTGGTGGCCGGCGTCGTCGACGGCCGCAACATCTGGCGCACGAACCTGGAGTCCGCGCTGGCGACGCTGGCGACGCTGATGGGCCTGGCCGACCACGTGGCGGTCTCGACGTCATGCTCGACGCTGCACGTGCCGTATTCGCTGGACGCCGAGGAGGGGTTGGACGCGCAGTTGCGCAGCTGGCTGGCGTTCGGGTTCGAGAAGGTCGCCGAGGTGGTGGCGCTGTCGCGGGGCATCACGACCGGGCGCGACGCCATTTCGGCCGAGGTGGCCGCGTCCAACGCCGCCGCCGCGTCGCGGCGCTCCGACCCGCGCCTGACCAACGAACAGGTGCGGTCGCGGATTTCCTCGATCGCCGCGTCGGGCGCCAAGCGGGGACCGGCCGACAAGCGTCGCGCCGCCCAGCAGGAGCGGCTGAAGCTGCCGGTGTTGCCGACGACCACCATCGGGTCGTATCCGCAGACGTCGGCCATCCGGGTGGCCCGCGCCGAGTTGAGGACCGGCAAGATCGACTACGCCGAATACGTGCGCAGGATGAAGGCCGAGATCGCCGAGGTGATCAAGCTGCAAGAGGACCTCGGCATCGACGTGCTGGTGCACGGCGAACCGGAACGCAACGACATGGTGCAGTACTTCGCCGAGCAACTCGACGGCTTCTTCGCGACACAGAACGGCTGGGTGCAGTCCTACGGCAGCCGGTGCGTGCGCCCGCCGATCCTGTACGGCGATGTCGCGCGGCGCCAACCGATGACCGTGGAGTGGATGAGCTACGCGCAGTCGCTGACCGACAAGCCGGTCAAGGGCATGCTCACCGGTCCGGTGACGATCCTGGCGTGGTCGTTCGTTCGTGATGATCAGCCGCTGGCGGAGACGGCGGCGCAGGTCGCGTTGGCCATCCGCGACGAGACGGTCGATCTGGAATCGGCCGGCATCGGCATCATCCAGGTCGACGAGCCGGCGCTGCGCGAGTTACTGCCGCTGCGGTCGAAAGACAAAGACGCCTATCTGCGGTGGGCGGTCGATGCGTTCCGGCTGTCCACGTCGGGTGTCGCGGACGCCACCCAGATCCACACCCACCTGTGCTATTCGGAGTTCGGTGAAGTGATCGGCGCGATCGCCGCGCTCGACGCCGATGTGACGTCGATCGAGGCGGCGCGTTCGGATATGGAGGTGCTGGAGGATCTCAACGCCGCGGGGTTCGCCAACAGCGTCGGGCCAGGTGTCTACGACATCCACTCGCCGCGGGTGCCCGGCACCGAGGAGATGGCGACGTTGCTGCGCGAGGCGCTGGAAGCCGTTCCGGCAGAGCGGTTGTGGGTCAACCCGGACTGCGGGCTCAAGACCCGCAGGACCGATGAGGTGACGGCGTCGCTGCGCAATATGGTCGCGGCAGCGACGCAGGTGCGCGGCTCGGCTAGCTGACCTGCACGCCGGCCGCGCGCAATTCCTCGAGGGCTGTGGCGGTCGAATCCGGGGCCACGCCCGCGGTGAGATCCAGCAGCACCCGGGTGGTGAAACCGGCGGCGTTGGCGTCGGCGGCGGTGGCCCTAACGCAGTGGTCGGTGGCGATCCCGACCACGTCGACCTCGTCGACGCCGCGCTGCCGTAACCAGTCGGCGAGCGCGGTGCCGTCGTCGTCGGTGCCCTCGAACCCGCTGTAGGCCGCCGAATAGTGGCCCTTGCGGAAGACGGCTTCCACGGCGGTGGCGTCGAACTCCGGGTGAAACTCCGCGCCGACGGTATCGGCGACGCAATGCCTGGGCCAGGACACCTTGTAGTCGGGGTTGTCGGAGAAGTGGTCACCGGGATCGATGTGAAAGTCCTTGGTGGCCACGATATGTGCGTAGTCGGATCGGTCGGCGAGGAGGCGGGTGACGTTGCGGGCCACCTCGCCGCCGCCGGTCACGGCCAGCGAACCGCCCTCGCAGAAGTCGTTTTGCACGTCGACGATGATCAGCGCCTTCATACCTCAACCGTAGCGCCGTCATCCGCCGAAGAGCAGATACAGCCCGGTGAACGTGTAGCCGACCATCACCAGCATCATCGCGAGCTGACCGGTGAGCTGGTGGTCGGCGGGCAGCAGCCGCAGCGCGCGGTCGTGCGCGGCGATCACCCCGGCGACGTGGCCGGCCAGTACGCTACCGACCTTGATGGTGGCCAGCAGCGAAGGATGAAGCGACAGTACGTAGTTGACTTCCGCGTCGAGCCCGAACAGCAGGATGATCGTCTGCTGACCGCGTTCCACCAGGTAGGTCAGGTAGTGCGCGAAGACATAGCCGATCACGATGGGGATCAGCGAATGCGCCATCTGTCCGGGCAGCGCGCGGCGCTGTTCGCGGTCGACGCCTCCGGTCGCAATTGCGGCCAGCCAGAACGTGCCCGCGACCACCCCGATGAACAGCAGCAGACCTGCCGTGCGGATCAAGGTGGCGGTCAGGGTGGACGTGGAGTTCTCGTCGACGAAATCGCGCCAGCGCGGCATCGCCGAAAAGCTGTCGAACGCAGTCGATCCCAGCAGCACGGCCATGACCGCGACGATCCCGGACCGGATCGGCAACGACGGCAGGTGATCGAACGGATTGCCGAACGCGACCAGCCCGCTGCGCGGGTCGCGCCGCCACGGCGACAGCCGCGACACCACCACGCTGTATACCTCGAACGGATCGGCCCGGCCATACCAACGCGGACCACACAGCAGCCCACCTGCCAGCGTGATCACCAGATAGATCAGCAACCAAATCCGGATGGCGCCAAGCGATCCGGGGTCGGGGCTGGCGAGCTCCAACCACACGAACGCGAACAGGCCCAGCGCGGCAGGCCAGTATCCCAACGCCGCCGGGTAGGCGCGGCCCAGAGAGCGCCAACCCCCGAGCCGATGCACCGCGCGAACGGGTGAGATCGCCCGCCACACCGGGCCGGCCACCAGCGACAGCGCCACCACGCCGACCCAGATCAGCACATAGAACACGCCGGGTAACGGGTTGTCGGCGTCCTGTGGTCCGATGATGGACGCCACCGCCACCCACACGGCGAACGCCAAACCGGCCAGCGCGACGACCCACCGGGTGACGGGTGCGTCGATCACCGTCGTCACCCAGCGCGGCAACGCGTGTGCGGGCTTGTCGGGATCGAAGCGGGGTTTGCGCCACGCGAACGCGACGATGGCGAACGTGAAGGTCAGCGTCCAGGCGGCGCCGATCAGGGCGTAGGTGAACGGGATCGGCAGATCGGTCGAGCCGCCAAGGCCGTGCGCCAGTACGGCCAGCGACGGGTCGGTTCTCACCGCACCTGGATGGTCGCGACGGTCTTGTTCGCGTCGTGCAACTCCACGTCGACGCGACCGGGCACGTCGACGGTGAACTGAAACTGCTGGCCCGGTTCCGCCTTGACCGGGAAGGTGTGTTCAGGGGTGGAGTGCACGTGCAGTTCGTCGGGGGCGTCGCTGTTGACGCGGATGACGATCGGTTCGCCGACCTTGGCCTCCAACTGGGCGTTGGTGGGATCGACCTGGCCCCCTTCGATGGTGACGTCGAGGGTTACGCGATCGGTCGGGCGCTGCTGGTCGGTCATGTCCGACGGGTTGACGGTCGTCGCCGGCGGCGAGGTGCCCTCCGCGGTGTCGCCGTCTTGTGAGCCGCATCCGACGGCGACAACGGCGGCAGTGGCCAGGACGACAAGTGCCTTACGACTGATCACGATCCTCCATCTTTGTTCTCGCGTTTGCGGCGATTCTTCACGGCGATGTACACGACGACGGCCGCGACCACGATCGCCGGAGCGAACGCCGGCACGGCGAGCCAGATCGGATGGTCGGCCAGGATGACGACGTTCGGGTCGTTGGGGACTTCCGTCATGCCGTCACGCCTGCACTGTTGGTCGCAATTCCGCCTCGCTGCCGGTCGGTTCGTGCCTGTTGATCCGGCCCCCGCCCCAGGTGACGCCGGCGACCATGGCCAACGTGCAGAACAGCACGATCAAGCAACCGATCAGCCACAACGCCTCGGGGATGTCCGGGCTGCGCTCACGCTGCAGGATCGTGATCTCGGCGACGAACGGACGCGTCGTCTGAGCCTCGGCCGGCACCTCCTCCGCACCGATACCGGGGTCGCCGGCCAGGTAGAGCGGCACCGCGGCCAACGTCTTACCGTCGTGCACCCGAAGCAGCGTCTTCCACGAACCCGAAACCGGCATCGGCTTCGTCGAGCGGTAGTGGCCGGGGCCGACCTCCTCCAGGTGGTCGATGAAGAGCCCGCGCTGATTGGCGATGCCGCCCTGCCAGCCCAGCACCGACACCCAATTGGGATTGTCGCTGAGCAGGTTTGCGGGGGTGAGTTGGATGTCGGCGGTGGCCTGCTGTTGGTCGCCGATACTCGGCGCCTCGGTGAGAGTGATTGTTGCGGTGGCGCTTTCCGGAACGTTGTAGCGCAGCCCGTTGGCTGTGGCGGCGCCGATGACGACGACGGTGAGTGCGACCAGCCCGATTCCGAGGGCGCGTCGCGGCAACCGTTCACCGCAGAGCACCATGCCGAGCAGCGCGCCGCAGGCGCCGGTGAGCACGGCGACCGGAACCGCCATCGCCAGCCCCTCGGCCCACAGGCTGGTCTCCCACGGGTAGGGGTAGACGGCGTTGATCCACAGCGACTCCAGCCAGAGCCCGACGGTGCCGATCGCCAGGCCGCTGACCAGGCCGAACACGATCGGCCGCTTCAGCAGTGGGGTCAGCGCGATCAGTTCGACGAGCACCGCCGCGCCGAGATAGAGCGGGAACCAACTGTTCGGCGCGTCGAGCACCGGCCCGACCGCCAGGGAGACCAGTCCGCGCAGCCCGATCGCCAGCAGAGCGGCGATGATGGCTGCCCCCTTGCCCATAAAGAGCCGTGCGCCGACCAGGGCGAAGGCGGCCGCAGCGGCGATGAGCATGGGCTGGAACGCCTGGCGGAACTGCTGTACGCCGAAGTCGAACTCGATCTGGTAGACCGACATACCGATGAGCACCCCGGCGAAGGCGAGGTACTGGACGAACTTCAAACCGATGCCGTCGGGCGGCGTGTCCGCACTGGCCGCCCGCCGCCCTTCGTGTTCGAGGTAAAGGGCCGCGATGGTGGAAAAGCCGGCGCCGCCGATCATCATCAAATGCGTTGGGCCCCAGAGGGTTACATCCTGACCGAAGATACGGTGCCAGACGTCGTCGAGCGGGAACCCCAGCAGCGCGTACAGACCGCAACCCGCCATCACGATGCCGCCGACCGGTGCGTACCAGGTGTCGGTGATCCGCACCGCCGACGGTCCGGGCTTGTCTTCAGCGCCCCCGAGGGGCAGGACCATCGCCAGGCAGCCCGCGACGAAGATGAAGAACAGGCCGGCCAGGATGAAGTAATGCGCCGGGTTGGCCAATGGGCCTTCGTCGCGGCCCGCGCCGATGTGCAGGCTGACGTCCCAGATGAAGCCGAACAGCGCGCAGATGATCGCCGTGATGAACACCGCGATGGGCAGTGCCACCCACGACGGGCGTTTGAAGCGGCGCCCCGACCAGTCGGCGAGGCGGGTCAACCAGCTGATCTTGCGGCTGCGATGCAGCCAACCGATCCACAGCAGCAGGGCGGTCACGACCGCCGCGAAGATCGACAAGCCGATCACTTCGTCGAGCGCGGCGCCTCCGCCTTCGTCCTGCGCAAGGAGGGAAATTTCCGTCGTGTCCATCGTGTGCCCTACCCGGTTGATGTCGGAGGAAACTTCTTACTGTGCAGTAATGTTGCCAGAAATCCGGGTGGCCAAACCAGGCGGGCACTAGGCCACCACCCGGAACGTCTCCAGTGTCGGATCGGCGGCGTCGGGAAGGTTCATGCCCGCGCGCAACCCCGAGCGCAGATAGTCGATCACCGCGTCGTTGAGGCGCTCACCGGGGACGACGGCGGGAATGCCGGGTGGGTACGGCGTGATCTGCTCGGCGGCGATGCGGCCGCCGGCCTTGACGGCAGGCACCGATTCGGTGCGTCCGAAGAAGGCGTCGCGCGGCAGCTCGACGGTCTCGAGCTCGATCTCCGACGGGGAGGGCAGCCGCATCGGTGGTGGCTTGTCGAAATCGTTGGCGGCCTTGCGCCACGTCCACAGCGCGTCGAGCAGGCGTTCGGAGGTCGCCTTGTCGTCGGCGAAGGACATCGTCGCCAGGACGCGGCGGTGATCGCTCATGCCGAGGTCGATGTGGCGGTGGTCGCGGAGCCAGTCTGCGACTTGGTAGCCCGTCGTTCCGACGGCCGACACGTCGATCAGCACCTGCAGGCGGTCGAGGTCGTGTGAGGCTTCGACGCCGAGAAGTTCGTCGTCAAGCACCTCGACGCCGGGGATGAGTTCGATGTCGTCGCGCAGACCCCAGGCCAGTTCCATTGCAGCGCCGAGCAAGTCGCGGCCGTGCTCGACCATCTGTCTGCGCCAGCCGTCCATCGCGGCGTAGATCGGCACGCTCGGACTGGTGGTCATCAACAGGTCGGCGCAGGCCGACAGCCGGTCCTGGTCGATGAGATCACCTTGGAGGTGAAAGACCGAGCCCTGTTCGAACCCGGCACCCATCTTGTGCACGCTGACCACGCAGACGTCGGCGCCGGCATCCATCGCCCATGTCGGAAGGTTCTCATGGAACGGCAGGTGAGCACCCCAGGCCTCGTCGACGACCAGCGGCTTGCCGCGAGCGTGGCATACCTCGGCGATGCCGGCGATGTCGGCGCAGGTGCCGTACGGGCTCGGGCTGACGACGAGGGCGCCGGCGGCTTCGGGGTGGGCGTCCCAGGCCCGTTCGAATTCGGCGGGCGACGGGGGATGGGAGATGTGCTGTTCGGTGTCCCAGCGCGGGGTGACCCAGTGCGGCTGGACACCGGAGAAGATCAGGCCTGCGACGATGGACTTGTGGCTGTCGCGGGGCACGATGAGGCTGCCGCCGCCCGATGACGCGGCGGACTGGTCCGGACCGCCCGCGACGGCCATCATCGCGGCCTTGACCGACAGTGAGCTGCCGCAGGTGGAGAACCAAGCGACTTTGGCGCCGACGGCCTCAGCCATCAGGTCTTCGGCCCGCCGGAGGTATTTGTTTTGTGAGCGGCGGTCGTCGAGGCCGCCGTTGGCGAGCAGGTCGTCCCGGAAGGCTTCCTGCCCGAGCACGGCGAGGACGCGTTCGTCGACGCCGCGGCCTTGCCGGTGACCGGGCGGGCTGTATCCGTAGCGGTCGCGTTTCCGGTAGTTGACCAGCGCATCCAGAAGTGGCGCTTCGGACTGATCCATTTGGGCGGAATACCCCGGTTACGGGGTAAGCACCACCTTGACCATGCCGTCCTGCTTTTTCTGGAATTTGGCGTATGCGTCGGGCGCGGCCTCCATCGGAAGGCGGTGGGTGGCGAACTGTTCGACGCCGAGCGGATCGTCGGCGGTCAGCAGCGGCATGATGTCGGGCACCCACTTCTTGACGTTGGCCTGACCCATCCTCAGCTGAATCTGCTTGTCGAACAGCGTCATCATGTTGATGGGGTCGGCGGCGCCGCCGTAGACGCCGGACAGTGAGATGGTGCCGCCGCGGCGCACCAGCGAGATGGCAGAGTTCAGGGCGGCGAGCCGATCGACGCCGGCGCGTTTCATCATGAGCCGTCCCACCGGGGATGGCAGGTAGCCGCTGGCGGTCTGTGCGACCTCGGCGACCGGGGATCCGTGAGCCTCCATGCCGACGGCATCGATCACCGAATCCGCGCCGCGGCCCTGGGTGTGGCTCTTGACCATCTCATCGGCGTCGTCTTTACGGAGATCGATGACCTCCGCGCAATAGTCGCGGGCACGGTCCAGGCGCTCGTCGACCAGGTCCACACCAATCACCTTGCAATCCTTACGATGTGCTGCGATCCGGCACGCCATGGATCCGATCGGGCCGAGGCCGAGCACCACCAGCGTGCCGCCGTCGGGCACGGCGGCGTACTCGACGCCCTGCCATGCGGTGGGCAGCACATCGGAGAGGTAGACGTAGCGTTCGTCGGGTCCGTCGTCGGGCACCTTGATGTGGGTGTACTGGGCCTGGGGGACGCGCAGGTATTCGGCCTGGCCGCCGGCGACCTCGCCGTAGAGCTTGGAGTAGCCGAAGAGGGCGGCGCCGGTGCCCTGGTCGCGGTTCTGGGTGGTTTCGCATTGGCTCTGCAGGCCTTGGTCGCACATAAAGCAGTGCCCGCAGGAGATGTTGAACGGGATGACGACGCGGTCGCCGACCGTGAGGCCGTTGACGTCGCGTCCGACTTCCTCGACGACGCCCATCGCCTCGTGACCGAGGATGTCGCCTTCGCTCATGAACGCGCCGAGCACTTCATAGAGATGCAGATCGGAGCCGCAGATGTTGGTGCTGGTCACGCGGATGATCGCGTCGTTGGGTTCCTTGATCGTCGGGTCGGGCACGTTGTCGACGGAGACGTTCCGCCGCCCCTGCCAGGTCACTGCGCGCATGGGCATCCTCCTCGTCGTTCTTGCCTTACAACGTGCCCGTTGAGGGGCCGGCCAAACACTGAAGATGAATTCGTGGTTGGCGCGGGTCGTGGCGGAGCTGCGGGTTGGGCGGAATACTGTTTCTGGCCGCAGCGGTGGTGCGGTCGAGTTCCGCGGCGCTCCAGGTTGTTTGAACGGCGGGGCTCACCGCGCTGGGTGGTGAGGTTGCCGCCAGCAGTCGGCAACCCGCGACGGTTAGGGATAGGACCGCGGCGTCGTCGCGTTGAGCTTGCGTTCGGCGTTGACGCGTGCGTCGTTGTCGGCGGCGCGGGTGCGTCGTCGTCGCGGCATCTTCAGCGCGCGCCGCGCCGAGGGTGGGGGCGCGTTGGCCGGCGGTGGCAGATCGGCGGTGGTGGTGTCCCAGTGCGGGAAGTACAGCCGGCTCAGGGGTTGGGTGCGGTAGGTTCGCCCGCTGGGCGCGGTCCAGATGACGGTGCCATCGGGGCGTTGTTCGTCGTGCCAACCACAAAACGTTTTCAGCAAATGATGAAAACGGCACAGACACTTTAGGTTTGACGCATGGGTGGGCCCACCCGGATACGGAACCGTGTGGTCGACATCGCAGTATTCGGCGGGGTGCTCACAGCCGGGGAACCGACACGTCATATCGCGCATGCGCACGAACCGCTCACAGGATCGTGACGGGCGATAACCCGGATCGGCGATGTCGGGGGGCCGATACACGCTGCGCACCTTCGCGCCGTTGTTGATCAACTCAGCCAACAACGCCGGCGGGATCACCCCGCCACCGACAATCAACGCCGCCGACATCGGGTTATCGGGCTGGGGCGCCCACAGATTGGCCCCCGAGACCGCTGCGGACTTCGGCGGCGACACCGGCTCGGTCTCCGGCTGCGAGGCCGGCTCGTCGGCCACCGGCGCGGGTGTGGATTCCGGCGGCGCGGCCAGCTCGTCGGCGACCGGCGCCGGCTCGGATTCCGGTGCGGGCGCCACCTCGATCGGCACATCCGGGGTCGGGGTTTCGGTGGTGGTGTTCGTGTCGCGGGAAAGGCCCGCGGTGGACTTGTTGGTGTTCGCGGGGGTGGTGTCGGTGATGGCGTGGATGACGAACGCGGTCGCGCGCGGATCGTCTTGACCGGCCCACGGGCATTGCGGGCTGCGGCATTGGCACTTGAGTCGATCAGCGCCGGCGGCCAACGCGCCCAGCGCATCGGCGCGACGCTGGCCTCTGTTGCGCGGATCGTCCTCACACACCCCGGCGATCATCTCGGCCAGCCGCCGTTTGAGCAGTTCGGCGTCGGTGGCCGAGAGCCGCCCGTAAACCGATGCGGTGCCGGTGGCGTCATCGGGCTTGCCGACCTGCACATCGCGCCGCCGGGCGGCCTCATGAAAACGCCGTTGCGCATCCGGGTCATGGGTTTCCACCACCGCGTCCACGGCCAACTCCAGCCGCTCTTGGCCCAATGCCCCCCACGACGCGGCCCGCTGGGCGATCTCGGCATCGACGCGGGCCAGCGGTTCGGTACCGAGCACCAGATGGGTACGCCAGGTGATCGTGGAAATCACCTTGGCACTGATCATTCCCTCGCTGAACAGGGCGGCGACCTTGGGCAGCCGATCACGCAGCGCCAACCCGATCGCCATCTCCTGACCGGCCCGATAGCGGCTGATGCCCATCGCGGCGGCCACCTCGGCTGCCGCGCAATTCCACAAGTCGACCACCCAGCGCTGGCGTTCCTCATCCTCCGGCTCGCTAGCGCGTGCCGCCAATTCGCCGATCGCGGCCAACCGCCGCGCCGCCGTGCTCGCCTCAGTGCGAGCGCACGCCTCGATCTCGGCGACCAGCGCGGCCTCCTCGGCCGACCGAAACTCCGAAGCGAACATACGTTCGATTTTGCCAGAAGGGTACGACAGTTTTGAAGTTGGTCCACAGGCGCTCTAAAGGAGTGTTTGCGGCTTTCGATGTCAGACGCCGGCGCGTGCGGCGCTCGCGTCCGCCATGAGGACGCCTAGGTGTTGCCAGTAGATCCAGTCGGCGATCGCGGCGCGCTGGTCGGCAGCCTCGGTCGCGACGTGGGCGCGGTGCAGCGCCAACTCCTGGGCATGTTCGGCGTAGGCGACGAAGGCCTCGAGTTGCGCCTGTCCTCGGTCCGGTGCATTGCTGAGTAGCGGCCGAAACACTTCGAACCACAACGCCGATTGCTGATCATCCGGAGCTTTGGCATCCGTAGGTGCCGGAGGCAATACTTCCGAAAGACCGCCGCCGCTGAGGGCAGCGAGCTTTCCTGCGGCGTCGGGAGCGATTACCTGTAGTCGGTGGCGGCCCTCCATCTCACCGCTTTCGGGGATGTCGTCGGGACGCAGAACGATCTTGGGCGCACCGGGGTCAAAGCCCTTGAACTGGTCCTCGGTGGCGATGACAGCGCGCAGATCGGTGTTGTGGTGTTGCGCCCAACCATGAAGGGCAAGAATGGGATACGTCGCCCAAGTGCCGCGGAGGGTGGGCGGGATGGATTCGTCGGCGGTCGCCATCTTCACATGGTCTGGCAGATTGACGCCGTCGGGGATGTAGCCCAGCCCATAGTTGTTGGCGACGACGATCGTGCCGTCCTTGGCCAGGCCGGTGATCCAGAAGAAGCCGAGATCGGTGATACCAACGTTAAGGGCCGCGGCGATGCGGTGGGCGACTTGCGTCGGGTCGGTGGACGACGGACGCCGAAGAGATGCGGCCGCGATGGCTTCACGTTCTGCACGCGCAGCCGAGACCGGCACCGGTGCAGGCGCGCCCACAGTGCTCGAGCCTGGTGCCGCCGCAGCTGGTGCGACCGTAGGGCCGGTGGGACTCGCGGGAGCGACGGGCGCTGCCGGTGGGGGTGTAGGAGGTGGACCCAATGGAACTGCGCCCCCGGGAGGCGCGCCACCGGCGGGTGGGGGTGCGACGGGAGCCGGAACGGCGGCACCAGTGCCCGCACCCGCAGATGAATTGGGTGCGGGCGGAGCGGGATTCGTCGGGGTGTCGGGTACCACGGGTGCAGCGAGCGGTTGATGAGCAGGCGCAGCGTTCATTGGTGCCGCGGTCGGCTGAGGAGGTGGAATTGGTGTCTGCGCAGCGGCTTTCGCTGCGGCCTCGGCGACGGAGCGTTGGAACTCGGCCATCTGGGTCTGATTGGCTGCTGCCGCCGCAGGAGTCGCGGTGCTCGGTGCGCTAGGCGCGGATGTCGATGGTGCCGATGCGCCGGATGTGCCGGATAGAGGGGTTGCCGGTGTGCTGATCCCTGGAGTGGGTGGTGGCGCAGAAGCTCCTGAAAAGGCCGGTGTGCCGGGCGATGTCGAAGGGTAGCCCGATGGGACAGGTGTGGACATGCCGGGTCCAAAGAGTGCCGGAGGTCCGGGATTGTCGACGCCCGTCGGCACATCTGTATTGTCTGGGACAGTGAAATCCGTCGGAGTACCAACCGGCGCACGATTTTGAGGATTGTCGCTGTTTGCGGGCGGTACCGAGACTTCAGGCTCAGCGACTAGCGGCGCATGTCGTCCCGCGATGATTGGGGAATTTGGGTTGTCGTGACCAATAGTCGCCAGTGGCGCTTCGTTGCGAACAGGGACAATTGGTGCATCTTTCGTTCGGTCATGATCAAGAAGTCGAACTCCATCGGTTGGTTCTTGCGGCAGATCGGTTGATGATGGCCCTGAAATGCTGGCGGCTGCCGTAATGACTGTATCGACGTTCTCACTGCGGATTGCATTTACGCCCGCTTGAATTGCCGCGTCCTTGGCCTCATCCGTGAATTCGGGGTGGTTTCGGATCCAATCTAGAATCTTATTGGCAGTCTCGACGGTGTTGATAATTTGAGTCTTGGTGTTGGTGGCTACGCGCGCCGAGTCGTTGAAAAGCTTGGCTGAGTTGTCGAGATTCTCCTTGACTGATTCCAAGTCGGCAATTCGTGCGGCAAGCGCACCGCCAGCGGCCGTCGCGCCACCACCCGACCAGATCCCGACGCCGCTGAACATTTGGGCACGTTCTTGTTTCGTCGACTCCAATTTTGCACCCACAGTTTGCGCCACGCTGTTAAAAGCGTCTCCACAACTACGAAGAACCTCCTCGTCCACTTCCGGCCAAGCAGGCGAGACCGTCAGATCGTATGGATCATGAGGTCTACCGATACCCATGTCGCCCTAGTTTCCAACCGCTTTGCACGCTTCATTGATCGCCGTACTAGCTCGGTTTGATGCCCTCGATAGATATGAGTCCGCTGGCGTGTAATTCGGTAACGTCGCGACATATGCTCTTCGATACTGGGCGGCGAAAACCGCGAAATCCTGGACTATCGGGTTGGCGCTGCTACGTCCGAGATTCTCAAGTTCGTTGGCGTGCTGAGACATCGTCGGAGTGACTGCGTCGATCACTGCACGTTGTTCCGCTGTCCATGAAGACGCAGGAATATTCGGGTCAAGGGACTGCCACTCTAAAGTTTCATTTGTGTACTGATTCAAAAGTTGATCCCATTGTGAACAGATTGGGTCTTCCCCTTTGAGGAATCGCTGTGGATCGTTGGGATCGCTCAGGCCGGCAAGCTTCGACGGAGGCGCAGGGGCAGGGATTAAGGGCGCCCACGTTTGGGCTGAATCCCACTCAATTGCGGTGCATGCGAAAGTCACTGCGCCCGAGGTTGTTAGAGCAACTCCGACTAGGTGGTTGTCTGCAGCTGTATATGTCGGGAGCACGTCGGCGTAAGCGCGCGCGTAGGCGATGAATTGCTCATACAACTCGCGTACCACACGGTGAGGCGTCAACTTGGCTAACTGCACAGTTTGGTCAGCAGCGTTTCGCAACGCCTGCCCAGCCGCTTCGTATTGCGAGCGTTCTTCCGGCGTCCACTCTGCGGCGGGGACAGAAGGATCACGGTTTCCCCACTCCTTCTGTGACTCGGCGAGGTTCGCGTTGGTTCTACGCCACGCCGCGCACGTCGGGTCTTCGGTGATGATGTTGGCGGGGCCTTTGTCATCCGCGCTTGCTAAGCCATAGGTGTTGCCCGATGGATCGGCGCCGTTACCGTTTTCGTCACTTATCACCGAAATCGTCACCGCGACTGTCACTCCGATAACTGCCAGCAATGCCACCGCGCCCAGCGCCCACTTCCACCCATTGCCGCGCTTTTTCGGCGGAGGGCCCGGCGACCACTGCTGCGGAGGCCACGGCGGCTGTTGCGGCGGGGGACCGTACTGCCCCGGCGTACCACCCTGCGGCGGCGGGTGCGGCGGATTTCCCGGCGGCGGCGGAAAACTCACAACGCGATCTCCGGTGACGCCGCAGCCGGCCGCGTCGGCGCGGGCTTCGGCGGTGCCTCAGGCGCCTGTGGTTGCGCTTCCTGTGCCTGCGGTTCCGGCACTCTCCCACCACCGGAACCCGGCGCCGCTCCCTCGACCTGAGGCTCCTTCTCTTCTTGTGGCGGCTTCTCGTCTGAAATCTCGGTTGGATTGGGTTCTTCCGCTTCGGGTTTCAGCTCATCTTCGACACCCGACAACTCCGAGAGCTGGCCGACCTGCTGCAGGGCGCTCTGCATTCCCTGCATCATCGCCGCCGGAATCGCGCCCGCCATACTCGCCAATTGCATCGGAATCTGAGCCGCCTGCTGCGCCATTTGCATTGGCATCTGCATCATTTGGCCCATCTGCCCGGCCGGGTCGGCCGCACCAGCGCCCGTCGTCGCCGCTCCCACGCCCGTCGTCGTCGCGCCCGTCGCACCACCGGCGCTGCCCGCTCCAGCGCCACCACCGGCCGACCCCGCACCGGTCCGGCCCTCATCGAACTCACCCAAGCGCTCCAGAATCTCCTCGGCCAACTGCCGGTCGGTCGCGTCGTACATGCCCGCAGCCGTCAACACGTTCTGCGCGTATCGCGTCAGTTCTTCCTTAGTCACCGGCAACTGAGCCAGGACCGGATCCACCACTTCGGCGACCTTGCCCGCGATGGCGAACGACAACGCGTCAGCCCCCGCTGGGCTGAACGCGGCCGGCGGCGGCGGGATCGCGGCAGCCAGCGCCTGCAACCGGCTTCCCGCCTGCTGCACCAGCGGCGCGTCGATCCGCAAGGTCTCAGTCATTGTCACTCCGCACAGTCGCCAATCCGGCGCTTAGCAACTGGCAAGCCCATTCAGGCGTCACCACGGAAATGTTACCGGAACAGCAACCCCGCCAATTGCACGAATTTGTGCACGCATACGGCGCCAACCGGGCCGCCCGACGCACCGGCTCACCAGCTAAAAGTCACTAATCTCCACGTCGGAGAGTTATTAGACCGATCGACGCCAACCCCCCGACTTTCCCAGGAAAAACGTCCACACACCGACAAGCCAGCAAACACATTCGGACCATTATTGGCGGGCGGGGCGCTCCGGGCCAACAGGGAGTGGCCGTCAAACCCCTACAGGGGCCTATACCCGGAAACCACACCAGCCACAACTGCCTCAGAAAAAACATCAGATGATATCTCGGCGCGCCTCAGACCGTTTGCCCGGCCAGCGGGATTTAATGACTTCAGTGAGCGCACTGCGATAGGGTGGGCCCCGATCAGCTATCTGTATCGACGCAGGAGTCAGTTCCGTGTACCTCAACCCGCTTTCTCGGTCACGGGTGAGTCGAATCGCCTGGTCATTTTTCCGTCATCCCTTGAAGAGCCGCGGTTTTCCCGCCAAGGCGGAGCGGCTGATAACCGCCGACGAGATGCTTCGTTACGGCATCTAGCGAACTCGCTACCCACGGCCCGCCACGCGTGATCGAACGGTCACGCTCGTTTGCCGAATCGTTACCTCTTCGTGATCCTCAGCCCTTGCCGTCGAACAGACCAGACGCCCGGATCTCCTGCGCCAGCGGTTCCAGAACCGCCGGATCGTGCGGCGGCGGCAGATACACGATCGCCAGGTCCAGCCCTTCCCTGCCCAGCGCCGCGGCCTCTTCGACGACCGCGCCGTAATTGAGGTCCGAATTCAGCCGCACGTGCGCCGACAGCGTGATCTCGCTGGGGTCGCGGCCGACGTCCGCGCAATGCGAGGCCAGAACATCGCGCTTGCGTGCGAACAAATCGGGCGGACCGCCGACGAAATTCCAGTGCTGGGCGTACTTGGCGGTGATCTTGAGCGTCCGCTTCTCACCGTTGCCGCCGATGCAGATCGGCGGGTGCGGCCGCTGCGGGCCCTTCGGCTCGCAGCGCGCGTCTTTGAGTTGGTAGAACGTCCCGTCGAACGTCGTCGTCTGCTGGCTCAACAGCCCGGTGAGCACCTCGCAGGCCTCCTCGAAACGGTCGAACCGTTCCTTCATGGTGCCCAGCTCGATGCCGTAGGCACCGGACTCCTCCTCGTTCCAGCCGGCGCCGATGCCGAGTTCCAGCCGGCCGTTGGACACGATGTCCAACGACGCGGCCATGTTCGCGAGGACGGCCGGATGACGATAGTGAATGCCGGTCACCAACGTGCCGAGTCGCAGGCGCTTGGTCGCCTGGGCCAACGCCGTCAGCGTGACCCAGCCTTCCAGGCATGGTCCCGTCGAGTCGGAGAAGATCGGGTAGAAGTGGTCGAAAGTCCAACCGGACTCGAAGATTTCGATGTCGTCGGCGGCCTGCCAGACGGCGAGCATGTCTGCCCAGGTGGTGTTCTGCGGGGAGGTTTTGAAGGCGAATCGCACCCGGTTGAGCGTAGTCGCCGTTATCCCGCCTCGCCGTACTCGTTGAACCAGTGCGCCAGTTTTCCGCGACGGCTGACCGCCCGCAGTCGCCGCTCGGTGGCCTCCCGCGTCTTGCTCGTGGTGACGATGAGCAGTTCGTCGTCGATGGCGATTCGGGTGTCCGGCTGAGGCACGAATGTGTGGCCGTCGCGGATGATCAGGGTGATCACGCTGGGATCAGGTAGTCGCAGTTCCCGCACCGTGACATTGTGCAAGCGCGACGGTGCCTGCACCGTCATCGTGAGCAGTTCGGCTTCCAACACATCCAGCGGCGCCGATTCCACCTGGATCTCGCGGGTGGCTTCCTTCGAGACCAGCCCCAACCGCCGGCCGACCCAACCCAGGCTGGGACCCTGCACCAACGTGAACACCACGACCAGGATGAAAACGATGTTGAGCAGCCGAATGCTGTCGGGTATTCCGCCAACGATCGGGAACGTGGCCAACACGATGGGGACCGCGCCGCGCAAACCGGCCCAGGATACGAAAAGTTGCTCCCGCCAAGGTATTCGGAACCCAACAAGCGAAACCGCAACGGACAGCGGCCGCGCAATCAACAAGAGGACAAGCCCTATCGCTATCGCGGGTAGTATCTCGGCGCCCAGGTCGCTCGGGTCCACCAGCAGGCCGAGCAACACGAACAGGCCGATCTGCGCCAGCCAGGCGAGCCCTTCGGCGAATGAACGGGTCGCCGAGCGGTGCGGCAGCCCGGAATTGGCGAGCACCAGCCCGGACACATACGCGGCGAGGAACCCGCTGGCATGTGCCGTGCCCGCCGCCGCGAAGGCCACCATGCCGAGGCCGAACGCCGCAAGCGGATACAGGCCCGACGCCGGCAGTGCGATGCTCCGCAAGCCGAAAGCCCCTACGACGCCGAAGATCACGCCGATCACACCGCCCGCGGCCAACTCGTAGATCACTTCGACGAACGTGTGCACCGGAGACAACTCCAGCGGCGTGACGCTGAACAGCAGGACGAAGATGACGGCGGGGGCGTCGTTGAACCCCGACTCGGCTTCGAGCAGACCCGCGACGCGGCGCGGCAGCGGCACCACCCGCAGCACCGAAAAGACCGCAGCCGCGTCGGTCGAGGAGACGATGGCGCCCAGCAACAGCGCTAGTTGCCAATCCATGCCCAGCAGCAGATGCGCGCCCGCGGCGGTGACGACCATGCTGATGGCGACCCCCAAGGTGGCCAGCACACCGGCGGGGGCCAACAGCTGGCGCACGTCGGCGAACCGGGTCGTCAGACCGCCTTCGATGAGGATGATCGCCAGGGCCACGGTGCCGAGGTGATCAGCGAGCAGGTAGTCGTCGAACTGCAGGCCAAGCCCGTCCTCGCCGACGATGACGCCGACCGCCAAGAACAACAACAGGCTCGGTAGACCGATGCGACTGGCGGCCCGGGTGGCGACGATGCTGGCCAACAGCACCAGCCCGCCCGCCAGCAGCACCAGATAGAGCTGCTGCAGGGTCATTTCTTCCCCGTTCGGGACCGGATGGCTGGCGCGGTCTGCAGTACAGACCTACCACGGCAGTGGATACGTCAGTATGAACTCGTGTTCCGTCTCAGGAAGCGACCTTTTCAAGCGTCGGGTCGCACCGAGGAACGTCGGTCGATGCGCATCGGCATCGCGGGCGCGGGCGCGATCGGTCGCTCCGTGGCCCAGGAGCTGATCGGCTACGGCCACAAGGTCTTGCTGATCGAACACAGTGTCCGCCACTACGAACCACACACGGTGCCCGAAGCCGACTGGTTGTTGGCCGACGCCTGTGAGCTCACGGCGTTGCAGGACGCCGGGCTTCAGACCTGCGATGTGGTGATCGCCGCGACGGGCGACGACAAGGTGAACCTGACGGCCTCGCTGTTGGCCAAGACGGAGTTCGGCGTCGACCGGGTGGTGGCGCGGGTCAACGACATGCGCAACCAGTGGTTGTTCAACGACGCGTGGGGCGTTGACCTCGCTGTGTCCGCGCCGGCGGCTCTTGTCGCGGCCATCGAGGGGGCCATCGACATCGGCCACGTGGTCCGGTTGATGGAACTGCGGCAGGGCCAAGTCAGCTTGGCGAAACTCACGTTGCCTGAAGGGGATCCGTTGGTGGGGCGGCGGGTGGCTGAGTTGCCGTTGGCAGAAAACACCGCGTTGGCGGTCATCATCCGGGAAAGCGGAATCGTCGTCCCCCAACCCGACGACGCGCTCGAAGCCGGCGACGAGATGCTGCTCTTCACCGGCGGCGGAGACAACAACGCCGTCTCGGCCCTGGTCCAGGGCGCCATCAAACCCCTCGGCGAACAGGCTCCCCCCGCCCGCTGAGAACGCCGAGTTGAAACGCCCCACTGATTCGGTCTACTATCTGAAAAATCTTTCAACTGACAAAATCGACAGTTCTTCAGGAGCCCCGGGGTGCAGCCGCTGTACAAGCTCAAGGGCGAGTTTTTCAAGACGCTCGGCCATCCAGCCCGCGTGCGGATCCTGGAACTGCTGGCCGAGAAGGACCTGTCCGTCGGAGAACTGCAGCCCGAGGTCGGCCTCGAGTCATCGAACTTGTCCCAACAGCTGGGCGTGCTGCGCCGTGCCGGGGTTGTGACGGCCCGCAAGGACGGCAACAACGTCATCTACTCCATCGCATCACCAGACATCGCCGAGTTGCTCGCGGTCGCACGCAAGGTGCTGACCACGGTTTTCAGCGACCGCGTTGCGATGCTGTCGGACCTGCACGATGCCGGAGGTGAGCAATGAGCTGGCTACGCAAGATCTTTCGAGTCGGGCGAATCGTCGAACCGTCCGGCCCCGCGCCGCAGCCCGCTGTCGAACCGCCGGCGGGCGTGCGGGGTTCGTTGCAGATCCGCCACGTCGACGCCGGCTCGTGCAATGGCTGCGAGGTCGAGATCGGCGGGGCGTTCGGCCCGGTCTACGACGCCGAGCGGTACGGGGCGCGGCTGGTCGCCTCACCCCGGCACGCCGACGCTCTGCTGGTCACCGGCGTGGTCACCCGCAACATGGCCGAACCGCTGCGCAACACGCTCGCGGCCACTCCCAAGCCGCGGGCGGTCATCGCGTGCGGTGACTGTGCGCTGAACCGGGGTGTCTTCGCCGACGCCTACGGGGTCGTCGGCGCGGTCAGTGACGTGGTCCCCGTCGACGTTGAGATCCCGGGCTGCCCGCCCACTCCCGATCAGATCGTCAGCGCGCTGCGATCGGTGACCAACAAGTGACCGCCACGTTATCGGCTCCAATCCATACCGCACGAAAACCGGTGTCCCACCGATGGTTCAGCACCGCAATGGGGCTGAGCACTTCGGGCGTCGGTGTCATCGGTATGTGGTTGGGTGTGCTCGGGCTGTTCGGGCCCGCCCGCGAAGTGCGCATCGGCTGGTTGCTGCCGTTGGCCGGGGTGCAGCTACAACTCGATCCGCTCGGCGGGCTCTTTCTGATCCTGATCGGCGCCGTCGCGGTGCCCGTCGGCATCTACGCGATCGGCTACGCCCACCATCTGAGCCGCACCGCCATGGCCGTGCTTCCGCTGTTCGTGGCCGCCATGCTGCTGGTTCCCGCGGCGGCATCGGTGACGACATTCCTGCTCGCCTGGGAGCTGATGGCGCTGGCATCACTGGTGCTGGTGCTAGCCGAGCACGCCCGGCCCCGGGTGCGCTCGGCCGCGCTGGTGTACGCGGTGATGACCCAGCTGAGCTTCGTCGCCATCCTCATCGGGCTAATGGTGCTGTCCGCGGCGGGCGGCGCCGACCGCTTCGCCGACCTGACGGGCATGTCCGACGGCACCCGCACGGTGGTCTTCCTGCTCACGCTGGCGGGTTTCGGTTCGAAGGCCGGCCTGGTTCCGCTGCACGCCTGGCTGCCGCGGGCACACCCCGAGGCGCCCAGCCCGGTGTCGGCGCTGATGAGCGCGGCGATGGTGAGCCTGGGCATCTACGGCATCGTGCGCATCGACCTGCAACTGCTCGGCCCAGGGCCGCGGTGGTGGGCGCTGACACTGCTGGCGGTCGGTGCGGCATCCGCGCTATACGGTGTGCTGCAGGCGTCGGTGGCCACCGATCTCAAACGGCTGCTTGCCTATTCGACTACCGAGAACATGGGCCTGATCACGCTGGCGCTCGGCGCAGCGACGTTGTTCGCCGACGCCGGTGCGGCCGCGCCGGCCACCATCGCGGCGACCGCGGCGATGCTGCATCTGCTCGCCCACGCGGTGTTCAAATGCCTGGCCTTCATGGCGGCGGGTTCG
The DNA here is from genome assembly GCF_053483935.1 of Mycolicibacterium sp. XJ879. Classification (NCBI taxonomy): domain Bacteria; kingdom Bacillati; phylum Actinomycetota; class Actinomycetes; order Mycobacteriales; family Mycobacteriaceae; genus Mycobacterium; species Mycolicibacterium sp. XJ879. Next base: position 382,689 of record NZ_JBEFTH010000002.1, read on the forward strand.
GTGCTGGCGGCGACGGGGCTGCGTGACCTTGACCGGCTTGGCGGGTTGGCCCGCCGGATGCCAGCGACGACGGTACTTTTCGGCGTGGCAGCCCTCGGGGCGTCCGGGCTTCCGCTGGGTGCCGGGTTCGTCAGCGAGTGGCTGCTGCTGCAGTCGCTGATCCGCGCCCCGGGCGCCGACGCGGTGGTGGCGCTGGTCGGTCCGCTGGCCATGGGAGCCGTCGCGCTGACGGTCGGTCTCGGGGTGGCCACCATGGTGAAGGCGTTCGGTATCGGTTTCCTGGCGCGGCCGCGTTCCGAACCAGCCTCCGCGGCAGGCGAATCCCCACGCACCATGATCGTCGGTATGACCATCGCCGCCGTCGGTTGCGCGGTGATCGCCGTCGTGCCCAGTGTGATTGCGCCCGCGCTGCGCCGGGTCCTTGAAACACTGCCCGCCGCGCAAAACGTCGCGTTCACCGATTTCGGCACGTTGATCCGGCTGCCCGGTGTGCCGGGTTCGATCGCACCGGGAGTGATCGCAGCGACGCTGGTGGCCGCGATACTGGCCGTGGTGGTGGCCAGCCAATGGCGCTCACGGCGCCGACCTGCCGCCGAGAGGTTACCGCTGTGGGCCTGCGGTGCAGGCGATTTGACGGCCCGCATGCAATACACCGCAACATCGTTCGCCGAACCGCTGCAACGAGTCTTCGACGACGTCCTTCGGCCCGACACCGCCATCGAGGTCACCCCGACCGCAGAATCGCGCTACATGGCCGATCGTGTCACGTACCGCAACCGCATCGGCGACGCCATCGAGGAGCGGTTGTACACGCCGGTCGTGCGGGCGGTAGCGGCCGCGGCCGGCGTCATGCGTCGGGCCCACACCGGCAGCATCCACCTCTACCTGGCCTACGGGGCGCTGGGTGTACTGATCATCTTGGTGGTCGCCACATGACCCCGATGTCCTATCTTGCCGGCGTCGCACAACTCGCCACGGTGGCCCTCGGCGCGCCGCTCGTGATCGGGTTGATGCGACAGGTCCGCGCGCGCTGGGAAGGTCGTGCCGGCGCCGGGGTGCTGCAGCCGTGGCGCGATCTGCGCAAACAGCTTGGCAAACAACAGATCACACCCGAGAACACCACGCTCGTCTTCGCCGCCGCGCCCGTCGTGCTCGCTGCGAGCACGCTGTTGATCGCGGCGATCATCCCGGTGGTGGCCACCGGTTCACCGTTGGACTCCAGCGCCGACCTGTTCGCCGTCGTCGGGCTGCTGTTTCTCGGCACGGTCGCGCTCACCCTCGCGGGCATCGACACCGGTACGTCGTTCGGCGGCATGGGCGCCAGCCGTGAGATCACGTTCGCGGCGTTGGTCGAACCCACGATCCTGGTGGCCGTCTTCGCGTTGTCGATACCGGCCGGGTCGGCCAATCTTGGTGCGCTGGTGTCCAATACGTTGGAAGACCCGAGCCGGGTGATCTCGCTGGCCGGGGTGTTGGCGTTCGCGGCGCTGGTGGTCGTGATCATCGCCGAGACCGGCCGGCTGCCGGTGGACAACCCCGCCACCCACCTCGAGCTGACGATGGTGCACGAGGCGATGGTGCTCGAATACGCCGGACCGAAGCTGGCACTGGTGGAATGGGCATCGGCTATGCGGCTGACCGTGCTGCTGGCGCTGCTCGCGAACCTGTTCCTGCCGTGGGGAATTGCCGGCGACAATCCAAGCGCGCTCGCCGTGGTTGTCGGGGTGGCCGCCGTCGCGGTGAAGGTCGCCGTGCTGGCGATGCTGCTGGCCAGCGTCGAGGTGTTCATCGCCAAGCTGCGGCTGTTCCGGGTGCCCGAGTTGCTGGCCGGCTCGTTCCTGCTCGCGCTGCTCGCGGTGACCGCAGCCAGCTTTTTCACGGTGGGGGCCTCATGATCGACGCGAACTTCATCACGCTCATCGGGTTCGCCGCCGGCGGGCTCACCCTGGCCGCGGTGCTCATCGTGTGGCGACGTGACCTGCGCGCCATCGTGCGCCTGCTGGCATGGCAGGGCGTGGCGCTGGCCGCGATCCCGGTCGTGCGCGGTCTGCACGACGGCGAAATGGCGATGGTCGCCGTCGGCGCCGCGGTGCTGGTGTTGCGTGCCGCCTTGCTGCCGTGGCTGCTGGCGCGGGCGGTGGCCGCCGAGCCGGAGGCGCAACGCGAGGCGACGCCGTTGGTGAACACCGCCACCTCGCTGCTGATTGCCGGCATCCTGACCGTCGTCGCGTTCGCGGTTACCAGTCCGCTGGTCGACCTTGCGCCCGACCCGGTCGTCAACGCGGTTCCCGCGGCTTTCGCGGTGATCCTGATCGCGCTGTTCGTGATGGCCACCCGACGGCACGCCGTGTCGCAGGCGGCAGGATTTCTGATGCTGGACAACGGGATCACCGCCGCGGCGTTCCTGCTGACCGCGGGTGTGCCGTTGATCGTGGAGCTCGGCGCGTCGCTGGACGTGCTGTTCGTGGTGTTGATCATCGGGGTGCTGACCGGGCGGCTGCGCCGGGCGTTCGGCGGCGCCGACCTAGATCGTCTGCAGGAGCTGCGGGACTGATGACCACACTGCTTTTCGCGCCCGTTCTCGTTCCCGCCGCCGCGGCACTGGTGAATCTCGTCGTCGGATGGCGACGTTGGACCGCTGCCCTGTCGGTGGCCTCGGCCACCACGGTGCTGGTCTGCGCCATCGTGCTCGCGGTGAAAGTCGGATCGACACCGCGCCTGGCGCTGGACGGTCTGCTGCGCGTCGACGCGCTCTCGATCACCATGCTGATCGTCATCGGCGTCGTCGCCACGCTGAGCACCTGGGCCAGCATCGGCTACATCGGCGCCGAACTCGACCACGGCCACACCGATGCCGGCGGCGCGCGGCTGTACGGCGTGCTGACCCCGGCGTTCATCGCGTCAATGGCACTTGCGGTGAGCGCCAACAACATCGGCATCATCTGGGTCGCCGTCGAGGCGACCACCGTGGTCACCGCGTTCCTCGTCGGACACCGCCGCACCCGGGGTGCCCTGGAGGCCACCTGGAAGTACGTGATGATCTGCTCCGTAGGGATCGCAGTGGCACTGCTGGGCACGGTGCTGATGTATTTTGCCGCGCTGCACGCGGGTGCGCCCGAGGCGTACGCGCTCAACCTCGACGTGCTGGCCGCCTACGCGGCGAACCTCGATCCGGGCGTGGCCCGGCTGGCCGGTGGGCTGCTGCTGATCGGCTACGGCGCCAAGGTCGGGCTGTTCCCGTTCCACACCTGGCTCGCCGACGCGCACAGCCAGGCCCCGGCGCCGGTGTCGGCGTTGATGAGCGGCGTGCTTCTTGCCGTGGCGTTCTCGGTGCTGCTGCGCATCAAACCGATCGTCGATGCGGCGACCGGCCCGGGCTTCCTACGGACCGGGCTGATCGTGCTCGGACTGATGACGCTGCTGATCTCCGCGCTGATGCTCGTCGTCACTGGCGACGTCAAGCGCATGCTCGCGTACTCCTCGATGGAGAACATGGGGCTGATCGCGATCGCCGCCGCGGCCGGCACACCGCTGGCGATCGCGGGCCTGCTGCTGCACGTGCTCGCGCACGGAGTCGGAAAAACGGTGCTGTTCCTGGCCGGTGGCCAGTTGCAGCTCGCGCACGACTCCACGGCGATCCGCGACATCAGCGGTGTGGTGCGCCGATCGCGGTTGGTCGGCGGGTCCTTCGCCGTCGGCCTGCTTGTGCTGCTGGGGTTGCCGCCGTTCGCGATGTTCGCCAGTGAGATCGCCATCGCCCGCTCGCTGGCCGACGCCGGCCTGGCCTGGGCGCTTGCCGCGGCGTTGGCTCTGATTGCCCTGGCATTCGCAGCGCTCGTGCGCAATTCGGGCCGCATGTTGCTAGGTGACGCCCCGACAGGAGCACCCGCCATCGCGGTGCCCGGCTCGGTGGCGGCGGCGCTGCTGGTGGGCGTAACCGTCTCGATCGTCCTCGGTGTCACTGCTGGCCCGCTGACGGCTCTGTTCACCGAGGCCGCCAACATCCTCGGAGCGTTGTGATGAAAGAGTCTGTACGCCACCGCGTCTCACGAGACACTTTGCGCGATAAGGCCGAAGAGCTCTTCGGGTCCGGTTTCCGGTTGGCGTTGGTGGCGGCGCACGATGACGGCGGCGGCGTGCTGCGGGTGGTGTATCTGTTTCTCGCCGGTCGGCCCGACCGCCGTGTCGAACTCGAATGTGTTCTGCCGTCGGACGATCCCGAGGTGCCGTCGCTGGCGTATCTGTCGTTTCCGGCGAGCCGCTTCGAGCGGGAGATGGCCGACCTGTTCGGTCTCCGCCCGGTCGGGCATCCGCGCCCACGACGGTTGGTGCGTCACGCCCATTGGCCGGATGATTGGCATCCCATGCGCCGCGAGGCCGGCCCGCCACCGCATTTCGAGCCCCGCGGACGCTTTCCGTTCGTCACCGTCGAGGGCACGGGCGTGTACGAGATCCCGGTCGGGCCGGTGCACGCCGGGCTGATCGAACCGGGCCACTTCCGGTTCTCGGTGGTCGGCGAGACCGTGCTTCGGCTGAAGGCCCGGTTGTGGTTCGTGCACCGCGGCGTGGAGAAGCTATTCGAGGGCCGACCCGTCACCGACGCCGTCGCGCTGGCCGAACGCATCAGCGGCGACACCTCGGCCGGACATGCGTTGGCGCACAGCCTCGCCGTCGAGGACGCCGTCGGCACCCGGCTGCCGGACGAGGCGCACCGGCTCCGGGCACTGGTCGTCGAACTCGAACGGCTCTACAACCACGCCGCTGACCTCGGCGCGTTGGCCAACGACGTCTCGCTTGGAATCGCCAACACCCACGCGCTGCGGATCCGGGAACGCCTGCTGCGAATCAACGCCGAGGTGACCGGCCACCGGCTGCTGCGCGACGCCATCCGTCCCGGCGGAATCATGCTGAAAGCGCTGCCCGAACCCGCCGTGCTGCGTGAGATCGCCGTCGATCTGGCCGAGGTGGCCGAGCTGACGCTGCGCAACAACGTCGTCTACGACCGGTTCGCCGGCACCTCGGTACTCACCAGGGACGACGCGCAGGCCCTGGGATGTCTCGGCTACGCCGCCCGCGCCAGCGGGTTGCGCACCGACGCCCGCGTCGACCATCCGACGACCGATCTTCCGGTCACCGAGGCCGGCGCCACCACCGGAGATGTGCTCGCGCGCTACACCGTGCGCCGCGACGAGTTTGCCGCCTCGGTCGAGTTGGCCTGTGCGCTCATCGAATCCCACAACGGACCGCTCGACTACCAGGAACCGGTCGACGGGTTCCGCGGTCCGTCCAGCGGCGTCGGCATCGTGGAGGGCTGGCGCGGCACCATCGTGCACCGCGTCGAGGTGGGCGCCGACGGAAACCTCGCGCGAGCCAAGATCGTCGACCCGTCCTGGTTCAACTGGCCGGCCCTTCCGGTCGCGATGGCCGACACGATCGTCCCGGACTTCCCGTTGACCAACAAAAGCTTCAACCTGTCCTACGCGGGAAACGATCTGTGACGCCGCGATGAGTTCCGGCCGCCCCACGGGTCGATATCGACATGATTGACTTGACGCCGGCCTGCCGACGCACCACCGATGTGTTGGCGTCCGTGACCGACGACCAACTGAGCGCGGCCACGCCCTGTGCGGACATGCGCATGGACCAACTGCTGGGCCACATCGGTGGGCTGGCGTTGGCGTTCACCGCCGCGGCGCGCAAGGACTTCGGGCCGCTGACCGACACACCTCCCGAGGTGGGTGCGCACCCTCTCGACGATGACTGGCGCACGTCGTATCCGGCCCGGCTCACCGAACTGGCCGCTGCCTACGCTGACCCGTCGGCCTGGGACGGCATGACGCGGGCGGGAGGCGTCGACTTCCCCGGCGAAGTAGGCGGGTTGATCGCGCTCACCGAGATCGTCGTCCACGGATGGGATGTGGCACGCGCGACCGGACAGCCCTATGACGTCGACGCCGCCACCGCGGCCGCCGTGTTGCCGCACGTCACCAACAGCGCCGCGGAAGGACCGGTCGAGGGATTGTTCGGGCCGGCGGTTCCCGTCGCCGACGACGCGCCGGTTCTGGACCGCATCATCGCGTTGACCGGGCGTGACCCGGCATGGCGCGCGACCTGACCGGGCACACTGGAGGTATGGACCCGGTTATCGCCCTGCGCCAGATCGCCTACTACAAGGACCGCGCGCGTGCGGACCCACGCCGGGTGATGGCCTACCGCAACGCCGCCGACATCGTGGAGGGATTGTCCGAGATGCAGCGGGAACGGCACGGCGCGGCCAACTCCTGGCAGTCGCTGCCCGGAATCGGACCCAAGACCGCGAAGGTCATCGCGCAGGCATGGGCCGGGCGGGAACCCGACGCGCTCGTCGAACTGCGCTCCAACGCAGCAGATCTAGGTGGGGGCGACGTCCGCGCGGCGTTGCGCGGTGACCTGCACCTGCATTCGAACTGGTCGGACGGATCGGCGCCGATCGAGGAGATGATGCTGGCGGCAAGGGATTTGGGTCACGAGTACTGTGCGCTGACCGATCACTCACCGCGGCTGAAGATCGCCAATGGGCTGTCGGCTGAGCGGCTGCGCCAGCAACTCGACGTCATCGACGAACTGCGCGAGACGGTAGCGCCGATGCGAATTCTCACCGGTATCGAGGTCGACATCCTCGAGGACGGGTCGCTGGATCAGGAAGAGGAACTGCTGGAACGCCTCGATGTGGTGGTGGCCAGCGTGCACTCCAAGCTGTCGATGGACGAAGCCGCGATGACGCGTCGGATGCTCAAAGCCGTGGCCAATCCGCACACCGATGTGCTCGGGCACTGCACCGGCCGCCTGGTCAGCGGCGGGCGCGGTATCCGCCCCGAGTCCAAGTTCGACGCCGAGAAGGTGTTCACCGCCTGCAGCGACAACGACACCGCCGTCGAGATCAACTCCCGACCCGAGCGGCGCGATCCGCCCACCCGGCTGTTGAAGCTGGCACTGGACATCGGCTGCCTGTTCTCCATCGACACCGACGCGCACGCGCCCGGACAACTCGAGTTTCTCGGGTACGGAGCTCAGCGCGCGCTTGACGCGGGCGTGCCCGTGGAGCGGATCGTCAATACGTGGCCGGCCGAGCAGTTGGTGGCCTTTACTAATGCATAAATCGACGCTAGCGTAAGTCGGATCGCTATCGGGTCGCTCGGGGGATATGCAACCTGCGCCGCTAGCTAATTAAATTGTGGCCGGACGCGGGCCAATCTTTGCATGTAATAGCCGGAACTCTCGCGGTGGTTCAGCGCGAAATGAGTTCGTGATGAATTTGCGTAAACAATTTTTCGAAACTGTTACCGCAGTTCACACAAGTTGTTATGGTCACGCCCTGAATGCATTCCGCCGATGGCCAACCGCTTCGCTGAATTCGCGATCGGACAGAAGGGATAACTCGATGGCGGCCGCAGCAAGGTATGAGTTTGGCTCCAGCAACCGCAAGCCGCTGTTTTCCGGGTGTGCGAAAGCGGTGAATTCCACCGCCTACGCAACCTATGTCGGTCGAGTTGGCGCATTGGCAGTGGCGCTGGGTGTGGGCGTCGCCATCGCGACCGGAGGGTCGGGGTTGGCGTGGGCCGACGCTGGTTCAACCGGTGATTCGCAAAGCGCCGGGACATCGGCGGGGCAGGGCGGCGACGGGGACTCCGCGGCGCCTTCGCCGGACAGCGGCAGCGCCGACGACGCCGAGACGGGCGGGGATGGCGGCGACGATGATGCGCCCGAAGCTGACGCCCCCGACGGTGATGAACCCCGGACGAGGTTCGGTAGTTCGGGTTCGGTCGATACCTCGGTCAATGACGCCGGGCAGTCCACCGACACCACCGTGCTTACCGACGAGGAAGAGGGCGACGAGTCCGACCTCGGCGACGAACTGGAATCGGACGCCGATGACGAGGACGAAGGCGACGGCGAGGAAAGTACTTCGGGCACAACGGAACCGGCTGTTAGCCAACGCGATTCAGGGCCGCAATCCGGCGTTTTGGATGAGAGTGACGAGGACTCAGGACGTATCGACGACGTGGCGGCCGTCGTCGAGGACGTGGTGGAGCGCGACGCCGACGACGTGACCGAGCAGCAGGCGCCGCCAGAGTCGTTGACGAGCCAGGTGGTGCTGGCCGTCGAGAACTTCGTCGACGAGCGTCAGGTGTCGACGACAGTGGTCAGCGAGGAGCCGGAGGCGGCGCCGACGTCGACGGAGGTTCCGGACACCATCGTGAGAGCCGCGAGCACGGTTGTGGCCGCGTTGCTGTCGCCGTTCCTGGCGCCGCGCCCGGTCGCGCCTGCCGAACCGCCGTTGGCGTGGGCACTGCTGGCGTTTGTGCGTCGCGAGTGGCAGCACATGCTGTTGAACCGCACCCCTCAGCCGGTGGTTGACACCGTCACTACGTCCGAGGACACCCCGATCACCGTTGACGTGGTCACCGGAACCGACCCCGATGCGGTCGCCGGTGACGTGGTGACCGTGACCGAGGTGACCCAGCCGCAAAACGGGACGGTGACCCTCGATGGCGGCACGCTGACCTACACCCCCAACGCCGACTTTCACGGCACCGACACCTTCACCTACACCATCTCCGATGAAGAAAGTCCGTTACATCTTCACGGACTGAAGGGGCTGTGGGCGGCCATCTTCGGCGGCGACGCCGGACACGCCACCACCGTCACCGTCAGTGTGACGGTCACACCGGTCAACGACGCGCCGGTCGCGGTTGATGACGCGGTGACGGTGGACGAGGACTCCGGGGCCAACGTCATCGACGTGTTGGGCAACGACACCGATAGCGACGGTGACCAGCTGGCCGTGACCGAGGTCGGCGCGGCCTTCAACGGCACCGTTACGTTGACGGACGGTGTCATCACCTACACACCGGACACAGATTTCTCCGGCACAGATTTGTTCACCTACACCATCTCCGACGGTAACGGCGGCACCTCTACTGCCACCGTGGCCGTCACCGTCGCCGCCGTGCAGGATGCGCCGGCGCCGCAAGATGACGCCTACACCACCGAAGAAGACTCGCCGCTGACCATCCCCGCACCGGGGGTGTTGGACAACGACATCGACGTCGACGGGGATAGCCTGTCAGCGCACCTGATCAACTCGCCCGTCCATGGGTCCATCACGCTCAACGGCGACGGGTCGTTCACCTACACACCGTTCGAGAATTTCCACGGGTTGGATTCGTTCACCTACGGCGTTTCCGACGGTAACGGTGGAACCGTCAGTGCCACTGTGTATGTGAGGGTCACTCCGGTCAACGATGACCCGGTGGCCGTCGATATCGGAGTAGTCACCTCCGAGGACGAGCCGGTGACGGTCGACGTGCTGCGCAACGCCACCGACGTCGATGAAGATGACCTTTCGGTGACGGAGGTCGTAGCCCCGTCCAGCGGCACGGTCACGGTTTCTGACGGGAAGATCACCTACACCCCGAACGCGGACTTCAACGGCACGGATTCGTTCACCTATACCGTTTCTGACGGGAACGGTGGAACGGCCACGGCCACGGTGTATGTGAGGGTAAGCCCGGTCAACGACGCTCCGGTTGCCGTTCATGACGAGTTGACGGTCTACGAAAACTCCACAGCCAATGTGATCGATGTGCTGGGAAACGACATCGATGTTGACGGTGACGTGCTCACGGTGACTGATGTCGGCTCCGCGCACAGGGGCACGGTCACCATGATTGACGGTGTCATCACTTACACCCCGGACGCCGACTTCTACGGCTCGGATTCGTTCACCTACACCATTGCCGACGGCAACGGCGAAACGTCCACTGCCCGTGTGCTTGTGCAAATTATTTCGTCGAACACCCCTCCGGTCGGCAACGCCGACGAAGCGTTCACCGAAGAGAACACGCCGGTCGTTATCGACGTGCTGGCCAACGACGTCGACCCTGACCCGGAAGACGTGCTGCGGCCGTTCTTGTTCAATGCACCGGCCTTCGGCAATGCTGTCGTCAACGACGACGGCACAATCACCTACACGCCGTTCCCAGGCTTTAAGGGCACTGACACGTTCTATTACCGGGTTAACGACCGCCACAGTACAAGCGACCTGACCGCCGTGACGATCATGGTGCATCAGGCACCACTTGTCGCCAACGACGACGATGTGGTCACCGACGAGGACACCCCCGTTCTCATCGACGTCTTGGCCAACGACTCCGATCCCACCGGCGACACGATCACCGGCATCACCATCGAATATGACGGCGACGGTGCTATTGACCTGCGTGATCCTGAGCGGTTCACGATCACCTACATTCCTCGGCCGGACTTCTTCGGTACCGACACGATTACGTACTATTTGCGCGACGCCGATGGCCGCGCCAGCGACGTCGCCACCGTGACCATCACGGTAAATCCCGTCAACGACGACCCAGAGGCGTCCGATGACATCGTCACGGTCAGGGCGAACTCCGGCGCGACTGTGGTCAACGTGTTGGGCAACGACACCGATGTCGACGGCGACGATCTTCTGGTGACCGACGTGGGGACCGCGAACAACGGCACCGTCGACCTTTCCGGTGGCGTAATCACCTATACGCCGAGCGCGGATTTCGTTGGCAGCGACTCATTTACGTACACCGTTTCGGACGGCAACGATGGGATCGCGACCGCGACTGTGCATGTGTGGGTCGACAACCCTCCGGTCGCCAACGACGACTTTGCGTCGACGGAGGAGGGCATACCGGTCGTAATCGACGTGCTGGGAAACGATTTCAACCCCACTGGAGGAGAACATCTTTCAGTGCGGATCATCGGCCAACCCCACATGGGCACCGCCGAACTGAACGACGATGGCACGATCACCTACACGCCGACCGCCGACTACCGTGGCTCCGACCAGATCCGGTACGAGATCAGCGTCGACACTGGTGTCGGCGCTAGCGCCGTCGTCCACATTGATGTGCGTGAGCGAACGCTTGTTGCCAACGACATCGCGGCGGACACCGACGAGAATAACCCCGGGCTTATCCGTATATCTGTAATAGACACCCGCCCCGACGGCGAGACCGACATCACCATTAGGGTCGACAATTCCGAGAATGGTGTTGTTCGACTGGTTGAACAACGCGAACAGCAGTTCACGCTGGAGTACACGCCCCGGCCGCACTTCATCGGCACCGACAGCTTCACCTACCAACTGGTGGGCGCCGACGGCCGCGTCAGCCACCCGTATACCGTCACCATCACGGTCGACCCTGTCACCGGCGGCCCGAGGGCTATCGATGACACCGTCGTCGTCGATGCGAACTCAGATACCGTTGAGATCGATGTGCTGGCCAACGATTTCGAGGTTAACGACCAGGAACTGGCCGTGGTCCAGGTGAGCGAGGCCCGAAACGGCACTGTCATGGTGAACGACGGTGTCATCACCTACCGGCCGAACTCCGGCTTCGATGGTGTCGACTCGTTCACCTACACCGTCGCCAACGGCGTCGGCGCAGCCGCCACCGCCACCGTGGCGGTTACGGTCGAGGACGCAGACCCGATTACCTTTGACGACGCAGCGCAGCTGTCGGAAGCGTTCTTCCCCGACTTCACGCACCGAATCTACGTGCTGGCGGATGACGAACTGCGAATCGTCGACCCTGTCACGCGGGAGTGGCTCAGCACCGTCGAACTCGGCGCGACGCCATCGAGCGTCGCGGTGAGTCCTCGCGGAGATTACGCCTATGTCGCCACGAAGGACGCCACCGATGTCTCGGCCGTCTCAAAGGTCGATCTCCGCTCGGGCACCTCGACTCCGGTCGGCGAGGTCGGCGAAGCCACGGCGATGGCGCTGGACCGCTATGGCGACACCCTGTACGTCGCGGACTATCGGGACGCCACCGTGAAGATGATCGACAGGGCGACCGGGGAACAGCAGATCCTCGACATAGGTCTTCGAAGCAACGCCATCGCGGCGAGCGAATACACCGAAACCCTGTACGTCGGCAGTATCAACAACGAAGTGTGGGCGGTCGACGTTGAGACCGGGTCCAAAGAGGTTGTGTACAGCGGCGCCTGGGATGAGACCACCGTCGCGGATCCGAGCATCACCGTCGCGGGCGACTTCGCATATGTGGCCGATGGACTCAACAACAGGGTGGCCGTCATCAACACCTTCACCAACGAGACCTACGCCGTTTACGACGTCTGGGCAACCCCGACGAGTGTGGCCGCCACGCCCTACAGCGAGGTGTTTCTCGTCGCATCCGCCGCTGAGAACAAGGTCACGGTGATCAGCCTCGAACTCGGCGTGCTGGGCGAGTTTGCGGTCGGCGACGATTTCGTCGACATCGATTTCGCGGATGTTCAGCAGCCGGAAGTTTATGTCACTAAGCGCGAGGGCATTTCGAGGGTACCGGCCGAAAACATCAACGCACTCTTCCGAACCGACCCGCGTTAAGCGCCTGTGTGCGTGGGCCGCGGCTAAGCCGCATACTGCGGCGGCTTAGACTCCGCGCATGCGCGCTGACCTTGGCATCGACACGACGATCACGCTGCTGGCCGCGGGCCTGATCTTCCTGCTGGCCCTCGTGCTCGGCGTGTGGAAGTACCGGCAGATGGCAACGTCGGAGAACCACCTTGCGCACCCCTACGTCGACATCGCGCACCGCGCGGCGCTGCTGTACTCGTTCGCGACGTTGCTGATCGCTGCGTTTGTCGAGCTGAGCCGGTGGCCCACCTGGGTGAACCTCACCGCGGCGATGGTGCTGGTGTTCTTCTTCGTCGTGGCCATCGCGAGCTACATCACCCACGGCGCCCGCCGCGACACCACCAACCAGTTCGAGCACCCCAGCTCGGCACTGCACGGCGGCATGGTGGCGCTGATCATCGGTGAGATCGGCGGCTTTGCGGTCCTGCTCGCGGGATTTGTGGCCGCACAGTTCTTCTAGTCCGGCAGCAGCGGCATCTCCAGGCCCGCATCCCGCCCCAGCAGAACCCCGCGGGTGACCGCGGCATTGCCATAACGCTGTCGCACCCGGTCGATGGCGGCGTCGATCGCGAACGGATCGGTCTGTGCCTCGAACGGCAGTTCCAGCTGTTGGGCCCCTTCACGGTCGATACCCGACACCGCGAACCCGACCAGCGTCAGGCCCCGTTCGGCGATCAGCGGCGCAGCCGCCGTCACCAGCGCCCGCGCGGTGTCCAGGATGACGTCCGTCGACGCCGTCGCGCGCGGCATCGTATGTGAGCGGGTGGCCCGGCTGAAATCGTCGAACCGCAGGCGCAACACCACCGTTCGGCCGGTGCGGCCGGCCTTGCGCATCCGGCGTGTGATCCGGTCGACGAGGTTGACCACGACCGCGTCGACCTCGGCCTCCGACATCGCGTTACCCGCCCGGCCGAGCGCGCGTTGGGCGCCCACCGATTGGCGGCGCTGCCCCGTCACCACCCGGCGTCGGTCGACGTTGTGGGCCAACGCGTACAGCCTGCTGCCCATCGCGCCGCCGACCAGCGAAGCCAACGTCGACTCACCGAGTTCGGCGACATCGGCCACCGTGTCGATGCCGTAGGTATGCAGCTTCTCGGCCGTCTTGGCACCGACGCCCCACAACCGGCGCACCGGCAGCGGGTGCAGGAACGCGAGCTCGCGGTCGGGCGGCACGAGAAGCAGTCCGTCGGGCTTGGCCTCCTGGCTGGCCACCTTCGCCAGGAACTTGGTGCGCGCGATGCCGACCGTGATGGGCAGGCCTACCCGGTCGCGGACCTGCTCGCGTAGCCGCGCGCCGATCTCCACCGGCGTTCCCGACACCCGCCCCAGCCCCGAGACGTCTAGGAAGGCCTCGTCCACGCTGAGCGGTTCAACGACCGGTGTGGTGTCCGCGAACACCTCGAACACCGCCCGGCTGGCCTCGGTGTACGCCGCCATCCGCGGCGGCACGACGATCGCGTGGGGGCACAGCTGGCGGGCCTGGCGCCCGCCCATCGCGGTGCGAACCCCGTAGGCCTTCGCCTCGTAGCTGGCCGCCAGCACGACGCCGCCGCCGACGACCACCGGCCTGCCGCGCAGCGCGGGGTCGTCACGCTGCTCAACCGAGGCGTAGAACGAATCGAGGTCAGCGTGCAGGATGGCCGCGACCGACGAGGACACGAACATATGTTCGCATCGCGGGCGGACAATCTGCGGTCAGTGCGCGGTATCGCCGTAGATGCTGGTGACCCAGACGTGCGCGAGGGTGTCGACGAGCTGACCGGGGGCGACGGCCGGCTGCTCATCGGCGAACGCCGCCAGCATCGTGCGTTCGTTCATCAGGTTGAGCGAGGTGGCCAAATCGGCCGAGTCGATGGTGTCCGGCGCTGCGCCGCGGGCGCGCTCGGCGTCGATGGACGCGGCGGTGTGGTCGATCCACTTCTGCATGAACCGCGACCACAGCGTGCCGATCTCGGCATTCGCCGGCCGCGCCGCCGCACCGGCAAGCGTCACCGCTCGATGCGAGCCAAACGTACCGAACAGCGCGTTGATCGCCTTCCACACACCGGCGGGGTCCACGGAAGCGTCCATACCGCCCATCGCTTCATCGGCGTTACGGTCTGCCTCATTGATCACTTGCCGGACGAGCGCCGCCAGCACCGCATCCTTCGACGGGAAGTAGAAGTAGAACGTCGGCCGGGAGATACCGGCGCCTTTGGCGAGATCGTCGACCGAGATATCGGCCAGCCGGCGCTGCTCGAGCAACCGCTCGGCAGTGTCGAGGATCGCCTGCTCGCGTTCGTCGCCGGAGGGCCGGTTCGTGCGACGGGCTCGGGCGGCGCGGGGCTGGCTAGTGGTTGTCACCAGCGCGACTTTACACGATGTCGAGTTTTCGACACACCGTTGACTTACTCGACGGTGTGTTGATAGCTTGACAGCATGACTGAATTTGTCGACGTCGTAATCGTGGGTGCCGGCATCTCCGGTATCAGCGCCGCCTGGCATCTGCAGGACCGCTGCCCCGGCAAGAGTTACCTGGTGCTGGAGCGCCGCGAGAACCTGGGCGGCACCTGGGATCTATTCAAGTACCCGGGCATCCGCTCGGACTCCGACATGTTCACGCTCGGTTTCCGGTTCAAGCCCTGGACTTCGGAGAAGGCCATCGCCGACGGCCCGTCGATCATGGCCTACCTGAAGGAAACCGTCGCCGAGTACGGCATCGACAAGCACATCCGCTACGGGCACCGGGTGCTGGCCGCCGACTGGTCCGACGAAGAGGCCAAGTGGACGGTTCGCGTCGAACGTGACGGCCAGGAAGTCGAGATCAAGTGTTCCTTCCTGTTCGCCTGCAGCGGCTACTACAACTACGACGAGGGCTACCTGCCGAAGTTCGCCGGCTACGACGACTTCGAAGGCACGCTGATCCATCCGCAGCACTGGCCCGAGGACCTGGACTATCAGGGTAAGAAGGTCATCGTGATCGGCAGCGGTGCCACCGCCGTGACTCTCATTCCCGCGCTTGCTAATTCGGGCGCCGGACATGTCACGATGCTGCAGCGATCACCCACCTACATCGGGTCGCTGCCCGACGTCGACCAGTTCACCGTCCGGATGAACAAGACGCTGCCCGAGGAGCTGGCCTACGTGGTGAACCGGTGGAAATGCATTCTGGTGCAGTCCGGGCGCTATCAGTTCGCCCGGCGCTTCCCGAACGCCATGCGCAAGGTCTTGATGAAGATGGCGGAGCGCCGCCTGCCCGAGGGCTATGACGTCGACAAGCACTTCAGCCCGTCGTACAACCCGTGGGACGAGCGGTTGTGCCTGGCGCCCAACGGCGATCTGTTCAGGGTCATCCGGCACGGTAAGGCCGACGTGGTGACCGACACGATCGATCGGTTCACCAAGACCGGGATAAAGCTGGCGTCTGGCGAGGAGCTCGAGGCCGATATCATCGTCACCGCAACAGGTTTGAACCTGCAGCTGTTCGGTGGCGCGGTGATCTCACGCAACGGCGAGGCGGTCGAGCTCAACAACACGATGGCCTACAAGGGCATGATGTTGACGCACATGCCCAACCTGGCGTTCACCATCGGCTACACCAACTCGTCGTGGACCCTGAAGGCCGACCTGGTGTCCGAGTTCGTCTGCCGCGTCCTCAATTACATGGACGCCAAGGGTTATGACGTCGTCGAGCCGCAGCATCCCGGCAACAGTGTCGACGAGCGGCCGCTGATGGACTTCACACCCGGTTACGTGCTGCGCGCACTGGACTACCTGCCCAAGGCCGGAGCCGTTGCCCCGTGGCGGCTCAAGCAGAACTATCTGCTCGACCTGCGCCTGATCCGCCACGGCAAGGTCGACGACGAGGCGCTGAAGTTCACCAAACAGCGCGCACCGGTCACGGTTTAACTCGCTTACGGGGTGACCACGACGATGCCGTCGTCGTCGCTGTAGGCGATATCACCGGGGGCAAACACCAGACCGCCGAAGCCGACGGGGATATCCCGTTGTCCGGCACCGGTTTTGGTGCTCTTGCGCGGGTTGGTGCCTAAAGCCTTGACGCCGATGTCGAGCGTGCGCAGCATCGCCGCGTCCCGCACGGCACCGTTGATGATCAGTCCCGCCCAGCCGTTCTCCACGCCAAGACCGGCGATCACGTCGCCCACCAGCGCCGCGTGCACCGAGCCGTCGCCGTCGATCACCAGCACCCCGCCGTCACCGGGTTCCGACAGCACCGATTTCAGCAACGCGTTGTCCTGAAAGCATTTCACCGTGGTGATCGGACCGGCGAACTGTGCGCGGCCGCCGAACTGGCGCAGCTGCAGATCGCAGCTGCGCACGTCGGTGCCGATCTCGTCGACCAGGTCTGCAGTCGGGCGGGGCTCGATGCTCACCGTTTGATGCTAGCCACGATGATGTCGTGCACGAACTGGGCCAGGCCCGGTTCGGCGTCGTCGTAGTAGCGGGTGAACCGTTCGTCGGCCACGTACATCTGCCCGAGGCAGACGTGCATGTCATCGCTGCACTCGTAGTACCGCTCGATCGACGCGCGGTGCCGGGCCGCGAGCGCGTCGCCCTCGGCCGAACCGGGCGTCACGCCGTCGCGTTTGGCCTGAGCCAACGCCGCCAACAGCGCGTCGTTCTGCTCTTTGGCGTCGATCCAGTCCTGTTTGGTGAACGTCGAGACCCGCTGCTGGGACTGCTTCCATGCGTCGGTATCGCCCCAGCGCTGTTCGGCTTCCTGCGCGTACTCCTCGCTGAATGCGGTCGTGCCGAAGATCTCGATCTGCTCGTCGGCGGTCAACTGGATACCGCTGCGGTGTGCGTTCATCAGTTCCTCCACTGCCTTGATGGTGTGCTGTAGCCGGTCGGCCTGCTCGAGCAACAAACCGTGCTGGCGTTGCAGGTGCTCGAGCACATCGGCGTCGGCGTCGTCGAGCAGCGTGCGGATCTGCTCGAGTGACATGCCCACCGATCGGTAGACCAACACCAGGTGCAACCGTTCGACGTCGGCGTCGGTGTAGCCCCGGTAGCCCGACGGCGTGCGGACACTGGGCACCACTAGACCGATGTGGTCATAGTGGTGCAGGGTGCGCACGGAGACACCCGTGAGGGCGGCTACCGCGCCGACGGTTCTGGCGTCCATGACGCCACTATCGACTATGACGTCGCGTGAGGGTCAACTCTTGTCGGAGCCGCGGCGCACCAGCAGTACCACGAGGATGGCCAGCACACCGGCCGCGACGGCGGCCGCAACCGGCAGCCGCGAGGATTCCGGGCCGGGCGGCGGAACCGGTTCGGGCCCCGACACCGGGTTGCTCGCCGTCGCCACCGTCGCCTTCGCCTGCGCCGCAGTGACTTTCGCCGCCGACGTCAGGGTGTCCTCAGCCGCGGGCGGCTTCGGCGCCGCGGGCGCTTCCGGTGCCTTTTTGGCCGGTGCCTTTTTGGCCGATGCTTTCTTGGCCGGCGCCTTCTTGACGGCCTTCTTCGCCGGGGCCTTCTTGGCTGCCTTGGCCGGGGAAGCCTTCTTAGCCGCCTTGGCGGGCGGTTCGGTGGACTGCGCGTCCGGCGCCGGCGGCTTCGACTCGGGAGCCGGCGGCGTATTTTCCGGCTGCTCGTCGGGTCGGCCCTGCTGGTCTGCCATCGGGCTGCTCCTTTGCAGTATCTTTTGTCTCGGCCTGTCGGCATGCGCGCGGGAACCGGCAACGGTCCCATCATGCCAGGTCGGCCAAGCGCTAACCGGTGACGGCCAGCCCAGCGGCCAAGGCCAGTGCGACGGCCATCATCGTCAATTCGACCATCGACCGCGACCGCGATGCCCCCGCGGTGGCCCGATGCGAGCGCGCGGCGGGCAGCCACATCGTTCGGTTGCGCCAGCCCAGCACCACCAAGGCGACCGTCACCAGGATTTTCGCCGACAACACCCGGCCGTATCCGGTGGCCCACAGATCCGCAGCGGAATCCAGCCGGACCACCGCGCCGACCGTGCCCGCGGCCACCAACGCCAGCACACACCCCAGCGATAGCGTCGAAAACCCCGGCAACATCCGGGCCCACTGTCCGCGGTGCTCGACCGTCAACACCAGCGCGGCCAGCGCTCCGCACCACAGCGCCGCCGCCAGCATGTGCACCGCCACCGCCAACCCGCCCAACGCACTGTGCGCGAAGTGACCCGTCAACGGTCGCGCCACCACGCCGATGGCCGCCACCCCGGTCAGCGCCACCGCCGTCGACACCGCCCGAGGCGCGGCAAGCGCCGCCACGGCCACCACCGCGGCCGCGACCAGCGCCACCAAGCCGGACCGTCCCGCCGCCGTCGCGACCGCGAAATCAGCGACCGTACCGGCGCCCAGCGCACGGACCGGGACGCCAACGCTCTCGGCGGCCGCCGCCACCAACCGGGTCAGCTCCGAGAGCAGCCACACCGCGGCCGCGACCGCCAGCGGGGTCGCGGCCCGCGAGATCACCTCGGCGCGGTGCCGGCTTGCGTCGAGCATCGGCACCGCGGCCAACCCGAGCGTGACGACCGCCGCGCATACCGACACCGCGCGCACCAGCGTCACGGTCAGCGACGCCTGCGGATACGCCAGCGCCCACGCCAGCACCGAGGCGGCCGCCACCACCAGCGTCGCGCCGGCCACCGCCCTGCGAGGCGTCACGAGCGGCGCCGCACCGCCCACAGGACGGCCCCGCCGACGATCACGACGACGCCGGCGTAGAGCGGCCACATC
Source organism: Mycolicibacterium sp. XJ879 (assembly GCF_053483935.1). Classification (NCBI taxonomy): domain Bacteria; kingdom Bacillati; phylum Actinomycetota; class Actinomycetes; order Mycobacteriales; family Mycobacteriaceae; genus Mycobacterium; species Mycolicibacterium sp. XJ879. The sequence goes on from NZ_JBEFTH010000002.1 coordinate 401,853, forward strand.
GGGAACCCGTCGTCGCCCGGATCATCGGCCGTCGTCGCAGGCGACCCCGGGGCGCCGGCGCCCGCCACCGTCAGCTCAAAGGCCCAGGACCCGGAGATGACGTGCCCGTCGGCCGAGGTCGCCCGGTAGTTGACGGTGTAGGTGCCGGTCGGGCCCAGTGGTCGCACGCCGACGCTGACGACGGCACCGTCGACCTTCGGTTCGCCCGTCGACCACAGGTTGTCGTCGGGTCCCACCACGGTCATCGCCGCGAACTGCGGTTGCATCGCCTCGCTGAACGTCGCGGCGACGGTGGCCGGTGACTCGGTCAGCCGGGCGTTCTCGGCGGGGTCGGTGGCGATGCGGGTGGCGTGCGCCGACGCGCCCGCTGCCGTCGCCAGTGCGCCGGCCACCACCGCGACCGTCAGAAGCGCCGTCGCGACAAGGCGTTTCATGACCGCCTCCGCGCCAGCAGCGCTCCGGCCCCCACCACTGCGGCCAGCGCCAACGCGCCGCCGGCCAACCAGCGCGCCGTGGTGTCGGCGCTAGCGGGCTGCGGTGCGGTCGACCCGGTCAACTCCAGAACGGGCACGGGGAGTTCGGGCTCGCCGCCGTCGGGCAGCGGAGGCTGGTCCCAGCGCACGACCTCGCCGTCCGAATAGGTCTGGGTGGCCGGGAAGCTAACCGATTCGCTCTCGGGCAGCCGCACCGTAATCCGGAACAGCGCGAACTGGTCGGAGGAGATGCCGGTGCCGGGCGCCGCGGTCCAGGTGACCGACGAGACGGTGCCCGCGGCGACGTCGCGGTCGAGGCGAGCCGTCCAGCCCGGCATCACCTCGGTTCGCGCGGACGGCACATCGGGCAACTCAACGCTCAATTCTGTTGTCAAAGCGCCGGTTTCGGACTCACCGGGCACACGGAACGTGACGGTGGCGGTGCTGCCTGGGTCAGCGTGGTCGGCCTCGGCGTGGACGTGGGCCGAGGCCGTCGCTGCGGTCGCCAACGCTCCGATCAGCCCGGTCGAAACAGCGGCGGCGCCGGCGATCAGGGCGCGCGAAGACGCCTTCGCGAAGGAACTCATGTGTATGGATGCTTTCTGGTGTCGGTTACGGGGTTCGGGTCAGCGGCAGGCGCGGACCGGTGGACCCCGATGTGACACCGAAGCGGCGAGCAACAACGCCGAACGCATCGGCTGCTCGGCCCGGTGAACGACGGCGACCGTCGTCGCGGCCACCGGCGGGCGCTCGACGCGCACCACCGCACGCACGACCCGCAGCGCGGCGCGGTACCACCGCTCGCCGGTTGCGATGAGCGCGGCGCCGACCCCGACGGCCACCACATGGGCGGCCGGCATGACCCAGGCGGGTAGGGCGGCAGCCTGGGTGTGGTCGTGGCCGACGACCAGCATCGCGTGGCCGAGGAGTTGGCCGACCGCCAGCAGCCCGATCAGGACGCGGATTTCACCGGCGCGCGGTAGGGCCGCGGCCACCGCGCCCACCGTCGCGGCCAGCACGGCCAGCTGCGTGGCCGACGCTCCGGTCGGCGGCACACCGCTGCCCACCCCGTGCGCGGCGACCGCCAGTGCCGCGGTCAGCAGACCGCAGGACAACCCGCGGATGCGGACCGCGACGCGTGCCGGCGACATGGACACCTCAGCTGCCATCTCGGCTGCCACCTCAACTCACGCCAAGCCGTGCCATCAGGTCGGCGTCGATGCCATCGAGCTGGCGGGCGATCGCGGCGTGCGAGGAGCGCCGACGCGGCGTCGGCATGTGCTCGGCGGCGGTGACGGCGGCCGACAGGTCGCTGAGCCGCTCGGTCATGGCCGCGACGAACTGCTTGGTCTCGGCGTCCTTGGGCTTCTTCTGGGCGACCAGTCGCACCGAGTTCTCCGCACCGGCGATGCGCGCCGACAGTTCGGCGCCATGCCCGGAGAACTGGCCGAGCTGGCTGAGCGGAACACCCAGCCGCTCGGCTCGGCGTTCGTCGAGTACGCCCCGCACCGAGGTGGCGGCGCGGTAGGCCAGCGGCACCACGACCGGGGCGAGCAACCGGGTCACCGTGAGCATCCTGCGGATCCGCCCCGGGGCGAACACCTTGCCTTCCTGGGCGGCCTTCAACTGCGTCTCGGCCACCTTGAGCGCGGCGCGGTCGCTGTCGCGCTGAGCTTTCAGCTGCGCCTTGAGCGCCTTGTTCTCGGCCTTTTGCTCGGCTTTGAAGCGCCGGACCTCGTTCTTGGCCGACAGCTTGGCCTCGAGCTTGGCCTTGGCCTTGATGGCACGCGCTTCGGCCCGACGGGTGGCGCGGGTTTTGCGTCGCTTGAACGGGCTCATCCCGGCTGCCTCCCGGCTCTAGGTTCTGGTCACGGTGCAGCCCAACATTATCGTCCGGCAGATCGGGGCCGAAGGTGGCGGTGTTGGCAGCACCATCGGTAACGGGCATGCTGGACCCACGGGGCACCGCAAGGTTGGTCAACCGAGCGGAATCGCCCGCCTCATCGGGGCGGAGCGAGCATAGTGGACGTCGTTGATAGGGGGTTTGTATGGCTGCCAGCCGCCGTGTCACCCGAGCCGTGGGTGCGGTCCTGGATCTGGCCCCGCGACACGGGGAAGTGTCGCTGACCCGTCTCGTCGATGCGGTCAGCAAGGACCGCGGCCGCCCGATCGAGCTGAAGATGGCCGAACTGCCGCCCGGCGTGTGCGGCCAATGGCGCCAGTACACCGACCGCGACGTGTTCTTGATCCAGGAGGGTCTGCCCGCCTGGGACCGCACCTTGGCCCACGAACTCGGCCATCTGGTACTCGGCCACGAGGGCACACCGGTGGTCGAGGCGGCCCGCGAGAACGTCGAGGTGGCCAGCTTCGACCTCATCGGATACATGCTCAACCAGCGGACCGGCTGCATGGGACCCGCAGGTGAGGACGCCGAGCAGGAGGCCGAGGACTTTGCCGCGCTGCTGCTCTACCGGCTGGGCCGGCTGCCATCTGACCGCTCATCGATCGTGCAGGTACGGCTCGGAGAGGCGTTTGGTTGATCGTCTGGGTGATCGCCGGTCTGCTCGGGTTGGCCACCGGTCTGCGCATCGGCTGGGCGCTGGTCAACAAGCAGTCGCTGGTGAGCACCGCGATGATCTTGGCGTTGGGCAGCCTCGGGTTGGTCGCCGCGCTGAACTGGCAGCCGCTGACCCTTCTGATCGATACGGCGCTGCACTGGCCGAACATTTCGATGGGGCTGACCCAGATCGCGTTGATCGGCTGCGCGGCGGGCAGCTCGGTGATGATCACCACCGTCTCATCCGGCCGTAAACCCGCCACGATCCGCAAGATCGCCACGGTGCAGTACGGCGTCGCCGCCGTCATCGCCACGATCAGCCTGATCGCCTTCTTCAGCGCCGGTCAGCAGCCCGAGATGGCGCCCGACGAGTATCTGCGGCAGAACCTCGATTCCGGCGGTAACTCGCTGCCGTGGTTGTTGCCGCTGCTCTACGTGCTGCTCGCGCTGTCGTTGGTGTCGTGGGCGGGGATGCGCTACTCCAACCGCAGCCGACGCGGGCGTGCGCTGTTCGTCTTCACGGTCGGCATCGTGCTGATCGTCGCCGCGGCGGGGTTTTTCTTCCTGCGCGTGGTCGGCGATGCCGGCCCGGTGGGGGTGCGTACCGCGGCGACGCTGCTGGGCTGCGCGATGCTCGTCGTCGCGGCCGGATCGCTGCTGCCCAGCATCGAGGACTATTTCGGCGCCCGCCGCGAATTGCGGGTCATTCAACCGCTGCTGACCGAACTCGGGCGTCGGCAGCCGGACATCGGGATCGGGGTGCGTCCGCGCGGCCCGCTGGCCTTTCGGGTGGCCGAACGGATGTCGCTGATCTCTGACGCGCTGTTTCTGGAGGCCACCGCCGCAGACCACAAGCGCAAGCTACGGGTCGACGCCACCGGAGCCGGTTCGGACGTCGAGGAGGCTGGCGAGGAGGCCGAGACGCCGGACGTGCCGCCGCGCGAACAGGCGCGCGCCATCGCGCAGTGGATCTACACCGGCCGCCCGGACGCCGCAGACGCGGAGAAGGCGGTTTTTCCCGGTCCGGGCTGGCTGCGCCAACCGGAAAGCTATTCAGACCGCGAATGGATACTCGAAATCGCAGAGCAGTACCGCATGCTCGCCCGAGCCGGGAACCGCTCGGGGGACGCGTCCGGAAATACGCAGCCTCAACCGGCGTCGCGGTAAATCAACCCTGGTACTTCGCCGGGCCCTGGGGCCCGGCGAGCGGCGGGCTAATCGTCCAGGTGCTCCCGGCGACGCAACTCATCCACCTTTTGCGCAATGTCCTGCTGCGCTTCAGGGGACAGCCCGACGGTGCGTGCCGCAATACGGCGGACGCCTTCGTCGCGCATGTTGGCGAGCCAGGTCAGTTCCTTGTCGAGCTTCTCGTAGTACTCGTCGTCGGTGAAGTACGCCGGCTTGATCCGGAAGAAGTTGGCAAGGGCTGCCATGGTGGTCGCGGACGGGTTGGTGCGGTTGCCTGAGCGCAGCTGAGACAGGTACGGGGCTGACATCGTGACGCCCTCTGCCTTGAGCGCTGCGATCACTTCAGCCGACGTGTGCGGGCCCCGACCCGGTGGATAAACCGTGTCGAACAGCCGGTTTAGTCGGGCGGCGAACGTCGTGCTCATCGATATGACCTCCACATGCGTAGACGAGCGGGTTTATTGGCGGCATATTTGCTGATCATCGTAGCGAGTGTTGTGCTGTCAACCAAGTGCAAACCGCGTAAAAGTTGACCCACCTTGTCGTTGTCGGTAGCCGCCACGGGCGGTGGCGACGTCTGTAGGGTATGCGCATCGCGCAGGCCTGTGGGGCGTTCTGGCAAATAATGACGCTCGCGTCGTATTTGATTTGCCAGCCCGCCCGGCGCCCGCGCCTCAGTAATGGTGTCCAATCCCACTGGCAACGTCCATCACGCCGCCGCCGGGCGCTGTGAGCGTTTGCTGTTATCAAGTTGAGCTTAGTAACGAGGCGGCGTCGGCGCAGGCAGGCCGCCGGCCGGCACGCGTCGACGCCGCACGAGGCTGACAAGCAGCCAGCAGCCGGCGCCCGCGACCACCGAACCGGTGCCCAAAAGCGCGGCCCATCGCATCCCGAGGGCCGCGTCGAAGAGAATCCACACGCCGAACGACAGGAACAGCACACTCGCCAGGTTGTGCAGGAACCGCACGGGCAACCGCCTGTGCAAAAAGGCGCCCGCCGCGATCGCCACCGCGTCGGCGGCCACCATCCCGACAGTCGCGCCGATCCACACCCCGGACCAGCGGTGGTCGCTGGCCAGCGTCACCGTCGCGAGCATCGTTTTGTCGCCCAGCTCGGCGAGCACGAACGACGACACGATCGCGGGAATGATCCACCGGGTTTCGGCGACCCGAACGTCACCGTCGTCGCCGGTGCGGGCGGAACGCCACGTCCACGCGGCGAACAGCACGAAGGCGATGGCTGCGGCGAACGCGATCGGACGGTCGGGCAGCGTCAGCCCGAGGAAATGGCCGATGGCCACCGATAGGCCGTGCACCAGCAGCGCCGCCAGGCCGACGCCCGAGAGCACCACCCACCACCGGTGCCGCAGCGCGTAGGTCATGGCGATCAGTTGCGATTTGTCGCCCAGTTCGGCGACGAATACCACGGCGAGGCTGATCGCTATCGCGGTAAGCATGAATACGACCTTTCGACGCGTCGCCGTCGGACTCCGTGCTCAGCGGCCCGTCCGGCTTCGGTCGAAGGTCTCGCCCACCGCGCCCTTCAAGAGGTCGCGGTTCGCCGGCCGGGCTCGCGCCAGTATGTCGACACGACGATTGGGGGCTACTCCCCTTCGCTGATGAGACCGACCATAGCGGCGATATCCGAGGCGCGCCACCGCATACGGGGTTTTCGGGTGCCCGAATCAAGTGTTCAGGCAGGCGAATCTGGGTATTCGAAACCCCTTACGCCGCAAGCAGCATCGCCAGAATCGCGGTGTCGGGATGGCTGATGGGATCCACTCCGACGCGGCTCACCATCGAGGTGACCGTGCCGTCGGCTTCAGCTTCCACCCACGCAGCGCGGTGTTCGAGACCCAGGTGCGGAAGCCCGGGCAGCAGGACACAACCCGACGCGGCGCCTGTGCACTCGGGCAGTGACGGCATGGTTTCGGACGGCGGGTGCAGCATGAGCAGTGCGGGTGGCTGGTGCTGCGCGAAATGTCCTGGCGCAACCGCCGAATCGCCGACCACTGTGCCCTCGGCGACCACCAGCCCGACGGTGTCGGGTTCGGGTTCATCGGGCAACTCCTCGCGAGCGCCGAAAATCGTTGTGGTGTCCAGCAAGCCGGGCAGAGACGCGACCCGCACGGCAAGCGTCAACAGCTGCGCCCATTCTTTGGTGGAGTCTGGCCAACGTCCGGAGATGACGAAGCCCTTCAAGGCACCTCGTGAATGAAACGGGGCGATGCCGATCGCCCGACCGGAGCTCTGTTCCATGTCGCCTCCGCGCCATTGTTATTGGCTCAGGATGCGTGGCAAACGCTTGGCACACAAGACGACACGACTGCTAACGGTCGACTTTCCGTCGGACGACCCACACCACGCGGTAGGTATCTGCTGCGGCGACCCAGCCGAACTCACGCGAATCCATGGCGCCCGGTACACCGGGATTCTCCGAGCGGGCCTCGAAAGTCGTACTGCTACCGGCTCGGCGCACCTCGCCGACGCGCTTGACGAGCCACCGGGTGGACAGCAGCGGATCGCGGAATGCCCGCAGTTGCCCGGGCCGGGGCGTTCCGCAACGCAGTGCGAGCAGACCGTCGCCCGGCGTCAGGGTGGGGCGCATCGAATCTTCGACGACGGTGAATCGACGCAGCGGCCAACTGAACGGTCCATGGTTGCGGTCCACCCCCGAAGGGTAAGTTAGAGGCCATGCTGCATCGACTGTTCGCCAACGCAACCCCTGCCCATGCCCACTGCGATTTGTACTGCGGCGTGTACGACCCCGCCCAGGCCAAGATTGAAGCGCTTTCGTGTCTGAAGACACTGCAGAAGTACCATGATTCAGACGATGACCACTTCCGCACCCGCTGCGTCATCATCAAGGAGCGGCAGGCCGAGGAGGTCAAGCACCACCTGATGGTGCTGTGGGCCGACTTCTTCACCAAAGAGCACTTCGAACAATTCCCCAACCTGCACCAGTTGTTCTGGGACGGTGTGCACGGTGCCGGTGACGTGAAGAAGTCGACCGACGTGGCCGTCGCTGAGAACCTGCTCAAGACCATCGACGAGATCGCCGACATCTTCTGGCAGACCGAGAAGGCCAAGGGCATGGGCGTCTACCCGCCCGCCTGATCGACGTCCCTTTCCATCCCGCACACAGCCGCCGGAACGCTTTCAGTTCCGGCGGCTTTTTCGTATCGCTTAGGGCGTCGAGGTCAGAACAGGACGATCAGGGCGAGGATGCCCAGCAGCACCAAGGCGATGATGCCGGCGCGCACGCAGGCCACCAGCTGCGAGCGGTTGTAGACGTTCGAGGAGGACTGCCACTCAGATGGCGGTATCGCGGATCCCGGACCCATCGGATATGACCCCATCAAGTACTCCTGACCTGCACGTTCGCTAGTTCTCCTCAGTGAGCCCTGTCACAAGTGCGAGTTGTGACGCCGATCATAGCGCTTGTGGACGGTGCCGTGAAATCGCCCGGCCGCCACGGTTCGGCGGGTAGTCGTCGCTGCGGCCAGACACCCAGCTAGTACAGCTATCGATTTCGCTCGGCTCGGTGGAGTCTTGGTCAGAAGATGTCCAGGTTATCCACAGTGATCTTCAGCAACCGCACAGATTGAGCGGCTCACAGCGGATACCGGCCGATCATGGACCTGTGGATGAACCTGTGGAAACTGTGGATAGCTCGAAATTGCTGACATCGGGCATCGGGCCGCAACTGCGAGGTCGGGTGCCGCCGTCGCTAGGCTGGTCGGATGATCCAGGTGTGTTCCCAGTGCGGAACGCGGTGGAACGTGCGCGACCGCCGCCGGGTCTGGTGCCCGCGCTGCAACGGCAGCCTCCTGGCCCCGACCGGTCCCGAACCGGGAACCGAATGGAGCGCCCCGGCGACTTCCGCGCGTCCGGCGTCACCCGGCGCGACGCCCCCGCGGCTGCCGCCGGGCTATCGCTGGATCGCGGTGCGCCCGGGCACTCCACCGCCGCCGCGACGGGTAGGCAGACCGCTGGGCCCCACGCCGCGCTACCCGTTCATCCCCCGATGGGGGCTCACCGACCATTTCGAGCACGTCGAACCACAGCAGTCGACGCCGCAGACGGGTCCGGTGCCGGCGAAGGTGCGCACGCTGCTCGTCGCGACCATGGTGGTGCTCGGCGCGGCGGCGCTGATCCACCTGGTGCGCTATGCGCTGCTGATCATCAACCGCGGCACGCTGCTCAACCCGTGGATCGCCGGGTCGGCGACGTGGTTGGGCGTCGGCATCAGCGTGATCGCGATGTTCTGCGTGGTCGCCAGCATCGTGGTGCTGGCCAACTGGCTGGTCACCCGGCGCGCGGCCGCGTTCGCCCATCGCGGGCACGACGATCCTCGGCCGGCCTGGGCGCTGCGAGCCGGATGCCTGGTTCCGCTGGTCAACCTCGCGTGGGCGCCTGTGTTCGTGCTCGAACTCGCCGGTGTCGAGGAGCGGCTGACGTGGCTGCGCCGTCCCGTGGTGGTGTGGTGGCTGGTGTGGCTGGCCAGCTACGCCGTATCGATCTGGTCCATCGCGACCAGCTTCACCCAGGACGCCCAGGGCATCGCCGACAACACCGTGACGACCACCGTGGCCTACCTGCTGGCGCTGGCCGCGCTGCTGCTGGCCTACAAGGTCTTCGAGGGCTTCGAACGGCAACCCGTCGAGCGGCCGTCCAAACGCTGGGTGGTGGTTACCGAGCCCGAAACCGCAGAATCGGCCGAGGCTTCGGAGCAGCGCCCGGCAACCGCCGCCGTATGACTTCGGATGACGGCGGAGCCGCCGGATCGGCGAGTCCCGGGCCAGCACCCGGGACTCACCCCTTTGTCGTTGCACACCGCGGCGCCTCGGCCGACCGGCCCGAGCACACCCTGGCGGCCTACGAACTGGCGCTGGAAGAGGGCGCCGACGGCGTCGAGTGCGACGTGCGCCTGACCCGCGACGGCCATCTGGTGTGTCTGCACGACCGCAAAATCGACCGCACGTCAAACGGCACCGGTGTCGTCAGCGAGATGACGCTGGCGCAGCTGCGTGAACTCGACTACGGCTCATGGCATCCCAGCCAGCGCAACGACGCCGGCGACACCGGGTTGTTGACGCTGGACGAACTGATCTCGCTGGTGCTGGACTGGAACCGTCCGGTCAAGCTGTTCATCGAGACCAAACACCCCGTTCGCTACGGCGCGCTGGTGGAGAGCAAGGTGCTGGCCCTGCTGCACCGCTACGGCATCGCGGCACCGCCGTCGGCTGATCTGGCCCGCGCGGTGGTGATGTCATTCTCCGCGGCCGCGGTGTGGCGGATCCGGCGTGCGGCGCCGATGCTGCCGACGGTGCTGCTCGGCGACACGTCGCGCTTCTTGGGCGGCAGCGCGGCCACCACGGTCGGGGCCACCGCCGTCGGCCCCTCGATCATGACGCTGCGGCAATATCCCGAACTGGTCGACCGGGCCGCCGCGCAGGGCCGGGCGTTGTACTGCTGGACCGTCGACCATTTCGAGGACGTCGGCTATTGCCGTGATCTCGGGGTGGGGTGGGTTGCCACCAACCATCCCGGCCGCACCAAGACCTGGCTGCAGGACGGGTTGACCGGCGCCGGTCGCTGACCCGCCCGCTGGTTACAGTAGGCCGCCGGCGGCCTTCGGAGTTACGAAATCCTTTGCGCACGAGGGTATTCGCGTGAAAGGACATCTTCGAGGTGGTCGAGCAGATACTGCACCAGCATTAGCTGGCAAGGATTATGGCTGGGCGTCGAGGACAGTTTGGGGCACCGGTGAATCGGTACGCAGCGCCTCGAATAATTGGTCCGCCGCGTCGTCGTCCCAAACCACCACCGAACCCGAATTGCTGCCGGTGAATTGGCCGATCGGCACGGTCACGGTGGTGACGTCGCCGCGCAGCGCCCATGCCAGCCGCACCAGGTCCCAGATGTGGGCGCCCTCGTCGACGGCGACGGCCTTGCTGACCGACTCGGCCATCGGCTGCCAGCGCAGCGGGTTGAGCAGTACCGCGGGGCTGGCCGCCCGCTGCAGGAGGGCGGCCATGAAGGCGCGCTGATGGATCATCCGGTCCAGGTCGGCGCGTGGTGTCGCGCGGGTGCGGACGTATCCGAGCGCGCTGCGTCCGTCGAGCTTCTGGCATCCCGCGGGCAGGTCGATGCCGGCCAGCGGGTCGGAAATCGGTTGGTCGAGGCATATCGTCACGCCGCCGACGGCGTCGACCATTTCCGCGAAACCGTCGAATCCGATCTCGGCGTAGTGGTCGAGGCGCAGCCCGGTGGCCTGTTCGACGGTCTGGGCCAGCAGCGGTGCGCCGCCGAGGGTGAACGCCGCGTTGATCTTGTCGCTGCCGTAGCCGGGCACTTCGACGTAGGAGTCGCGCGGGATGGACACCATCGTGGTTTCGTTGCTCGACCCGAGCGCGGGGAGGTGCACCAGCAGGATGGTGTCGGTGCGGCCGTCGCCGATGTCGCCGCCGGTGGCGAGGTCGTTCTGTTGTTCGGGTGTCAGGTTGGCGCGGCTGTCGGATCCGACGAGCAGCCACGTGGTTCCCGCACCCGCCGCGGGACGGTCGCCGTGGTTCGGCAGCGCCGGTATGCGGTGCAGCGAGCGGTCCATCCACACCCCGGTGGCCACCAACGCGACGATCGCCACCAGCAGGCACGCGAGCAGCAGGCGGCCCCAATGTCGTTTGCGCCGAGGCTTTTTCGCTGTCGGTGCGGGTGGGGGCGGTGGTGGTCGGCGCGGCGGCGGTTTGCGCGGCGGCGGGGGAGGGGACGGTCTGTGTGACGGTGGTATCGGTGGCGGTGGTGGACGAAAGTTGGGGTCCCGGCGGATCACCTGCGACGGCTCCCGGCGGCTGCGGGGGTCCACACCCCGAGGCGGTCGCGGGTCGTCATTCACAGCAAGAAATCTACGTGGCGACCGCCGGTTTTTACTGGAGCCAGCTGAGGTGCCCCGCCGCCAGGGCATATCCGACGAACGCAACCGCGTCGATCAACGCGTGCGCGATGATCAAGGGCCACAGCCGCCCGGTGCGCAGGTAGACATAACCGAACACCACGCCCATCGCGACGTTGCCGAGACCGGCGCCGAAGCCCTGGTAGAGGTGGTAGAGCCCGCGCAACACGCTCGAGGCGACGACGGCAACCCACGGGTTGACCCGCAGTTGACGCAGCCGGGTGAGCAGGAAGCCGACCACGATCACCTCCTCGGCCCAGCCGTTGGCGAACGACACCAGCAGCAACACCGGGATGCGCCACCACGTGTCGTAGAGTTCGGCGGGTTCCACCGACGCGTTGAGGCCGAGGATGCGCGCGATCTGGTACAGCGCCAGGCCCGGCACCCCGATCAGCGCGGCAAGCCCGATGCCACCGAGTACGTCGGCCCGCCACCTCGGTAAGCCGAGACCGATCCGGTCAGGACCAAAACCGCTGCGCCACAACAGGTATACCGCCAGCGCGCCCCATGCCAGCAGTTGGAACACCCCGGCCAGGTTGAGGCCGAGGTCGATCAGGTCGAACTGTGAACGGCGCGGGTTGAGCGCGACCACCTGCGCGGCCAGGCCGAGCAACGCCGATTCGACAAGGCGCAACAGCGCGGTATAGGCCGACAGCGCGAACGTCACGGCCAGCACGACGGTGACCTCGATGCGCAGCGCGCGTCGCTGCGTTTCGGTCAGTTCGTCTGGGCCGCCAGTCACCGCAGCTACGGTAGCGGGCGGCGAATCGGGTCAGGGCCGGCGCGCACGTAGCCCGTTGAGGAAGGGGCAGCCCAGCAGCACCCTGATGGCCTGGGACAGGCCGGTGACGTCATCGACCGGTTTGGCGAACGGCAGCCGCACGTCGTGGTCGCCCTCGTCGTTCTCCACCCGCAGCCGCACCCCGTAGCGGTCCAGCCCCAGCGGGCGGACACGGCCCCGGCGCAGCGACATCGGCAGCCGGGTGGCCAGCCGGTCCACCACATCGCCGTGTGCCGACTCCAGATGCTGGATCCAGCAGACCTCCATGGCGCAGAACGGGTCTGGCTGCGCATCGAGTAGTTCGCTCACACCGATCGATTCGGCGCCGGTGGAATCGGCGACCACCACCGAATCCACCTCCAGGCGCACCAGTGCGTAGCGCACATCGCCGTCGTCGCGGGCCGGACCGGCGTTGACCGAAAGCAGCGCGGGGTTGGGATCCTCGGAGGCGATCAGGTCGAGCAGGGCCGGCACCTCGGCGCCGGGTACGTGATGCAGCCGACCGCGGCTCCACACCAGCGAGCGCACCGGCTCGCGCAGCGGCAGCGGCGCGTAGTCGGTCATCTCCAGGACGGCGGGCACACCGGTGGGTCCCGCAGCGGCCACCGTGGCGGCCAGCGTGCCGCCGAGCGGAACGGTGATCGCGAACGAACCGTCACGCAGCAGATGGTGCACGGGGGACTCGGTGGGATCGATGCCGTCGATCGCGAGCATCGCCGTGCCGGCCCTCGCGCATGCGCTGCGGATTCGTTCGGCCGTCGTAGGTGCCATCAGGGTCGCAACCATGTCACTCCTTGGATTAGGTGAGCCTAACTTAACTAGTGTCCAGCGAATCGCGCAAGGCTTACGTGCAGCGGAACGGGGTTACCCGGGGTGAACCGATAGGGTTGGCCTCGTGCCGCGCATCGCCTATCTCGGACCCGAGGGAACCTTCACCGAGGCGGCACTGCGCAAAATGGCAGCCACCGACATGGTCCCGAACACGGCGGCGAACGACGACGTGGTTCCGGTCGCGTTCGACAGCGCGGCAGCTGCGCTGGCGGCGGTACGGTCCGGCAACGCCGATTTCGCGTGTGTGCCGATCGAGAACTCGATCGAGGGTGCGGTGCTGCCGACGCTCGACAGCCTCGCGGCGGGAACGCCGCTGCAGATCTTCGCAGAACTCACCCTCGATGTGGCGTTCACGATCGCCGTTCGGCACGGCGTCACGGCCGCCGACGTGGCCACCGTCGCGGCGTTTCCGGTGGCCGCGGCGCAGGTGCGCCAATGGCTGGCGGCCAACCTGCCCGCAGCGCAGGTGGTGCCGGCCTATTCGAACGCCGCGGCCGCACACGACGTCGCCGAGGGACGCGCCGACGCCGGGGTGAGCACGGCCCTGGCCGCCGCACGCTGCGGGCTGGCGGCGTTGGCCACCGGCGTCGTCGACGAGGCCAGCGCCCGCACCCGATTCGTGCTGGCCGGGTCGCCCGCGGCGCCGCCGCAGCGCACCGGCGCCGACCGCACGTCGGTGGTGCTGCGCCTCGACAACGAGCCGGGCGCGCTGGTCTTGGCGCTGACCGAGTTCGCCGTGCGTGACATCGACCTCACCCGCATCGAATCCCGCCCCACCCGAACCGAGTTGGGCACCTACGTGTTTTTCCTCGATTGTGTCGGGCACATCGACGACGCCGCGGTCGCCGAGGCACTAAAGGCGTTGCACAGGCGTTGTGCAGATGTGCGCTATTTGGGTTCCTGGCCGACGGGATCGGCCGCCGGCGCGGTGCCGCCACAGTTGGACGAGGCATCCCGCTGGTTGACGCGGTTGCGGGAGGGCAAACAGTGAGTGGTCGGTTGGTATTGGTTCGGCACGGACAGTCACATGCCAATGTCGAACGGCGGCTGGACACGCGCCCGCCGGGTGCCCCGCTGACCGATCTGGGACGCAACCAGGCACGCACATTCGCCAGGCGCGCCGCGTCGATGACCCGCCCCGGTCTGCTTGCGCACTCCGCGGCCGTGCGGGCCGGCCAGACCGCCCATGAGATCGCGGCCGAACTGCGGTTGGACACTTACGAATTCGATGGCATCCACGAAGTTCAGGTCGGCGATCTGGAGAACCGCAACGATGACGCGGCCATCGCCGAGTTCGAGTCGGTCTACCAGCAGTGGCATCAGGGCGACCTGGAGGTGCCGATGCCCAACGGCGAATCGGGCCGCGACGTGCTCTACCGGTATCTGCCCGCGATCACCGAGCTGCGGCTGCGCCACCTCGACGACGCCTCCTGGCACAACGACATCGTCGTCGTCAGCCACGGCGCGGCGATCCGCCTGGTGTCGGCGGTGCTGGCGGGTGTGGACAGCAGCTTCGCGCTCGACCACCACCTCGGCAACGCCGAGTCGATCGTGTTGGCTCCGATCACCGACGGCCGCTGGAGCTGTGTGCAGTGGGGTGCGCTGACGCCGCCGTTCTATCCGGAGCCCGACGTGAGCCCGGTCGAGGATGCGCTGCAGTCAGCTGATCCGATGGGCTGACACCGCGACGCCGCACGTGCAGCCGGCGGCCTCGCAATCGATTTGAAAGACGTGCACCACCTCCGGCATCGCGCAGTCGGGTTCCGTGCACTCGGCGCGATCGGCCGCGTGATGGATGACGGTGCCGTGGCAGTGTTCGAGGCCCGTTCGGCATTCGCGGCACGCACTGCTCATGGCCCGTTCATAGCACTGTGTGGCGACAATTCGCGGATGCCGCGCCCGCCTATCCCCAACCCAGTTCGTGCAGGCGTTCGTCGTCGATACCGAAGTGGTGGGCGATCTCGTGGATGACCGTGATCGCCACCTCCTCGACCACCTGCTCCTCGGTTTCGCAGGCGTCCAGCAGCGCATCGCGGTAGATCGTGATGGTGTCCGGTAGCGAGCCCGCGGCGTACCAGGAGTCGCGTTCGGTCAGCGCGATGCCCTGATACAGCCCGAGGAGATCGGGTTCCTCCTCGCTGCGGTCCGCGACGAGCACGACGGCGTTGTCGATCGCAGCGGCGAGCTTGGGCGGTATGAGATCGAGCGCTTCGGAGACCAACTCGTCGAACCGTTGCGGGCTCATCCGCACCGCCACTACGGCACCGGTGGTGGCGGCGGGGCGGGCGCGGGCGCAGGTACCGGTGGTGGCGGCGGCAGACCCGGCGGCGGGGGTGGCGGCGGAAGACCCGGTGGCGGAGGCGGCGGCGGAACACCCGGCGGCGGTGCCGGCGGCGCCCCAGGAGCCGGCGGCCCGCCGAGGAAGGTGTTGCCGGGCTGTTCGACCTCCGGCGCGCCCTCGCTGCCCGGCGGGCCGTGGTGGGTCCCATCCGAGCTGCCGCCGCTGTGGGTGTTGCCGCTGCTACTGCCACTGCTCGCGCCGCTGCTGCTGCTTCCGCTGCTCGAGGACTGATTACTGCTGGCGGCCGAGGAACTGCTGACCTCCGGCATCGGGATCGGCGGGAAGTTCAGTCGCTCCTGCGGGATGTCGGGTGGCGGAATCGGCGGCTGACCGTTGATCAGCAGCGGGCCCTTGGCGCTGTTGAGCAGCGTTGACCAGCCACCGTTGCCCAGCGTGGCCCCGATGCTGCACGACACCTGACGGCTGCCCGCCGACCAGCTCGGCAGCGAAATTGTGCTGTAGATCAACGTCAGCGTGGTGCTGCGCAGCTCGATGGGTGCCAGGTATTCGTCGGTCATCCGGGTGCACGCGTCCTTGATGAACGCGTCCTGCTCGTTCTCCGGCGGAAGCGCGTCGGGGAACCGCTCGGCCAGGTTGACCGCGCCGGTCACCTCCATTGCGTGAGGTGCCGCGCAGTCGACGGGAACGTCGGTGGGCTGATTGGTCGACGGATCGATGCCCAGGCAGGTGCCCGCTGGCCACACCTTGGACTGGTCGATGTCGGCGACCTTGCCCTTGAACGGCAGCTGCTGGTTGTTGGGTCCGGGCAGCTGCAGACCGCACAGCATGCGCCTTTCGTCCTGGTTGCGCCACGCCCGTTCGCCCGACCACAGCATGCTCACCGTGAAACGGCTGTTCGGGTCGTAGTTGGCGCCGAGGTAGCGCCGCACCGACGTCGAGCACTGCTCCTGGCTGATCTGCTGGATGCGCGCCGGCGATGGCGGCTCGGCGTCGGGCCCGTACTCACTGCCCGGGTAGATACGCATATCGACCGACTGGGCGACCTCGAAGCGGTGCTCGTCCTTGCAGTCGACGATCTCGGCGGCGTCCGGCGTACGTTCCGGCCAGTTCAGACAATCACCGGCCTTGGCGTGCTCGAAGGTCTCGTTACCCCGCGGGCCCAGCGAGATCGTGCTGGCGGTCAGCCCCGTCGCACCGTCACGCTGCGGCACCGCGGTGATCAAACCGGCGATGAGCAGGGCACCGAGCGCGGTCAACAGTAGCCCGCGGCGCGTCGGCGTGGCATTCAAACTCTTCCACCACGCCACCCGCTGCGGCTGCTCGTCAGCCTCGGGAGCCTCGGGTACGTTCAACATCTGCTCCATTGTGACAGGCGTGTCGGGCACTGTGACAAGCGATGCATTTGTAAAGTTATGTGGTTGTGGCTCGCAACCCGACGCTCCGGTAGAAAACGAGGCTCTCGACCCCGCGCGCCGGGCCGAAAGTAGTGTTGCGGCCGTGATCGACCTCAAGCTGCTGCGCGAAAACCCCGATGCCGTCCGCGCGTCGCAACGCGCCCGCGGTGAGGATCCCGGACTTGTTGACACGTTGGTCGATGCCGACACCGCCCGCCGCGCGGCGGTGTCGGCCGCTGACAGCCTGCGCGCCGAACAGAAGGCCGCCAGCAAGAAGGTGGGCAAGGCGTCACCGGACGAGCGGCCCGCGCTACTCGAGCACGCCAAGAGCCTCGCCGAGAAGGTCAAAGCGGTCGAAGCCGAACAGGGGCAGGCCGAAAAGGCGTTCGCCGCAGCGCATACGGCGATCTCCAACGTCATTCTCGACGGTGTGCCCGCAGGCGGTGAGGACGATTTCGTCGTGCTCGAGACGGTCGGCGAACCGCGGGCCATCGACAACCCCAAGGACCACGTGGAGCTCGGCGAGTCGCTGGGGTTGATCGATCTGGAGCGCGGCGCCAAGGTGTCCGGTGCGCGGTTCTACTTCCTCACCGGCGCGGGCGCGCTGCTGCAACTGGGGCTGATGCAGCTCGCCGCGCGGCTGGCGACCGACAACGGGTTCACGCTGATGATCCCGCCGGTGCTGGTGCGTCCCGAGGTGATGGCGGGCACCGGGTTCCTCGGTGCGCACAGCGACGAGGTGTACCGGATCGAATCCGACGACCTCTACCTCGTCGGCACCTCCGAGGTCCCGTTGGCCGGCTACCACGCCGACGAGATCCTCGACCTGTCCGGCGCGCCGCTGCGCTATGCCGGCTGGTCGTCGTGCTTTCGCCGGGAGGCGGGCAGCCACGGCAAGGACACCCGCGGCATCATCCGCGTGCATCAGTTCGACAAGGTCGAGGGGTTCGTCTACTGCAGACCTGAGCAGGCCGAGGCCGAACATGACCGGCTACTCGGCTGGCAGCGCGAGATGCTGGCCCTGATCGACGTGCCGTACCGCATAATCGACATCGCCGCAGGGGATCTCGGGATGTCAGCGGCGCGCAAGTTCGACTGCGAGGCATGGGTTCCGACACAGCAGACGTATCGCGAGTTGACCTCGACGTCGAACTGCACGACGTTTCAGGCCCGTCGGCTGGCGGTGCGCTACCGCGACGACAACGGCAGGCCGCAGATCGCCGCGACGCTCAACGGCACGCTGGCCACCACCCGCTGGCTGGTGGCGATCCTGGAGAACCATCAGCAGCCCGACGGCAGCGTGCGGGTACCAGAAGCGTTGGTGCCGTTCGTCGGCGCCGAAGTGCTCGAACCGAAGCGCTAGCGCAGGTTTCGCCGCCTCCAGCCGGGGTATCGCCACCGGTCAGGAGGAGAGCATGCGAGCAATGGTGTACCGCGGCCCGTACAAGGTGCGGGTCGAGGAGAAGGCGCCGCCCAAGGTGGAGCATCCCAACGACGCAATCGTGCGGGTACAGCGCGCGGCGATCTGCGGTTCGGATCTGCACCTGTACCACGGCATGATGCCCGACACCCGGGTCGGCTTCACGTTCGGCCACGAGTTCATCGGAGTGGTCGAGGACGTCGGACCGTCGGTGCAGAACCTGAAGCGCGGCGACCGCGTGATGGTGCCGTTCAACGTCTACTGCGGGTCCTGCTACTACTGTGCGCGCGGCCTGTTCTCCAACTGCCACAACGTGAATCCGAACGCCACCGCGGTGGGCGGCATCTACGGCTACTCGCACACCTGCGGCGGATACGACGGCGGTCAGGCCGAGTTGGTCCGGGTACCGTTCGCCGACGTCGGGCCCGCCGTCATCCCGGAGTGGATGGCCGACGACGACGCGTTGATGTGCACCGACGCCCTGGCCACCGGGTACTTCGGTGCCCAGCTCGGCGACATCGTCGAAGGTGACACGGTGGTGGTGTTCGGGGCCGGACCGATCGGCCTGTTCGCCGCCAAATCGTCGTGGCTGATGGGCGCTGGCCGGGTGATCGTCATCGACCACCTCGACTACCGGTTGGAGAAGGCCCGCACCTTCGCGCACGCCGAGACCATCAACTTCGCCGAGTGCGACGACATCGTCGTCGAGATGAAGAAAACCACCGACTACCTCGGCGCAGATGTTGCGATCGACGCGGTCGGCGCCGAGGCCGACGGCAACTTCCTTCAGCATGTGACGTCCGCCAAGTTCAAGATGCAGGGTGGTTCGCCGGTCGCGTTGAACTGGGCGATCGACTCGGTCCGCAAGGGCGCGACGATATCGGTGATGGGCGCGTACGGACCGATCTTCTCGCTGGTGAAGTTCGGCGACGCGCTCAACAAGGGACTGACGTTGCGGATGAACCAGTGTCCGGTCAAACGCCAATGGCCCCGGCTGTTCTCACATATCCAGAACGGGTACCTGGCCCCCAGCGACATCATCACCCACCGCATTCCGCTCGAACACATCGCCGAGGGCTATCACATCTTCTCCGCCAAGCTGGATAACTGCATCAAACCGGTCATCCTGCCCGCGGCGGCCTGACCATCGAAGGACTCCACATGACCTACACCGCAGAGCATCCGAATCGGCCCGACATCACCGAGTTGCGTGCCCAAATCCCGGGTTGGGGAGTCGATCTCGATCCCAACGACCGCCCGTCGGTGCCGAAGCTGAAGTACGACCCCCAATCCACCGGTGCCCATTGGGATTTCCCCGACCGCCAAGAACAGGTGGTGCCGCGGGAACGTTCGATCGAGCACAAGTTCGTCACGCCGGTGTTCGGAACCGCCACACCGCTACACGGGCTCTCGGGTGCGATCCGCCGGTTCTCCTACCGCAAGTACAGCGAAGCCCGCGCGGCGCACTGGCTGCTGCTGATCGCTGCGGACCGGGTGGACGCGGTGGAAAGCCATCTGCGGTCGTTTCTCACGCTGCGGCCCGACAACCCGATCACTCAAACCGGCGTCAAGGCCGAGTTCACCCACCATGGTTGGCGTTCGCGCACCGACGGCAAGCGAGCGGACCGCAACCATCAGTGGATCGATCCGATCCTGGTCGGTGCGCCGTGGCTGGTGTCAGCCGGCGCCGGTGCGTGGGGGCTGCGGGCGGTACTGCGCCGGTTTCGCCGCTAGCTGTCCAGCAATTGGTCGAGGCTGGCCAGAAACTCGTCGGGCCGCTGCGGCGTGAAGGCCGGCTTGGGCCGGGTGCCGTCAACATCGAGCGTGACGAGCGTCGACTTGATCGGCCGCCAGACATCCAGCGGCAGCCAGCGACGCAGATCCGAACTGCCCCAGATCCGGAACCGGTGGGTGAACATTCCCAGCGGCTCGGCCTTGTACCCGCGGATCGACGACAGCGGGATCACCTTCGATGTGCCCGACGGAAAATGGTAGCGCCGCAACGTGATCGCTTGGCGATCGAGCTGGATCTGCCCGTCGTCGTAGTACTGGCGGGGTGCGGTCATAGTTTCCGCCTCCGCAGTTCGTGACCCTTGCTGGTCAGACACCGACCGTTCTCGAGGTTCCACTGCCACCCGTGCAGGTTGCAGGTCAGCGTCGAACCGTCCACCACGCCGAACTTCGACAGGTCGGCCTTCAGATGCGGACATCTCCGCTGAATTTCCCAGCCGTCCAACGTGATCGACGCCGTGTCATCGTGCGCCTCGGCGAACCAGCCGTCGGCGTAGGCGATGCGTTCGTCGGTGAGGCATTTGAAGAAGGTGTACAGGTACTCGTTGTAGCCCCCGACCCGCCAGGCCGAAAACCGCGTCGACAGGAAGATGGTGTTGACCCAGTCCGGTTCGTTGTCACGCAGCACGGTGCGCACCAACTCGGGGGCGATCCGAAAACCGTAACGGAACTTCTCATCCGGGATCGGTTCACGCACAGCGCGTTTGGGGAAGTCGAGCACGATGGTTTCGTTGTGGTCACGGCCGTGTAGCCGGAGTTCGACCGGATATCCGATACCGTCACAGATCTGGTCGCTCTGGATCATGATCGGCTCGAACACCGCGCGCAGCGGTTCCAGCAGCGACTCACCGGCGGCCGCCGCCCACCCCGCCTTCTCCGCGGCGAGCACCGGCGCCATCCGCTCGGCGTAGTCGGCGATGTAAGCGGCCTTGCCCGTGGTGAAGATGTCCTGCACCTCGTCGTCGGGCAGCGGATGGGTAAGCGAATCCAGCTGTGCCCCAGTGAACTCCGCCGTCGACCCCGGGATCATCAACAACCCGCCCTCATGGCCGTGGGTGCGCATCTGGTCGAGGAACACGACCTGATCGGGAAAGATGTTGGCCGGATCGCCGGAATCGTCGTTGAGGTGGCGCAACTCTGGATCCAGAAAACACGGCGGACCCGCCGACGGGATCACCCATCGGGCGCCGACCTGCGCGATGTACTGGCGGCAGCGGTCCATCTGTCGCTGCCGCTTCTGGATGCCGAACGCTTCCTTGGCCCGGGCCGGCATGTCGTAGACCATCGGATACCAGATCGCCCCGGAGTACTGCAGCATGTGCACGTCGACCTGGCCGAAGTCGGCGTGCACCACGTCCAGGTCGACCGGACGGGCGTCGTTCATGTTGAAGCAGACGGTTTCGCCGTCGTCGACCACCAGGCCGGAGTCTCCGATCGGCCCGTCGGCAGGAGCGCGCAGCGCGATGATCATCACATCGAGATGGCCCTTGGGGCCGCTGACGCGGTGCTTGACCGAGTCGGCGGTTTCCACGAAGCGGTGAAACCCCACCTTCTCCAGTTCGCGGCGCAGATCGGGGACCGGGAAATCGGGCAGCAGCACCACCGCGTCCTTGTTGACGTGCTCGCGCAGGTTCTTCGGGTCGAAGTGGTCGGCGTGCAGGTGCGAGACGTAGAGATAGTCGCAGTCGCCGAGGGCTTCCCAGTCCAGCGCGCTGTTGTCGGGGAACGGGAACCATGACCCGAAGTACGCCGGGTTCAGCCAGGGATCGCACAGGATGCTTCCGGCCCTGGTGTCAATGCGGAAACCCGCATGCCCGACGCTTGTGACCTGCACTAACATCCTTTCTCCGCGACGATGCTGACCCTTCGAGCTTAACGGCAACAGACAGCAGGAGTCGCATCCACGCAGGCGCACTACGCTGGCGGCTGTGGAACCGGTGTACGGCACAGTCATCCAACTTGCGCGGCTCATCTGGCGCGCGCAGGGGTTGACGTTCACCGTCACCGGCGTCGAAAACTTGCCGGTGACCGGTGGGGCGGTGGTGGCCATCAACCACACCAGCTACTTCGACTTCACGTTCGCCGGGCTGCCCGCCTACCGGCAGAAGCGCGGCCGCAAGGTGCGGTTCATGGCGAAAAAAGAGGTCTTCGACCACAAGATCGGCGGACCCCTGATGCGCAGCCTGCGCCACATCGAGGTGGACCGCGGCAGCGGCGCCGAATCGTATGGGGCGGCCTGTCAGATGCTGCGGGACGGCGAGCTGGTCGGCGTCTATCCGGAGGCCACCATCAGCCGCAGCTTCGAGATCAAGACGCTCAAGTCCGGCGCGGCGCGCATGGCGATCGACTGCAATGTGCCGATCGTGCCGCACATCGTGTGGGGCGCCCAGCGCATCTGGACCAAGGGGCACCCGAAGAATCTGTGGCGGCCCAAGGTGCCGATCGCGGTCGCGGTCGGGGAACCGATCGCCCCGACGCTGCCCGCGCCCGAGCTCACCGCGCTGCTGCATTCGCGGATGCAGCATCTGCTGGAACGCGTGCAGGATGCCTACGGTCCGCATCCGCCGGGCGAGTACTGGGTGCCGCACCGGCTGGGCGGCGGTGCACCGTCGCTGGCGGAGGCCAATCGGATGGACGCCGAGGAGGCGGCGCAGAAGGCGGCGCGGCGGGGAGGTCAGCCCGATACGAACGGGGCGCCGGGGTAGTGGCCAGGGAGCCGGTCTTCCGGACGCTCGAGGTTCTGGTCAAGGCGGCCGTCAAATTCAACGGCATCCGCATCACGTATAACGGCCTGGAGCACATCCCCACTTCTGGCGGCGCGGTGATCGCCATCAACCACACCAGCTACATCGACTGGCTGCCGGCGGCCCTGGCAGTGCACTACCGCGGGAGGCGGCTGCGGTTCATGATCAAAGAGGAGATGCAGGAAGTGAAGATCATCAACTTCCTCATCAGCCGCACCGGCACGATCCCGGTGGATCGCCGGGCCGGCGCCGGCGCCTACGCGGTCGCGGTGGACCGGTTGCGCGCCGGTGAACTGGTCGGGGTGTATCCCGAGGCGACCATCAGCCGCAGCTTCGAGCTCAAGGACTTCAAGACCGGTGCGGCGCGGATGGCGCGCGACGCCGACGTCGCGATGATTCCGTTGATCGTGTGGGGCGCGCAGCGCCTCTGGACCAAGGATCACCCACGGCGGTTGGGCCGCAGCAAGATTCCGATCACCGTTCAGGTCGGTGCTCCGCTGCACGCCGCCGACACCATGGAGCAGACGCTGACGGCGCTGCGGTCCTCGATGGGTGAGCTGCTGGACAAGGCCCAGCGCGAATATCCGCAACCGCCCGATGCGTACTGGCTACCGCGCCGGCTCGGTGGCAGCGCGCCGACGCTGGCCGAGGCCAAGGCGCTCGACGAAGCCGAACTCGCCGAGCGCGCCAGAAAGCGTGCGCAGCAAGAAGCCAAGAGTCGCCGATGAACCGGCCGATCATGATCGCCTCCGATGTGGACGGCACGCTGCTCGACGACGACGAGAAGGTCACCGCGCGCACCAACGCCGTCGTGCACGCGGCCGTGGCCGACGGGGCGCAGTTCGTGCTCGCAACGGGGCGTCCGCCGCGGTGGGTGCAGCCGGTCGTCGACGCATTGGGTTTCGCGCCGATGACGGTGTGCGCCAACGGCGCGGTGATCTACGACCCCGCCACGGACCGCATCGTCTCCGCGCGCACGTTGTCCACGGAGTTGCTGGCCGAACTCAGCGACATCGCCACCCGCGTCATCCCCGGTTCCGGGCTGGCCGTTGAACGGGTGGGCGAGAGCGCCCACGACGCGGCGACGCCACAGTTCGTCAGCTCACCGGGCTACGAGCACGCCTGGCTCAACCCGGACAACACCGAGGTGTCCATGTCGGATCTACTCAGCGCGCCGGCGATCAAGCTGCTCGTCCGCAAGGCCGGCGCCCGCAGTTCCGATATGGCCGATGTGCTGGCCCGGCATATCGGGGAGCGCGCCGACATCACCTACTCCACCGACAACGGCCTGATCGAGGTCATGCCGGTGGGCGTCAGCAAGGCCTCCGGAATCGAGGAGCTCACCCGTCCGCTGAACATCGCCGCCGACGAGGTGGTGACGTTCGGCGATATGCCCAACGACATTCCCATGCTGCAGTGGGCCGGGCTGGGGGTGGCCATGGCCCACGCCCATCCCGAGGCGTTGGCCGCCGCGGACGAGGTCACGTTGACCAACAACCAGGACGGGGTGGCCCGCGTCCTCGAACGTTGGTGGTGACTTGGCTTCAGCCTCGATCCACTGACTGATATGTGCCGCGGCCGCCAGTGGCGTCCCAACTGATCTGAAGCCAAAAGTAGTGGGCCCCCGCATCGCGAGGGCCCACTGGTCAGATGGAGCTACTCCTGCGAGCCGCTCGCGGAGTTCGGACTCTTGCTGCTGTCGCTGTCGCTGTCGCTGTCGCTGTCGCTGTCGCTCTCGCCCGTGTCGGACGTCGTCGACGTGGCCGCCTTCTCTGTATCCGTCTTCGCGCCATCAGCCTCGCCCGCGTCGATATCGGTATCGGTATCCGTCGTCGCGTCCCTGGTGTCCGCGTCAGTGACCTCGGCTCCGGCGCTGGCGTTGGCGTCGTCCGCCGTCGGATCGCTGGTGCTTTCGTCAGCGCCCCCGGTTTCGGCCGACGCTGCCGGATCCGCCGCGCCTGCCGCGGCTTCTGTGGTCTCCAAAGACGACTCCGAAGCTGTCGCGCCCGAGGAGACGTTGAGCGTGACGGCCGCGGGGCTCGGAAGCACCGCCGGCGAAGCGTTGGTCGACGCCGTCTTGCTGACCAGTGTGGTGTCAGGCGCGGTGTCGGCTGCCGGCGTCTTGACCAATTCGGCCAGCGGGTTGCCGATGCCACTCCACCCGATCGCCTTGGCGATGATCTGACCGAACGCCACCAGCGCCCCTATCGGCCCGATTCCGATACCGGGAATCTCCAGCGTGAGCGGGAATCCCATCATGTCGGTGGTGGTGGTCATGCCGATCGAGTTGAAGATCGAACCGCCAATGCTAACTGGCTCGCCAGTCATTGGGTCCACACCCGTGGAACCCGGGCTGAACAGCCCACCGAACTGGATGTTGAGGTTGTGCAGGGTGGTGCCCGGCGACAGCAGTCCCGCGTTGTTGAGCAGCGGGACCAGGCCGTCGAGGTTCATGTTGGCGCCGTTGAGCACCGCACCCACGATGTTGGCCGGGATGTTGATGACGCGCTGCATCGCGCCCGCGAAGTCGCCGGCGACCAGCGCGCTGACGATGTTGTGCACGCTGTTCACCACCGCCACCACGGGGCTGACGACCGGCCCGACCAACCCCATCGCGATGCCACTGATCGGGGAGGAGAGAACGTTGAGGAGTTCTTTGATCACCGCGACTGCCTGTGGGGGAGTACCCGCCGGCAGCAACTTGGGAATCGATTGCAACAGGATCGAGTGCCATCCGTCGAGCGATTCCTGACTCGGAAAGGGATTGTTGCTGGCATCGATGCCGAGCAGGGTGGCGGCGGCGAACGCGGCCTGCACGTTGCCGACCATCTGCCCGAGGACCGTGCCGATGCTGCCCGGGTTCTTCAGCACCTCACGCAGGTAACTTGCCTGGTTCGCCAAGATCTGTTGCAGCAGCACGGCGGGGGCTTCGGAGAAGGTGTCGCCGATCTGCGTGGCACCGGCAGATGCCGTTTGGAACGCCTCGATCCACGGCTGCAAGGGGTTGTAGGCGGCCGCCAATTGCACGGCAGCCGAGCTGACCGCAGGGGGCGATGGCACGGACGTCGGCACTGTCAAGGGCGTGACGGCGACGACACTGGCAGCTGCCAGAGCGACGCCGACCGTGAGCCGCGAACGTGGCGCTACCTGCATTGATACTCCTAAGTCGTGTTATGTCGGAGGTGACCAGGAGAACTTACTACACGGTAAGCTACTGTCAAGTAGGTCCCCGGTGGGTGACTCAGGTCGGGCTGATCGGCGGGGTGAACCGCTCCAGCTGAATCGGTTCGTGGTCGA
The DNA here is from genome assembly GCF_053483935.1 of Mycolicibacterium sp. XJ879. Classification (NCBI taxonomy): domain Bacteria; kingdom Bacillati; phylum Actinomycetota; class Actinomycetes; order Mycobacteriales; family Mycobacteriaceae; genus Mycobacterium; species Mycolicibacterium sp. XJ879. The sequence continues at coordinate 427,585 of NZ_JBEFTH010000002.1, forward strand.
CGTAGGTCGGGGGCAGGTTGACCGCGATGCCGTCGATGACCCGTGTCACGCTGCCCGACTCGCGATCGAAGTTGAGCGTGCCGTGCTGGAAGTTCTGCACGATCCACAGCGGCTCGTGGATTTCCCCGCTGGTTGGCAGGCCGAGCGCGCCGCGTTCGAAGCCCAGCGACCCCCACGCCTTGTAGATCTCCCCGGTCAGCGGCTGGGCGCCGGTGGGCGGGGACCAGTACAGGGCGCCGCGCTCGAACGTCGCGTATCGGATGCCGTCTTGACCGGAGGCCTCAGGTGACGTCGGGTTGCCCAGTGGGCTGTTCGGTCCGCCCATCGCCTCCCAGCGCGCGAAGATCGCGCCGCCGCGCAGGGTGTCGACGAGGTCGGCGGGCCCCGGTGGGCTGTTGAACCGCGCGGCGATCTCACGGATCTGGTCCATCAGCGCGTAGGCCGCATTACCGGGGCATTCGGTGACGCCGACGTCGCGGTGGGTGAAGATCGCCGGCAGCGTCGGGGCGGCGCCGAACGGGAACTTGGCGAACGACCCTCCTGAGGAGGCCAGCACCACGGTGCCCCTCGGGTCGATGTGGTCCATGCCCATGCGCCAACCCAACAGCCGGCCCGTGGTGCCCAGCTGAATCGGGGTGGGCGGAACGGCATCGAAGTTGCCCATCATCGCCACGCCCCAGGTGTCGCGGTTAAACCCGCCGGTGTGGGCTCCCTCGACCGGCCTGGTGATCCCGCCCGCACGACCCTCGAACACCTGGCCGTACTTGTCGACCAGCGCGTTGTAGGCGATGTCGCACCAGCCCAACGTGCGGGTGTGGTACTCGTAGATGGACCGCACGATCCCGGCCGAGTCCTCGGGCGCGTACTCGTTGCTGCCCGCGGTGTGGTGCACGATGCCGGCCCGAATTCCACTGTCGTAGCGCGGTTCTCCGCACCGCCGCATCGATTCGTCGGCGCCCCATTGTGCGCGGTTGATGATGACCGGCGGCACGCCGGGGCTGTTGACCGCCGATGGCAGCGGCAGGTTGTCCACCGGCGCCTGCGGCGGGCTGATCAGCACGGCGTTGATGTTCTGGGCGAACGGCTGCTCGACGTTGGCGGGCAGGTAGCCCAACTCGGGGCGGTCCGCATCGGAAAACCGTTGGGGCCCAGGTGCGGGCGGGGTCGGTGTGGCGCCGGGCGACCGGGTGACCGCGATCTGCACCGTGGTGGTGCGCCCGACGAACACCGGTTCGGTGCCGCGGGGGCCGACCGCCTCGGGCCCCTCAGGGCCTACACCCTCGAGGGGTTCGGCCTCGTACCACGGCCCCCAGGTGCCGTCGGCCTTCTTGGCCCGCACCTTGGCCGAGGTGCCGGTGAGGTCGGACGCCGTGAGCGCGACCATCGCGAACGGCGTGTCCTGGTGGATCTCGCGGACGGTTTCGCCTGCGCCGAGATCGGCGAGCGGCTGTTCAGCCATCCGCGGCGCCTCCAGAGCCGGCGGCTTGTCACCGTCGTCACCGGGCATGCCGTAGACCGCCATCGGCAGCATGACGACCGTCGCCGCGACAGCGGTGAACAGCAACGACGGCATGGGACGGCGGCACGGCACAGACCGATGTTACGTATGTGTCAGTTGTTACTAATGTTTCGACACGGCGTTTGGGCTGGGAAAGTGACCGACCTGCAACGGCACCGCAGAGCCCCGATCGGCTTCTGCGGTGCCGTCTGAAACAGGTTTACGGCGCTGGGGCCGGTGCGGGAGCCGGTGCCGGCGGTTTGACGGCCGACATGATCGCTGGCATCACCATGCCCTTGAGCAGGTCGATCGCCTGCCCGGCGCCCAGCTGGTTGGCCATGCTGGACAGGTCGCCGATGATGCCGCCGCTGGCTGGGGCCGTCGCAGGCATCGTCGCCAGGGTCGGATCGCCGAGGATCGGATAGGTGCCCGCCGCGGGGTCCAGTCCGATGGGCGCCGAGATCGGCACCTCACCGGTGAGCCCCGTGGAGACCGGGGTGGCCAGGGCAGGATCGGTCAGAGCCGGCGGAGTCGACAGGCCCGGCGCGGTCAGATCCGGCGCGGTGAGCCCGGGCGTCGTCGCGGTCGGGGCGGTCAGCCCCGGCGCGGTCAGCTCCGGCGTGGTCAGTTCGGGGGTGGTGAGCCCGGGCGTGGTCAACGCGGGGTTGGTCAACGACGGATCGGCCAGCGCCGGATCGGTGAGCGAAGGCGCGGGCAAGGTCGCACCCGGCACGGTGGCGCTGGGAACGTCCAGGCTCGGCCCGGTTAGGCCCGGCGTGGTCAGTCCGGGCGTAGTCAATCCGGGCGTGGTGAGCGCCGGTGACGTCAGACCCGGAGAGGTCAGTCCGGGTGACGTCAGGCTGGGTGTCGTGGAGCCGGTTCCGGTGAGCATGCCGGTCGGCATCGGCGGCAGGTTGATGCCGAACTGCGACAGCCCCTGGGACAGGGCGGACATGATTTCACCCGGCAGGTCGGTGATCATCGCGGCCTGGACGAACTCGCGATGCTGAGGGCCGGGATCGGTGCTCGCGGACAAGTCGGTCACGGCGATGACTGCGGCTGGACTCGCGACCGCCAGGGCCACGACTGCGCTCGTGGCTGTGGAAAGCCGGCGTCGACGGCGGTTCGGCACGGAAGTCTCCTCAATATCTGGACTACGTCGGGTGGGGTGATCTTGTGATCAACCCAGGTCTCGCACTGTCGGCGGAGGACCGACGTGAACGACGTTACTGATGTGACTAATGAGGCAAAAGTGACGATGCGTAATCGTGAGCCGATCGCAACCTTCGGCCGCCCGCCGCAGGCTTGTCGGATTCGGGCGGGGTACGCGTGTTCGGATACCCTTGCTGCCGATGACCACCTCTGTTCCCCCGGTCGTCCCCGGCGCTTCGCGCGGGGGCCCAGCGCACCCACCGTCCGGAGCCCGTTATGACCTCTTTGTCGTCGGTTCCGGATTTTTCGGCCTGACGATTGCCGAGCGCGCGGCTACGCAGCTGAACCAGCGCGTCCTGGTTCTCGAGCGTCGGCCGCACATCGGGGGTAACGCCTACTCCGAGCCCGACCCGCAGACCGGTATCGAAGTGCACCGCTACGGCGCCCACCTGTTCCACACCTCCAACAAGCGGGTGTGGGACTACGTGCGCCAGTTCACCGACTTCACCGGATACCAGCACCGCGTCTTCGCCATGCACAACGGACAGGCCTACCAGTTCCCGATGGGCCTGGGCCTGGTGTCGCAGTTCTTCGGCCGCTATTTCTCACCCGATGAGGCCCGTGCACTGATCAAGGAGCAGGCCGCCGAGATCAGCACCGAGGACGCCCAGAACCTGGAGGAGAAAGCGATCTCGCTGATCGGGCGTCCGCTCTACGAGGCGTTCGTCAAGGGATACACCGCCAAACAGTGGCAAACCGACCCCAAGGAGCTACCCGCTTCCAACATCACCCGGCTGCCCGTGCGGTACACCTTCGACAACCGGTACTTCAACGACACCTACGAAGGCCTGCCGGTCGACGGCTACACCGCGTGGCTGCAGAACATGGCCGCCGATGACCGCATCGAGGTGCGCCTCGACACCGACTGGTTCGACGTCCGTGACCAGCTGCGCAACGAGTCGCCGTCGGCCCCGGTCGTCTACACCGGCCCGCTGGACCGCTACTTCGACTACGCCGAGGGCCGGTTGGGCTGGCGCACCCTCGATTTCGAGCTCGAGGTGCTGCCCACCGGGGATTTCCAAGGCACGCCGGTGATGAACTACAACGACCTCGAGGTGCCCTACACGCGTATTCACGAGTTCCGCCACTTCCACCCCGAGCGCAGCTATCCGTCCGACAAGACCGTCATCATGCGGGAGTTCTCTCGCTTCGCCGATGACAACGACGAGCCCTACTATCCGATCAACACCGAGGCCGACCGTGACATGCTGGCCGGATACCGGGCCAGGGCGAGAGCCGAAACGGCGTCGGCGAAGGTGCTGTTCGGTGGCCGGCTGGGCACCTATCAGTACCTCGACATGCACATGGCCATCGCCAGCGCGTTGAGCATGTACGACAACATCCTGGCGCCGCACCTGACCGACGGCGCCCCACTGAGCAACGGCACAGAAAGCAGCAGCGCATGAGTGACATCCCGTCCGGGGCGCTCGACGCCGGAGAGTCCAAGGCCGTCAGCCTGCTGGCGCGCATCATCTCGCCGCGCCCGGGCGAACCGCACGACGTTCGCAAGCTCTATATAGAGGAATCGAGCACCAACACCCGTCGTGCCCACGCGCCGACGCGCACCAGCCTCGAGATCGGCGCCGAATCCGAGGTGTCGTTCGCGACGTACTTCAACGCGTTTCCCGCCAGTTACTGGCGGCGCTGGTCGACGCTGGACACCGTGGTGCTGCGCGTCGAGCTGACCGGCAGCGGGCGCGTCGACGTGTACCGCTCCAAGGCCACCGGCGCGCGGATCACCGTGGGCGGGGCACCGGTCAGCGGCGAGCACGCCTCGGTCGAGTTCGAGATCGACATTTCGCCGTTCGAGGACGGCGGCTGGATCTGGTTCGACATCGCCACCGACAGCAACACCACGCTGCACAGCGCCGGTTGGTACGCGACGTCGCCCGCGCCGGTGCGGGCCAACATCGCGGTCGGCATTCCGACGTTCAACCGGCCCGCCGACTGCGTCAACGCGTTGGCCGCCCTGACCGCAGATCCTTTGGTGGACGAGGTGGTGGGCGCGGTGATCGTGTCCGATCAGGGCACCCAAAAGGCCAAGGACCATCCGGGGTTTGCGGCGGCCGCCGCCGCGCTCGGCGACCGGCTGTCAGTGCACAACCAGCCGAACCTCGGCGGATCCGGCGGCTACAGCCGGGTGATGTACGAAGCGCTGAAAAACACCGACTGCGAACAGATCCTGTTCATGGACGATGACATTCGCATCGAGCCCGACTCGATCCTGCGGGCGTTGGCGATGAGCCGGTTCGCCAAGGCACCCACCCTCGTCGGCGGTCAGATGCTCAACCTGCAGGAGCCCTCCCATCTGCACGTGATGGGTGAGATGGTGGCCCAGCAGAACTTCATGTGGACCAACGCGCTCAACACCGAATACGACCACAACTTCGCGAAGTACCCGCTCGCCGATGAAGACGAGCCCCGTAGCAAGCTGCTGCACCGACGCATCGACGTCGACTACAACGGTTGGTGGATGTGCATGATCCCGCGGCAGGTCGCCGAGGAACTCGGTCAGCCGCTGCCGCTGTTCATCAAGTGGGACGACGCCGACTACGGGTTGCGCGCCGCCGAGCACGGATACGGCACCGTGACCCTGCCCGGTGCAGCGATCTGGCACATGGCCTGGAGCGACAAGGACGACGCCATCGACTGGCAGGCGTACTTCCACCTGCGCAACCGCCTGGTGGTCGCAGCCCTGCACTGGGACGGCAACATCCGCGGTCTGATGGCCAGCCACCTGAAGGCCACCCTCAAACACCTTTTGTGCCTTGAGTATTCGACCGTCGCGATCCAGAACAAGGCGATGGACGACTTTCTGGCCGGACCCGAACACCTCTTTTCGATCCTGGAGTCCGCGCTGCCCGAGGTGCGCAAGATGCGCCAGCAGTTCCCCGATGCGGTGGTGCTCCCCGGTGCCACCGCGCTGCCGCCGCCTTCGGACAAGGCGCGCAAGAAGGTGAAGATCCCCACCAACCCGCTGTCCATCTCGACGCGGCTGAGCCGCGGGGTGATTCACCAACTCAAGCCGCACGATCCGCAGCACCACCACCGCCCGCAGTTCAACGTGGCCACGCAGGACGCCAGGTGGTTCACACTGTGTGTGGTCGACGGCGTCACCGTCACCACCGCCGACGGCCGCGGTGTGGTGTACCGCCAGCGTGACCGCGAGAAGATGTTCAGCCTGCTTCGTTCCTCGCTGCGGCGGCAACTTCGGGTCGCCCGCACGTTCAACCGGATGCGCAAGGTCTACCGCGAAGCCCTGCCGGTGCTCTCCAGCAAGCAGAAGTGGGAGTCGGTGCTGCTCGAGGCATCACCGCATGCCTGACTCGGTCCGCGGCGAAGAAGCCGCGCTGGTCGCCGTCCAGCACGCACTGGCCGGGCGGCCCGGTGTGCTGCCCGGTGCACGGGCGCTGAGCCATTTCGGTGAACACAGCCTGGGCTGGCTGGCCGTCGCGGCGCTGGGTGCGTTGCTCTCGCCGAACCGTCGTCACGCCTGGTTGGCCGCGGGCGCCGGTGCGTTTTTCGCACATGCGGCAGCGGTGCTGATCAAGCGGGTGGTGCGCCGCGAACGCCCACACCATCCGTCGATCGCGGTCAACGTCACAACGCCGAGCCGGCTGAGCTTCCCGTCGGCACACGCGACGTCCACCACCGCGGCCGCGCTGCTGCTGGCGCGGGCCACCGGCCTGCCGCTGGCTGCGCTTCTGGTGCCGCCGATGGCACTGTCCCGGTTGGTTCTCGGCGTGCATTACCCCACCGACGTCCTCACCGGCGTCGCCGTCGGGGCGGCCGTCGCGAAAGCGGTCAGTACGGTCGCCGACCGGAGAGAAGGGGACCGATGAGCATCTCGAAGGAAAGCGCAGCGGGGGCACCGCAGTACCGCGAAGATCCCACGTCGGGCAAGGGTCCACCGCGCAACGTCGCAACCGGCATCGTCAAGGCCATCCGCCCCCGCCAGTGGGTGAAGAACGTCCTGGTCTTCGCCGCGCCGCTGGCCGCGCTCGGTGACGACCGCTACGTCTACGACTATCGCGAGGTGCTGGTCCGGGTTCTGCTGGCGTTCGCGGTCTTCAGCCTGGCCGCCTCGGCGGTCTACCTCGTCAACGACGCCCGTGACGTCGAAGCCGACCGCGCGCATCCGACCAAGCGGTTCCGGCCGATCGCGGCGGGCGTGGTGCCCGAATGGCTGGCCTACACCCTCGCCGTGGTGCTGGGTGCGGGCTCGCTGGCGGTGTCGTGGCTGGTGACGCCGAACCTGGCGTTGGTCATGGCGATCTACATCGGCATCCAGCTGGCCTACTGCTTCGGTCTCAAACACCAGCCGGTCATCGACATCTGCATCGTTTCCTCAGGATTTCTCATCCGCGCCATCGCCGGCGGTGTCGCCGCCGATGTCCCGCTGTCGCAATGGTTCTTGTTGATGATGGCGTTCGGCTCGCTGTTCATGGCGGCCGGCAAACGGTACGCCGAACTTCAGCTGGCCGAACGCACCGGCGCCAAGATCCGCAAGTCGCTGGAGAGCTACACCAGTTCCTACCTGCGGTTCGTGTGGACCTTGTCGGCGACCGCGCTGGTGTTGTGCTACGGGCTGTGGGCCTTCGAGCGGGACGGCTCGGGCGGGACATCGTGGTTCGTCGTGTCGATGATCCCCTTCACGATCGCGATACTGCGATATGCCGTCGACGTCGACGGCGGCCTTGCCGGTGAGCCGGAGGAGATCGCGCTGAAGGACCGGGTGCTGCAGCTGCTGGCCGTCACGTGGATCGGAACCCTCGGTGCCGCAGTCTTCCTCAGTTGACCAGCTCACCCTGACAGCCGCGCACCTGGTGGTGCGCGGCCCGCGGTTTGCCTACGACAAGACCGTCCGGATCAGCCTGTGGGCCAGCGTGGTCGTGGTCGCGGCCCTGTTCACCTGGGCCGCGTGGCAGCGCCGCTGGATCGCCGACGACGGCCTGATCGTGTTGCGCACCGTGCGAAACCTGTTGGCGGGCAACGGTCCGGTGTTCAACGCCGGCGAGCGGGTCGAGGCCAACACGTCCACCCTGTGGACCTATCTGGTCTATGTCGGCAGTGTCATCGGCGGGCCGGTGCGGTTGGAGTACGTGGTGCTCGCGCTGGCGCTCACGCTCAGCGTGGCCGGTGTCGTGCTGGCGATGCTGGGCGCCGGGCGGCTGTACGCGCCGAGCCTGCAGGGTCGACGCGCGTTGATGCTGCCCGCCGGTGTGCTCGTCTACATCGCGGTCCCGCCCGCGCGCGACTTCGCCACCTCGGGACTCGAAAACGGTTTGGTCCTGGCCTATCTGGGGCTGCTGTGGTGGATGATGGTCTGCTGGTCGCAGGCATTCCACTCCAACCGGCCCGCGCAAAGACCTCCACCGCGGGACGGGACGCCGAGCATCCGCAGGCACCCGGTCGGCACGGCAGGCGCAGGCCCGCAGCAGCGGCACGCGGTCAGCGGGTTCTTCGACGGCGCACTGGCTTTCGTGGCTGGGCTGAGCGTGCTGGTGCGGCCCGAGCTGGCGCTGATCGGCGGCGGCGCGCTGGTGATGATGCTGATCGCCGCCCGCGACTGGCGCCGACGCGGGCTGATCGTGCTCGCCGGCGGCCTGCTCCCGGTGCTCTACCAGATCTTCCGGATGGGTTACTACGCGCTGATCTTCCCGGGCACCGCGGTGGCCAAGGAAGCGTCCGGATCGAAATGGGCCCAGGGCTTTACCTACCTGGCCAACTTCAACCAGCCCTACCTGCTGTGGGCGCCTGCGATCCTGCTGGCCGGGTTGGCGGCGGTGGTGCTGGTGACCCGCGGCCGGCCCTGGTGGACACACCGTGCCGTCGCACCCGGCTACGGGTGGGTGGCGCGGATGGTGCAGAGCCCCGCCGCGGTGGTGATCTTCTTCATCGTCAGCGGGCTGCTGCAGGCGTTGTACTGGATCCGCCAGGGCGGCGACTTCATGCACGGTCGGGTCCTGCTGACACCCATGTTCTGCATGCTGCTGCCGATCGCGGTGATCCCGATCGTGCTGCCCGACACCACCCGAATGGCGCGCGGCGCGGGGTATCTGTTTGTCGGAGCCACCAGCGTGCTCTGGCTGGCGGTCGCGGGCTGGGCGTTGTGGGCGGCCAACTCCAGCGGTATGGGCGCCGACGCCACCCGGGTGACCTACTCCGGCATCGTCGACGAGCGGCGGTTCTACAGCCAGGCCACCGGACATGCGCACCCGCTGACCGCGGCCGACTATCTCGACTATCCGCGCATGCGCGCGGTGCTTCGGGCGATCAACAACACACCCGACGGCGCGCTGCTGCTGCCTGCCGGCAACTACGACCAGTGGGACGTGGTGCCGGCGATCCCGCCGCCCCCGGACGCCCCGTCCGAGGTGAAGAACCAAAACGGACCGCACACAGTCTTTTTCACCAACCTCGGCATGCTCGGCATGAACGTCGGCCTCGACGTGCGGGTGATCGACCAGATCGGCCTGGCGAATCCGCTGGCCGCGCACTCCGACCGGCTCGAGGACGGCCGCATCGGCCACGACAAGAACCTCTTCCCGGATTGGGCGGTGGCCGAAGGTCCGTTCCTGAAGACCGAGCCCTACATCCCGTCCTACCTCGACGAGAAATGGGTGGCCCAGGCCGAGGCGGCGCTGAAATGTCCTGCGACCGACGCGATGCTGAACTCGGTGCGCGGACCGATGGGACCGCGGCGGTTCCTGTCCAACCTGGTGCACGCCTACGAGTTCACCCAGTACCGCATCGACCGGGTGCCGCTCTACGAGCTGATCCGCTGTGGTCTGGAGATCCCCGAATACACGATGTCCCCGTACACCGGCATGCCGGCAGCGGGGCCCTGACCGGCGACGAGGCCTCGACATTCGGTAACGCCGCAGCCCTATCGCGGCGATAGACCTGTCGCGGACCGCCTTTCACGCGGCGCCGGACACACGAACGGATGGTAGGACCTGTGCGAACCTGGCTTCGCCGCGCGCTGGCGACCACGGCGGCCGTCGTCGCGCTGCCCGCTCTCACGGTGGCGGCGGGCCCGGCGCCCCGTGCCGACGCGTTCTCGCGGGAAGGGCTGCCCGTCGAATACCTCGACGTGTACTCGACGTCGATGGGGCGCAACGTACGGGTCCAGTTTCAGCCCGGAGGCCCGCACGCGGTGTACCTGCTGGACGGCCTGCGAGCCCGCGATGACTACAACGGCTGGGATATCGAAACCCCAGCGTTCGAGTGGTTTCACGAGTCCGGAATCGCCGCGGTGCTGCCCGTGGGCGGCCAGTCCAGCTTCTACAGCGACTGGTACTCCCCGTCAAGCTTCAACAATCAGCCCTACACCTATAAATGGGAGACGTTTCTGACCGGTGAGCTGCCGCAGTGGCTGGCCGCCAACAAGCAGATCTCGACCACCGGCAACGGCGTGGTCGGGTTGTCCATGTCGGGCAGCGCGGCGCTAATCCTCGCCGCCTACCACCCGGCTCAATTCCGTTACGCCGCATCGTTGTCCGGCTTCCTCAACCCGTCGGCGCCGTTCATGCAACCGGCCATCCGGGTGGCGATGCTCGATGCGGGCGGCTACAACGTCGACAACATGTGGGGCGCGCCGTGGGATTCGGCGTGGCGGCGTAACGACCCGACCGTGCAGGTCGGCATGCTGGTCGCCAACGACACCAGGCTGTGGATCTACTGCGCGCCAGGCGGCATCACCCCGCTGGACGCGAACGTCGACCCCAACCAGGTGTTCACCGCCCACAGCCTGGAATCCATGGCGTTGAAGAGCAACAAAGACTTCGAAAAGGCCTATCGGGCCGCCGGGGGCACCAACGCGACTTTTGTGTTCCCGCCGGCCGGGAATCACGCCTGGCCGTACTGGGGTGAGCAGCTGCAAACGCTCAAACCAGACCTGATCGCGACCCTCAACGGTTAAGGAGTGACCAGGCACGATACCTGCGAAATAGAAGGATCACAGCAAGTTGTGGTTGACTGCACGAGCAACGCGGCACGGTCTGGGGGCAGCATCCGCGTGCGGCATACGACAGATGGGATAGATCAAGCATGAAGTTTGTTGGCAAGATCCGGCGTGCGGCGAGAACGCTGCCGCGCCGGCTCACGGTTGCGGCCCTCGCAGCAGCCGTGCTGCCCGGGTTCGTCAGCCTCGCTGGAGGCTCGGCGACCGCGGAGGCCTTCTCTCGTCCGGGTCTGCCGGTCGAGTACCTGATGGTGCCATCCGCGGGGATGGGACGCGACATCAAGGTGCAGTTCCAAAACGGCGGCCCCGACGCACCAGGGGTCTATCTTCTGGACGGGCTTCGCGCCCGCGACGACTTCAACGGCTGGGACATCGAGACCGCCGCCTTCGAGTGGTATCTGGACTCCGGCCTCGCGGTGATCATGCCCGTCGGCGGCCAGTCCAGCTTCTACAGCGACTGGTACAGCCCGGCCTGCGGCGACAACGGCTGCTCGACCTACAAGTGGGAGACGTTCCTCACCCAGGAACTGCCTGCCTACCTGGCCGCCAACAAGGGCGTGAACCCCAATCGCAACGCGGCGGTGGGCCTGTCGATGGCGGGCTCGGCCGCGCTGACGCTGGCGATCTACTACCCGCAGCAGTTCCAGTACGCCGGATCCCTCTCGGGCTTCTTGAACCTGTCCGAGGGCTGGTGGCCGATGCTGGTCAACATGTCGATGGGCGATGCCGGCGGCTATGACGCCAACGACATGTGGGGCCGCACCGAAGACCCCAACAACGCGTGGGAGCGCAACGACCCGATGGTCAACATCGACCGGCTGGTCGCCAACAACACCCGGATCTGGGTGTTCTGCGGCAACGGCAAGCCTGCCGAGATCAACGGCCGGTTGGCCGGTGACAACTTCAACGCGGAGTTCCTGGAGAAGTTCACCTTGCGGACCAACGAGACGTTCCAGGAGGAGTACCTCGCTGCCGGCGGTAAGAACGGTGTGTTCAACTTCCCGCAATCCGGTACCCACAGCTGGGAGTACTGGGGTCAGCAGCTGCAGCAGATGAAACCGGATATCCAGCGCGTGCTGGGTGCCACCCCGCAGCCGACCACTCCGATCGCCACGGAGGCCTCGGTGACGTCGGAGGACGGCAGCTAACCGGCTGATCCGCGACACGTAGTTGACGGCGGCGATCCTCTGCGGGTCGCCGCCGTCAGCCATTTCGGGCGGTTCCCGGGTGCTGGTGTGATTGACTACCTCGCGCGGGGACATCAGACGAACGTGAGGTGGCGTAGTTGATGCGTGGTTTGATCCGAGGACTCCTGACGCTGGCGCTGACGCTGGGCCTGTGGTCGGCAGGCACGTCCATGGCGCCCGACGCCAAGGCCGTCGAGATGTTGATGGTGCCGTCACCGGCGATGGGCCGCGACATCCCGGTCTCGTTCTTGGCAGGCGGCCCGCACGCCGTCGTGCTGCTCGATGCCTTCAACGCCGCGCCCGACGTCAGCAACTGGGTGACGGCAGGCAACGCGATGAACACCCTCGCGGGTCAGGGCATCTCGGTGGTGGCCCCGGCAGGCGGCGCGTGGAGCATGTACACCAACTGGGAGCTGGACGGCAGCAAGCAGTGGGAGACGTTCCTGGCCGATGAGCTGCCGAACTGGCTGGCCGCCAACAAGGGCCTCGCACCCGGCGGCCACGGCATCGTCGGCGCCGCGCAGGGCGGCTACGGCGCGATGGCGATGGCGACGTTTCACCCGGACCGCTACCGTTTCGCCGGTTCGCTGTCGGGCTTTTTGACCCCGGAGCGCACCGGGGTCGACGGCGCGATCACAGCGGGCCTGGCGCAGTACGGCGGTGTGGAAACCCGCAACATGTGGGGTTTGCCACAGTTGGGCCGGTGGAAGTGGCATTCGCCCAACGTGCACGTGCAGTTGCTCGCCGACAACAACACCCGGCTATGGGTGTTCAGCCCACCCGCCGGTGGATGCACCGATCCGGCCGCGATGATCGGCTACTGCGATATCGCCCAGGGCACCAACCGCGAGTTCTACCAGCACTATCGCGGTGTCGGCGGTAAAAACGGGCACTTCGACTTCCCGACCTCCGGCAATCACGACTGGGGCAACTGGAGTGCTCAGCTGGCCGCGATGAAGGGCGAATTGGTCACCACGATCAAGTAACTCAAGCGTTGCCGCGCTGGGCGGTTCGCACAGACTCAGCCGGTACCTTAGAGGCGTGCAAGCGGGACTCAGAAGGGCGGCGGTGACGCTGCCGTCGCTACTGGTGGCCTCCGCGACCCTGTTGCTGAGCGGATGCGCGGGCGACGAGGAGATCGCGATCAAAGAACCCACCGCCGAGACCGAGGCGGTGCACGGCCACGGCGGCGCCACGCCGCCGGGCCCACCCGCCTCGGGCGGTGAATCCAACGCGCTCGTCGTCACCGACCGCCAGCGGAGCTACCTCGACGCGCTTGCTGCGGCGGGCGTGACGCCGTCGAGTGACCTGATGGCGTTGAACATCGGCTCCTACGTATGTCAGGCGCGCGCGGCCAAGCACGGCGAGGAGGCGGTGTGGGACATCGTCCATCCGCTGGTGCGCAGCGACGCCGACGACGACCAGCTTTCTGCCAACCCACCGTCGGCGGCGGATGTCGACGCAGCGACTGCCGACTACATTCGCATCGCGACCCAACGACTCTGCTAACGGAAGATCCGAGCATCCATGGCCAAGACCAATCGGCGGAAACGCCATCGCATCCTCGCGCTCACCGCAGCTGGGGCGGTAGCGCTGGTGGTGGTGTTGGTCGCGACCCTGGTGTGGGTGTGGCAGCGCACACCCGACACGCGTCCAGGTGCCGTGCCGCCCACCACGGCGCCTCCCGGCGTCGTGGTGCCGCCCAGGAAGCCGCGCCCGGAGTTCCAGGACGCCAGCTGCCCGGATGTGCAGCTGATCTCGGTGCCCGGCACGTGGGAATCGTCACCGCAGATGGATCCGCACAACCCCGCGCAGTTCCCCATCGCGTTGCTGCTCAACGCCACCAACCCGATCCGTGCGGAGTTCGGTCAGGACCGCCTCGAGGTGTACACCGTTCCGTACACGGCGCAGTTCAGCAACCCGTTCTCATCAGACAACCAGATGTCCTACAACGACAGCCGCGCCGAGGGCTACCACAACACGGTCAAGGCCATGACCGACATGAACGAACGCTGCCCGCTGACCAGCTACGTGCTGATCGGATTCTCGCAGGGTGCGGTGATCGCCGGTGACATCGCCAGCGATATCGGCAACGGCCGCGGACCGGTCGACGAGGACCTTGTGCTCGGGGTGACACTGATCGCCGACGGCCGCCGCCAGACCGGCGTCGGCAAGGACGTCGGCCCCACCCCGCCGGGCGTCGGCGCCGAGATCACGCTCGACGAGATCCCGCTGTTGGATGAGTTCGGCCTGGATATGACCGGGCCGCGGCCGGGCGGCTTCGGACTGCTCAACGACCGCACCTACGAGATCTGTGCGCGCGGCGATCTGATCTGTTCGGCGCCCGAATCGGCGTTCAACATCACCCAACTGCCCAAGACGCTGGAAGTGCTCAGCGGAGGGGCCGGCCAACCGATCCACGCCATGTACGCCACGCCCGAGTTCTGGAATGTCAACGGGGCTTCGGCCACCGCCTGGACCCTCAATTGGGCACGGGAACTGATCGATAACGCTCCGCGCCCGAAACATGGCTGACCTGTGACCGAAGGGATTTGGCGAGTGACCTGCGGTCACCTAACATTAAGAAATAGCTAAGACCAGCGGGCGTCGGCGCGCCCGAACAACGCAGCTCAGAGCGCCCCACCTGGTGCGGGTCTTACACCGGCTACGATCTGGGGGTTTGGGGTTGCGCAGGATGCGTGATCACCGGCGCTGACGCGAGTGGTTCTTGACAGGAGTATGAGATGGCCTTCCACAATCCGTTCATCAAAGACGGACTGATCAAGTTCCCGGACAACGGCAGCTTGGTCAAGCACGTCGAACGGTGGGCGAAGGTGCGTGGGGACAAGGTCGCCTACCGGTTCCTGGACTTCTCCACCGAGCGCGACGGCGTCGCACGCGATCTGCACTGGGCGGACTTCGGCATCCGAAACCGCGCGGTGGGCGCGCGCCTGCAGCAGGTCACCGAACCCGGCGACCGGGTCGCGATCCTGTGCCCGCAGAACCTCGAGTACCTGGTCGCGTTCTTCGGCACGCTCTACTCCGGGCGCATCGCGGTTCCGCTGTTCGATCCGGGCGAGCCAGGCCACGTCGGACGCCTGCACGCCGTGCTCGACGACTGCCACCCCTCGGCCATCCTGACCACGACCGAGGCCGCCGAAGGGGTGCGTAAGTTCTTCCGCAGCCGGCCGGCCAAGGAACGTCCCCGTGTCATCGCCGTCGACGCGGTGCCCGACGAAGTCGGTGCCACCTGGGAGCCGGTCGACGTCCAACACGACACCATCGCCTACCTGCAGTACACCTCCGGTTCGACGCGCATCCCGACCGGGGTGCAGATCACCCACCTGAACCTGGCCACCAACGTGGTGCAGGTGATTGAGGCGCTCGACGGTCAGGAAGGCGACCGGGGCGTGTCCTGGTTGCCGTTCTTCCATGACATGGGCCTGATCACCGTGCTGCTGTCGCCGATGATCGGCCACTACATCACGTTCATGACGCCCGCGGCGTTCGTGCGCAGGCCCGGTCGGTGGATCCGTGAGCTGGCCCGTAAGGAAGACGACACCGGGGGCACCATCTCGGTGGCGCCGAACTTCGCGTTCGACCACGCTGCGGCGCGCGGCGTGCCCAAAGACGGTGAGCCGCCGCTGGACCTGTCCAACGTCAAGTGCATCCTCAACGGCAGCGAGCCGATCTCGGCGGCCACCGTGCGCCGGTTCAACGAGGCTTTCGGCCCCTTCGGATTTCAGCCGCAGGCCATCAAACCGTCCTACGGGCTGGCCGAGGCGACGCTGTTCGTGTCGACCACACCGATGGACGCCGAACCGTCGATCGTCTACGTCGACCGCGACGAGCTGAACAACCACCGCTTCGTGGAGGTTCCCGAGGACTCGCCGAAGGCGGTGGCGCAGGCCGGCGCGGGCAAGATCGGGCTGGCCGAGTGGGCCGTCATCGTCGACAACGACACCGCGACCGAACTGCCCGACGGGCAGATCGGCGAGGTCTGGATCAGCGGCCAGAACATGGGCACCGGGTACTGGGGTAAGCCCGAGGAGACGTTGGCCACCTTCCAGAACATCCTGAAGTCGCGCACCAACCCGTCGCACGCCGAGGGCGCCTCCGACGACGCGACCTGGGTGCGCACCGGTGACCTGGGTGCCTACCACGACGGCGAGCTCTACATCACCGGGCGCACCAAGGATCTGGTGATCATCGACGGCCGCAACCACTACCCGCAGGACCTCGAGTACTCGGCGCAGGAAGCGACCAAGGCGCTGCGCACCGGATTCGTCGCGGCGTTCTCGGTTCCGGCCAACCAGTTGCCGGCCGAGGTTTTCGCGGACTCACACGCCGGGCTCAAACGCGATCCCAGCGACACCTCCGAACAGCTTGTGATCGTCGGTGAGCGGGCGCCGGGAGCGCACAAGCTCGACATGGGCCCGATCGCCGACGACATCCGCGCTGCGATCGCCGTGCGCCACGGTGTCACGGTGCGCGACGTGCTGCTGACCGCGGCGGGCGCGATTCCGCGCACGTCCAGCGGCAAGATCGGCCGACGCGCCTGCCGCGCCGCCTATCTGGACGGTAGCCTGCGCAGCGGCAAGATCGCCAACGCCTTCCCCGACGAAACCGACTGACGGTGATACTTCGCTGAAATGGCTGATACACAAGACGATTCCCAGCACGCGGACTCCGCCGCGGCACCCGAGATCCAGCTGGCGACCGAAAATTCGGAGACCGCGCCCCGGTCCGATGTCGCCGCTGACGCGGCTCCGAGAACCGACATGACGGTCGCCGAGATGCGCGCCTGGCTGCGCAACTGGATCGCCAACGCCACCGGACAGTCCGCCGACCAGATCAACGACTCCACCGCGATGGTGGAGTTGGGCCTGTCCTCGCGCGACGCGGTCGCGATGGCCAGCGACATCGAGGACCTCACCGGCGTCACGCTGACCGCCACGGTCGCGTTCCGGCATCCGACCATCGAGTCGTTGGCGACCGTGATCATCGAGGGCGAACCGGAACTCGAAGACGCCGACGTCGCCGGGGCCGAGGACTGGACCCGCGATGTCGACGAAGACACCGCCAACATCGCCATCGTGGGCATCGCCACCCGCTTTCCCGGCGATATGAACACCGCGGAGCAGACGTGGCAGGCGCTGCTGGAAGGGCGCGACGCGATCACCGATCTGCCCGAGGGCCGCTGGGAGGAGTTCCTCGGCGAACCGCGCATCGCCGAACGGGTCGCCAAGGCGCGCACCCGCGGCGGATACCTGTCCGATATCAAGGGTTTTGACTCCGAGTTCTTCGCGCTGTCGAAGATGGAGGCCGACAACATCGATCCGCAGCAGCGGATGGCGCTCGAATTGACCTGGGAGGCATTGGAACACGCCCGCATCCCGGCGTCGAGCCTGCGCGGGGAGAGCGTCGGCGTCTACATCGGCAGCTCGCTGAACGACTACAGCTTCCTGGCGATGTCTGATCCGTCGATCGCGCACCCGTACGCGATCACCGGCACGGCCAGTTCGATCATCGCCAACCGGGTGTCCTACTTCTACGACTTCCGCGGCCCGTCGGTCGCCATCGACACGGCGTGCTCGAGCTCGCTGGTGGCCGCCCACCAGGGTGTGCAGGCGCTGCGGTCCGGTGAGGCCGACGTCGCGATCGTCGGCGGGGTCAACGCGCTGATCACGCCGCTGGTCACCGTCGGCTTCGACGAGGTCGGCGGCGTGCTGGCGCCGGACGGGCGGATCAAGTCCTTCTCCGCCGACGCCGACGGCTACGCCCGCTCCGAGGGCGGCGGCATGCTGGTGCTCAAACGTCTCGGCGATGCGCGCCGCGACGGGGACGACATCATCGCCGTCATCGCCGGCAGCGCGGTCAACCACGACGGCCGGTCCAACGGGCTGCTCGCGCCCAACCCCGACGCGCAGGCCGAGGTGTTGCGCAAGGCGTACAAGGACGCCGGAATCGACCCGCGCGTCGTCGACTACGTCGAGGCGCACGGCACCGGCACCATCCTGGGCGACCCGATCGAGGCCGACGCGCTGGGACGTGTCGTCGGCAGGGGACGCGCAGCTGATAAGCCGGCGCTGCTGGGCGCAGTGAAATCCAATGTGGGCCACCTGGAATCGGCGGCGGGCGCGGCCAGCCTCGCGAAGATGGCGATGGCGCTGCGTAACGACAAGATCCCCCCGTCGATCAACTACGCCGGGCCTAACCCGTACATCGACTTCGACGGCGTGCACCTGAAGGTGGCCGACACCGTCACCGACTGGCCGCGCTACAGCGGGCACGCCATCACCGGCGTGTCCGGGTTCGGTTTCGGCGGCGCCAACGCGCATCTGGTGCTGCGCGAGGTGTTGCCGTCCGATCTGGTCGAGCCCGAACCGAAGCCGGAGCCCGAACCCGAGAAGCCGGCGGCGTCGGAGGCCGAGGCGGTCTACGTGGGCGGCGTGCGGATGGACGAGTACGGCGAGTTCATCTCTGACGACGATGACGACGGTTTGGATCGCCCGGCGCACGTGGCCGAGGACGAACCGGAACTGCCGGGGCTGACCGAAGAGGCGCTGCGGCTGCTGGCGGTGGCTCGCGAGGAGCTGGAGTCCGGTGAACAGCCGACACCGGTTGTACCGCTTGCGGTTTCGGGATTTTTGACGTCGCGCAAGAAGGCCACCGCTGCTGAGCTGGCCGACTGGATCGACAGCCCGGAAGGTCGCGCGTCGTCGCTGGAGTCGATCGGGCGGGCGCTGTCGCGTCGCAACCACGGCCGCTCGCGCGCCGTGGTGCTGGCCCACGACCACGATGAAGCCATCAAGGGGCTGCGGGCCGTCGCCGAGGGCAAGCAGAACCCGAACGTGTACAGCGCCGACGGCCCGGTCACCAACGGGCCGGTGTGGGTGCTGGCGGGATTCGGTGCGCAGCACCGCAAGATGGCCAAGAGCCTGTACCTGCGTAACGACGTCTTCGCCGAGTGGATCAACAAGGTCGACGCGCATGTGCAGGACGAGCGCGGCTATTCGATCGTCGAGCTGATCCTCGACGACGCGCAGGACTACGGCATCGAGACCACGCAGATCACCATCTTCGGGATCCAGATCGCACTCGGTGAGCTGCTGCGCCACCATGGCGCGAAACCCGCTGCGGTGGTGGGTCAGTCGCTAGGTGAGGCGGCCGCGGCCTACTTCGCGGGCGGTTTGTCGCTGGAGGACGCCACCCGCACCATCTGCTCACGCTCGCATCTGATGGGCGAGGGCGAGGCGATGCTGTTCGGCGAGTGGATCCGGTTGATGGCCTTGGTCGAGTATTCGCCCGAGGAGATCGAGACGGTGTTCGCCGACTTCAACGACCTCGAGGTGTGCGTTTACGCCGCGCCCACCCAGACCGTCATCGGCGGACCGCCCGAACAGGTGGACGCGATCATCGCCCGCGCCGAGTCCGAGGGTAAGTTCGCCCGCAAGTTCCAGACCAAGGGCGCCAGCCACACCTCGCAGATGGACCCGCTGCTCGGTGAACTGGCCGCCGAACTGATCGGGATCGAAGCCCATCCGATCAAGATCGGATACTTCTCGACCGTGCACGAGGGCAACTACATCCGCCCCGGCGAGACGATCCACGACGTGGACTACTGGAAGAAGGGGCTGCGGCACAGCGTCTACTTCACCCACGGCGTGCGCAACGCCGTCGACAACGGCCACACCACGTTCCTCGAGCTGGCCCCGAACCCGGTGGCGCTCATGCAGGTTGGCCTCACCACGGCCGCTGCAGGCCTGCACGACGCACAGCTGATCGCGACGTTGGCGCGCAAGCAGGACGAAGTCGACTCAATGATCTCGGCGATGGCGCAGCTGTACGTGCATGGGCACGACCTGGACTTCCGGACCCTGTTTCCCCGGCGGTCCACCGGGGTCGAGTACGCCAACATCCCGCCGACCCGGTTCCGCCGCAAGCCGCACTGGCTGGAGGCGCGGTTCACCGGTGACAGCTCGATGATGATGCCCGGCAACCATGTCGCCATGCCCGACGGGCGCCATGTCTGGGAGTTTGCACCCAAGGGTGAACCGGATTTGGCGGCGCTGGTGAAAGCCGCTGCCGCACAGGTGCTCCCGGATGCCAAGCTGGTCGCATCCGAGCAGCGCGCGGTGCCCGGCGAAGGCGCGCGGCTGGTTACCACGCTGACCCGTCATCCCGGCGGCGCGGCCGTGCAGGTGCACTCACGCATCGACGAGTCGTTCACGCTGGTATACGACGCGGTGGTGAGCCGCGATGGTGCGGCAGGCGCGTTGCCGATCGCGGTGGCCACGGGTTCGACGGTGGCCGAACAGGTTTCAGCTGCTCCTGCCGATGGTCCCGAGGAAGACTCTGCGGAGATCTTGCAGGACAATTTGACTGCGGGCGCGGGGCTGGCCGCGGGCTTCGCCAAGTGGTCACCGGACTCCGGGGAGACCATTCATGACCGGCTGGGCGCGATCGTCGGCGGCGCAATGGGTTACGAGCCCGAGGACCTGCCGTGGGAGGTTCCGCTGATCGAGCTCGGCCTGGACTCCCTGATGGCGGTGCGGATCAAGAACCGCGTCGAATACGACTTCGACCTGCCGCCGATCCAGCTGACCGCGGTGCGTGACGCCAACCTGTACGCGGTCGAGAAGCTGATCGAGTACGCGATCGAGCACCGCGACGAGGTCGACCAGCTCGCCGAACACCAGAAGACCAAGACCCCCGAGGAGATCGCGGCCGAGCAGGCCGAGCTGATGGGTGGCGCGTCCACCGTCGCCGAACTCGAGCAGGTGCTGGCCGAGCGAACCGGTGAATCCCCGCTCACCAGCGCGGGCACGGCCACGGAGTCCGACATCCCCGCGCCGCCGACCGATCCGAGCGGTCCGCCGATTCCGCCGCCGCCGACGGATCCCAGCGGACCCCAGGCTGACGGGCCGTCGAAGTCGACGGTGGCCGCCGCGTCCAAAGTGCTGACCCAGGAAGCGGTCACCGAGGCGTTGGGCTCCGACGTGCCGCCGCGCGATGCCGCCGAGCGCGTCACGTTCGCGACCTGGGCCATCATCACCGGAAAGTCGCCGGGCGGCATCTTCAACGATCTGCCCACGATCGACGACGCCACCGCGGCCAAGATCGCCGAGCGGCTGACCGAACGGGTCGACGAGGGCACCGTCACCGTCGACGACGTGCGCGCCGCCAAGACCATCGAGGAACTGGCCACGACGGTCCGCGAGTACCTCGAAGGCGGCAAGATCGACGGCTTCGTGCGGACGCTGCGCGCACCGCAGGAAGGGTCGGACCGCATCCCGGTGTACGTGTTCCATGCCGCGGGCGGATCGACGGTGGTCTACGAGCCGCTGCTGAAACGCCTGCCGACGGACACCCCGATGTACGGCATCGAGCGGGTGGAGGGCTCGATCGAGGAGCGCGCCCGCGAATATGTGCCGAAGCTGTTGGAGCTCAACGGCGACAAACCGTTCATCCTCGCCGGCTGGTCGCTGGGCGGGGTGCTCGCCTATGCGTGCGCGATCGGACTCAAGCAGGCCGGCGCCAACGTCGGCTTCGTCGGGCTGATCGACGCGGTGCGCCCGGGCGAGGAGATCCCGCAGACGCAGGAAGAGACCCGGGCCCGCTGGGACCGCTACGCCCGCTTCGCCGAGCGCACGTTCAACGTCGAAGTTCCCGAGATCCCGTACGAGGAGCTCGAAAAGCTCGACGACGAGGGCCAGGTGCAGTTCGTGCTCGACGTGGTGAGCCAGAGCGGCGTGCAGATCCCGGGCGGCATCATCGAGCACCAGCGCACGTCGTACCTGGACCAGCGGGCGATCGACACCGCCGAGATCAAGCCCTATGACGGCAAGGTCACCCTGTACATGGCCGACCGCTACCACGATGACGCGATCTATTTCGAGCCGCGCTACGCGACGCGCAAACCCGACGGCGGGTGGGGCGAGTTCGTCTCCGACCTGGAGGTCGTGCCCATCGGGGGTGAACACATCCAGGCGATCGACGAGCCGTACATTGCGAAGGTCGGCGCCCATATGAGCGAAGCGATCAGCCGTATCGAGTCTGAGGAGAAGCAGGCGAAGTGACCACGGAATCTCTCCCGCCCACCCGCTCCAAGACCACCGCTGAACTGTTGGCCGAGCTGCGCGAAAAGCTGGAGCAGGCCAAGGAGCCCGGCGGTGAGAAGGCAGTCGCCAAGCGCGCGAAGAAGGGCATTCCCAGCGCCCGCGACCGCATCCATGCGCTGCTGGACCCGGGCAGCTTCCTTGAGATCGGCGCCTTGGCGAAGACTCCCGGTGATCCCGACGCGCTGTTCGGCGACGGTGTGGTGACCGGACACGGCCGGATCAACGGCAGGCCGGTCGGGGTGTTCAGCCACGACCAGACGGTCTTTCAGGGCTCGGTCGGGGAGATGTTCGGCCGCAAAGTCGCCAAGCTGATGGAGTGGGTGGCGATGGTCGGCTGTCCGATCATCGGCATCAACGACTCCGCAGGGGCCCGGATCCAGGACGCGGTGACCTCGCTGGCGTGGTACGCCGAGCTGGGTCGCCGCCACGAGCTGCTGCGGGGCCTGGTGCCCGAGGTGTCCATCATCCTCGGTAAATGCGCTGGGGGAGCGGTGTATTCACCGATCCAGACCGACCTCGTGGTGGCGGTGCGCGATCAGGGCTACATGTTCGTCACCGGGCCGGACGTGATCAAGGACGTCACCGGGGAGGACGTATCGCTCGACGAACTCGGTGGTGCCGACGCGCAGGCCCGCTACGGCAACATCCACCAAGTCGTCGAGGACGAGGCCGCGGCGTTCCAATACGTCCGCGACTACCTGAGCTTCCTGCCCGCCAACACCTTTGACGACGCACCGATCGTCAACCCGGGTCTGGAACCCGAGATCACTCCGCACGATTACGAACTCGACTCGATCGTGCCGGACAGCGACAACATGGCCTACGACATGCACGAGATCCTGTTGCGGATCTTCGACGACGGCGACGTGTTCGATGTCGCAGAGCAGCAGGGCCCGGCGATCATCACCGCGTTCGCCCGTGTCGACGGGCGTCCGGTCGGGGTGATCGCCAACCAGCCGATGTATCTGTCCGGCTCGATCGACAACGAAGCTTCCGACAAGGCGGCCCGCTTCATCCGGTTCTGCGACTCCTACAACCTGCCACTGGTTTTCGTGGTGGACACCCCCGGCTTCATGCCCGGTGTCGAGCAGGAGAAGGGCGGTATCATCAAGCGCGGCGGACGTTTCCTCAACGCCGTCGTCGAGGCCGATGTGCCGAAGGTGACGATCACGATCCGCAAGTCCTACGGTGGCGCGTACGCGGTGATGGGCTCCAAGCAGCTCTCCGCCGACCTGAACTTCGCGTGGCCGACGGCCCGGATCGCGGTGATCGGCGCCGAGGGTGCCGCGCAGCTGTTGGTGAAGCGGTTCCCGGACCCCACCGCACCGGAGGTGCAGAAGATCCGGGCCGAGTTCATCGAGGGCTACAACCTGAACATGGCCACCCCGTGGATCGCGGCCGAGCGCGGTTACATCGACGGGGTGATCCAGCCGCACGAGACCCGGCTGCTTCTGCGCAGGTCGCTGAACCTGTTGCGCGACAAGCAGATCAACCGCGTGCAGCGCAAGCACGGCCTGACCCCGATTTAACCTCTCACCTTGTTGCTGCGAGCGTGCGTGTCAGAGGGCGACACGCCGAGCTTTCGCGGGAGTTTGCGCACGCTCGTCACAGCGGCGTCTCAGATCGGTGAAAACTCGAGCCAGTCGTCGACCATGAACGCGTCCCCGCGCGCAACGACCGTCACACCGCCGTGCCCCGGATAGTGCGCGGGAACGACCGCCGCGCGACGCCGGGACGCTTCGGTGAGGATCCGTCGGCGCGTCATGGCCGCCGCCTCGAAATCCTCGTCCCACGCACAGGGATCACCGGGCCGGGCGAGTTGGATAGGGCAGTGGGTCAGGTCCCCGACGAACACCGCGGGGTTGCCAGCGTCCAGCCACACCACCGACGACCCCGGGGTGTGTCCCGGCGCGGGGCGCAACCACACCGACTCGCTGATCTGGTGGTCCTCGGACCACAGCTCGATCTGATCCTCGACGGGAGAAACGCTGTCCGCGAACACTATTCGGACATGATCCTGAGCCGACTGCTCGTCTTCGGTGTGCGGCGTCGACGTCTGCACCGGCCCGTCGGGCGCGAAGTGCCGATAGTCGGCCGCCGGCATCAGGTAACGGGCATTGGGGAAGGTCGGCACCCAGGTCTGGCCGTCGCGCATGGTGTTCCAGCCGACGTGGTCGAAGTGCAGATGGGTGTTGACGACCACGTCGATGTCGGCGGGATCGAACCCCGCGGCCGAAAGCGTCCGTAGGAAGTCGGTTTGAAGATTGTCCAGCACGGCCATCCGCGGCCGGGACTTGCCGTTGCCCGCGCCGGTGTCGATGAGCACGGTGAGCCCGTCGACCTCGATCACCCACACCTGCATGGCGATACGCCACCCGGTGTCGGTCCAGAACGCCGGCGAGAACTCATCGGCGTGCTCTTGCCACGCCTCGGCGGGGGTGTGCGGGAACACCGCCGTGGGAAGGTGGTCAACCTGCCACTCGATGACCCGGGTGAGCGCCGCGCCGCCGAGCCGTAGTCGATCCACGGCCCCAGGCTAGATCACGACGAGCGTGCGCAAACTCCGGCGAAATACCGGCGTGTCGCCCTCGGACACGCGCGCTCGCGCGAGAAAAGGGGGGCGCGCACCTACGGTTTGATCCGGATGCGGCCGGGGGAGTACAGCCCGCTGTGGGTGGTGGTGCCGAACTCGAGTTCGGCCGGCTGCGCTCCCTGCGCGTCGGGGGTGAGCTCGTACTTGCGCAGTGAACCCCAGTCGCGGCCCCAGTCCTGCGACAGGTAGGTGGCCATCACATGCGCGCGCAGCAGCAGATCGGTGATGCCCAGCAGCCCACCGCTGAGACCGTCCTGCCAGGTGTCGGTGTCTTTACGTTTGGCGTTGTAGTCCGGCGTGATTCGGAACTTGGGAATCTCGGTGACCCCGTTGGCGTGCAGCATCGGCTGCTGGCACGGGAACGCCAGGCCCACCGCCCAGTCCATCAGCACCGGCTGCTCGGATCCGACGTACTCCTGAACCGACCGCAGCTCAGGTACCCGCGGCGGGGTGACCGCCACCCAGTCGCCGCGCGTCAACGAATCGTCATCGGCCACAACGCGTACCGCGACCGCGTCGGCCGGAATTTCGGAGCGGGGGAACCGCAGATTGCGCCATGACGGGATGGGCCCGAGGTCGTAGGGCACCATTCGGCCCGCGGGCACGGGCGTTCCGTCCGGGCCGGGCAGGGCGTACTCGAGTTCGACGGTCTGGCCCTCGGTGCGGGCGTTGAACACGCTGTCTCCGGTGATGGTGCCCGCGGCGGTGACGACGACCAACGGGTGCGCGTCGTCGGGCGGTGGCAGCTCGTACCACGCCGACGTCAACAGGCTTTCCTGTTGCGGCCCGGTGCTGTAACTACCGGCCAGCGGTACCCGCGCCGGGTCGAGCTGGTACGGCAGCGGCACCGTCGACCCGTTGATGCCCGGGGTGTCGAGTTCGGTGGGCCGGTCCCAGTCGTAGTCCGTACCGGGCATCGGCAGGTTCATCCGGATCGCTTCGGCGACAATCTTTTCCGGCACCCCGTCGGGCGTGAAGCCGACCGGGTCGACACCGCCCAGCGGTCCCAGCGCGCCGTAATCACCCGGCAGCGGGGTCAAAAAGCCCTCGTTGGGATCGGGTTCGACCAGCACGTCGTCGGCCAGCCCGCAGCCACCGGCGAAGGCGCGCAGGTTCGCCCACGCGTTGGAGTAGGTGGGGTACTGGCGGATCGCGCCCACCAGCATCGAACCGACGAACACCACCACCATGAACCCGGCGGTGACGGGGATGGGCGCGGCGGTCAGCGCCCGCACGATCCGGCCTTCTCCGCGATCACGAGACCCGAAGTGCAGCCACAAGGCGTAGAGCGCGGTGATCGCGAACAGCACGAAGAAGATGGCGCTGATGGTGACACCGCCGATCTCCGGCATGTCGTTGTTGAACGGCACCCCGAAACTCGACACGTACCACCAGCCGTTGGTGGTGGCGAAACACAACGCCAGCAGGAAGAACACCGCGGCCAGGAACGCCATCCGGTTACGTGACCAGCGCAGCACCGCCGGCGACACCAGCACTGTCGCCAGCGCCGCCATCGCGGCGCCGACCGCCGCGAACAGCCCGAAGTGGTGCACCCACTTGGTCGGGGTGAACATCAGGAAGAAAATGGTGCCGAAGATGACACCCATCAACCGCCACGCCGGACCCCGCGCCACACCGGGAATCCGCTTGCGCCGCATCATGATGAACATCGACGCGAACAGGCACAGCGCGGTGATCAGGAACCCGAACCGCCGCGACAGCGATCCGTCCACCGTCGGCAGGATCAGGTAGTAGTAGCGCAGGTTCTCGGTGTACCACTCCTGGTTCGGCCCGACGTCCGTGCGGATTCTGGTCGCCTCGAGCACGGTCGCGAACGTCTGGTCGAAGAAGACGAAAGCCAGGATGACGGTGCCCGCCGCCAACATCGGCGCCACCAGCGGCCAGGTGCCGACAAAGCGGCGTCGCCGCACCAGGATTCGCAGGATCGGTCGGCCGCCGGCGAGCAGCGCGGCGACCGCGATCAGCCCGGTCGGCTGGATGCCGAGCGTGAACGCCGCGGTCAGCGTCGCCAACGCGGCCGGTGTCAGCCGACCCGAGACGATGGCCCGCTCGATCAGCACGTAGGTGATCAGCGCGCCGGTGGCGATCTGGCCCTCCGGGCGCAGGCCGTTGTTGAACGGCATCCACGCTGCCAGCAGTACCAGGCCGGCCGCCCACAGCGCGGGCTTGCTGGCCGCGACCGCGGGGCCCAGCCGGGGCAGCACTTCACGAGACAGCAGGAGCCAGCAGATGATTCCGCACACCAGATCCGGCAACCGGATCCAGATGCTGGCGTCGCTGACGCTGGTCATCATCGCCAGCAGGTTGTAGTACCAGCCGAACGGATCTTCGGGGCTGCCGAACCACCGGAAGTAGTTCGACATGTATCCGGCGTGCCCGGCGACGCGGGCCATGCCGAGGATGTAGCCGTCGTCCGACGAGTTGGCGCCGATGACATGCCACAGCGCAAACCCGCCGATGACGGTGGCGTCGGTGGCGGTGAACGTGCGCCACCGCTGCGGGATCAGCCGGTGCATGCGTCGCCCGTCGATGCGGTCCAGCCGCCACAGCGCCAGCAGCGCGAGCACGGTGCTGAGAATCGCCAGCACCATCGAGGTCAGCTTCAAAGGTGTCGGCTTCGACGAGAACCGGGTGTCGATGGTGGCCGACACCGAAAGGCCGGGCGGTGCGGGGCCGGTCAACTCGGTGAAGATGCCGACGATCTGGGGGCGCAGGTTCGGGTCGGCGAACCCGCTGCGCAGTTCGGAGCCGTCGGTGTCGGTCAGCCCGACGAACGTCGCGTACGTGCCCTCTTCCGATGACGTGATCTCGATGCTGGAACATCCTGGCGACGTTCCGCCGCCAACCACCTGTGCGCGCGGCACGCTGGCCACCACCACGTTGCGGTCGGTGATGTCGACCCGCTCGGCGGACACGTCGACGAACAGCGACTGCAGGGCGGCCTGCTTACCGTCGCTGGGTGCGGTGCCGAACACCATGCCCCCCGACGGTGGCAGCGAGCGGACCACATCGCATGGCACCGTCGCGGTCATCGACACCGGGGTCAACGAGATCAGCGGTGCGGTCACGTCATTGACCTGGCTCTGGCCGTCTTGACGTTGCGGCCATTCTAAGGTGGCCGTCGTCTGCACCACCGGCAACAGCGGCGTCGCGACCGACAGCACGAAGCCCAGCAGACCGGCGACGATCGCCACCCAGCGCGCGATCCGCACGTCACGGCTCGCGGTGGACTCGGTCATGATCGCGTTCCTGGCACCCGTCATGGCAGCGCCCTGATCGGTCCGTTGCGCGTCCACCCGAAGACGCGTCGGGTGCCCTCTTCCACGGCGGCCGTCGGTGCCTGCGAGGCGGGCACCACCCGGTCGTAGCGTTCGATCGAACCCCAGTCGCGGTACCAGTCACCGCGCAGATACGTCGGAATCGCCGAGGTGCGCAGCAGCGCCTGGATGTACAGGAACGGTCCGCCGTCCTGGGCGGACTGCCACATGTTCGACGAGGACACCACCTGCTTGAAGTTGGGCAGGATGCGGTACTCCGGTAGTTCGGCGATGCCCAGGTGCTGGGAGGCCGGGCGCTGGCACGGGAAGTTCGCGGCCGTGGCGATGTCCATCAACACCGGGGTCTGCGATCCGAGGAAGTCCTGGGCGGTCTCGAGCACCGGTACCCGCGGCGGCGTGAACGCGAACCACTGATCGGTCGACAGGTTCGGATCATCGGCGACGATGCGTGCCACGTTCGCCTCCGGCGGCGCCCATGACAGCGGGAATCTCAGGTTACGCCATGCCTTTTGGGGGAAGATGTCGATGGGCTGCACTTCACCGAGCGCCTGGTAGCTGCCGTCGGGATGGTGTACACCCCACTGCAGTTTGAGCGACTGTCCGTAGTTGAACGAGCCGTCCTCCTCGTAGTACCAGATGGCACCCGCGGCGGCGACCGTCACCAGCGGCCGGTCCGGGGTGCGGGGCGGCAACTGATACCACGCCGAGGTGACTTCGGCCGCGACGTCATTCTCGTCGTAGCTGCCCATCACCGGGGTGCGGGCCGGGTCCAGCCCGAACGGCAGAAACACCCGAGAGCCGTTGACGCCTTCGGGTCCGTAACCGCCGCCGGTGCCCGCGGCGTAGCCGACACCGACGTTGGGCTCGTTGGGCGAGCCGTCGGAGTTGACCAGCCCGGGGTTCGCGGTGACCGGCTCCGCCGGCTCCAGGGTGTCGCTGACCCCGTTGGGGTGGAATCCGACGGGATCCTCGCCGCCGAGCGGGCCGTATTCACCGAAGGGCTGACCCGGAACCGGTTGCAGCAGACCCTCGTTGGTGTTCCGCTCGACCAGCACATCGTCGGCCATCGCGCAGCTTGGTTCCGATGTCCCCCCGGCGAACCCAGTGAGCGCCGCCAGGTTCGCCTTGGCGGTGGTGTAGACCGGGTAGCGCTGCACGGCTCCCTTTGCCATCGAACCGACCTCGAGCACCACCATGATGACCGCCACCACCAGCAGCGGCGTGGAGGCCAACACCCGGTTGCGGCGGGTGTCGGCCACTTGGGTGTGCCCGGCGTAGTCGATGCGGTAATGCAGCCACGCGGCGAGCAGGCCGGTCGCGATCGCCAGCACCAAGAAGATCGTCATCACCGGGACACCGGCCAGCACCGGCTGTTTGTCGAACCACGGCACCCCGTAGTTGCCGACGTAGAACCAGCCGTTGATACCCGATGTGGCCCAGGCCAATACGAACAGCAGCGCGGTGACGTACAGCGCCAGGTTGCGTCGACTGTGCAGGCCGACTCGCGCGAACGCGAATGCGGTCACCGCGCCGAGCGCACCTGCCAGGCCCGCCAACGCCCCGAACTGCACCGCCCATTTCGTCGGCGTGAACGTCAGCAGCAGCAGCCCGACCGCCGTCGCGCCGATCAACCGCCACACCGGGCCCCGGGCCATCCCCGGCACGCTGCTGCGCCGCAGCAGCACCGCGAGCATGCCGAACAGGCACAGCAGCATCACCAGCACGGCGAAGCGACGGGTCAGCGACGAGTCGACGCTGTCCTCCACGGTGAGGAAGTAGTAGCGCAGGAAGTCCTGATACCACGCGATGGTGGGGCCGACCTTGTACTTGATGCGGGCGGACTCGGCGACCGTGGCCAGCGTCTGATCGCGGAAGACGACCACGAAGATCAGAGCCGCCGACGCCGCCAGCGCGGCCAGGGGGGGCCACATGCCGGCGACCGGGCGCCGCACCCGGATGGTGCGCACGATGGCGCGGGCGCCGACCAGCAGCGGTGCGAGCGCGATGAGGCCCTGCGGCGCCAAGGTCACCGAGAACACCGCCACGACGACGGCCGCCGCCGCGGGCCACAGCCGCCGGGTGCCGATCGCGTTCTCCACGAGCATCCAGGCGGTGATCGTCCCGAACGCGATCAGCGGTTCGGGGCGCAACCCGTTGTTGAACGGCAGCCACGCGGCCAGAAACACCGCGCCGGCCGTCCAAACCGCGACCCGATTGCCGGCCAGGCCCGCCGCGCCGGGACCCAGCCGGGCCAGCACACAGCGGCTGATCAGCAGCCAGGTGCCCACCGCCGCCAGGGTCGCCGGCAGCCGCATCCACACCCCGGCGGTGCTGACCTGGGCCAGTTGTGCCAGAACGGACTGGTACCAGTCGAACGGCGCCTCGGTCGCGCCGAAGTAGCGGAAGTAGTTCGCGGTGTAGCCCGCCTCGTCGGACACCCGGGCGATCGTGAGGTTGTAGCCGTCGTCGGAGGAGATCGCCCCGATCAGATGCCACAGCAGCAGCGTGCCGACCACGCCGATGTCGGCCAGCCAGTGCCACGCCCCGACGCGCCAGAACCGCCGCCAGCCGCGCGGCACCCGTCGTCCCGACGTGCGGTCCAGCACCGCCAGCGCCACGATCGCCGCGAGCACACAGATCACCCCGAGCACCATCACGGCCAGCTTGAGCGGCGTGGGTGAGCTGATGAACCGGGTGTCGACGTCGATACGCGCCGACAATCCGTTCTGCGCCGGCACCTGCAGCTCCGTGAAGACCCCGGCGACCTGCGGTTTCTTATCCGGGGCCAGGGTGCCTGCCGCGCCGGGGATGCCGAGGAAGTCGGCGCCGACCTCGCCGGGGTTGGCCCAGATGTGCAGCGTGCTGCACGCCCCCGACTCCACCGCGGGCCGGGGTGCGACCGCGGCGACGGAGTCGCGCACCGCAACCACGACGATGTCGGCGGTGGCCCGTACGAACAGCCCATTGCGGCTGGCGTCGATGCCGGCAGGCGGGATCGTGGAGACGACCAGCCCGCCGTCGTCGGGCAGGGTCGCCACGGCCTGACAGGGGATGGAGACGTCGAGGGCGAGCGGCGCACCCGACACCAGTGGGGCGGTGATGTCCGTGACGAACCCGTCGTCGTTGGCGGCCTGCGGCCACAGGATCGTGGCGGTGCTCTGGGTGACCGGAAGCAGCGGCGCCAGCGCGCACAGCAACACTCCCGCAAGGCCCGCGACGGCCGCGATCAGTCGCGCGATGCGATGAGACGGGTCGTCGGGCACGAGGGTCGATGGTAGGCGACGAAACTAATGGCGCAGCGGCGCCGGGCTCCACAGCCCGCTACGCGTCGCCGAACCGAGATCGATCCGCGCGGGCTCGGCGTCCGGGTAGTAGGGGGTCAGCTGCTGCAGGGCGCCCCAGTCGCGGTACCAGTCCTCGGACAGATACGACGGCACCGTGGTGGCGCGCACCAGCAGCTCGGTGATGCCGAGCGGGCCGCCGCCAAGGTTGTCCATCACCGGTGAGTTGGCCTCGGCGCCGAACCGGTCGGGCATGATCCGCCACTTCGGCACCTCGATGACGCCGTATCGGTGGTCGAACGGGCGCTGGCACGGGAAGGCCATGCCGACCAGCCAGTCCAGTAACACCGGATCTTCAGACCCGACGACGTCCTGAAGGGTGCGCAGTTCGGGGATGCGCGGTGGGGTGATCGCGATCCAGTGCTCGGGGTTGAGGTCGTCGTCGGTGGCGACCAGCCGCACCCGGGTGGCGTCACCGGGGATCGCGTCCAGCGGGACCCGCAGGTTGCGCCAGGCCGGGGACGCGCCGACGTCGCCCAGCGCGACGGTGCCTGAGGCCCCGTCGGCAGGGTCATCGTCGGTGGCCCACTGCACTTCGACCTCACCGGAATCGAAGCGCCCGGCCGCGGCCACCGCGAGCAGTCCCCCTGCCCTTCGGGCGGAGGGTGCCCCCAGGCCGGCCTGGTCGTCCTGGTTCCAGTTGTCGGGTAGCGCGTACCAGGCCGAGCGCAGTGACGCCGGCTGCTGGGTGCCGCTGCGCCAGCTGCCCATCACCGGGGTGCTGGCGGGGTCCAGGTCGAACGGCAGCCGTGCGCGTGACCCGTTGATGCCGGCGGCCGCGGTGGTGCCACCCTCGGTACCGGACTCGCCTGCGGTGTCGTCGCCTTCGGGGGTGTCGGCGAAGTTCGTCGCGGTGCCGGGCCCGCCCATCACCTCGTCGGCCGACAGGTCGGACGGAATCCCGTTGGGGCTGAACCCTTCCGACGTGTCCGCGCTCAGGGCTTCGCCGACGGGGGCGTCCACCGGGGTGAGCATGCCGGCGTTGGCGTCCTGCTCGACGAGCACGTCCTCGGCCAGCCCGCACGTCTTGCCGGTCAGCGCTTCGAGGTTGGACCGTCCGACACTCCACGCCGGGTACTGGCCCGTCATACCCAGCGTCAGCGAGACCACCTCGAACACCACCAGCCCCCACGTGGCGATCGCCAACGGTGCCTGCGCGACTCGTTGCCAGCGCCGCGGTTCACCGGGCGGGGATGAATCGCGTCCGGCGAAGTGGAACCAGGCCGCCACCAGCAGGGCGACGACCGACAGGCCCAGCAGCATCGTGGTGAAGCCGAACTTCCACTCCGGGAACTCGTTGGACCACGGCACACCGAAGTTGGAGACGTACCACCACCCGTTGACCGTGGCGAACGACAGCGCGGTGGCGAACAGCACGGCCGCGGTGAACACCGACCGGTTGCGTCGGGACCGCATCGCGGCGGCGCCGACGGCGACGGCGGCCAGGGCGCCGAGCGATCCGGCCAGCCCGGCGAACACCCCGAAGTGGTGGGTCCATTTGGTCGGGGTGAACATCAGCGCCAGAAACGAGATGATCGTGATGCCGACGATGCGCCGGCTCGGGCCCAGCGCGGTGCCGGGGATCCGGAACTTGCGCAACGCCATCGCCACCGAGACGGCCAGCGCCAACAGCAGCGTCAGCACCGCGAACCGGCGGGCCACCGAGCCGTCGGGGCTGGTGGTGAACAGCCGCGAATAACGGATGTGTTCGTCGAACCAGGACAGGCTGGGGCCGACGGAGGATTTGAACGCGCTGGCCTGCAGCTCGCCGATCAGCGTCTGGTCGCGGAAGATCAAGATGATCGTCACGGTGGCCGCGGCCAGGATCGGCGCCAGCAGCGCCAGGTAGCCGAACCGTGAAGTATGCGCGGCCACAATCGTTTTCAACGGGCCGACGGCGACCAGCAGCGCGCCGACCGCGGCGATGCCCGTCGGGCCGGAGAACAGCGTCAGCGCGCCGATGATGATGGCGACCGCCACCGGTAGCAGCCGGCTGGTGGCCACCCCGCGCTCCACCGAGCACCAGGTGAGCAGGATGCCGAGCGCGATGATCGGTTCGGGCCGCAGCCCGTTGTTCAGCGGCAGCCAGAACGCCAGGAACAGCCCGGCGGCCGTCCATGCCGCGGCGCGGCTGGTCTTGACCGAGTGGCCGAGTCGCGGGATGACCTCGCGGCTGATCAGCCACCAGCAGGCCAGCGCCATCAGCAGCGTGGGCAGTCGCATCCACACGCTGTGGGTGCTGACGTTCGACCACAGCGCCAGCAGGTCGTAGTACCAGCCGAACGGCGCTTCGGGGGTGCCGAACCACCGGTAGTAGTTGGCCATGTAGCCGGCGTGCTCCGACACCCGGGCCATGGTCAGGATGTATCCGTCATCGGCGGTGTTGGCGCCCACGAAGTGCCACCACACCAGCACCGCGGTGACCACCCCGTCGAGCGGGCCGAACGACCACCAGCGTGGCGGCAGGAAGCGCTTGACCTTGCGGCCGTCGGCGGTGTCGAGCACGTGCAGGGCGCCCAGCGCGATGACCGTCAACGCGACGCCGAGGATCATTGCGAGCAGTTTCAGCAGGGTCGGGGAACTGCTGTAGCGGGTGTCGATGGTGGCCGAGAACTCCAGACCGGGCGGCGCGGGCCCGGACAGGTCGGTGAACACGCCGACGATCTGGGGGCGGAAGTCGTAGCCGCTGCGTTCGCCGCTCAGCGGCGCGCCGGGATCGTCGCTATCGGATCCCTTGACCAGGCCGACGAACTCCCCGGTGACCTTGTCGGCGTGTGCGGTGAACGTCAGCGACTGGCACTGCGGGCTGAGGACCTGGTTCAGCGGGGCGCTGACCACGGGGGTGTTGCGGACGATGACGAGCAGGTCGTTGTTGACCCGTTCGATGAGCAGACCGCGGTCGACGGCCTTGGGCGCCTGCTTGGGCACGGTGGACAACAACACAGTGCGGTCGGCGTTGTCGGCTCCGGCCAGCCCGGCGGCCACCCGGCACGGGATCGTGATGGTCAGATCCGTGGCCACGTATCCGATCAGGGGCGCGTTGACGCTCTGCAGCACCCCATCCTGTGGCCAGTTCAGCTCGGCGGTGGTCTGCTTGACCGGCAGCAGCGGGGTCGCGACCGCCAGGGCCGCGCCGAGCAACCCGGCGACGACGGCGATCAGTCGCGCGGTCCGGTGGTTCGCCCCGACTTGGCCAGTCACGGGGCTTGATCGTAATTGGGCAGGCGGATGGCCAGCACAAACGGTCCGATCTCGGAGACGTCGAAGCGGGGGTCGTCGAACAGGGCTTCGTCGAGCGCGACGTGGTAGCGACGCACGTTGGGCTGGTTGGGGTAGACATCGGAGGCCAGCCGCAATGTGTAGGTGTCATCAGCGCCGCGCCGCATCAGGAACACGTTCGGCGGCTTCCACGGCAGGCGGTCGAGGGTTTCGATGAACGCATCGGCGTCGGTCAGGGTGGCCCAGCTCTCGATCGCGTCGGCGCGTTTCTCGAACTGCGCCAGCGGGTTGGCGTAGTGCGAGGTCAGTCCCTGGAACCCGTAGTAGGGGTAGTACGAGAGGAAGCTGTAGTCGGCGGTCATCACCACGGTCTCGTTGCGCGGCAGGTCCGTCACCTCGCGGACTTTTTCGTCGATCTCGCGGTAGTAGCGCTCCGAGCCGGGCGGGCGGCGATCGGCGCGCTCGCCGTAGCCGTCGGTGTCGGTGTAGGCCACCGCGATATCGGCGCGCAGCACGTCGGGGATGTCCTGGCTGTAGGTCACGGCCCCGATGGCGCCGACGGTGGCGGCGGCGGCGAAGACGCGCCTAGCTGTTTCATGGCGGTAGCGCGCGGCGATTGCCAGCGTGGCTTCGATGAAGCCGAACGCCCCGGCGGCGGCGAACAGCACGGTCAGCGTTGGGTTGAGGCGGAAGGACAGCAGCGTCGTGCCGGCCAGCGTGGTCAGCATCGACAGCAGCGACCATGCGTAGACCGCCAGCACGGCGAACGCCAGCGCGCCGGCGCGGATGGAGGTGCGCGCGCGCCACACCAGCCACAGCGTGCCGAGCATGCACAGCGCGCCGAGCAGCGTGAAGTGCAGCATCGGGAACTCCATCTCGGCGCCGACCGACGGCAGGTAGTGCTGCGCGGTGCCCGAGTCGGCCGGCTCGCCCTGGATCGCGGCGGCCAGCCACGGTCCCCAGCCGATCAGCGCGATGGCGCCGGAGAGCGCCGCGATGGCGAGCAGCCGCAGCAGCGGTTCGATGCGTCGGCGCGCCACAGCGAGCCCGACCGCCATCAGCGTCAGCGTGAACGCCGCGTAGGCGAACAGCAGCGTGTAGAACAGCGCGGTGAAGCCGAGGAAGAGGCCGACCCCGATGATGGCGGCCCAGCCTCCGTTTCGGTTCGCGCCCCGCAGTCCCGACCAGGCCAGCACGAACACCGGCGGCAGCAGCGCGGTGATGATCGCGGCGTAGGGTTCGGCCGGTGCGTAGGCGAGGGTCGCCGCGGCGGTGGCGGTCGCGACGATCAGCGCGTACTCGAAGCGAATCATCGCCGCCCACAACACGAACGACGCGGTGATTGCGATCGCGATGGAGATGATGGCCCACGGTTTGAACATCTCCCAGCCCGGGGTGCCGGTCAGGTCGGCGAGCCGCCCGCCGATCCAGAACCAGCCCGGCGGGTAGAACGGCGGCAGGCCGTAGTAGGTCATGTCGTGCAGCGCGGCGGTGTCGGTGAGCCGGGTCAGGTACTCGGTGCGGAACTGCTGGTCGACCGAAATGCCGTGCAGGTAGAGCCTGGTGGCGCCCAGCGGCATCGCCAGCGTCACCACCGAGAACGCGGACAAGAACACCGTCGCGCCGCCCCACGCGAGCAGCCGTCTGCCGCGCCGACACATCCATCCAGACGCCAACAGCCCTGCCAGACAACCGACTTGGCCGACGGTGGTCAGCGCGTGCAGCTGGTTGGACGAGTTGTAGGCCGGCCAGTCCACCCGCGAAATCGCGATCAGCGAGATGGCTGCGACGACGACCGCCACGGCCGCGCCGGCCGCCAGCTGGCCGACGACCTTGGTCGGAGTGGCCAGTGCGCTGCGCATCAGATGGGGAGCTTGCGGAAGATGGGGCGCGGGATGTGCCGCAACACCATCATCACGTACCTGAACACCCCCGGTGCCCATACCAGTTCCTTGCCTTTGGCCGATGCGGTGACCGCCAGTTCGGCGACGTCTTCCTTGTCGACGGTGAACGGCGCTTCCTTGGCGCCGGTGGCCTTCCAGTGCTCGATGGTGGTGCGGGTGCGCACCTGGCCGGGCCGGATGACCAGCACCGAAACCCCGTACTCGCGCAACGCCTCACCGAGCCCGAGGTAGAACCCGTCGAGCCCGGCCTTGGTGGAGCCGTACACGAAGTTCGACCGGCGCACCCGTTCACCGGCGGCCGAGCTCATCGCGATGATGCGCCCGAAACCCTGCGCGCGCATCTTCTCGCCGAGCAGCACACCGACGGAAACCGCTGCGGTGTAGTTGATCCCGGCGATCTGCACGGCTTTGCGCTGGTTCTGCCACAGCTCTTCGGCGTCGCCGAGCAGGCCGAAGGCCACGATCGCGACATCTATATCTCTTGGGGCATCGCCGCCGCGCCACGCGGCGTCGATCACTTTCGGATGGCTCTCGGTGTCGAGCCCGTCGAAGTCGAGCACCTCGACGGATTTGGCGCCGGCCGCCTCGAGTTGCGCGACGGCGGCGTCGCGGCCCGGGTGGCCGGGTACTTCGGCCAGGATGACGCGTGCGGGCGCGTCGCGCAGATAGCGCTCGCAGATCGCCAGCCCGATTTCGGACGTGCCGCCCAACAACAGGATGGTCTGGGGGTTACCCACCGCATCAAGAACCATGTGCGCGCACCATTTACAGCAGCTCCAAACGTCGGGCCATGTCGGACGCGAACACCGCATTGGGATCGACCTTGCGGCGCATGGCGATCCACTCGTCGATTCGCGGGTACATGGCGTGAAATGTCTCGGCGGTGGTGCGGGAATCCTTGGCGGTGTAGAGCCGGCCGCCGAACTCCAACACCCGCCGGTCGAGGTCGGTGAGGAATTGGTTCAGCCCGGACTTGATCGGAAAGTCGACGCAGACGTTCCAACCGGGGATCGGAAAGCTCAGCGGCGCTTGGTTCCCGGGGCCGAACAGCTTGAACACGTTGAGGAATGAGTAGTGGCCCGACCGCTGGATGTCGACGATGATCGCCTTGAACTCATCGACCGCCTCGGTGGGCACGACGAACTGGTACTGGGTGAAACCCGCTGGCCCGTATGCCCGGTTCCACTCACCGAACATGTCCAGCGGGTGATAGAACTGCGTGAGGTTCTGGACCTTGCCGCGGTAGGTGCCCGACTTGCGGTACCACAGCTCTCCGATCGGCCCGAACGTGTACTTGTTGGCCAGCCCGTTGGGAAAGATGTCGGGGAAGTTCAGCAGTTGTGGCGCATCGAATTTCAGCGGATCGCGTTGCAGCTTGGCCGGCAGCTGATCCAGCCGCGCCAGCGAACCACGTGATATCGCGGCGCGGCCGAGTTTGGGTGGTGCGCTGATCGCGTCGAACCACGCGCTGGAGTAGGTGTAGTTGTCTTCGCTGCCGTCACTGTGAAACGCGATCGTCTCATCGAGGTTCGCGGTGACGTCGCCATCGGCGATGAAGTAGGCGGTTTCCGTCGGCGTCATCTCGATCGTGGCGCGCAGGATGATGCCGGTCAGCCCGTTGCCGCCGACGGTCGCCCAGAACAGTTCGCTCTCGGGCCCGTCGGGGGTCAACCGCCGGATCTCGCCGTCGGCGGTCAGTAGGTCGATCGAGCGGACGTGGTTGCCGAAACTTCCGGCGCTGTGATGGTTCTTGCCGTGGATATCGCAGGCGATCGCGCCGCCGACCGTGACCTGTCGGGTGCCCGGCAGCACCGGCACCCACAGCCCGAACGGCAACGCCGCCTTCATCAACGTGTCCAGGCTCACGCCCGCGTCGACATCGACCAGGTGCGTTTCGGCGACGATCGAGTGGATCCGGTTCAACGCGGTCATATCGATCACCAGGCCGCCGCCGTTCTGGGCGTTGTCGCCGTAGGAGCGGCCGAGCCCGCGCGCGATGACCCCGCGCTGACCCGTGGTCGCTACGGCTTGCGCGATGACCTCGACATCCGGCGTCGACAACACCTGGGCCACCGACGGGGCGGTGCGCCCCCAGCCGGTCAGCCGTTGCGTGGTGGTCTCGAACATCGTGACGAGGGTACCGTGCGCTCCGGTAACGACCCTGGCTGCAAAATGCGCGGGGCGCGCCGCGTCAGCGCAGCCGGAAGATGACCGCCCGCTGGACCACGAAGTTGATCACCGTCGCGGCGCCCTGGGCGATGACGAACGCGACGGGCACCCGCCACGGCTTGTCCTCCCACGCCAGATACAACAGGTAGTTGATGCCGACCTGCGCGGAGTAGGTCACCGCGTAGAGCGCACACACCGCGAGAAAGCGCGCCGTGCTGGGCGGCGCCTGAAAGGTCCAGCGCCGGTTGATCAGGTAGGCGGTGGTGGTGCCTGCGATGAAACCGATGGTCTTGGCGATGTTCACGTGCAGGCCAACGGCCAACAGCGCGACGTAGAGGCCGAAGTCGACGATCGCCGAGAAACCGCCGGTGACGATGAACCGCCATACCTGGGTGCCCAGGGTCAGGTTCGGCTGCATGGGGGGCTCGGCCACCGCAGCAGCTTACGGCGCTGGGTCCTCAGCGCTGGAGCCCGCTCGACTCGAGCACATCGCACAGCGCGTGTCCGGCGGAAGGAAAGGCGTGTTCGGCCGGCGTGCCGAACCCGACGATTACGCCGTCGGGCCGGGCCACGTCCGGGCCCGCCTGCGGGTGGCGCATGATCGACAACCCCTCTAGCGCGATACCCGCATCGCCCGCGCGGCGCAGCACCTCCGGCTCGGCGCCGTCGGGCAGGGTCAGCAGCAGGTTCAGGCCCGCGTTCAGCCCGCTGACCGTGAGGGAAAACGGCTGCAGCGCCTGGACAAGCGCGTCGCGGCGGCGCCGGTACCGCAACCGCATGCGCCGGATGTGCTTGTCGTACCCGCCGTTTGCGATGAAGTCGGCCATCGTCAGCTGTGAAATCGCGTCCACGTAGAACTGTGAGCCGCCCGCGGCGGCGATGGCCGGCTCGACGAGGTCGGCAGGCAACGCCATCCAGCCCAGCCGCAGCGCAGGCGACAGGCTCTTGCTCGCCGAGCCGAGATACACCACCCGATCCGGGGACAGCCCCTGCAGCGCGCCCACGGGCTGGCGGTCGTAGCGGAGTTCACCGTCGTAGTCGTCGTCGAGCACGTAGCCGTCGGTGCGTTGTGCCCACTCGACGACCGCGGTGCGCCGCGCGGGATGCAGCGGCATGCCGAACGGGCTGTGGTGCGCCGGGGTGAGCAGCACGGCGGGCACGTCGAGCGGGTCGAGGTCATCCACCACCGCACCGTACTCGTCGACGCTGATCGGCGTCGTCGCCATTCCCATCGCCGCGATCACATCGCGAAAGATGAACAGCCCGTAAGCTTCTACGGCGATCGGCCGCGGTCCGCGGAACATCCGGGCGAGGACCTCCACCCCGTGGCGCACACCCGCACAGATCAGGATCGACTCCGGCGAGGTGCGTACCCCGCGCGCCCGTGCCAGGTACTCCGCCAGCGCTTCGCGTAGCTCGGGTCGTCCGCGCGGATCGCCCATGCGCAGCGCCTCGGTGGGTGCGCGGCTCAGCGCCCGACGCGTCGAGGCGACCCATTCGTTGCGCGGGAACTCCGCGACGTCGGGTGAGCCGGGCATCAAGTTGTGCTTCGGCACCACCCGCACACCTCGGGGCCGCACCGACGCCTCCGTGGCCGCCGCGTTCACCACCCAGGTGCCCGCGCCCTGCCGGGATGCCAGCCACCCTTCGGCGACCAGTTCGGCGTAGGCCTCGGCGACGGTGTTGCGGGCCAATCCGAGGTCGACGGCCAGGCTGCGCGACGGCGGCAGCATCGTGCCCGGCGCCAGCCGACCCGTGCGTACGGCATCGCGCAGCGCCGTGAGCAGCCTTTCGCGCACACCGCGCGACCCAGGGGTGATGGCCTCGGCGAGGTCGAGATGCAGATCCCGCGTCCCCATATTGGCCCATGAATCCACCGGTGAATTGAACCATGTAGATGGGAGTTTGCGGATTAGCGTTAGCGGTATGACCACCGTCGAGAAAGTCCGCCGTCTCAACATGAACCAGGTGTCGCCCGAGGTGTACGAGGCGATGATCCTGCTCAACAATGCCGCGACCAAGGACCTCGACCCCGACCTGGCCGAGTTGATCAAGATCCGCGCGTCGCAGCTGAACCACTGCGCGTTCTGCCTCGACATGCACACTGCCGACGCGCGCAAGCGCGGCATTGCCGAGCAGAAGCTCACCCTGCTGCCGGCGTGGGAAGAGGCCGAGGGCGTCTACACCGAGCAGGAGCAGGCCGCGCTCGCGTTGACCGAGGAGATCACCGACCTCACCTACCGGCACGTCTCCGACGACGTGTACGCCAGGGCCGCCGCGGCGTTCTCCGAGCGCGAACTGGCCCAGGTGATCGCGATGGCGCTGACCATCAACGCGTGGAACCGGATCGGTGTCACCACCCGGCTGCCGGTGCCCAAGCGGTAATACCGTCGAGGGGTGCAGACCCGGTCCGGCGCGCAGATCGTCATTGACGGCGACGTCGTCGTAAAGCTGCACCGGCCGGGCACCGACCCGCGGGCGTTGACCGCGCGGCTGGGTGCGGCCGCACAATCGGCGTCGCTGCTCTCACCGCTGACCATCGTGCCCGAGCCGGTCGGGACTCGCTGGCGCACCCGATGGCCGCGCGTGGAAACCGTTGCGCCCGAACCGGACAGCCTGCCGTGGGCGCAGGCGGGCCGGCTGTTGGCGCAGCTGCATCGAGAAGAGGCGCCTCGGCGTCTGCCGCCGCACGGCTGGCCGCAGCGGCTGCGCCGCATGCTGCGCGGCACCGCTGACGTCACGGTCCGGCGCGCTGCTGCCGGGCTGCCCGACGCGGTCTGGCGCGCGGGGTCGACCGGTCGGCCGTCGACAA
The DNA here is from genome assembly GCF_053483935.1 of Mycolicibacterium sp. XJ879. Lineage (NCBI taxonomy): Bacteria > Bacillati > Actinomycetota > Actinomycetes > Mycobacteriales > Mycobacteriaceae > Mycobacterium > Mycolicibacterium sp. XJ879. Next base: position 468,909 of record NZ_JBEFTH010000002.1, read on the forward strand.
TGGTGCACGGCGATTGGCATCTCGGCCAGCTGGGCCGGCAGCAAGCAGGCTGGGTGCTCATCGACGTCGACGATCTGGGTGTAGGTGACCCGGCGTGGGATCTGGCCCGGCCGGCCGGGTTCTGGGCGGCCGGCCAGATTCCCGACGACGACTGGACGACGTTCCTGGATGCCTACCGCGGCGCGGGCGGCCCCGCGGTGCCCGACGGCGATCCGTGGCCGGTGCTCGAACCGTTCGCCCGCGCCGCCGTCATCTGTGCCGCCGCGTATCACCCCGACGACGCACTGCTGCGCGACGCCTGTGTGCGAATGCTCTAGCTGGAGAAGAACAGCCTGCCGAAGCCTTGTTTGCGGTAGTACTTGTTGCCGCGGTGGCCCCAGCCGGGACCGTAGCCGTACCCGGGCTGATGCGGTGGGGGCGGCGGCGGGGCCTGCACGAACCGGTTCTCCATCTCGGTGAGCGCCTCGAGCTCACCGAAGTCCAGGAAGATGCCACGACAGGTGTCACACTGTTCGAGGTGGATGCCGTTGCGGTCATACGTCTTCATCACGCCGGCGCACTTCGGGCACAGCAGGTTGGTGGCCCCGCCGGCAGGCGGCGGCTTGGGCGGTTCGTAGGGCGGAATGCTCATTTTTCGACAACGCCTGCGTCAGCGCTCTGGTTCCGCGATCGGACCGGCGGCAGGCCCCCTGGCCCGCTTAACTGGTTTTTGCTGGCACCACGTGGGTGCGATCAACCATTTAGTGCCACAGGAGCGCCAAACAACGCTCACCCACGCAATCGGTCCCTGCCCTCGCGGGCAGGGACCGATTGGTTTACATGGTTGACGAACTACGACAGCAGGATCAGTCGTCGCTGCCGGAGCTCCCTTCCGACGAATCCGAGGAGTCTGAGTCGGCCTTGCCGTTGTCGCCGTCAGCCTCGGAATCCGAAGCGTTGCCCGAGTCCGTGGAGTCGGAGCCGGACTGCTCGTCCGCAGAATCGGGGTCATCCCCGGTGCCATTTTCGGGACCGTTGGTGCGAACCACGCCGTGCTGGTTGCCCGTGGCCTCCTCGTCGTTCTGCTCGAGCAGGTCGGTGTCCAGGTCGTCCTCGGTGGCCTCTTCCTCCGTGACCTCTTCCTCGGTGACCTCTTCCTCGGTGACGTCTTCTTCGGTGGCCTCTTCTTCGGTCACCGCAGCGGGCCCGGTGGGTTCCTTGCTCACAGAAGCGGTCTCGACCTCGGTCGCGGCGTCGTCGAGAGCCTTGTCCTGCGCAGTCGGCAGCGTGACCGTCTGCGAAGCCAGCACCGACGCTGGCACCTGGCCGGGATCGTTGACGTCTGCACTCTGCGTTTCGGGCGCATTCAGCGCCGGAGCCAGCGGGTTGCCCTCGCCGTCCCAGCCGATGGCCTTGGCGATGGTCTGGGTCAGCGCTATCAGCGAACCGACGAAGCCCGGGCCTATGCCGTCGATACCGCTACCGTCACTGAAGGTGAAATCGAGGGCGTTGAACATCGTGCCGGCCCCACTGAGCAGGCCGCCGAAGGTGAGCTTGACGGTCAACTCATCTAAGGGGTGCTCGATCCCCAATGCATTGACCAGCGGGGTGATGTCGATCTGCTGGCCGCCGTTGAGGAAGCTGTCGACCATGGCGGCGGGGGTGTTGATCAGCGTGTTGAGCGCTGCTTCCAGATCGGGGTTCTCGCCGGTGAGGTTCCCGACGATCGTGTGGATGCTCGCGCCCAGCGCCAGCACCGGATTGATCACCGGCCCCACCAGGCCGAGAAGTACACCGCTGAGGTAGGTCGTCTGGAACTTGAACAGCGGCTGCAATTCCGGCGGCACTCCCGGCGGCAAAATGGTGCCCAGCCCGTTCATCATGATGTCGTACAACGACGCCCGGCTGCCGGTCAGAGTGCTGAGGTCCTCGGCGAACGGAGCCGTGAGTGCGGCCTGCAGGTTGCCCACCATTTCCTCGAGGATCACGGGGAAGTCGGGCAGCTGCTGGAGATAGCCAAGCTGGTTGGCGATGACCTGCTGCAGGATCGGCGCCGGCGCCTCCAACCAGAGGTCGGCGAGGTTTGCGACGTTGGTCTCGGACGTCTCCCAGATCTGCAACCACGGCTCGATCGGGTTGACGGCGGCGGACAACTGCACCGCTGGGTTGGCGACTTTGACGTCGGGCAGAGAAGGCGCCGCGACCACCGGTGTCATCGCGATGGCAGTGGCGCTGACCAGGGCTAATCCAGCGCTGGTATACGGACGAAGTGTGACGGGCACCGGGCTCCTTCGGCTCGTGCGGGTAATTGACGGACCTGAACCTACTCACCGGTAAGATAGCTTGCATACAAAATTGAAAAATAGATTCAAACATTTTGGCGGCTTCGCCAAGATCAAGTGGCGACCCTTCGTGCAGACGATGCGGCCGGCTGCCCGCGCGTACCGTAAAACCGTTGCTACACCCAGTACGCGACGCGGCCGCGGTACTGGCGCATCGCGAACGCGGCCATGATCCAGCCGATCACCGTCAACACCATCACCACGACCCAGTGGTGCAGCTCCTGGTCGGCGCCGAGCAGCGGGGCGCGCACGATGTCCAGGTAGTGCAGCAGCGGGTTGAGCTCGACGATCTTGAGGTACTCCGCGGCATCCTGCTGCTGCAGGGTGGACTCGTTCCAGATGATCGGCGTCATGAAGAACAGCAGCTGCACCAGGCTGACCAACAGCGGGCTGATGTCGCGGTAGCGGGTGGCCAGGATGCCGAAGCACAGCGACACCCACACGCAGTTCAGCACGATCAGGGCCATCGCCGGGATGACCGCCAGCGCGGTCCACGACCACGGTTTGGGATAGATGATCGCGATGATCACGAAGATGATCATGTTGTGCGCGAACAGGATCATCTGCCGCCACACCAGCCGGTACACGTGCACCGACAGCGGGGTCGGAAGCTGTTTGATCAGGCCCTCGTTGGCGATGAACACCTCGGCGCCCTCGAGGATTGACGCGTTGATCATGTTCCAGATGATCAGCCCGAGCGTGACGTACGGAAGATGTTCGGACAGCTCGAGTTTGAACAGCTTCGAGTACAGCAAGCCCATCGCCACCGCGGTCGCGCCCGTGGCGATCGTGATCCAGAACGGCCCGAGCACCGAGCGGCGGTACCGCTGTTTGATGTCCTGCCAGCCCAGGTGCAGCCACAGCTCATGCTTGGCGAAGCCGTCGACCAGATCGCGCCACGCGCGCGCGAACGTCTTCGACTGTGAGGCGGCGTCGGTGAACGTCACGATGCGGGCCTCCCGAACCTCTCCTTACGACCCAAGCGCCGCAACCGGATCCACTCCCACAGCCCGGCGGGATCGCGCCGCGACACCAGAAAGTACCAGCCGAACCGGGCCCACTCCTGCGGCAGCAGCCGGCGAAGACCCGGCTGCGACAACAGGTATCCACGGTTGCGGTAGGTGAAAAAGCGTTTGCGGGCATCGTCGGGATACTGCGTGTGCATCCGCCCGCCGAGGATCGGTTTGAACTCGTCGCCGCCCTGCGGATGCAGGTACACCGCGTTCAAACAGGTCCCGAACGGCAGGCCGGAACGCACCAGCCTGCGGTGCAGTTCGGTCTCGTCGCCGCGGACGAACAACCGCAGATCCGGGACCCCGGTGGCCTCCAGCGTCGACGCCGCGAACAACGCGCCGTTGAACAGCGAGGCGATCCCCGGCAGCAGGTCCTGCCCGGCCCCGGTGCGCAACTCCTCGACCCGTCGGCGCCACGCCACGCCGCGGCGTAACGGGAACGCGAGCCGGCCCGGGTCGTCGAGGTCGCACACCATCGGCGACACCTCGGCCAGCCCGTGCTTATCCGCGCATGCCACCAGGGTGCCCAGCACCTCGGAGTCGGCGGGCCGTCCGTCGTCGTCGGCCAACCACACCCAGTCCGCGCCCAGTGCCAATGCGTGCAGCATCCCCAACGCGAAACCGCCTGCGCCGCCGAGATTTCGACGTGAGCCGAGGTAGGTCGTCGGTACCGGCTGGGCGGCCACCAGCTCGGCCACCCGCGGATCGTTGTCGTTGTCGACGACGATCAGGTGGTCGGGCGCGCGGGTCTGGGCCGTCACCGCCTCCAGCGACTTGGCCAGCTCCTCGACGCGACGATGGGTGACCACCACGGCGCAGACCGTGCCGGTCATCACCGGCGCGCTTCGTCGAGCACTTCGCGGACGTGCCGGGCGGCGTCCTCACCCTCGTAGGCGCGAACGACGTCCTCGATGCCGCCCGTCATCTTGATCGTGCCGTGGTCGATCCACATCGCCGTCTTGCACAGCCGCGCCAGAAAGTCGTTGGAGTGGCTGGCGAACACCAGGATGCCCGAACGCTCGACCAGCGCCGACAACCGCGTCTGCGCCTTCTTCAGGAAATCGGCATCGACAGCGCCGATGCCTTCGTCGAGCAGCAGGATCTCGGGGTCGATGCTGGTCACCACGCCCATCGCCAGCCGCACGCGCATACCGGTGGAGTACGTCCGCAACGGCATCGACAGGTAGTCGCCCAACTCGGTGAATTCGGCGATCTCGTCCATCTTGGCCAGCATCTGCTTGCGGGTCTGTCCCAGGAACAACCCGCGGATGATGATGTTCTCGAACCCCGAGATCTCCGGGTCCATCCCGACGCCGAGGTCGAACACCGGGGCCACCCGGCCGGTCACCGTCGCGACACCGCGGGTGGGTTCGTAGATCCCCGACAACAGCCGCAGCAGCGTGGACTTGCCGGCGCCGTTGTGGCCCACCAGCCCGACGCGGTCGCCCAGTTCCAGCGACATGGTGATGTCGCGCAGCGCTTCGATGACGACGACGTTGGACTCGTTGCGCCCGATCGCGCCGCCGGCCTTGCCAAGAAACGCCTTCTTCAGCGACCGCGACTTGGCGTCGAAGATCGGGAACTCCACCCACGCATTGCGGGTCTCGATACGCGGGACCAATACCGGGCTCCTACAGATACTGTCCGGTGCCGTGTCCGCCACGCGGACCTGCCGGGCCGCCCATCCCGGGCGGCAGCGCACCTTGACGCATCTGCTCGAGCTGCTGGCGCGCGGCCATCTGCTGGGCGAACAACGCGGTCTGGATGCCGTGGAACAGCCCCTCCAGCCAGCCGACGAGCTGAGCCTGGGCGACCCGCAGTTCGGCGTCGGAGGGCACCGACTCTTCGGTGAACGGCAGGGTGAGCCGCTCGAGCTCTTCACGGAGTTCCGGTGCGAGGCCGTCCTCGAGCTCGGTGATGCTGGTCCGGTGGATCTCGCGGAGCCGGTTGCGGCTGGCCTCGTCCAGCGGTGCCGCCCGTACCTCCTCGAGCAGCTGCTTGATCATGGTGCCGATCCGCATCACCTTGGCCGGCTGCTCCACGAGGTCGGTCAGCGATTTGCCGTCGGATTCCTCCTCGGCCGCCGCGTCGTCGCTGCCGATGATTTCGATGTTGTCGTCGTCGCTGTTGGTGGTCATCTCCGTGAAGTTTCCCTGTAATCGCCGTCGTATTGCCTAGCCGAGCAGTTCGCGCCGGTTCGTAACCTATCTGGCGACACTAGCCCCTGCGCCATGGCGCACCCGCGCACCGCCGGTCTGCAGCTGAGCCGGCGTCGGCCGGTGTTACGGCAGCAAAGCCGGTTGCGAATCTCGCTGCAACCCATTATGGGTCGTGAACATTAGAGATCGTCAATGCAACGCGCCGTCAATGGATAGTGAGCAACAACTATGGAACTAGCACTCCGCACCCGCCGCTGACTCGACTACTATGGCCACGCAGGCGACCCAGCCCGGCAGGGCGGGTCGGGCCGGCATCGGCCGAAAACTTCGTGTCGGTCGTGATTTCATACACGCTCAAAGGTGGGCTGGCATGGCATACGACGTCGCCCGGGTGCGGGGCTTGCACCCGTCTTTGGGCGACGGATGGGTGCGCTTCGACGCGCAGCACGGCATGCTGCTGCCCGACACCGTCGGCAGGGCCGTCTCCACGGCGTTTCGCGGTTCGATGCCCACCCCGGTGGGGCCGCATCCGGCCGCTCAGCGCAGCGCCGCGGTGCTCGCCGCCGCGCGCCAGGCGGTGGCCGACCTCGTCAACGCCGATCCGCGCGGGGTGGTGCTGGGTTCCGACCGCGCCGTGCTGATCACCGCGTTGGCCGACGCGTCGTCGGCGCGCGTCGGGCTGGGCTACGAGATCGTGGTGACCCGCCTCGACGACGAAGCCAACATCGCGCCGTGGCTGCGCGCGGCGAACCGCTACGGCGCCAAGTCCAAGTGGGCCGAGGTCGACATCGAGACCGGGGAACTGCCGAACTGGCAGTGGGAGAGCCTGATCACCCGGCCCACCCGGCTGGTCGCAATCGCCTCGGCCTCAGCGACTTTGGGCACCGTCACTGATCTGCGGGCGGTCACCAAGCTGGCCCACGATCTCGGCGCGCTGGTGGTCGTGGACCATTCGGCCGCCGCACCGTACCGGTTGATCGACATCGACGAGATCGACGCCGACGTGGTGGCGGTCAACGCCGTGGCGTGGGGCGGGCCGCCGATCGGCGCGCTGGTGTTCCGAGACCCGGCGATGATCGACTCGTTCCACTCGGTCTCATTGGACCCCCACGCCGCCGGACCAGCGCGGCTGGAGGTCGGCACCCATCAGTTCGGCATGCTCGCCGGCGTCGTCGCCTCCATCGACTACCTGGCGACCCTCGAGGAGTCGGCGAGCGGCACCCGCCGCGAAAGGCTCGCCGTATCAATGCAATCGGCCGCGGCGTACATGGACCGGCTGTTCGACTACCTGCTGAGCGCGCTGCGCTCGCTGCCGACCGTCATGGTCATCGGCCGGCCCGAGGTGCGGATTCCCGTGCTCAGCTTCGCGATCAACAACGTGCCGGCCGAACGGGTGGTGCAGCGGTTGGCCGACAATGGCATCCTGGCGATCTCCAACGCGAACTCGCGGGTGCTGGAGGCCATCGGCGTCAACGACATCGGCGGCGCGGTCACCATCGGGTTGGCGCACTACACCACGATGGCCGAAGTCGATCAGCTGGTGCGGACGCTGGCGTCCCTAGGCTGAGCCGTCCTCGACGCGCAGCAGGACCTTGCCGGCCACGTCACCGGACGACAACATCTCATGCGCGGCCTGGGCCTGGGTGATGGGGAACTCGGCGCCGATGATCGGGCGCACCTGACCGCTCTCGACCAACGGCCACAGGTTGGCGACCACCTCGGTGACGATGTCGCTCTTGCTGCCCCGGCCGGTGACCGGGCGGGCCCGCAGCGCGGTGGCGATCACACCGCCGCGCTTGCCGAGAAGCTTGGCGATGTTCAGCTCGCCCTTCGCACCGCCCTGCATGCCGATGATCATCAGCCGACCGTCGGGTGCCAGCGCGTCGACGTTGCGATCGAGGTAGGCCGCACCGATGATGTCGAGGATCACGTCGGCGCCGACGTCGGACTCGGCGCGGATCCGCTCGACAAAGTCCTCGTCGCGGTAGTTGATGGTGATCTCAGCGCCCAGTTCGGCACACAGGTCCAGCTTGTTGCGCGAGCCCGCAGTGACCGCCACCCGGCAGCCGAGCGCACGGCCCACCTGAACGGCATGCGTGCCGATTCCGCTGCCGCCGCCGTGGACGAGCATCAGCTGACCGGAGCGCAGACCGGCCGTCATCACCACATTGGACCAAACCGTGCAGGCGACTTCGGGCAGTCCGGCCGCGTGGTGCAGGCTCACCCCGTCGGGAACCGGCATGACCTGGCCGGCCGGCACCGCGACGTACTCCGCATATCCACCGCCTGCCAGCAAAGCGCAGACCTGTTGCCCTACGGACCAACCGGTGACCCCGTCGCCGAGCGCTGCGATGGTGCCGGACACCTCCAGGCCGAGAATCTCGCTGGCCCCCGGCGGGGGCGGATACTTTCCGGCGGCCTGAAGCAGATCGGCCCGGTTGACCCCGGCGGTGTGGACTTTGACCAGCACCTCGCCGCTAGCGGCCTCAATATCGGGGATTTCTTGCCAGGTCAGTCGATTTTCGGTTTCGGCCAAGACAGCATGCATTCAAATAACGCTACTACGCTGGGAAAACAGTAATGTCGAGACCTTCCCAGCAATGCAACATGTGTTTACTATTGCGGAATGGAGGGGATCATCGGGGGACGTACCGCCAGTGATATGCCGGGTTTGGACATCGCTGAGCAGAGGTCCTGGCAAAACTTTCTCGACTCGGCGCTGCGGCTGTACGCGACGCTGAACCGGTCGCTGGTCGACGCCCATCACCTGACGCTGAACGATGTGCGGCTGCTCGACATCCTGGATAAATCAGCCACCGGATCGTCGCGGATGGGGGATCTGGCCGACGGCTTGATGTCGCTTCCGAGCCGCGTCACCCGGCAGATCCGGCGGCTGGAGTTGCAGGGTCTGGTGCGTCGCGGCGCCAGCCCGGACGACGGCCGCGGGGTGCTGGCCACCATCACCGACGAGGGCCGAACCGCCGTGCGTGAGGCGCTGAAAACCTACGGCGAGGGGGTGCGCCTGCACTTTCTGGGCCGGCTGTCGCGCCCGCAGGTCGCTGCGATGGGGGAGAACTGCCGGCGCATCAGCCTGGCCCTCAAATCCGAGGCGCCGTCGGCCAAACTCGGCCGGGTATAGCCGTCGCGTCAGACCCCGTACCCTTGTCGGCGGTGGCGTGGCAGAGCGGCCTAATGCACTCGCCTTGAAAGCGAGAGACGGCTAACACCGTCCGGGGGTTCAAATCCCTCCGCCACCGCAGCGCCTTTTGCATCATTTGCGTCGAGTGTGGGGTCTTGTCACGCTTAGCCGCCCGAACACGTGCGGGTAACCCACGTTCGGCGGGTCCGAGGATTAGCGTGACCGTATGACAACGACACCGACGCGCACAAGAGCCGGGTTCGTCGAGGTCACCCTCGTGGTATTCGGGGTGTATGCGCTGGCCATCGGGTTGTTCATGCTCGTCGCCCCCGGCGTTTTTTTCGACACGCTCGGCAACTTCGGCGTGCGCAACGACCATTACATCTTCGACAACGCGACGTTTGAAATCCCGCAGGGTCTGATGTTGTTGGCGGCGCTGCGCTGGCGGTCGTGGCGGGTTCCCGCGCTGGCGTTCGCGACGGTGCACTGGGTGCTGCACACCATCAGCCACATCGTCGACCCGCACCACGGCGCGGGCGACTGGATCGGATGGCTGGAGGCCGGCGGCCTGGCGGCCACCACGGTGATCCTGGCGATCGCCCTGCGCGCCAGCATCATCGGCGAGCGGGCGAACTGATGCGCGTGTTGGTCGCAGGCGCTACGAGCGTGCCGGGACTTCCGCTGCTGCGTGAACTGGGCGCCCGTGGCCACGACGTCGTCGGCATGACCCGGTCGCCGGCCAAGACGGCCGAGATCGCCTCGACGGGCGCTCAACCGGTGGTGTGCGACGTGTTCGATGCGGCCGAGACCGACGCGGTGGTCGCCGACATCCGGCCCGACGTGGTGATCAGCCTGCTGACCACGCTGCCGAAGCGAGGGCCCATGCGGGTCAAGGACTTCGAGCCGGCCAGGACGCTATGGGGCAGCGGCGCACCGAATCTGGTGCGCGCCGCGCAACGCGCCGGTGTGCGACGTGTGGTGGCCGAGTCGGTGATCTTCGCATACGGCTACGGTTCGACGGGGCCGGCGCTGATGGACGAGACCGATCCGTATCCCGGCCCGCCGCCGCCAGGTGGTGCCGACATGCTCAACGCGCTGCGCGGCATGGAACAGGTGGTGTTGACGTCCTCTGAGAACAGCGACACCGAGGGAATCGTGTTGCGCTACGGGGTGTTCTACGGACCCGATGTGCCGCACACGCAGATGTTCACCCGGTTGGTGAAGTGGTGGCTGATGCCGGCGGTCACCGGGACGGGCGTCGTGTCGTGGATCCACATCGACGATGTCGTCGCGGCGACCGCCAATGCCGTAGACAAGGGCCGGGGCGGGCAGATCTACAACGTCGTCGACGACCGGCCGCAGTCCTTCGGCGACTATGTGCGCGAAATGGCGGCCGGGCTACGTCGACCGCGGCCGCTGCCGATCTCCCCGCGGCTGTTCGGCTTGATCGCGCCCTACGGTCGGGCCGCCTTTGCCGACACTTGGCTGCCGCTGTCCAACGCCAAGGCCAAGGCAGAACTCGGCTGGATGCCCCGTCCCAGAGCCTGACTATTCGCCAGTGAAGTTCGGCTTGCGCTTCTCGAACGTCGCGCTGATGCCCTCGGTCAGATCCTTCGACGGCAGGAACGCCGAATTCCACGCCGCCACGTAGCGCAGGCTTTCCGAGACGCGGGCGATGCGCTGCTGATCCAGCACGTCCTTGATCCCCGCGACGGTCAACGGCGGATTGCCTGCGATCTCGGCGGCGGTCGCATGCGCGGCGGCCAGCGATGCCTCGGCGTCGTCGTAGACGTCGTTGACCAGACCGATCTTCTCGGCACGCGCCGCGTCGATGTCCTTGCCCGTCAGGGCCAGTTCGCGCAAGTGGCCGTCGTTGAGGATCAACGGAAGCCGGGCCAGGCTGCCGACGTCGGCCACCATCGCCAGCTTGATCTCGCGCACCGAGAATTTGGCGTCGGCGCTGGCGTAGCGGATGTCGACGGCCGAGACCAGATCCACACCGCCCCCGATGCACCAGCCGTGCACGGAGGCGATCGTCGGCGTGCGGCAGTCCGCGACGGCGCTGATCGAGCCCTGCATCCGCAGCACCGTGGCGTGGAAGTCCGCGCGCGGCCTGGCCGACGTCCCGTCGGTCAGCACCCCGGAAAGCGTGCCGCCCATGGCGGGCACGTCGAGCCCGTAGCTGAAGTTCTTCCCCGATCCGGTCAGCACGATCGCTCGCACGTCGCGGTCGGCGTCGAGCTCGGCGAACACCTCCGGCATCTCCGCCCAGAACGCCGGCCCCATGGCGTTGCCCTTGCCGGGACCGATCAGCGTCACCCTCGCGACGTGGTCCTCGATGTCGACGGTGACGGATTCGTATGTTTCGGCCATGGCCAGAAGGCTAGCGACTCGCGAAGACCCTGTTACGGCGGGCCGCCGCCCAGCAGGACATCGTTGACCGTCGCCGAGGGCAGGAACTGACAGGCGGCTTCGGCGAGGATCTGGCCGATCGCCTCGCCGTCGGGGCCCAGCGGGTTGTTCTTCTGCTCGAGGATCTCGCGGATCACCGCCAGCCGGGTGGCCTCATCGAGACCGTTGAACTCCTCGCACGTCATGTTGAGCGCGTTCGGCGGCGGTGGCACCTCCGGGATGTCGGTGTTGCGGCCCGGCAGCGGGAACTGGGGGATCGGAACGCCAGGCAGGCCGGGCAGTCCGGTCGTCGGCGGGCGGGTGGTGGTGGTGATGGGCGGACCGGGTTCGGTGGTCTGCGCGACGGTGCCTTCGGTGGTGCGTTGACATGCCGTCGTCACGGCAACCAGGATCAGCGCCGCGCCCGCCAACCGCACATGCGTCTTCATCTGCGCAACGATATGCGCACACGCGACGTAGCGTGGAACACATGCCCGAGGACCTGCGCCCAGGACCGGATTCTCCGCCCACTGATGAGCTGCGCAGCGCCGAGAAGACGTTCGCGGTGTTGCAGCACGTGCTGCACGGTATCGCCGCCGATGACCTGCACAAGCAGACGCCGTGCCGGGAGTTCGACGTCGCCGCGCTGACCGACCACCTGCTGAACTCGATCACCATGATCGGCGCCGCGGCCGGTGCGAAGTTCCCCGAGCGCAACCGCGACGACTCGGTGGAGGAGCAGGTCGTGCGAGTCGCCCGGCCGACCCTGGATGCGTGGCAGCATCGCGGGCTGGAAGGCACTGTGCCGTTCGGTACCAACGATGTGCCGGCGAAGACGATGGCGGGCATACTGTCGCTTGAATTCCTGGTCCACGCCTGGGATTTCGCTACGGCCGTCGGCCGCGAGGTGACCGCGCCGGAGTCGCTGTCGGACTACGTGCTGGGCCTGGCGCAAAAAACGATCACCCCGCAAGGCCGCACCAGGGCCGGCTTCGACGAAGCGCTCGATGTACCTGCCGATGCACCCGCATTGGACCGGTTGATCGCGTTCACCGGCAGACGCCCGGGCTAGACCTGCATCCAACGCCGGGCGAACCCCAGGAACGCGTCGTTCTCCTGCGCGGAGGCGACGGTGACACGCACGCCGTCGTCGCCGTAGGGGCGGACGATGATGCGGTTGTCGGCGGAAGCCGCGGCGAACTCCGGGGCGCGGCCGGGCAGCGGCAACCAGACGAAGTTGGCCTGCGACGGCGGCACCTCGTAGCCGGCGTCAAGCAGTGCCTGCGTCACCCGGGCGCGTTCAGCGACGACGGCGTCGGTGCGGGCCAGCAGCTCATCGGCGGCGTCCAGCGATGCGATGGCCGCGGCCTGCGAAACGCTGGTCGCGGTGAACGGCACGTAGACCTTGCCCAGCGCGGTGATGATGTCCGGGTCGCCGACCGCATAACCGATGCGCAGCCCCGCCAGCCCGTAGGCCTTCGAAAACGTCCGCAGCACAACGACGTTGGGATGTGCGCGGACCAGCCCGAAGCTGTCGGGCACCAGCGGGTCGCGGATGTACTCGACGTAGGCCTCGTCGATGGCGACCAGGATGTGCGGTGGCACCGCGGCGACGAAGCGGGCCAGCTTGTCGGGGTCGACGACCGTGCTGGTCGGGTTGTTCGGGTTGCACACGAAGATCAGCCGGGTGCGGTCGGTGATTGCGGCCAGCATCGCGTCGAGGTCGTAGGTGTGGTCGGTCAACGGCACCTGCACCGGGGTGGCGCCGGCGGTGCGGACCTGCAGGGGATAGATCTCGAAGCTGCGCCAGCCGTAGAGCACCTCGTCGCCGACGGTCGCGGTGATCTGGATCAACTGCTGGCACAGGCTCACCGACCCGCAGCCCACGGAGATGTGCTCGGGGGTGAAACAAACGTGCTCGGCCAGGCGTTCCTTGAGTGCGACGTAGCCGTTGTCGGGATAGCGGTTGATCGAGTCGGTCGCCTTCGCGATGGCCTCGCGCACGCTGGGCAGCGGGCCGTGCACCGTCTCGTTGCTGGCGATCTTGATCGCGCCGGGCACCGTCCTGCCGGGTGTGTAGGCGGGAAGATCGGCAAGCTCGGGGCGGAGACGGGCGGGCACCGGACCAGTCTATGGGGCACCCACCTGCGCTTTGCCTCCCGCTAGCACGGCTGTGTACTCTGTCGGATCGGCGGTAAACGTCAGGAGGCGTGCCAGAGCGGCCGAATGGGGCTCACTGCTAATGAGTTGTCGCCCTCAAAGGCGACCGGAGGTTCAAATCCTCTCGCCTCCGCGACGGTCGACTTGTCGGCCGATAACTGAACACATGCGCCCGTAGCTCAACGGATAGAGCATCTGACTACGGATCAGAAGGTTAGGGGTTCGAATCCCTTCGGGCGCGCTCTTCTCTACACCGCGATCGCAGCCCTATGCGCGAGATTGCAGCCAGGGCTGTTGGGCCTCATCACGACCCTGAGCGCAATCTCGCCGCTAGACATCCCAGGACCGTAAGTTGTCAAGCAGCCTCGCTGTCTGGGGCGGTCTGGCGGTGGGACCAGGCTTTGTGTTCGCTGTAGGCGGTGTGGTGGCGCAGGCAGCCGTGCAGGATGCCGACGAGGCGGTTGCCCAGGGCCCGTAGCGCTTGGTGGTGCAGGTCGCCGGCGGCGCGGTGCTGGTCGTAGAAGGCGCGGGCGCCGGGGCTGTTGGTCAGGGCACAGAAGGCCCATTGGTAGATCGCGTCGTAGAGGCGACGGTTGCGGACGTGACGGGCCAGCACGGCACGTTTCTTGCCCGACGCGATGGTCAACGGTGAGGTTCCGGCGTAGTTTTTGCGAGACTTGGCGGTGGTGTATCGGTTCGGGTCATCCCCGAACTCACCGAGCACCCGGGCGCCGAGGATGACACCAAGTCCTGGCAGGGAGAGGTAGATGTCGGCGTCCGGGTGTGTCTCAAAATGTGTCGCCAGCTCAGCTTCGAGATCGGCGATCTGGTGGTTCAACTCGGTGATGATCCCGACCGCGGCGCGGGTGGTGGCCCCGAACGCGGCAGTGACCGCGGCCGGGGCGGCGAGTTGCTCGACGCGTAACGCCGCCTGAATCTCGAGGGCCTTGGCGTCGAGGTTGCGTTGTCGCCCAGCAGCTTTGAGTGCCGATCGGATCTTGGAGACACTCAGTCGAGCGGCGTCGGCCGCGGTGGGGGCGCGACCCAGGATGGCCAGCGCGTCACGGCCGGAAAGATCGTCGAAGGCCTCCAACGCCGCAGGGTAGTACTCCCGCAACGCACTGCGCAGCGCGTTGGTGTTCCGGTTACGGCTCCAGATCAAGTTCTGATGCGCCCGCGCCAGGACCTTGATCGCCTCGACGTCCCGGGGTGTCCCCGGCGATCGGGCGGTGGTTGTGCCGGTCAGTGCGCACCAGATCGGCGAGCAGTTTGGCATCGGCGGCATCAGATTTCGCGCCCGAGACCTGGTGGCGGTCGCGGTAGCGGGCCACCGCGAGCGGATTGACGGCGAACACCTCGTAGCCTGCCGCGGCGAGCGCTTCGACCCACAGCCCGCGGTCGGTTTCGATACCGATCACCACCTGGGTGGGTTCCTCGGCGTGGGCGGCCACCAGTTCGTGAAACCCGCGAATGCCGGCGAGCCCCTCCGGGAGCCGACGCGAGGCCAGCCTGGCACCGTCGGAGTCCATCACATGGACGTCGTGATGGTCCTCGGCCCAGTCGTCTCCAACGAATATCATCCAAATCACCTCCTGCTCGGTATGGGTGAAACCTGTTCGAGCCGAAGGACACCCGGCGGCAACCTAATGGATCAGTGCTCGAAGCACGACACCCCATCAGCGCTATAGGCGGCCTCACCAACCGGCCCGGGGCACGATCTAGCGGTAGGAATCGACGATCATTCCAGGCCCTCACAGTGCTCACCGGCCAGCGGCTCGATAATCAGCTTCGCCCGAACCGACCACTACCGGTCGAAGGCTCGCTGATCGGTTCCCATTAGGCTCCGCTCGGCGTCATCACCCGCCTACGATCCTTAAATGGCCGAGGTCAGATCGCGTTCGCGGCTGAGTTCCTGGATGTACGCGCTGCGCACCACCAACCCGCCGCCGGACGGGCGCATCGATTTCGTCACCCGCTGGCTGGTGGTCACCCGCGCGGCCGTTTTGCCGATGACGCTGTTCGCCGGCCTGGTCGCGGCGTTGCTGGCCATCGGGCAGCCGGGCCTGGACTGGCGCTGGCTCA
Organism: Mycolicibacterium sp. XJ879; assembly: GCF_053483935.1. NCBI lineage: Bacteria > Bacillati > Actinomycetota > Actinomycetes > Mycobacteriales > Mycobacteriaceae > Mycobacterium > Mycolicibacterium sp. XJ879. The sequence goes on from NZ_JBEFTH010000002.1 coordinate 484,174, forward strand.
CCCTCGCCGTCGTCGGAATCGTGCTGGCCCACATCGCCAACAACTTGATGAACGACCTCTACGACACCAGCACCGGGCTCGACGAGGCCACCTATCCGCGGGCGTTGTACGCACCCCATCCGGTGCTGTCCGGGCTGGTCAGCAAGCGCACCCTGGTGCTGTCGATCCTTGCGGTGAACGTCGCCGACCTGGCGATCCTCGTCGTGCTCACCTGGGCGCGCGGATGGCCGGTGCTGGCGTTCGGGCTCGCCGGCTTCGTGCTGTCCGTCGCCTACACCGCGCCGCCGCTGCGGCTCAAGAAGCGTGGGCTCGGCGAACCCGACGTGCTGATCGTATGGGGCCCGCTGATGGTGTGCGGCACCTACTACTCGGCCGTCGGCTCCGTCGGATCCGACATCGTGCTGGCCTCCATCCCGTACGGCCTGCTGTGCACGACCGTGCTGATGGGTAAACACATCGACAAGATCCCCTACGACGAACCCCGCGGCATCCGCACCCTGCCCGTCATGCTCGGCGCACCCCGCGCCCGCACCGCGACCCTCGCAATGCTGGTGGGCTTTTACGTTCTGGTCGCCGTCGCCGCGGCCGTCGGTGCGATGCCGTGGCCGGCGCTGCTGGTCCTGCTCGCGCTGCCGCGGCTGGTCAAGCTGTGGCCATACTTCCGGCGCCCGCCGCCCGACGAACCGCCGCCCAACTTCCCGGTGTGGCCGCTGTGGTACGCCGCGCTCGCTTGGGTGCATGTCCGGTTGGCCGGCGCGCTGCTGGTCGTCGGGCTGGCGATCGGCGCGGTGCTGCGGATCGTCTAACTTGGAGGCGTGCGGCTCCTGCTGATCGCAGATACCCATGTTCCCAAGCGGGCCCGCGATCTGCCCGAGGGGGTGTGGGACGAAGTGTCGAAGGCCGACGTCGTGGTGCACGCGGGCGACTGGGTGGACGTCTCGCTGCTCGACAAGCTCGAGAAACGGGCCAAGCGTCTGGTCGCGTGCTGGGGCAACAACGACGACGCCGAATTGCGCCGTCGCCTTCCCGAACGCGCCGACGCCAACCTCGGCGGGCTGCGCTTCACCGTCGTGCACGAGACCGGCGCCGCGACCGGCCGCGAAGCCAGGATGGCACGGCAGTACCCGGACACCGACGTGCTGGTGTTCGGCCACAGCCACATCCCCTGGGACACCACCGCGAAAACCGGTCTGCGCCTGCTGAATCCGGGTTCACCCACCGACCGCCGACGACAACCGTTCTGCACCTACATGACCGCGCGGGTCGCCAACGGCGCACTGTCCGACGTGCTGTTGCACACCCTCGACCGTCATGCGTGACCGGCCCGCCCGCATCGCCGACGTCCACGAGATCGCGTCGCGCATGCCGCACACGACCCGCGTCGAGGGACCGAAGGGCAACCCGATCTACCAGGTCGGCGGCAAAGTCGTTCGCATTCTTCCGCACGCCCCAACCCCACGCTGAGGACCCCGACACCGGCGAACGCTACACCGACGTCATCATGATCTGGGTCGAGTCCGAGGCCGACAAGATGGCGTTGATCCAGGACCCGAACTCACCGTTCTTCACCACCGACCGCTTCGACGGGCACCTCTCAGTCTTGGTGCGCGCCAGCCGGTTACGGGAGATCGGACGCGTCGAACTGACCGAGCTCATCCAGGATGCCTGGCTGTCGCGGGCGTCCAGGCGACGCGCCGACCGCTGGCTGGCCGAACACCGTTTCTAGCGCGTCACGTTGGCGTGCGACGCGCCGCAGATGAACACCGCCATCCGCGCGGGAGTGTCGCCGGGGTTCTTCCAACGATGCCGCGTGCCGTTCTGTACGACGGTATCGCCCGGACGTAAGGTCACCTCGGCGCCGTCGTCGAGTTCGAGGACGACGGTGCCCTCCAGTACCACCTCGAAGTCGATGGTGTCGGTGGTGTGCATGCCGGGATCCGAGGGATCCATGTAGCCGAGCATCCCCGGCAGCACGTCTTCCATCTCCGCCAACCCCTTCTCGATATCCAGCGGCTGGGCTTCCGCGCCGAGCGACGGCGGCAGCGTGAGCATTGCGAACCGGAAGCCGCCGATGGGCGGAAAGTAGCTGTGCCACTGCGGCATCGAGCCATCGCCAGGAAACTCCGGTGCCTTGTCGCCACCCCACAACTGGTGAAACTCGGCCCCCGGCATCAACGTCGGACGGACGGGCTGGACCGTATCGTCGCTGACGAATACCGACTTCCCAGCTGCATCATGTCCAGTCACCACTCGGCGTATGTCCATTGGTGCAGTGAACCATCCACCGGGTGCATATTGTGTCGACATGGAACAGAAACCGCCGACCGCCGTCATCGAATCCGCCCACCGGCAACACTTCAACGACCTGCCCTTCGACGACACCGCGGATTTCGACAATGCCGACCGCGGGTTCCTCGCGGCGCTGAGCCCGTGTGTGATCACGGCGGCCGACGGCACCGTCGTGTGGGATAACGACGCCTATGCGTTTCTGGGCGGTGACGCGCCGACGTCGGTGCATCCCAGCCTGTGGCGGCAAAGCCAACTGTGCGCCAAACAAGGGCTGTATGAGGTCGTCGAGGGTATCTACCAGGTCCGCGGATTCGACCTGTCCAACATCAGCTTCATCGAGGGCGACACCGGCGTCATCGTCATCGACCCGTTGATCAGCACCGAAACCGCGGCCGCCGCGCTGGCACTGTATCGGGAGCACCGCGGAAATCGTGCCGTCAGCGCTGTTATTTATACCCACAGCCACGTCGACCACTTCGGCGGCGTGCTCGGCGTCACCACCCAGGCCGACGTCGACGCCGGCAAGGTCGCGGTCATCGCGCCCGAACACTTCACCGAACACGCCGTGCAGGAAAACGTCTACGCCGGAACGGCGATGGCGCGGCGCGCCACCTACATGTACGGCACCCAACTGCCGATCGGCGTTCAAGGCCAGGTCGGATGCGGACTGGGCCAACGCACTTCGACCGGTGAGGTGGCGCTGATCGTGCCGACCGTCGACATCACCCGCACTGGCGAGACCCACACCGTCGACGGCGTCGAGATCGAGTTCCAGATGGCGCCCGGCACCGAGGCGCCCGCCGAGATGCACTTCTACTTCCCCCGCTACCGCGCGCTGTGCATGGCCGAGAACGCCACCCACAATTTGCACAACCTGTTGACCTTGCGCGGGGCGCTGGTGCGCGACCCGCACGTGTGGGCCGGCTATCTCACCGAGGCGATCGACGCGTTCGCCGACCGCACCGACGTGGTGTTCGCGTCGCACCACTGGCCGACGTGGGGACACGACCGCATCGTGGAATACCTTTCGGTGCAACGCGATCTGTACGCCTATCTGCACGACCAGACGCTGCGGCTGATCAACCAGGGCCACACCGGCGTGGAAATCGCCGAGCAGTTCCAACTGCCGCCCGTGCTGCACAAGGCCTGGCACACCCACGGCTACTACGGTTCGGTCAGCCACAACGTCAAGGCCGTCTACCAGCGCTACATGGGCTGGTTCGACGGCAACCCCGGCCGGCTGTGGCCGCATCCGCCCGAGGCGATCGGACCCCGCTACGTAGAGGCGATGGGCGGGGTTGACCGCGTCGTCGAACTCGCCACGGCCGCCTTCGATGACGGTGACTACCGCTGGGCGGCAACGCTTCTTGATCACATTATGTTCACCGACGAGAACCGCCGCGCCGCCCGTTTACTGTACGCGGACACGCTGGAACAGTTGGCCTACGGCGCGGAGAACGCCGTGTGGCGCAACTTCTTTCTGTCCGGTGCCACCGAGCTTCGCGACGGTAACTTCGGCACCGCCACCCAACCGACCTCCCCGACCCTGTTGGGGCAGCTGACGCCCGAGCAGATCTTCGACAGCCTTGCGCTCAATGTAAACGGTCCTCGCGCATGGGATTTCGATATCGCCATCGACGTGACGTTCCTCGACGCCGGCACGAACTACCGGTTGACGTTGCGCAACGGGGTGCTGGTGCACCGCGAGGTACCTGCTGATCCGGCCACCGCGCAGGCCACCGTCGCGCTCGCCAACAAGCTGCGGCTGCTGGCACTTGCCGTCGGCGACAACGACTCCCCGGGTCTGGAGGTGACGGGCGACACCGCGGCGCTGGAATCGCTGATCGCCGCGGTGGACCGGCCCGACCCGGCGTTCGACATCGTCACGCCCTAAGGAATGCCGCCGTCGACGCGGATGATCGAGCCCGACGTGTAGCTCGACGCGTCGGACATCAAAAACAAAGCGGCGCCGATGATTTCGGGCGGGTTGCCGAGTCGCTTCAACGCGAAGTGCTGTGCCCCCTTGGTCGTCGCGGGGATGTCCCAGGCCTTGCTGATGTCGGTGAGGAACGGGCCCGGCATCAACGTGTTGACTCGCAACGTCGGTCCATAGGCCAGCGCGAGACCCTCGGTCAGCGCGTTGAGCCCGGCTTTGGCGGCCGAATACGGCAATTGCGCCGGCTGCGGACGGCGTGACCCGCTGGAGCTGACGTTGATGATCGACCCGCCGCCGTCGGCAACCATCCGTTCGCCGACCAGAGCGGACAGCCGGAACGGGCCCTTGAGGTTGAGGTTGAGCACCGAGTCGAACAGTTTCTCGGTGACCGAGGTCAGCGATTCGTACAGCGGTGACATGCCCGCGTTGTTGATCAGCACGTCGACTTTGCCGAACTGCTCATAGGACGCGTCGACCAGCCCGTCGAGCTCGTCCCAGCGCCCGACGTGCACCTGATACGGGAACGCCCTGCGCCCGGTTGCTTCGGCGATCTCGGAGGCGGTGGCCACACACGCGTCGTACTTGCGGCTGGCGATGATGACGTCGGCGCCGCACTGCGCGGCGGCGAAGGCCATCTCGCGGCCGAGGCCCCGGCTGCCCCCGGTGACCAACACCACCCGATCGGTCAAATCGAAAAGTTCGTCGGCGTACCCCCGAGAAGTCATGACCATATGGTGTCACGGTGCAGTTGTTACTCATCCGGCATGCGTTGCCGCATCGCAGTGAGCCGGGCCAGGGCTCGGACCCCGACCTGTCCGAGGAAGGCGTCAAACAGGCGGCGCGGCTACCCGATGCGCTCGCGCGGTTCCCGATCACCCGGCTGATCAGCAGCCCGCAGCGCCGCGCGCACCAAACCGCGCAACCGGTCGCTGACGCGCTGGGGCTGCCGATCGAGATCGATGCCCGGCTGGCCGAATATGACCGGGACCTGGCCCACTACATCCCGATCGAGCAGATCGCCGCCGAGTATCCCGAGGAGTTGGCCCGGCTGGCCAGCGGACACCTGCCCAGCAGCGTGGACGAGGGCGCGTTCCTGGCCCGCGTCAACGAGGCCGTCCGCGACGTGGTGGCCGCGGGCAACCACGAGGACACCGTCGCGGTGTTCAGCCACGGCGGCGTGATCAACGGGCTGCTGCACACCATCCTGCGTACCGAGAGGGTGCTGTGCGTCAACGTCGACTACGCGGGCGTCACCCGGCTGCTGTCCTCGCGCGGGGGCCCGCTGTACGTGGCGTCGGTCAACGGCACCGAACACGTATGGGATCTGCTGCCGCGGAATCTTCGGTGGTGAGCGCTCGCGCGAACCGCCCATCCAGGCAGGTGGTAGACACATGCCGTGACTACTTCCCCGGAGGGGCTCGACCTGCAGGCCCTCGACCGCCATCTGCGTTCGGTCGGCATACCGCGCGCAGGTGAGCTGCGCGCCGAGTTGATCGCCGGCGGCCGCTCCAACCTGACGTTTCTGGTCCGCGACGACGCGTCACAGTGGGTGCTGCGACGGCCGCCGCTGCACGGTCTGACCCCGTCGGCGCACGATATGGCCCGCGAGTACCGCGTGGTCGCCGCGCTGGCCGACACCCCGGTTCCGGTGGCGCGTGCGGTGACGATGCGCAACGACGACGCCGTTTCCGGCGCACCGTTTCAGATGGTCGAGTACGTCGAGGGCCGAGTGGTGCGTTACGCCGACGAACTCGAGCAGCTCGGCGACCAGGCCGCGATCAGCGACTGCGTCGACGCGCTGATCAAGGTGCTCGCCGACCTGCACTCAGTGGACCCCGAGGCGGTCGGGCTCGGCGATTTCGGCAGGCCCAGCGGATATCTCGAACGCCAGGTGCGGCGCTGGGGCGGCCAGTGGGAACTCGTGCGCCGCGACGACGACCCGTGCGACGCCGACGTGCGCCGCCTGCACAGCGCGCTCGCCGGGGCGATTCCGCCACAGAGCCGCAGCTCGATCGTGCACGGCGACTATCGCATCGACAACACGATGCTCGACGCCGACGACGCCACCAAGGTGCTGGCCGTGCTGGACTGGGAGATGTCGACGCTCGGTGACCCGCTCAGCGACGCGGCGCTGATGTGCGTGTACCGCCACCCGATGTTCAACGTCATCCACGCCAGCTCGGCGTGGGCGTCACCGCTTATGCCCGAGGTCGACGACCTCGCCAACCGCTATGCGGTGGCCTCCGGCCAGTCCCTGGACAATTGGGATTTCTACATGGCGCTGGGCTGCTTCAAGGTGGCGATCATCGCCGCGGGCATCGCCTACCGGGCCCGCGTGGGCGGCGGCGTCGCCGACGACACCGAACAGGTGGACCAGGCGGTGGGCCCGCTGATCGCCGAGGGCCTCAAGACGCTGGCCTAAGCGCGGCGGGTTGCCACAGGCATTCCGCGAAACGTACGTTAGCGCGGCCGCCTCTCGCACTTTTCCTCGTTAACGTACATCTCGCGAACGTGTCGGTGTGCGGATGCAATATTCGCGCGTGGAAGACGTCTTTCTGGGCAGCGAAGCACTCGCCAAAGGCAAGCTCGCTGGGGAAACGCCAGAACTAGCTGCGGGAGCCTAGGTTTTTCTTGGCCGCGCGGCGCAACTGCACCATGCGCGCGGTGCCGATCGCGACGGTCAACAGCCCGCCGCACACCGCGGCCAACAGGATCGCCACGCCCACAGGCAGATTCCACTCCCATGCGAAAAAGTGGATCGTGGTCGTGTCGGTGTTCTGCATGATGAATACCAGCAGCACGATCAAAATCACGAACCCGGTGATCAACGCCGCCCACAACGCCGCGGCCCGGGTGAACTTCACCGCGGACTCCGGGTGCATGAGGTACTCACCGGCGGTGCCCGTAGCTTCTGCCGGAGTTCCCCGCGAGGGCTCCTGGGCAGGGTCGGGTAACGGCCGCTGCGCGGGATCGCTGGTCATGACTCCATCTTCACCCTTTCCCGCGGCGAATGAAACCACCAGTCGATAGTGTCGGCCGAACGATTACGCCGAAAGGACCCGAGAGGATTTGGGCATGCGCAACGTCGGCAGGTGGAGGGTGGCCGTTCTGGCGTTGCTGTTCGGGCTGGTAAGCACCACGGCCGCGTGCGGCAGCTCCAACCCGCTGGGCGGCGGAACCGTCTCCGGTGACCTCAAGACGATCATCGTCGGCTCCGCGGACTTCACCGAAAGCAAAGTGCTCGCCGAAATCTACGCCCAAGCCTTGGAGGCCAACGGCTTCACGGTGTCACGCCAGTTCGGCATCGGCAGCCGCGAAACCTACGTACCCGCCGTCCGGGACCACTCCATCGACCTGATCCCCGAATACACCGGTAACCTGCTGAACTACTTCGAGCCCACGTCGACGGTGACGAAACCCGACGCGATCGTCCTGGCCCTGTTGCGGGTGTTGCCCGGCGACCTGTCGATGCTGCCGCCGTCGCAGGCCGAGGACAAAGACACCGTCGCCGTCACCCGCGAAACCGCCGAGAAGTGGAACCTCACCACCATCGGCGATCTGGCTCCGCACGCTGCCGAGGTCAAGTTCGGCGGGCCGTCGGAATTCCTTGACCGCGCCGAGGGCCTGCCCGGGCTCAAGAAGAACTACGGGCTCGACATCCCGCCGGGCAACTTCGTCTCGATCAACGACGGCGGCGGCCCGGCCACCGTGCGCGCGCTGGTCGACGGCACCGTCACCGCCGCCAACATCTTCAGCACGTCACCGGCGATCCCGCAGCACGACTTGGTGGTCCTCGAGGACCCGAAGAACAACTTCCCGGCCGCCAACGTCATGCCGTTGGTCAGCTCGCAGAAGAAGTCCGACGAGCTCAAGACGGTGCTGGATGCGATCTCGGCCAAGCTGACCACCGAAGCACTGATCGAGATGAACAGCGCGGTCACCGGAAACACCGGCGTCGACCCCGACGAAGCGGCCCGAAAGTGGGTTCAGGACAACGGCTTCGACAAGCCGGTGAGCGGATGATCGTCTTCGACCACATCACCAAGAAATATCCCGACGGCACCCTCGCCGTCGACGAGCTCACTCTGGAGGTGCCCACGGGCACGCTCGCGGTCTTCGTCGGGCCGTCGGGCTGCGGTAAGACCACCTCGATGCGGATGATCAACCGGATGATCGAGCCGACCTCGGGCACACTCACCGTCAACGGCGACGACGTTGCCGCCGTCGACCCCGTGAAGCTGCGCCTTGGCATCGGCTACGTCATCCAGAGCGCCGGCTTGATGCCGCACCAACGCGTCGTCGACAACGTCGCGACGGTGCCCGTACTCAAAGGCGAAACCCGCCGCGCCGCACGCAAAGCCGCGCTGGACGTCCTCGAACGCGTCGGGCTGGACCCCGCGCTGGCCAACCGCTACCCCGCCCAACTGTCCGGCGGCCAACAACAACGCGTCGGGGTGGCGCGGGCGCTGGCCGCCGACCCGCCGATCCTGTTGATGGACGAACCGTTCAGCGCCGTGGATCCCGTGGTCCGAGAGGAGCTGCAAACTGAAATCCTGCGGCTGCAAAGCGAGTTGCACAAAACCATCGTGTTCGTCACCCACGATATCGACGAGGCCATCAAGATCGGGGAGAAGATCGCGGTGTTCGGCCGCGGCGGCGTGCTGCACCAGTACGACGCGCCCGCGCGGCTGCTGTCCAATCCTGCCAACGACTTCGTCGCCGGGTTCATCGGCACCGACCGCGGTTACCGTGCCCTGCAGTTCCGGCACTCCAGCAGCCTTCCGCTGCACGACATCCGCTCCGTTGGCGAAGCCGACATCGATGCGCTCACCCTCGGCCCGACCGACTGGGTGCTGGTGACCAAAGACGACGGAACCCCGTATGCGTGGATCGACGCCGACGGGGTCGAACTGCACCGCAACGGCAGCCCTCTCTACGACAGCACCACCGCCGGCGGATCGCTGTTCACCCCCGAGGATTCGCTGCGCCAGGCGCTCGACGCCGCGTTGTCGGCACCCTCGGGCATCGGAGTAGCCGTCGACGCCGACGGTAAGCCGCTCGGCGGTGTGCTGGCCGCCGATGTGCTTGCCGCGCTCCAACAGCAGAGGGGTAGCTGATCCACTACCTGCTGACGCACCTCGACACCGCGTGGGAGCTGACGATCATCCACGTGCGGCTGTCGCTGATCCCGATCGTGTTGGGGTTGTTGATCGCCGTACCGCTGGGCGCGGTGGTGCAGCGGACCACCTATCTGCGGCGGCTGACGACCGTCACGGCGAGCATCATCTTCACCATCCCGTCACTGGCGTTGTTCGTGGTGCTGCCGTTGGTCATTCCGACCCGGATCCTCGACGAGGCCAACGTCATCGTCGCGCTGACCCTCTACACGTTCGCGCTGCTGGTGCGCGCGGTGCCAGAAGCCCTCGACGCCGTACCCGACGCGGTGCGTGACGCTGCCACCGCCGTCGGCTACCGGCCGCTGATCCGGATGCTCAAAGTCGAACTGCCACTGTCGGTTCCAGTGCTCATCGCCAGCCTTCGCGTCATCGCGGTCACCAACATCTCGATGGTGTCGGTCGGCTCGGTGATCGGCATAGGCGGCCTGGGCACCTGGTTCACCGAGGGCTACCAGGCCAACAAGAGCGACCAGATCGTCGCGGGCATCATCGCGATCTTCGTGCTGGCGGTCATCGTCGACACCCTGATCATGCTCGCGGGCCGGGCATTGACGCCTTGGACACGTGCGTCGCGCACCACGCGCATCAGCCGCGCCGACCGCATCAAGGCGGTCGCCGGATGAGCCCGATGACCTTCCTTACCGACGCGCTGGCATACATCTTCACCGCCGCCAACTGGGGCGGGTCGGCGGGACTGGCCGCGCGCATCTTCGAGCACGTGGAGTACACGGTGCTCGCGGTGTTCTTCTCCGCGCTGATCGCCGTGCCGGTCGGGATGCTCATCGGCCACACCGGGCGGGGCACGTTCGTCATCGTCACCGGGGTCAACGCGCTGCGGGCCTTGCCGACGCTAGGTGTGTTGCTGCTCGGGGTGCTGCTGTGGGGGCTGGGGTTGGTGCCGCCGACCGTCGCGCTGATGCTGCTGGGCATCCCGCCGCTGCTGGCCGGCACCTACGCCGGCATCGCCAACGTCGACGCCGCGGTCGTCGACGCCGCCCGCTCGATGGGCATGACCGAACGCCAGGTGCTGCTGCGCGTCGAGGTGCCCAACGCGCTGCCGCTGATCCTCGGCGGGCTGCGCACCGCCACGCTGCAGGTCGTGGCGACCGCGACCGTCGCCGCCTACGCCAGCCTCGGCGGCCTGGGCCGCTACCTCATCGACGGCATCAAAATCCGGCAATTCCACATCGCGTTGGTGGGCGCGTTGATGGTCACCGCGCTGGCGCTGATCCTCGACGCCGCGCTCGCGTTCGCGGTTTGGGCGTCGGTGCCCGGTTCCGGGCGGCTGCAGAAACTGCGCCGCATGCCGCAGCCCTTTCTCGGCGACGAGGTCACGCTCGAATCCCGTCAGCGCACGCCCGCCCACGACACCGCGACCGGCCCGTCGGAGCCGCGGTACGGACGAGGGGACCCGTCGCTTACCGTAGAGGGGTGAGCGATGCAGGCGGTTCCGACGCAGCCCAGAGCGCATGGCCGGCGATTCTGACATGGCAGTCGCACGATGTGGCCCGCATGGAATCGGTCAGGGTGCAGCTGTCCGGCAACCGGATCAAGGCCTACGGCCGCATCGTCGCCGCCGCGACGCCGTCGCACCCGGCGTTCTCAGCCTCCTACAACCTGATCACCGACGAGGCGGGAGCCACCAAGCGGCTGTCGCTGACCGTCACCCTCGCCGAGCGTGAACGCCAGCTGTCGATCGCCCGCGACGAGGAGAACATGTGGCTGGTGCAGGACCACACCGGGCAGACGACCCGCTCGGCCTTCGATGGCGCACTCGACGTCGACGTGATCTTCAGCCCGTTCTTCAACGCGCTACCGATCCGCCGCAGCGGCCTGCACCAGCGCTCGGACTCCGTGTCTTGTCCGGTGGTGTACGTGCGGCTGCCGGAGGTCTCGGTGGACGCCGAAGTCATCAGCTACTCCAGCGCCGCCGACGGGATCAAACTGCACACGCCGGTCGCCGACACCACGATCACCGTCGACGCCGAGGGCTTTCCCCTCGACTATCCCGGGTTGGCAACGCGGATCTGATCACCCCGCCCGCGCGGCCCGCGGCGGCCAGTTCCTCACGCCAGCCTTGCTCTCCGATGGCGATCGTGACGATCTCCGGCCGGTCGAAGCTGTCGTAGCGCACGCGCGCGGCGTGCCCCGCGTCGACCAGATCGCTCAACGGCTGGTTCGCCGCCAGCGCGTCGCGCGCATGGCTGAGCAGCCCCAGCGTGCGCTCCAGCACCGGCACCAGTTGATCGGCGTTGGCCTCACACATCGCCCGCACCAGTTCCGGCGCGGTGGCCGCCACCCGGGTGCCGTCCCGAAACGATCCTGCCGCCAGCGCGAACGCCAGTGGCGCCTCGCCCGCGGTGACGGCCAGCGCCTCGGCGAGTAGGTGCGGGAGGTGTGAGATGGTGGCCGCGGCGGCGTCGTGTTCGTCGGAGCGGGCCGGGACGACGAAAGCGCCGCAGTCCAGCGCCAGCGCCATCACCTCGGCCCAGACGTCGGTTCGGACATGGTCGTCGACGCTGAGCACCCACGGCGCGTCGGCGAACAGGCGGGCGTCGCCCGCGGCCCAACCGGACTGCGCGGTCCCTGCCATCGGATGGCCGCCGACGAAGCGGTCCAGCAGCCCGAACGAGCGGACTTCTTCCAGCACAGCACTTTTCACGCTGGTGACGTCGGTCAGCGGGCACTCGGGGGCGGCGTCGCGGACATGCCCAAGCATCAGCGGCAGTGCCGGCACCGGAACGGCCAGCACGATCAGCGCGTTGCGGTCAGCCGCGCGGGACAGCGCGGCATCGATGTCGTCGGTGGCGTCGTATCCGTCGGCCTTGGCGGCCTGGACGGAATCCAGTGAGCGGTTGTAGCCGAAGACCTCCCGGTCGGCAGCCGCGGCGGCGCGCATCACTGAACCGCCGATCAGGCCCAGGCCGACCACGCAAACGGGCGTCTTCGTCACCCGTCAAGGTTGGCACATCGTCTGGCATCGGCGGATGTCAGGCTCCGTGCGGTTCCTGGTAAATGGCCTGGTCGGCGACTACCGTAAGCCGACATGGGAGCACAGCGTGCGCCGGCACGAGAGCAGGCCGATATGCCGGACGGCTTCGGCGTTGCGGTCGTGCGCGAGGACGGTAAGTGGCGTTGCGCGCCGATGCGTCGTGCGGCTTTGACCAGTTTAACCGCAGCCGAGACCGAACTGCGTGAAATACGCAGTGCCGGAGCAGTGTTCGGGCTGCTGGATATCGACGACGAGTTTTTTGTCATCGTCCGCCCCGCCCCATCGCGCACGAGGCTGCTGCTGTCGGACGCCACCGCGGCGCTCGACTACGACATCGCCGCCGAGGTACTCGAGGAACTCGACGCCGACATCGGCCCGGAGGACCTCGACGAGGCCGAGCCCTTCGAGGAGGGCGACCTCGGTCTGCTGTCCGACGTCGGGCTGCCCGATGCGGTGCTCGGGGTGATCCTCGACGAGACCGATCTGTACGCCGACGAGCAGTTGGGCCGCATCGCGCGCGAGATGGGTTTCGCCGACGAGCTCTCGAAGGTGCTCGAGCGCCTTGGCCGATAGGCGATTTGTGTGCGTTTTGTTGCGCACACCGCTCGTGAACGCACACAAATCGTGAAGACGGACGAGGAGCTCATCCGCGACGCGCTGGCGGCGGCGCGCGGTGCCGGCCCCCGCGACGTGCCGATCGGCGCGGTGATCGTCGCGGCCGACGGCACCGAGTTGGCGCGGGCGGCCAACGCGCGTGAAGCGCTGGGTGATCCCACCGCGCACGCCGAGATCGTGGCGATGCGGGCCGCAGCGACCGCGCTGGGCGACGGCTGGCGGCTGGCGGGCACCACGCTGGCGGTCACCGTCGAACCCTGCACGATGTGCGCGGGAGCGCTGGTCATGGCGCGGGTGTCGCGGCTGGTGTTCGGGGCGTGGGAGCCCAAGACCGGGGCGGTGGGCTCACTGTGGGATGTGGTGCGGGACCGACGGTTGACGCACCGGCCGCAGGTGCGCGCAGGTGTGTTGGCCGACGAATGCGCGGCTCCGCTGGAGCAGTTCTTCGCCCGACAGCGATGAGCGCTTGCGCGAAGACCCGACGGCACGAGTTGGAATAGGAGGGCGGGCGCCCGGTAAGCTGCCACACGGTGGCGTGTCCGAGCGGCCTAAGGAGCACGCCTCGAAAGCGTGTGACGGGTAACCCCCGTCCGAGGGTTCAAATCCCTCCGCCACCGCCAAATTCTTCCCAACCGCGCCGAGCGCACGGTTTATTGACGTGAACGCCGGGAAACAGCGTGAACAACCGTACTTTCGGCGTGCGGCGGATCCGAGCGCTATTGTCTGAACCGTCACTAAAGAAGGGTCAGGACGGCCACGGTGACCAACGTGGGAGGCCTGGTTACTGATGCGTGCGCTTTACGACCCCGAGTCGACGGGCGGGAACGTGGTGTCGAAAGGCGGCAGTAGCCGGCCGTTCGCGGTGCTTCTCGTCGAAGACGACCGGGCCGACGCGGTGTTGGTCGAGGAGCTGGTGCGCGACGCCAACGCGACCATTGAACTGACCTGGGCCAAAACGATCGAACAGGCCGAGCAGGAACTGGCCGTGGCCCGGCCCGACTGCGTGCTGCTGGATTTGAACCTGCCCGACGCCGAGGGCATCAAGGCGCTGGACCGCATCACCAAGCGCGACGTCACGCTGCCGATCGTCGTGCTGACCGGCCTGCACGACGAACACTTCGGCGTATCCGCGCTGGCCGCCGGCGCCCAGGACTACCTGGTCAAAGGTCGGGTCGAACCCGAGGCGCTACACCGCGCGCTGCTCTACGCGATCGAACGGAAACGCGCCGAACTGACCGCCGTCGAACTGCACGCCAGTGAGTTGCGCGCCGAGGAAAACGCCCGCCTGGAACGGGGCCTGCTGCCGTCTCCGCTGCTGTCGGACGACCCCGGTGTCGACATCGTCGCCGAGTACCGGCCCAGCCGTCAGCACGCCCTGCTCGGCGGCGACTTCTACGACTTCATCCAGACCCCCGACCGCACCGTGCACGTCATGGTCGGCGACGTGGCCGGTCACGGCGCCGACGAGGCCGCGCTTGGTGTGGCGCTGCGGATCGGCTGGCGCGCGCTGACGTTCGCCGGCCTGCGCGGCAACAAACGGATGCGGGAACTCGAACGGATTCTGAGCACCGAACGGCCCGGCTCCAGCATCTTTGCCACCGTGCTGTCCGTCGCGATGGAACCGCGCGGGCTGGGGTTCGACGTGGTGTCGGCCGGCCACCCCGGCATGTTGCTGCACGGTCCGGACACCGTGGAGTGGCTCCAACCCGAATGTGGACCCGCGCTGGGCCTCAACGGCTACGAATGGCCGTTGAACCGCTTCGAACTGCCGCCCGGCTTCGGTCTCGTGCTGCTCACCGACGGCCTGTTCGAAGGCCGCTCCGGACGCGGCAGGGAGCGCATCGGTGAGGAGGGCCTGCTCACGCTGGCGCGGGGTTACGCCCACCTGCCGCCCGCCGAGTTCGTCAACGCGCTGATCGACGACGTCGAACGGCGTGCGCAATCCGTCGGCGGTATCAGCGACGACATCGCGGTCGTGCGGGTCGCGCGAACGGCGACGGAATGAGATGGCAGCCGACCGTTCAGGGCTGGCAGAACCTGGTGCTCACGATCATGGGCATCGTCGTGCTCGCCGGTGCGATCGGCGTCGTGCTGTTACTGGACCGAACTGACGAGGCCGAGCGGCGGCTGACCGAAGAGATCCAGCCCGCCCGCATCGCGGCCTACCAGCTGCAGGCCGCGTTGCGTGATCAGGAGACCGCGGTTCGCGGATACGCGATCGCCGCCGACCCGCTGTTCCTCGAGCCGTACTACGCCGGCCGGAATGCCGAACACACTGCGGAACAAGAGATCCGGAACTATCTGGGCAGCCGGGCCGAACTGCTCGCCGACCTCGACGCCGTCGAGCAGGCCGCGGCGACGTGGCGGTCGTCCTACGTGGAGCCGCTGCTCAACAGCGTGCAACCGGGTACCCCGGACGTGCCCGACACCCTGTTGACCGAGCGCGGCAAGGCGCAGTTCGACGCGCTGCGGGGGTTGTTCGAGGTACAGAACCAAAACCTGTCGCAGACGCGGCAGGAAGCCGTGGACCGAATCGTCCAGATGCAGACGTGGCGTGACGCCATCCTGGTCGTGTTGGCGGTGGCCATCTTTTTGACCACGATCGTGCTGGCGCTGCTGGTTCGGGCGGCGGTCACCCGCCCGCTGGACGGGCTCGCGCGTTCGTGTCGGGTGATCACCGACGGCAACTTCGACGAGAAGATCGTGCCGCGTGGGCCCAGGGACATCCGCGCCATCGCCGCCGACGTCGAGGACATGCGTCAGCGGATCATCACCGAACTCGACACCACCCGGTCGGCCCAGGTGCAACTGGCCGAACAGGCCCTCGACCTACAGCGCTCCAACGCCGAGCTCGAGCAGTTCGCCTACGTCGCGTCACACGATCTGCAGGAGCCGCTGCGCAAGGTGGCCGCCTTCTGTCAGCTGCTGGAAAAGCGGTACGGCGACCAGCTCGATGAACGGGGGCAGGAATACATCCAGTTCGCCGTGGACGGCGCAAAACGGATGCAGGTCTTGATCAACGATCTGCTGACGTTCTCCCGGGTGGGTCGGCTCAACGCCACGACCGACGAAGTCGATCTGGACGATATGTTGGACACCGCGCTCGGCAACCTGTCCACCGTCATTGAGGAGACCGGCGCCCAGATCGAGCGTCGGGGACAGCCCCTGCCGCGCATGATGGGCGACCCGACCTTGCTCACGATGCTGTGGCAGAACCTGATCGGCAACGCGGTCAAGTTCCACCGCGAAGGGCTCACCCCCCGCATCGTCGTCGAATGCGAAGAGGGCGCAAACGAACATGACGGTGCGTGGCTGATCACGGTGACCGACAACGGGATCGGTATTCCAGAAGAATTCGCCGACAAGGTGTTCGTGATCTTCCAACGTTTGCATGGCCGCGACGTCTACACCGGAACGGGTATCGGCCTGGCATTGTGCAAGAAGATCGTGGAGCACCACGGGGGCAGCATCTGGATCGACAGCTCCTTCACCGGCGGAACGAGGTTTCGCTTCACCATCCCCATCGCTGTCGACGAACCCGTCGCAGCCACATCGGAAGGATCCACCCAATGACGGAAGGCCGCGCCATCGACGTGCTGCTCATCGAGGACGATCCGGGCGACGAACTGATCACCCGAGAAGCGTTCGAACACAACAAAATCAAGAACAACCTGCACGTCGCCCGCGACGGCGAAGAAGGGCTGGACTTCCTCTACCGGCGCGGCGCCTACCAGGACGCACCGCGCCCGGACCTGATCCTGCTGGACCTGAACCTGCCCAAATACGACGGGCGCCAACTGCTGGAGACCATCAAGTCCGACGCCGATCTCAGCCACATCCCGGTCGTCATCCTGACCACGTCGGCGGCGGACGAGGACATCCTGCGCAGCTATAAGCTGCACGCCAACGCCTACGTGACCAAGCCCGTCGACCTCGACCAGTTCATGACCGCGGTCCGCCAGATCGACGAGTTCTTCGTTCAGGTGGTGCGGCTGCCGGGCCGCTGAGCCTCGTCGGCGACGCTGTCCAGTGCGAAGGTGATGCGCACGGTGGTCCCGGCCGACGTGCGCTGGAGGTCCACGTCCTCGCTGATCGCCGCCATGATCGGCAGGCCCCGTCCGCGGGTGGTGGGCTGAGTGGGTGGGGTGCGCCAGGTGCCGAAGTCGGCGACGCAGATCGCAATGCACCCGCCCTCGGATGCCGGCTGAACCGACGCCTCGATCTCGATCAAGCCGGGCTCGCCGTCGCGGTAGGCGTGTTCGATGCAGTTGGTGCAGGCCTCGTTGACGGCGAGCACGATATCGGCGGCGACGACGCCGGAGACGCCGAGCGATTCGAGCCAGGCGGACAATCGGAGACGGATCTCGCCCAGCTGATCCGCTGTTGCCGGCACCTCGAAGCGAAGTGGATCCGGCAGCCGGCGCTGCGCATCGATACCCACGCCCGTCGTTGTACCCGCATTGGACCGATAACTCACGTAGGCCACGCGCCTAGGCGGAACTCCTTTTAGAACGGCACGCTGTAGTCGGAGGTCCACGCACCGCCGATGCAGCTGAGCGGCACCCCGTCGGGTGACTGCGCGACGCCGTTGTCCTGACCGCACGGCAGCCGAATGGGCCGGACCCCCACCAACGGCGGCGACGCGATCCAGGTGCGTTCGGCACTGCAGGCCAGCGTGTTGCCCGCAGCGTCGAGGCCGAAGTTGTACCGGGTGTTCGCAACACAGGGCTCGCCTTCGGCGGCGGTGTGGTCGACGTAGGGGACACAACCGGCGCCGTCGCAAATTTGGGGTAACGCCGGTGCGGTCGCCGCGGTCATCAACGGTGCCGACACGAACCCGCACGCCATCGCCACTGCAGCTATCAGCCTCATGTCCTTAGCGTATGTGCAGGACAGAGTCCGCGGGAACGGAATAGGCTGACAACCCATGAAGCTCGCCATTACCGCCATCGCAACCGCGGGAGCCGCCGCCGCGGTGGTCGTCGCCCCGACCGCCAACGCCGACACCGTCGCCTACCTCGTCAACGTGCACGTGCGTCCGGGCTACAACTTCCCCAACGCCGAGGCCGCCATCGGCTACGGCAACAGCATCTGCGACCGGGTCGCGAACAAGATGGGCTACGGGGAGCTCGTCGAACAGGTCAAGGCCGACTTCCACACCACGGACTACTACCAGGGCGCCTACCTGATCAACCAGGCGGTCAACGAACTGTGTCCCGCGCAGGTCTGGCAGCTGCGGCAGTCCGCGGCCGGCTACACGCTGCCGCCCGCCTGAGCCGGATAGCACAACGGCGGCGCCCCACCGGGACGCCGCCGTCTGTCGACCATGCCCTACGGGCAGCTGACCTCGATCTCGAACGGCTTGTTCACCGGCTCCAGCGGGTTGGCCATGTCCACACCCGTGGCGGTGCCGGAGATCTTGTAGGTGTCGCCGTCCTTCTCTACCTGGGCGTCACCCTGACCCGTTCCCGACTGGAAGCCCAGCGTCACCCCGTTGACGTTGCCCAGCCCCACCGACTGCACGGTCGGAGAATCCCCTTCGCTGACCACCGCGCCGATACCGGTGGTCGCATCACCGATCGCGATGTTGGTGTTGCCGCCCATGGAACTGCACACAACGGTGCCCTGAACCTCTTGGTCCTGTCCGTCGATGGTGACGGTTGTCTTGCCCTCGGCGGCCGCAGCCGTCGACGTCTCACCCGTGGTTTCGGACTTTTCGTCGCCCGACCCACAGCCGGAAAGCCCCGCGATGACGATCGCCGCGCTCCCGACGGCAACCAGGAATCCAACCTTCACGACAGTTCTCCTTTTTGTTGTCGTGACCCGTCAAGATCGGCGGATCATCTCGGTCAGTATGGTTTGCGCCCTCAACAAGATCACCGGGTTTTGCCGAAAAAAATTCCAGCTGCGACGGTTCGACCTGCAGCGACGTCAGCAGGCGACCTTGATGGAGAAGGTGCCGGGAACCCGGAAACTCGGGTTGTCGGTGTCGAAACCGTCGGCGGTTCCGGTGATCTCGTAGGTGCGGCCGGTCATCGAGACGTCGGCGGTCGTGTCGCCGAGCCCGGCGTTGTAGCTGCCGGTGAACCCGCCGACGTTGTTGATGCTGACGCTCTCCGCGGTCAGCTCGCCCCGGTTGGACACCATCACGGTGACCCCCGAGGTCTGGTCGCCGGTGGTGATCGTCGTCAACGGTGCGGTGGTGGAGCACTGCACCGTCTTGGTGAGTTCGGGCTCCTGCCCGTTCACCGCGACCTGCGCGTTGCCCGCGACCAGTTCACCGGGTCCCGGTTCGTACTCTGGCGGGTCCGACGAACACCCGGCCAACACCAGCAGGGCCGCACCGCCAAGCAGAAGAATTCTCACAGTGCAGAATCTACGGCGTGACCGCGCCGAATACCGCGAAGCCGAGCGACTCGTCGGCGCCGTTCTTCACTATCGAGGCCGAATTGCCGGGTCGGCTCGGGCGCGCAGGCACGATCCGCACCAGCCACGGCGATATACACACCCCGGCGTTCATCCCGGTCGGCACCCAGGCCACCGTCAAGGCGGTGCTGCCGGAAGCCGTGAAAGACCTCGGTACCCAAGCCATCCTGGCCAACGCCTATCACCTGTATCTGCAGCCGGGACCCGACATCGTCGCGGAGGCGGGCGGACTGGGTGCGTTCATGAACTGGCATGGCCCGACGTTCACCGACAGCGGCGGGTTTCAGGTGCTGTCGCTAGGCGCCGGGTTTCGCAAGGTGCTCGCGATGGACACCGACCGGGTGCAGGCCGACGACATCATCGCCGAAGGCAAGGAGCGGTTGGCCGCCGTCGACGACGACGGCGTGACCTTCCGTTCCCATCTGGACGGCTCCACCCACCGGTTCACCCCGGAGGTGTCGATCGAGATCCAGCACCAGCTGGGCGCCGACATCATCTTCGCGTTCGACGAGCTGACCACGCTGGTCAACACCCGCGGCTATCAGGAGCAGTCGGTGCGGCGCACGCACGCGTGGGCGCTGCGCTGCCTGGCCGAGCACCAACGGTTGGCTGCCGCCAACCCGGACAAGCCGCGGCAGGCGTTGTTCGGCGTCGTGCAGGGCGCGCAGTACGAGGATCTGCGCCGCCAGGCGGCACGCGGGCTGGCCGAGCTCGACTTCGACGGGTTCGGCATCGGCGGCGCGCTGGAGAAACAGAACCTGGCCACGATCGTCGGCTGGGTGAGCAGCGAACTGCCCGACGACAAACCCCGCCACATGCTCGGGATCAGTGAGCCCGACGACCTGTTCGCCGCCGTCGCCGCCGGGGCGGACACGTTCGACTGCGTATCGCCGTCGCGGGTGGCGCGCAACGCCGCGGTGTACTCGGCTACCGGACGTTACAACATCACCAACGCCCGCCATCGCCGCGACTTCAACCCGATCGACGCCGAGTGCGACTGCTACACCTGCGCGCACTACACCCGGGCCTATCTGCATCACCTGTTCAAGGCCAAAGAGCTGCTGTCGGCGACACTGTGCACGATTCACAACGAGCGGTTCATCGTGCGGCTCGTCGACCAGATCCGCGCGGCGATCCGGGTGGGGGAGTTCGACGAATTACGCACCCACGTGCTGGGCCGCTTTTACAGGTGACGCCTCCTTCTGGCGCGAACGTGGGTTACCCGCACGTCCTGACCGAAGAAAGCGTGCATTGCGCCCACACTCGCGCCGAAGAGGCGGCGAGAAGGGGGCCGAGAAGAAGCACTACCCCGGCCGGTAGATCCACGGCTGCCGGGGCATCCGGGCGGGGTCGAACACGGCCAGCAGCGCGTCGAGATTTGTCGCTGTCGGCCACCCCAGCGACCCGGCGATCTGCTGCAGCGCCCGCTTCACGCCGATTTCGGCCAGCGTCACCGCGCCGTCGCGCTTGGCCAACCGCGCGCCGTCCTCGTTGAGCACCAGCGGCACATGGGCATACGTCGCCTCGGGATATCCCAGCAGCCTGGCCAGATACGCCTGCCGCGGCGAGGACGGCAACAGGTCGTCGCCGCGCACCACCTGATCGATGCCCTGCGCGGCGTCGTCGACCACTACAGCCAGGTTGTAGGCCGCCACCCCGTCTCCGCGTCGCACCACGAAGTCGTCGACGATGCCGGTGTAGCGCCCGTGCAACACATCGTCGACGGTGTAGGAGAACGCGTCGGTGCGCAACCGCAGCGCGGGCGGTCGGCCGGTCTGTTCACGCCGTTGCCGTCGCTGCGCATCGTCGAGGTCGCGGCAGGTCCCCGGGTACGCCCCCTGCGGTGCGTGCGGGGCACGCGGCGCCTGAGCGATATCTCTTCTGCTGCAATAACATTCATACAGCAAGTTGTGCGAGTCCAACGAGGCGATGACGTCATCGTAACGCTGTGTGTGCTCGGACTGCCACTCGGCCGGACCGTCCCAGGTCACCCCGATCGCGGCCAGGTCCGCGAGTTGCCGGGTAGCGATGTCGCCCGACGTCCGGTCATCGAGGTCCTCGACGCGCATCACGAACCGCCGCCGGGTGGAGCGCGCGAACAACCACGCGAGCACCGCGGTGCGCAAATTACCGATGTGCAGGTCGGCTGACGGGCTCGGGGCGAACCTGCCAGCGTTCATCGGTGCAATCTATCGAGATCCGCTGAGCGCGAGCGGCGCAGGCATCTCACAATGTTGCGAATCCGCATACTTTGCCGTTCGCCACCGTAATGCGCGTGAGGCAGACTGTTTTGGGGTATGAACGGATGACGTTCAGCGACTGGACAGCCAACAAAACAACGGCGTGGCCCTGGCGTTACGTTCGAAGCCAGCCCTTTGCGGTGGTGGTGCACACCGGGTGCCGTGTCGACGACTCGAGGAGCTCATGGACGCCCCGGATGCCGAACGGCCCACCGACGCGCATGGTACAACGCCGGCTGAGCCGCCGCCGGGGGTGCTGCGGAAGGCGATCGCCGCCTCGGCCATCGGTAACGCCACCGAATGGTTCGACTACGGCCTCTACGCCTACGGCGTCACCTATATCTCGGCGGCCATCTTCCCGGGTGACACCCAGAGCGCCACGCTGTTCGCGCTGATGACGTTTGCAATTTCCTTCCTGGTGCGCCCGTTGGGCGGGTTCATCTGGGGCCCGCTAGGCGATCGGCTCGGACGCCGGCAGGTGCTGGCCATCACGATCGTGCTGATGGCCGGCGCCACCTTCTGTGTGGGCTTGGTGCCGTCCTACGACACCATCGGGTTCTGGGCGCCGACGCTGATGATCGTGCTGCGGATGATCCAGGGCTTCTCCACCGGCGGTGAGTACGGCGGGGCCGCGACCTTCATGGCCGAGTATGCACCGCCGCGTCGCCGCGGTTTCCTGGGCAGCTTCCTCGAATTCGGCACGCTGGCCGGGTTTTCGGCCGGTGCGCTGCTGATGCTCGGATTCTCGCTGGTGCTCAACGACGACCAGATGGGTTCGTGGGGGTGGCGGCTGCCGTTCCTGATCGCGGCTCCGCTGGGCATCGTCGGCATCTATCTGCGCACCAAGCTGGAGGAGACACCGATATTCCAGGAACTGGAGGAATCCGGCCGCGAGGAGGAGTCCATCGGCGCGGAGTTCAAGGATCTGCTCGGCCGGTACTGGGCGCCGATCCTGAAGCTCGGCGGCCTGGTGATGGCGCTCAACGTCGTCAACTACACGCTGCTGACCTACATGCCGACGTATCTGGAGCAGTCCATTGGTCTGAGCACAAACATGGCGCTGGTGGTCCCGATCATCGGCATGCTGTCCATGATGGTCTTCGTCCCGTTCGCCGGAAAATTGTCGGATCGGGTCGGTCGAAAACCGATGTGGTGGGTGTCGATGACCGGCCTGTTCATCGCTGTGGTGCCGATGTTCATGCTGATGTCGACCGGCGTGGCGGGCGCGATCGTCGGCTTCGCGGTGTTGGGTCTGCTGTATGTGCCGCAGCTGGCGACGATTTCGGCGATGTTCCCGGCCATGTTCCCGACTCATGTGCGCTACGCGGGCTTCGCGATCGCCTACAACGTGTCGACCTCGCTGTTCGGTGGCACCGCCCCGGCGGTCAACGACGGGATGGTCAACGCGATCGGCAACAACCTGTGGCCGGCGTTCTACATGATGCTGGCCCTGGCCGTTGGGATGGTCGCGCTCACAAGGGTGCCCGAAACCGCGCGTTACCCGATCAACGGCACCGAGATTCCGGGCACCCCAGAGGCACCGCCGCAGCTGGACTACGAGGAGAGCAAGTCCTGAGCTACAGGACGGTGCTCAACGTGTCGGCCCAGGTGTCGACCGCCTCGTCGACCTGCTCGGCGGTGACCACCAGCGCCGGGATGAACCGCACCACCTGACCCCACGCTCCGCACGTCAGCAGCAGCAGGCCGCGCCGGGCGGCCTCCTGCTGCACTGCCGCCGCCGTCGCGCCGTCGGGTTTGCCTGCGGTGTCACGGAATTCGACGCCGATCATCAGGCCCAGACCGCGCACGTCGGTGATCGCGTCGTACTTGTCGGCGACCGTGCGCAGCGCCTCGCGCAACTGCTGGCCCCGATCGGCCGAGTTCTGCACCAACTGCTCACCGGTGATCACGTCGAGGGTGGCCACCGCCGCCGCGCACGCCACCGCGTTGGCGCCGTAGGTGCCGCCTTGGGATCCGGGCCAGGCCTTGTCCATCAGCGCCGACGACGCCGCGATGCCCGACAGCGGGAAGCCCGACGCCAGTCCCTTCGCGGTAACCACGATGTCGGGTCGGGCGTTGAAGTGCTCACCGCCCCAGAACCGGCCGGTGCGGCCGAAGCCGGTCTGCACCTCGTCGACCACCAGCAGAATCCCGTGCGCGTCCGCGCGTTCGCGCAGACCGGCGAAGAACCGCTCGTTGGCCGGCACGTAGCCGCCCTCGCCGAGCACGGGTTCGACCAGGAACGCGGCGGTATCACCGGGTACGCTGATCGTCTGCAGCACATAGTCGAGTTGGCTCAATGCGAAGTCGGTGGCCTGTTCGACCGGCCAGCCGAAGTGGCCCGGGTCGGGAAAGGGTGCGACGTGCACGCCGGCCATCATCGGCGCGAACCCCGACCGGAACCGGGTGCCCGACGTGGTCAGCGACGCCGCGGCCACCGTGCGTCCGTGGAAGCCGCCGTGGAACACGATGATGTTGGGGCGGCCGGTGGCCTGCCGCGACAGGCGCAGCGCCGCCTCGACGGCCTCGCTGCCGGAGTTGGCGAAGAACATGCGGTCCAAGCCCGGCGGCAGCACCTCACCCAACCGTTCGACGAGGGTGAGCAGCGGCCGGTGCATCACGGTCGTGTACTGGCCGTGGATCAGCGTGGCGACCTGGCGTTGAGCTGCTTCCACTATGTGCGGGTGACAGTGCCCGGTGCTGGTCACCCCGATACCCGCGGTGAAGTCCAGGTAGCGGCGGCCCTGCTCGTCATACAGGTGCACGCCCTCGCCACGCGCCGCGAGCACGCCGGTGGCCTGCTTGAGTATTTGCGAGAGTTCTGCCACAACGCGCCCCTTGCCAGATGGATAGTAGATTGTCGACAATCAGACTACCGTCGGAGCGCGCAAGCGAAAGGGAATTTCCGTGATCGATTTCGTTGACAAGCGACTGTTCATCGGCGGCAAGTGGGTCGACGCCGCAGAGCATGCCACCTTCGACGTGATCGACCCCGCCACCGGCGAGGTCCTCTGTGCGGTGGCCGACGCCTGTCCGGCCGACGGAATGGCGGCGCTGCAGGCCGCGGTCGACGCGCAGACGGAGTTCGCTGCGACGCCGCCGCGGGCGCGCGCCGACATGCTGATGGGCGCCTTCGAGTTGTTGCACGCGCGCGTCGACGATCTGGCGCTGTTGATGACGTTGGAGATGGGCAAGCCTCTCACCGAATCCCGCGGCGAAATCGCTTACGCCGCAGAGTTTTTCCGGCACTTCGCCGAGGAGGCCACCCGCATCGACGGCGGCTACCAGACCGCGCCCGCCGGAGGTGCGCGGTTCTTGATCGCCCGGCAACCGGTCGGTCCGTGCCTGCTCGTGACACCGTGGAACTTCCCGATGGCGATGGGAACCAGGAAGCTGGGGCCGGCGATCGCGGCTGGCTGCACCAGCGTCGTCAAACCCGCCCACCAGACGCCGCTGTCGATGCTGGCGCTGATGGGGATCCTCGAGGAGGTCGGCGTGCCTGCCGGCGCCGTGAACTGCGTGACGACGATGCACGCCGGTGCGGTCATGGAACCGATGATCCGTTCCGGGCTGGCCCGCAAGCTGTCCTTCACCGGGTCGACCCACGTGGGCAGGATCTTGCTCGAGCAGTGCGCGCAAAAAGTGCTGCGGACCTCGATGGAACTCGGCGGCAACGCGCCGTTCATCGTCTTCGCCGACGCCGACCTCGACGAAGCCGTCGACGGCGCGATCGCGGCCAAGATGCGCAACATGGGTGAGGCCTGTACGGCGGCCAACCGGATCTACGTGCACGCGTCGGTGATCGACGAGTTCGGGCGGCGGCTGGCCGAACGCATGGGCGCGCTGACTGTGGGCCGCGGCACCGACGCCGGGGTGAAGGTCGGCCCGCTGATCGACGCGGCCGCACTGCACAAGGTCGAATCCCTTGTCGACGACGCCCTCAGACGCGGCGCACGCGTGCTGACCGGCGGGTCACCGATGGGCGGGGCCGGCTTCTTCTACCAGCCGACGGTGCTCAGCGGCGTTCCGCGCGACGCCAAGATGGCCGAGGAGGAGATCTTCGGCCCCGTCGCGCCGCTCACCCCGTTCGACACCGAGGACGAGGTGATCGCCGCGGCCAACGACACCGAATACGGTCTGGTGGCTTACGTGTTCACCAACGACCTGCGGCGGGCCGTGCGGGTAGCCGAGGCGCTCGAGACCGGCATGGTCGGTCTGAACCAGGGTGTGGTGTCCAACCCCGCCGCGCCGTTCGGCGGCGTCAAGCAGTCCGGCCTGGGCCGCGAGGGCGGTGCTGTGGGCATCGACGAGTTCCTGGAGACCAAGTACATCGGCATCGCCCTGTAACGGGCTACTTGCGGGCCAGCCGCTCGATCAGCCGGTCCACCGCGTCCTCCATGTGCGCGATCAGCAGCTTGTCGGACAGTTGCACGTCGCCCGACCTGATCGCGCTGGCCAGCGCCTGGTGCTCGACCACCCGGTCGCTCGGGGTGTCGTAGGTATCGGCCAGCGCGTGCACGCACATCCGGGTCTCGACCAGATAGGTCTGGTGCATCCGAGACAGCCGCGGGCTGTCGGCCAACTCGACGAGCCGCTCGTGGAAACGGATATCGGCCTCGCTGCCATCCTCGACATCGGTGGCCTCGGCCATCTCCTCGACGATGGCCAGCAACTCGTCGCCGGCGGCGGCATAGTCGCGCAGCAGCAGGATCCGCCGGGCGGCGGCGCGTTCGATGGCCTCGCGCGCCAGGTACATATCGGATGCCTCGGCGGGGGTCATGTCGATGACGAACACGCCGCGGTTGCGGATCGCGATGAGCAGCCCCTCCTGGGTCAGGCGCTGCATACCTTCGCGCAGCGGCCCGCGGCTGACGCCGAGCTTGCGGGCCAAATCCGCCTCACCCAACTGGGTGCCCGGTGCCAGTTCCCCGTGCGCGATCGCCTGGCGCAGCTTGTCGGCGACGATGCTGGGCGTGGACTCCTGCTCGACGGGCGCGATGAACTCGGTCACCGGACCTCCTCGAACAGCCGGCCCATGCCGGGAATCGCCGGCACCCGCCCGGTCAACTGAAGGCCCTTCCAGACCGTGACCTGGTTGGCGGTCAGCACCGGCTTGCCGACGGCGGCCTCGAGGCGGCCGATGATGCCCAGCGTGTGCATCGCGGTGTCCGGAACGAGCACGGCCTGCGCATCGGGGTGGTCTGCGGCGGTGACCATTTCGATCACCCGGTCCGGCGCGAGGGTGCCGACCTCGGCGGCGGTGATGATCCCGTGGCTGCCCATCGCCACCACGTCGACACCGTCGGCGGACAGGAACTCGACGAAATGCTCGGCGACGTCATGGGGATACGACGCGGCCACGGCGACGCGCTTGACGTCGAGGTGCCGCAGCGCGTCGACGAACGCGATCGACGTCGACGACGCCGGGACCCCGGCCGCCGCGGCGACTTTGGCGGCCTGTTGCCGCGCGCCCTGCGGGCCGAACACGAAACTGCCCGATGTGCACGCCCACATCACGGCCTGCGGGCGGGAACCGGCGAGTTGGCGGACCCCGTCGGCCAGGCGTTCGGTGCTGCCGAGATCGAGCAGCGCGTCCACCCGGTGGGCGTCCTCGCCGACGGACGTGATCACGAGGGGCAGGCGTACGTCACCGGCCCGGTCCGCCAGCGTGGTGAAGTCGTCCTCGGCGCTGTGCCCGGGGTAGAGCAGTCCTACGGTCGCCATGAAAGGCCCCTCTGCTGAGTGTGTCGATGGGCAGATTGTCGACAATGTTAACAACCCGGTTTGCCCGCCCCGGTTCGAGGCGTATTCGTTACGCCTCGAGCAGCCGCTGACCCGGCCCGACGGCTTTGCGGCCGGCTACCCGCAGGGCCGCCCACATCGTCACCTGGTTCGCGGTCACGACCGGCTTGCTCAGCTCGGCTTCCAATCGGGCGATCAGGTCATAAGTCGGCAAGTTGGTGCAGCTGATGACGATCGCCTCGGCGTCAGCCACGTCGGTGCTGCGCACCAGCTCGGCGGTTTCCTCATAGGGCACCGCCCAAATGTTCGAGGTCAGCCCCAGCCCCGACGTCGCGACCACCTCCAGGCCCGCTTCCATCAGATAGCTGGTCAACCCGATGGTCAGGTCCGTCGTGTAGGGGGTGACGGTGGCGACCCGATGCACCCCGAGGTGCCGCAGCGCGGTGAGCATCGAACCGCTGGTGGTGACCGCGGCCGGCGCGCCGGCGGCCTGCATTGCCGCGACCAACGCGGCCTCGCCGGCCATGCCCTTGACGAAGCTGCCTGCCGTGCACGCATAGGCGGTCACCAACGGCGCGACCGCGAGCACGTTGGCCGCGCCGGCGACGACGTTGTCGGCGTCCGAGACGTGCACCGCCATGTCGACGGTCACCGGTAACGGCGCATACCGCAGCCGGGTCACGTAGAGGCTGACGTCGTCGGGCACCCACCGCCATAATTCGCGGTCCAACGCGAAGTCATACGGTGTCACAACACCTATGCCGACCTGCTGCAATGGTGGGGGCGGCACCAGTTCCCCGAGGGTCATTTCCATAGTGTGAGGCCAGATCGCCAAACCGGCAACAGATTGTTGACAATCATACGGCGTGTCCTTAGCCTTCGGGACGTGTCGACCACCCGCGACAGCGATTCGATCGCCCCGTGTCATAGCTCATCCGAGCAGCTCAGACCAGGTTTCGAACCGCCTGTGGTGGCGGTGTTGTGCGCCGACGAATCCGACCGCCCCCCGGTCCTCGATGATCTGTCCGTCGAGTTCCGGTTCTGCACCGCCGCCGACCTCGCCGCCGCGGTGCGCGGAGCGCAGGCGGTGCTGCTGTGGGACTACTTCTCCACCGCGGTGCGCGACGTGTGGCAGCACGCCCAGGCACTCGAGTGGATCCACGTCACGGCCGCCGGCGTCGACACGCTGCTCTTCGACGAGCTCCGTGACTCCGACGTCGTGGTTACCAACGCGCGTAACGTCTTTGACCGCCCGATCGCCGAGTACGTGCTCGGCGCGGTGCTCGCATACGCCAAGGACAGCCGCACCAGCTTCGACCTGCAGCGCGACCGGCAATGGCGCCACCGGGAGACCCGGGGCATCGCCGGAAGCCGCGCGCTCATCGTCGGCACCGGGGCGATCGGCCGCGAGATCGCGAGGCTGCTGCGGGCGGCGGGTATGCAGGTGCGCGGCGCGGGCCGGGTGGCCAGACCCGACGACCCCGACTTCGGCGAGGTGGTGGCCAGCGCCGACCTGACCGCCGAGGTCGGCTGGTGCGATCATCTGGTGCTCGCGGCGCCGCTGACCGACTCGACCCGCGACCTCGTGGACGCGTCGGTGCTGGCTGCGATGAAGCCCGACGCGCACCTGGTGAACGTCGCCCGCGGCCCGATGGTCGTCGAGTCGGCACTGCTGGACGCGCTGCAGCGCGGCGAGATCGGCGGTGCGACCCTCGACGTGTTCGAGACGGAGCCGCTGCCGCCCGACCATCCGCTGTGGGAGGCCCCGAACGTGACCATCACCCCGCACATGTCGGGTGACGTGGTCGGCTGGCGCGAGACGCTGGCCGAGCAGTTCGTGGCCAACCTGCGGCGCTGGCTGGCCGGTGAGCCGCTTGCCAACGTGGTCGACAAGGAGCTCGGCTACGTGCCCACAAGTGGTGCGCGATGATCCCGACCGCTGCCGAGCTGGTGCAGGGATACCGCGCCAAGACCATCTCGCCGGTGGAGGCCACCCGAGAGGCGTTGGCCGCCATCGAATCCCACGACGACGCGGTGAATGCGTTCGTGCTCGTGGACGCCGAGGGCGCCCTGGCGGCGGCCAAGGCGTCGGAGGCTCGCTGGCATGGCGGCGAACCGCTCGGCCCTGGCGACGGGGTGCCGACGTCGATCAAAGACGCGCTGTGGACCAGGGGCTGGCCCACCCTGCGCGGCAGTTGGCTCATCGACGCCGCGGGCCCGTGGGACGAGGACGCCCCGAGCGTCGCGCGGTTACGCGAGACCGGCGCCGTGCTGCTCGGTAAGACGACGACGCCGGAGTACTCCTGGAAGGGCGTCACCGACTCACCTCGCTACGGGGCGACCGGCAACCCGTGGGACCCCACCAAGACGGCGGGCGGATCCAGCGGCGGCAGCGCGGCGGCCGTCGCGCTCGGAATGGGGGTGTGGTCGGTGGGCACCGACGCGGGCGGGTCGGTGCGCATCCCGGCGGCATTCACCGGGACCGTCGCGCTGAAGCCCACCTACGGGCTGATCCCTGCGTATCCGCCCAGCCCGTTCGGCACCCTGGCCCACCCCGGCCCGATGACCAGGACCGTCAGTGACACCGCGGCGCTGATGGATGTGATCACCGGGTTCGACGCGCGCGACTGGGCGGCGATGCCGACACCGGCGGAGTCGTTTCTGGTCGGCCTCGACGACGGCGTCGCGAGTCTGCGGGTCGCGTTCTCCCCGAACCTCGGTTTCGTGCGCAACGACCCCGAGGTCGACGCCGCCGTGCGGGCCGCGGTGAGCGTCCTGGCCGATGCCGGCGCCCGGGTCGAGGAGGTCGACCCGGGTTTCGCCGACCCACTGGACGCCTTCCAGGTGTTGTGGTTTTCCGGTGGGGCGAAGGTGCTGCAGGGCTACGGTGCACTCGACGACACCTGGGCTCAGCGGGTCGACCCCGGGCTGCGCCGCACCGCCGCGATCGGCGCGAAGTTCTCGGCGTCGGAGTACCTGGACGCGATGGCGGTGCGCATGCGGCTAGGCGAGCTGATGGGCCGGTTCCATCAGAGCTACGACGTGTTGGTCACCCCGACCCTGCCGCTGCCTGCGTTCACCACCGGCGCCGACGTGCCGGACGGCTGGCCGTCACCGGACTGGGCCAGCTGGACGCCCTACACCTACCCGTTCAACATGACCCAGCAGCCCGCGCTGAGCGTGCCCTGCGGCTTCACCTCGGCGGGGCTGCCGGTCGGGCTGCAGATCGTCGGGCGCCGGCACGCGGACGCGCTGGTGCTGCGGGTGGGCCGCGCGTACGAGGCGGCGACCGACTGGCATCGGCGCACCCCGGAACTGATCGCACAAGGAGTTCGATGAGCAGGCTGATCACCGTGTCCCTGGACAAGCGGGGCGTGAGGTGTGTGGCGCGGTTGCTCGACGCCGCTGCCCCACGCACCTGCGCGGCGGTGTGGGATGCGCTACCGGTATCGGCACAGGTGTTCCACGGCAAGTACGCGCGCAACGAGATCTACACGCTGCTACCGGGTTTCGCCGACGTCGACCCCGGACCGGAGAACACCACGGTGACTCCGATCCCGGGAGACCTGTGCTGGTTCACGTTCAACTCCGATCAGCTCGGCAACCCGGCCTACGGCTACGAGAACACCACCGGCACCGGCACCACCGGTGCGATCGTCGACCTCGCGTTGTTCTACGGGCGCAACAACCTGCTGATCAACGGCGACCAGGGGTGGGTGCCGGGCAATGTGTTCGGCGCGGTCATCGAAGGTCTCGACGAGATGGCCGACGCCTGTCAGGACCTGTGGATGGGCGGGGTGCGTGGCGAGACGCTGAGCTTCGCGCGCGCCTGAAGCACTCGCGGCGTCACACCGGCTGCAGGCTGATCGGTTCCTCGCTCTCCCCGGGGTCGGGGTCGCCGCAAGAACCGGGCTCCCACGCGTAACGCAGGCTTCCCGCCAAGCTCGCCGGATCGAACGAGTACGTCAGATCGGCCGGGCCGGTGCTGCCGTCGGCGCACAGACGTCCGTTGAAGACATCGTGGCGCTCGACGAGCCATGGGCCGTCGGCCTGCCTACGGATCTGAGCGATCATCCCGGTGGAGCTCGAAACCGTTCCGCCACAAAAGCCTTCGGCATTGCACTGCGAGGTGATCGACCACGTGTTCGTCGTCGGTCCGTTGACGAACCGGTACTCGCCGTCGAGTCGCCCGTCCGCCCATGCCGGGCTCGCCAATCCGATGGCGGCGCCGGTGAGCGCCACCGCAGCGACCGTCGCGGGTCTGATCACCATGACGCCAGCATCACACGTCCGGCTCGCCGGCATCGCCGCCCAACCCGGGCACGATGTCACCGAGCCTGAACGAGACCGGCTGCTCGAGCTGCTCGTAGCTGCACGAGCGCGGGTCGCGGTCGGGACGCCAACGGTTGAACTGCGCGGTGTGCCGAAACCTTTCACCCTCCATGTGGTCGTAGCGGACCTCGACCACCCGCTCGGGGCGCAGCGGCACAAACGACAGGTCCTTGCCCGCGTTCCAGCGTGAGCCCTCGTTGCGGCGCGGGGTGCGGTCACCGGCCAGCTGCGCGGCCCAGTTCCACGGATGCTCGTCGAATATGGTGACCAGCGGCTGCAGTTCGGTGAACAGCTGCCGTCGCGTGGCCATCGGGAACGCGCCGATCACCCCGACGGAGGCCAGCGTGCCGTCGTGCCGGTAGAGGCCCAGCAGCAGCGAGCCGATGGCGTCGGCGCCCGATTTGTGCACGCGGTAGCCGGCGACCACGCAGTCCGCGGTGCGCTCGTGCTTGATCTTGAACATGACGCGTTTGTCGGGCTGATAGTCGAGGGTCAGGGGTTTGGCGATCACCCCGTCGAGGCCGGCGCCCTCGAACTCCACGAACCACCGGTGTGCGGTCGCCAGGTCGGTGGTCGCCGGGGTCAGGTGAAACGACGGACCCGAGTGCGCCAGCGCGTCGGTGAGCGCGGCACGACGTTCGGTGAACGGACGTGCGGTGTAGTCGTCGTCGCCCAGGGCTAGCAGGTCGAAAGCGATGAACGACGCCGGCGTTTGTTCGGCGAGCAGGTTGACGCGGCTGGGCGCCGGATGGATGCGCTGCTGCAGCGCCTCGAAGTTGAGGCCGTGGTCGGTCGCAGTTCTGATGGGTAGGACGATCTCGCCGTCGATGACGCACCTGTCGGGCAGTTCGGCGACGGCGGCGGCGACCAGTTCGGGGAAGTAGCGGGTCATCGGCCGCTCGTTGCGGCTGCCGAACTCCACCTCGTCGCCGTGGCGGAAGCAGATCGACCGGAACCCGTCCCATTTCGGCTCGTAGGACGCATCGGGTGGGATCGAGGCGACCGATTTGGCCAGCATCGGCCGCACCGGCGGCATCACGGGCAGGTCCATCAGGGGTAGTCACATCTTTTCGCCGGGCAGCTTGCTGGCCTGTTTGATCCATGAGAAGACCTGGTCCTCGTCGAGTTCGTCCTGCTGGATGTCCAGGTAGCGCACCTCCGGGTGTTTGGAAGTCTTCGGCGGCACGGGGTCCAGCGAGGCCCCCTTGAGGAAGGTGATCTGCACGTAGTTGGTGTAGCACCGAAACGACAAAAACCAGCCTTCGTCCTTGTGGCCATAGAACGGCTGGTTCCATTTCACGGCCTTGTGCACGTCGGGGACCGCGCGTTCGATGAGGGCATCGAGGCGCTCACCGACCCCTTGCTTCCAGCCGGGCATCGCCGCGATGTAGTCCTGCACGGGGCCGTTCCCCTCACCCTTGGGGATCTGCGGGTTGCCGCCGGACAGCAGTTTGGGTTTCTTGCGATCGGTCATCGGCTCACCTCCCAGTTAAACCCGTCGGGGTCGGTGAAGGTTCCCGCCGGGCTGTTAACGACGATACGGTGCGATCCAGCACCGTCCGCGGACACGCCCGCGTTCTTGGCCAGCGCGCGACGCTTTAAGAGCGCCAACGTGACCGGTCCGGGTGCGAACGAAACATATTTACGGCCAAAGCTTTTGGCCACCTCCAGCCCACGCTCGACATAGAAGCTCTTGCTGGCTGCGACGTCGTCGACGCCGAGTTGAAGGATGAACTCCTCGATGGTATGGACCTTCTGATCGCCGCTGGGGCCCCGGTCCTTCTTCGATGACGACGCGATGGTCCAGATGGTCCCGTCCGGCCCGGTCACCCCGCCGCCGTAGCCCCACAGCGACTTCTTGGGGGGCTTCAGTTCCGTCGCGCCGGCCTGAAGTGCGGCGTCGACGTACGCGTCGACCGTGGACGGCCGCGACACCACCAACGAGAGCGTGAAACCGCGAAAACCGGTGGTCGCCGCGTCTCCGGCACGCGCGCGCACCGGCAGTTCCGCACCGAACGCGGCCGCGACAAACGCGTCGACTTTCGCGGGGTCAGGGGTTTCGAGAACGACAGCTTCGATGCCCGTCATGCATAGGTCCTTCCGATGTGTGTGGCCGCGTCTCAAATTGAGAGTAACACTCTTGATTTGAGAGAGATAGACTCAATTCGTGGTGAGCACCGGACGACCCAGCCAGGCCAGAACCCGGCTGGCACGGGCAGCCGTTATCGAAGCCGCCCGCACCTTGTTCGTCGAACGTGGTTACGCGGCGACGACGGTCGAGGCCATCAGCACCGCCTCGGGCGTACCCCCGGCCACCATCTACCGGCTCTTTTCGTCCAAGCGCGGCATCCTCAAGGCGATCCTCGACGTGTCGATCGCCGGCGACGACCAGCCTGTGGCATTGCCGCAGCGCACGAAGGTTCAAACAGTTCTCGCCCATCCCGATCCGCGTAATCAGGTGGCGGGTTTCGTCGCGATCGCCTCGGAGGTGAACTCGCGCACCGCGCCGGTCTACCGCATCCTCGTCGGCGCGGCGAGCTCTGATCCGGATGCCGCCGCGCTACTGGAGGACCTCAACCGCCAGCGGCGCACCGGTCAGGGGCGGCTGGCCCGTGCGCTGGGCAGGGCCGGCGCATTGCGGCCGGGTCTTCGGGAGGCTGAGGCCGCCGACAGCATCTATGCGTTGATGTCTCCGGAAATCTACCGGCTGCTCGTCATCGACCGGGGCTGGTCGCCGAAGCGCTACGAACGCTGGCTCACCCAGTTGCTCGTCGACGGCCTGCTCGCGCGATGACATTGCTCGTCGTGGGCGGTCTACGTGAGTATGGAACCTGTGGACCTCCCCGTGCTGCCGCCGATCGAGCCGATGCTGGCCAAGGCGCAGGCCAAAGTTCCCGACGCGGCAGGCGTCTGGTCGTATGAACCCAAGTGGGACGGATTCCGGGCGTTGGTGTTCCGCGACGGCGACGAGGTGGTGCTGCATTCGCGCAACGGTAAGGACCTCGGCCGGTATTTTCCCGAGCTGATCGAGGCGCTGCACGACGAACTGAGCAGCCGCTGCGTGCTCGACGGCGAGATCGTCGTCCCGCGCGAGATCGACGGCCGCACCCGGCTGGACTGGGAGTCGCTGAGCCAGCGCGTGCACCCCGCGGCCAGCCGGATCAAGATGCTCGCCGAGCAGACGCCCGCGCACTTCATCGGCTTCGACGCGCTGGCGACCGGAGACACGTCGCTGCTCAAGGAGCCCTTCCGCGTCCGGCGCGAGGCGCTGTCGGAAGCGCTGCACGCCAAGCAGTGGTGCCACATCACCCGCACCACCGAGGACCCCGAAATCGGCGCGCAGTGGCTCGAGGAGTTCGAGGGCGCCGGCCTCGACGGCGTGATCGCCAAACGGCTCGACGGCCCCTATCTGCCGGGCAAACGCGAGATGGTCAAGGTCAAGCACGCCCGCGACGCGGACTGCGTGGCGATGGGCTACCGGATCCACAAGAGCGGGGAGGGTATCGGTTCGATCCTGCTCGGGTTGTACCGCGACGACGACGAACTGCAGATGGTCGGCGGTGCAGCCTCTTTCACCGCCAAGGACCGGCTCAAGCTGCTGGCCGACCTCGAACCGCTGCGCGAGGGGGACGAGCTTCGTGAAGGTGACCCGAGCCGGTGGAACTCCTCGGCCGACAAGCGCTGGATCCCGGTGCGGCCGGAGAAGGTGTGTGAGGTCGCCTACGACCAGATGGAGGGAAACACCGTGAACGGCAGGCGGTTTCGGCACGCCGTGAAGTTCCGGCGCTGGCGTCCCGACCGTGACCCGCGCAGCTGCACCTTCGACCAGCTCGACGTTCCGATCAACTACGACCTCTACGACGTTCTGGAGTCCTGAAATGGCGAGTGCGGCAGAGGAAATCGATGTCGACGGGGTCAAGGTTCGGCTGACCAGCCCCGGCAAGGTGTACTTTCCAAAACTCGGCAAGAAGAAGGGCTCCAAAGGCGCGCTTGTCGACTACTACCTGGCCGTGGCGAACGGTCCGATGCTAACGGCACTCAAGGACCGACCGACGCACCTGCAGCGCTTCCCCGACGGGATCGAAGGTGAAGAGATCTACCAGAAACGGGTGCCGCAGAAGCGTCCCGACTATCTGCAGACCTGCGTCGTCACGTTCCCCTCCGGGCGCACCGCGGACGCGCTGAAGATCACCCACCCGTCGTCGATCATCTGGGCCGCGCAGATGAGCACGATCACGCTGCACCCGTGGCAGGTGCGCTGCCCGGACACCGAGCATCCCGACGAACTGCGCATCGACCTGGATCCGCAGCCCGGCACCGGTTTTGCCGAAGCCGCCGCGGTGGCGGTGGACGTGCTCAAACCGCTGCTCGACGAACTCGGGCTGGTCGGGTATGCGAAGACGTCGGGCGGTCGTGGTGTGCACGTGTTCCTGCGCATCAAGCCGGACTGGGATTTCATCGCGGTGCGCCGCGCCGGTATCGCGTTGGCCCGCGAAGTGGAGCGGCGCGCACCCGATGCCGTCACGACGGAGTGGTGGAAGGAAGAAAGGGGAGTGCGGGTCTTCATCGACTACAACCAGAACGCCCGCGACCGCACCTTTGCCTCGGCGTACTCGGTGCGCAAAACCCCGATCGCGACGGTGTCCACCCCGTTGGCGTGGAAGAAGTTACGCGACGCCGACCCCGACGACTACACCATGTCCACCGTGCCGAAACTGGTGGCAGAGCGCGACGACCCGTGGGCCGACATCGACAAGACCGCGCAGTCGCTGGCACCGCTGCTGGAGATGGTCGAGGCCGACAACGAACGCGGCCTCGGTGACCTGCCCTATCCGCCGAGCTACCCGAAGATGCCGGGTGAACCGCCTCGGGTCCAGCCCAGCAAGAAGGTGGCCGCCCACTGGGACGAGGACGGCAACCCGGTGGCGGATCGCTAGACGCGAAGCGCCCGTACACGGTTTGCTATGCATATGAAGGTTTCGGTGCTTCGCAAGTTGCTCGCCGCGCTGGCCCTGGTGGCGATGGTGGGCGGCGGCATCGGCATTGCGGCGGTGGTGATCACCGGCGGCCTGTCGCAGGACCCCGCACCGCAGGCCACGCCGCGTACCACGCTTGCTCCGCCGCCACCCAAGGTGCCGACGCCGACGGAGTTCAACGTCGACGTGGTGGTGACCGACCAACAGTGCCAACCCGGCGGCGGCTGCACCTACCAGTACACGATTCAGCCCAAATACATTGGCTTGCATCCGCTCCCGGAAACACCGTTCACGGTGTTCTACGAGGTGATCGGCGGGAACGAGCCGCAGAAGGGCGAGTTCACCGTGCACAAGGACCAGGCCAAAATCCTCAAGGACGTCACGCTGGAAGGCCCTCCGGCCGCGCAGCTCAACGCCAACGTCCTGGACGTGACCGGCTGACGATGAGCAGGCCGTCGCTGCTGCGCGCCAAGGAGGGGCTGCCGCGCGGCGTGCTGGGCGCCGCCGACGCGCGGTTTGCGACGGTCGTGCGGATTTTCGCCGGGATGTTCCCGGGTCGGCGGTTCGGCGGCGGCGCGCTGGCGGTCTTCATCGACGGCCGCCCGGTCGTCGACGTCTGGACAGGCTGGTCCGACCGCCGCGGTGAGCAGCTGTGGACAGCCGACACCGGCGCGATGGTGTTCTCCGCGACCAAGGGGGTGGCGGCCACCGTCATCCATCGGCTCGCCGACCGCGGCCTGCTCGACTACGACGAGCCCGTCGCGACGTACTGGCCTGCGTTCGGCGCCAACAACAAGGCCGACATCACGGTGCGTGATGTGTTGCGGCACCGCGCCGGGCTGTCGCACCTGCCCGGCGGCCTCACCAAGGATGAACTGTTGGACCATGAGGTGATGGAGGCCAAGATGGCCGCCGCCGCCGTCGACTACCTGCGCGGCCGGCCCGCCTATCATGCACTGACCTACGGTTGGCTGCTCTCCGGCCTGGCGCGCGCGGTGACCGGATGCGGTATGCGCGAGTTGATCCGCGAGGAGGTGGCGCGTCCGCTCAACACCGACGGGCTGCATCTGGGCCGCCCGCCCGCCGGCTCACCGACCACGGTGGCGCAGATCCTCGCGCCGCAGAGCAGCCGGGCCAACCCAGTGTTCAACTTCGTCGCGCCCAGGGTGGCCGGGCTGCCGCTTTCTGGAGCCTTCGGCGCGATGTTCTTTCCCGGCGTCAAATCCTTTGTCCAAGGCGATATCCCGTTCCTCGACGGTGAGGTCCCGGCCGCGAACGGCGTGGTGACCGCCCGCGCGCTGGCGAAGATGTACGCCGCGATCGCCAACCAAGGCCAGATCGCCGGCACACAGTTTCTCTCCGAAGAGCTGGCCCGCGGGCTGATCGGCAAGCCCAAGCCGTGGCCGGACCTCAACATCGGTTTCCCAATGCCGTTTCACCTCGGCTACCACGAGTCGCCGATCCCCGGTCTGCTCAAGGGATTCGGCCATATCGGACTGGGCGGAACGCTCGGCTGGGCCGACCCGGAAACCGGCAGCGCGTTCGCGTTCGTCCACAACCGGTTGTTGACGCCGATGGTGTTGGACATGGCGTCGTTCGCGGGTCTTGCCGGCCCGTTGCGCAGCGCGATCAGCGTCGCGCGGCGCGCCGGACCGGCTGCCGTGCCGAAATACGGTGCGCGCTACCGAGATCCGATCGTCAAAGCGAAGGGCCGGCCCTAGTTCGCCGGGACGACGCCGCGGGCCTGCGGTAGCGGCAGATCGTTGTAGGTCGCGATGCCTGGTGCGGCGGCGACCACGGCGGGGATCGCGTGGATCGGCGGCATGGCCGTCATGATGTGGCCGAGCTCGAAGAAGTCCTCGATCGAGGCGGCCTGTTCGATCATGTCCTGCGGCGGCAGGAAGCCGACCGTCATGTTGACCGTGGGCCGCCCGTCGATGGTGATCTTCCAGCCGTCACCGTCGATCGGCCAGTCCGGTTCCAGCGTCTGGCCCTTCTTCCACCGCACGCTGATCTCGACCACGTTTCGGCCGTCGACGATCCCCTGCCACCTGACGTAGACACCGGCGACGTGACCCGCAGGGATGGTCCACGACGTCATCACGAGATCCTCGGTGGTCTGCGCGTATTCGGCCACGCACTTGATTTCGTCGAGCTCGACACCGAGCGAATCGGCGACCAGCCGCACCGCCTCGGCGAACACCGCGGTCCCGGTTTCGGCCATCGGCGCCAGATCCGGATCGTCGATCGCCGTGCCGAAGCCGACCGGCCGCTCGGTGTCGGGGGAGTCGTAGAGGGTGGTGTCGGCGGACTCGGCGATGGTGATCTTGTCAACGCGGTCACACGCGGACGCGGCGACGATGGTGAGCAGTTCGGCGAAGCCCGGGCTCACCCCAGAACCGAACAGCGTGGCGCCGCCCTTCTTGCACGCCTCTTCGAGCCGGTCACGGTCGGCGCCCAGGTTGTGCCCGGTGATGAACGACGCCGACGACACCACGTTCACTCCGGCCGACAGGATCCGCACCAGTTCGTCGACGTTGATCCACATCGGGTTGTAGACCACGACCTCGGGCTTCAGCGCGAGCAGCGCGTCGACGTCGTCGGTGGCTTGGACTCCGAGCGGTTCGAGCCCGGCCAATTCGCCGGCGTCGCGGCCGACCTTGTCGTTCGACCACGCGTAGAGGCCGACCAGTTGATAGTTCGGGTTCTTGGCGATCGCCCTCACCGAACTCTTTCCGACGTTTCCGGTGGTCCATTGGACGACGCGGTAAGCAGTGTTTGGCACTTGCACAGCATAAGGTGATCTGGTGTCGAGACGCAGCTTTTTACCGAGCGGCGAAAAGTCATGCGCTTCCGTTTTAGGCTGCAATGATGAGTGGGCGAGCCCGGGGCCGTCCACCCCGGATCAGCCGCAGGAAGATCGTGGCGGCGGCGCGGCGCCTGGCGACCGACGACTTGACCATGCAGGCCGTCGCGGACGAACTCGGGGTCACCCGCAAGGCGCTGCACTACTACGTCGGTGATCGTGAAGGGCTGCTCACGCTGGTGTTGCTCGATCGGTTCGAACGCGAACTCGATACCGTCGAATTGCCGGTCACCGGCGACTGGCGCGCGGTGCTGAGCGCCTACGCCGTCGCGTTTCGCGATGGGCTGGTCCAAGTCGGAATGTCCACCGACTTCACCCAGTTACGAGGTCTCAGCGCGACGGCGGCGCTGTCGCTGGCCGATCGGCTGCTCGACACGCTGCTCACCGCGGGTCTGGATCCCGACAGCGCTCGCCACGCCCTCACGGCCGCCTCCAACATCGCGCAGTCGGCAGCGCAGAGCATCGCCGCGCAGACCGAGTCCGGCGTACACCATCACCGCGCCGAGACCGCCGTCGCGCTGCAACACGAACCCGAGGGAACCTACTCGGCGCTGCGCAGGGTGCTCGAATCCGCGCGGACCGACGTCTACGACGCCGAAGCACAGTTCGATTTCGAACTCGGCCTGCTGATCGCCGGCGTGGCACGGATTCTGATGGATTCTCGAGCCGCCGGCGACTAGCGTCGCCGATCAGACCGTCGGGGTGAGCGCGACCTTGCCCGTGCGTTGCTGACCACCGCGATCGAGCCACGTGACGTCGAGGACGTCACCGGGGTAGTGGCGGTCCAGCACGTAGGTCAGCGCGGTGGCCGAGTCCAAGGGCACGCCGTCGAGGGAGAGCAGGATGTCGCCGTCGACCAACCCCGCACGGTCGGCGGCGCCACCACGCAGCACCTCGGCGATGAATACGCCGGGGCCACGTTGTGCCGTGCGCACGCCGACGCCGAGCAGCACCGGCGGCCCGATGTGCACGCTGTCGGAGGGGATCCGGGCGCGGATCTGGTCGGCGATGGCCATCGCGTCGTTGATCGGGATCGCATAGCCTTCACCGCCCGGGCCGAGCCGGTAGTTCACCGACGCCGCCGTCGTGATCCCGACGACCTGGCCGGCCGCGTTCACCACGGGTCCGCCGGAGTCGCCGGCGACGACGGGCGCCGCGAACTCGATCAGCCCGGTCAGCTCGTCCTTGCTTCCGGTCAGGGTGTCCTCGGCGTTGACGGTGCGACCGAATCCGGTGATGGTGCCGACCTCGCGGGTCAGCGGCCGGTTGCTGCCCATCGCGTTACCCAGCGCGACCACCGGCTCACCGCCCGTCAACGTCGTGGAGTCACCGATCGGGGCGGTGGGCAACCCCAGCGCACCGATCAGTTGAAGCACCGCGATGTCGTGGCGGCGGTCATAGCCGATCAGCTCGGCGGGGTAGGTGCGCCCCGCGACGGTGGCGTTGATGCGGTCTGCGCCCGACACCACGTGGAAGTTGGTCAGCACCTGGCCGTTGGGATCGAGCACGATTCCCGCGCCGTTGCCGATCGCGTTCTGGTAGTCGATCTCGGTGTCGAGGCGCACGACGGCGGGTTCGACCTGTGTTGCCGCCGCCAGCGGGTCTGCGGGTGCGGCCATGGACGTCGCCGGGCTCAGCGGCGCGAACAGCGCCAGAATCGCGGCAAGCGCGATCAGCAGCACCGGTCGCGGGCGACGGTTGGGGTAATTGCCCATGCGCCCATATTGCCCGAAAAGTGCGTAGCTAATCGTCTAGCGCGACGCCACCACGCAGCCGTCGGCGCCGTCGGCGGGTCGGCTCGGCTTTGCCAGAAGGACGCCGGTTGCGAAGTTTCCCGTTGGTGGACGCCGATCCGGCGGCGTCGTCGTCATCGCCAGCAGAAGTGTCGTCGCCGTCCGATTCATCGTCGTCGGATGCGTCACCGGCCGAGTCTTCCGCGGTGATTTCCGCAGGGGTGTCCCCGGTGACGTCCTCATCCGCCCCATCGGTCTCTTCGGCCTCGTCGGCCTCAGCTGATGCTTCTGCCTCGTCGTCGACCGAGCCGACCGCGCCGCCCTGCTCGTCGTCCTTCTTGCGGCCGCGACGGCCCCGCGGCTTCTTGGTCTTCAGCGGTTTCGGCGGCGGGGGCGGCAACTCGGCCACATAGGCCAAATAGAACGCGAAGACACCGAGCAGCGCGATCGCGGCGGCCGCGCCGTAGCTGCCGAACAACCACTGGCCCGCAGTGTCGAGCGAAAGCCAGATCTCGCTGATGGCCGCGCCCAGGATCAGCACCCCCGCGACGACGTGCAGCACTGTCGCGGTGACCCGCAGTCGCAGCGCCAACTGAGGTGTGCGCAACTCCGGTTTCCTGGTGCGCACCCATTCGAGCACCGCAGGCAGCGCGGCCAGGCCGATGAGCACGCCGACGACGATGCGCGCCACGGTGCCCAGCGTGTGCGAGGTAGTGCCTACCAGCTCCCACCAGCGGGGCAGCACGAAAAAGAAGTACAGGACACCGGCAATCAGAGAGAACAACGCGTGCCAAATCACCGCGATGGTGCGGCTCATGCCCCTCCTACGCGCCCCGTGAGCGCTGGTCGGTGTTTTCTTGGCCGGGGTGCGACCGTAACCGTCGCACCCCGGGCCGCGTGCGGAGGATGCGGGATTTGAACCCGCGAGGGCTATTAACCCAACCCGCGTTCCAGGCGAGCGCCATAGGCCACTAGGCGAATCCTCCGCGGGCCATGGTAACCGACCTGGCCCATATGGCCGTCAAGTTGTCCGCGGCGGTGGTATTAGACTCGCCTCGGACCCCGCGTGGCGTCCATCCTGTGAACTCCCCCAGGGCCGGAAGGCAGCAAGGGTCAATGGGCTCTGGCGGGTGCGCGGGGTCCCCTCAATTTTTCCGCTCTGTCCATGGCTCGAAGTGAAAGGCGCACTGTGTCGTTTCAGTCGCTTGGCTCCGACGAGCTCGCCGCACAGCATGAGCAGCAACAGCGCAACTACGCCGAGCTGCAGGCCAAGGGCCTCAAGCTGGATTTGACCCGCGGCAAGCCGTCCTCCGCCCAGCTCGATCTGTCCAACGCCCTGCTCGAGCTGCCCGGCTCGGGCCCGGACGCGTTCCGGGACGCCGACGGCACCGACACCCGCAACTACGGGGGCGCGCACGGCCTGCCCGAACTGCGCGCGATCTTTGGCGAGTTGCTCGGCATCGCCGTGCCCAACCTGATCGCAGGCAACAACGCCAGCCTGGAGCTGATGCACGACGTCGTGGTGTTCTCGATGCTGCACGGCGGCATGGACTCGGCGCGGCCGTGGGGCGCCGAACCGGCGGTCAAGTTCTTATGCCCGGTGCCCGGCTATGACCGGCATTTCGCGATCTGCGAAACGCTGGGCATCGAGATGATTCCCGTGCCGATGCGCGACGACGGCCCGGACGTCGACCTGATCGAGGAGCTGGTGGCCGCCGACCCCGCGATCAAGGGCATGTGGTGCGTGCCGGTCTACGCCAACCCGACCGGCGTGACGTACTCCTGGGAGACCGTGCGTCGGCTGGTCCAGATGCGCACCGCGGCAACCGATTTCCGGCTGATGTGGGACAACGCGTACGCGGTGCACACCTTGACCCACGACTTCGAACGCAGCATCGACGTGCTGGGCCTGGCCGAGGCCGCGGGTAACCCGAACCGCCCGCTGGTGTTCGCCTCGACCAGCAAGATCACCTTCGCCGGCGCCGGCGTCAGCTTCCTCGGCGGCTCGCTGGGCAACATCGCCTGGTATCTGCAGTACGCGGGCAAGAAATCCATCGGCCCGGACAAGGTCAACCAGCTTCGCCACCTGCGCTTCCTTGGCGACGCCGACGGGGTGCGGCTGCACATGCAACGCCATCAGCAGCTGCTGGCCCCCAAGTTCGCGGCCGTGCTGGAGATCCTCGAAGACCGGTTCGGCGAGTCCAAGATCGCGTCGTGGACCGAACCCAAGGGCGGCTACTTCATCAGTTTGGACGTGCTGCCCGGCACCGCTCGGCGCACGGTCGCGCTGGCCAAGGACGCAGGCATCGCGGTTACCGAGGCCGGTGCCACATTCCCGTATCGAAAAGACCCGGAAGACAAGAATATTCGGATCGCGCCGACGTTCCCGCCCGAGCCCGAGCTGCGCGAGGCGATCGACGGTTTGGCCACCTGCGCGTTGTTGGCGGCCA
The DNA here is from genome assembly GCF_053483935.1 of Mycolicibacterium sp. XJ879. Taxonomy (NCBI): domain Bacteria; kingdom Bacillati; phylum Actinomycetota; class Actinomycetes; order Mycobacteriales; family Mycobacteriaceae; genus Mycobacterium; species Mycolicibacterium sp. XJ879. The sequence goes on from NZ_JBEFTH010000002.1 coordinate 527,948, forward strand.
CCGAGGCGCTTGTCGGCGCGTCTGGGTAGCCTGCGAAGCGTGGCGCTCTACCGCAAGTACCGGCCCGCGACCTTCGCCGAGGTCGTCGGCCAGGAGCATGTCACCGAACCGCTGTGCACCGCGCTGACGGCCGGGCGCATCAACCACGCGTACCTGTTCTCCGGGCCGCGCGGCTGCGGTAAGACGTCGTCGGCGCGCATCCTGGCCCGCTCGCTGAACTGTGCGCAGGGGCCGACCCCGACCCCGTGCGGGGTGTGCGACTCTTGCGTGGCGCTCGCGCCTAACGGTCCCGGCAGCGTCGACGTCGTCGAACTCGACGCGGCCAGCCACGGCGGCGTCGACGACACCCGGGAGTTGCGGGACCGGGCCTTCTACGCCCCCGCCCAGTCGCGGTACCGCATCTTCATCGTCGACGAGGCGCACATGGTCACCCCCGCGGGCTTCAACGCGCTGTTGAAGATCGTCGAGGAGCCACCGGATCACCTGATCTTCGTGTTCGCCACCACCGAACCGGAGAAGGTGCTGCCGACCATCCGCTCGCGCACCCACCACTATCCGTTCCGGCTGTTGGCGCCGCGGATCATGCGTGGGCTGATCGAACGGATCTGCGCGCAGGAACAGGTCCAGGTCGACGACGCCGTCTATCCGCTGGTCATCCGGGCCGGCGGCGGATCACCGCGGGACACCCTCTCGGTGCTGGACCAGCTGTTGGCAGGGTCGGAAGCGGGTGCGACGGGCAACCACATCACCTATTCGCGGGCGCTGGCGCTGCTGGGCGCCACGGATGTGGCGCTCATCGACGTCGCGGTGGACGCGCTGGCGGCCGGGGATGCCGCCGCATTGTTCGGTGCCGTCGAGTCGGTGATCGACGCGGGCCACGATCCGCGCCGGTTCGCCAGCGATCTGCTGGAACGCTTCCGGGACCTGATCGTGTTGCAGGCGGTGCCTGACGCGATCGCCCGCGGGGTGGTGGACGGACCCGAGGACGTGCTGGACCGGATGCGCGAGCAGGCCGAGCGGATCGGCACCGCGACGCTGACCCGCTACGCCGAGGTGGTGCACGCCGGGCTGGGTGAGATGCGCGGCGCCACCGCGCCTCGGCTGCTGCTCGAGGTGGTGTGCGCGCGCCTGCTGCTGCCCTCGGCCAGCGACACCGAATCGGCGCTGCTGCAACGCGTTGAGCGCATCGAGAAGCGCCTCGACGTGTCGATACCCGCATCGGACGCGGTGGGTTCGTCGGCGCCCAAGCAGTTCGTCCGCAAGAGCCACGCGCCGCCGCCGACGCCGCAACCCGAGGCCACACCCGCGGCGCCGCCACCCGAACCCGCGCCCGCGCCGGAACGCCCGTCGGCGCCACCGCCCGCGTCGGCACCGGAACCGCCGTCGTCACCGCCGCCGGTGCGGCCACCGTCGGATCCGGTCGTGGCGGCCCCGCCGGCGGCCACCGGGCTCGACGCCGCCGCGGTGCGCCGAGTGTGGAGCACGGTGCGTGAGAAGGTACGCAACCTGCGGCGCCCCACCGACGTGATGCTCGACGGCGCCACCGTGCTCGCCGTCGAAGGCGACACGCTGGTGCTCAGCCACCCCTCCGCGCCGTTGGCCAAACGCCTTGTCGAACAGCGAAACTCCGACATCATCCGGGAAGCGCTCAAGGACGTCCTCGGTGTCGATTGGAAGATTCGGTGTGAGGCGGGTGCCGCCCCGCCCACCCCCGCTGCGGCCAGCCCCGGTTCCCCCGCGCCCAGCCAGCACCACGACGACGAGGAGAGCATGCTGGCCGAGGCCAGCAGCGAAACCTCCGAGACGCCGCGTCGCGACCCCGAAGAAGCCGCGCTGGAACTGCTGCAGAACGAACTGGGTGCCCGCCGCATCGACGGCTAGCGACGAAAGGCTAGGCCGTCCACCACGGGCGCAGCGGAAGACCGCCGTCGTCGCCCTGGTTGTTGGGCTTGACCGCAAGCACCTGGTGCAGCTGAACGGTGTTGGTCTCGAAGCCCAGCCGCGAGCCGGCCATGTACAGCCCCCACACCTTGGCGGTCGGCAGGCCCACCTCGGCGACGGCCTCATCCCAGTGCTCGACGAGGTTGCGGCACCAGTCGCGCAGCGTGAGCGCGTAATGGTTGCGCAGGTTCTCTTCGTGCACCACCTCGAGGCCGACGTCCTGGGCTTGGGTGATGATGCGGCCCGAGCCGGTGAGCTCGCCGTCGGGAAACACGTAGCGGTCAATAAAGCCGCCTGCGGTCGGCGCGGACCTGTTGTCGGGGCGGGTGATGCAGTGGTTGAGCAGAAGCCCGCCGGTGCGCAGCTTCGAGCGCAGGAACCGGAAGTACGCCGGGTAGTTGTGCACGCCGATGTGCTCGGTCAGACCGATCGAGGACACCGCGTCGAAACCGGATTCGCGCACGTCGCGGTAGTCGCCGTGGCGCACCTCGGCCAGATCGGACAGCCCGTCCTCGGCGATGGCCTTCTGCGCCCAGATGGCTTGCGCCTTGGACAGCGTCACGCCGACCGCCGACACCCCCTGGCTCGCGGCGTAGCGCACCATGCCGCCCCAGCCGCACCCCACGTCGAGCAGGCGATCACCGGGTTCGAGGTTGAGCTTCTCGAACACCAGCCGGTACTTGTTGTCCTGCGCCTCCTCCAGCGTGGCGTCGGCGTGCGGATAGCAGGCGCAGGTGTAGGTCATCGACGGGCCCAGCACCCACTCATAGAAGGTGTTGGACACGTCGTAGTGGTGGTGGATGGCTTCGGCGTCACGGGTTTTACTGTGCCGCAACCCTTCTGCGATGCGACGCCACCGCGGCAGTGCCTCCTGCGGCGGCGGCGCGATCGGCTTGAGGTGCTCGAAGCCCAGCGATCGCACGATGTTGGCCAGCACCCGCGGCGACGGCCGCTTGAACTCCATCTTGTCCGCGAGCGCCTTGAGTAGGTCATAGGGGTCGCCCGGATGCACACCGCGGGCCTCCAGATCACCTGACACGTACGCCCGCGCCAGCCCCAGATCCCCTGGCGCGGTGGCGAGATACGTTGTGCCGCGCGGTGTCAACAGGTCCAGGCCCAGCGAGGCGTCCTGCGGCCCGGCCGTGCTGCCGTCGTACGCGCTGAACCGCAGCGGCAACCGGCCGCCGGCGAGGATCTCGAGGATCTCGGCGAGCGTGAACTTGCGGGTAGGTGTGGAAGTCGAGTGTTCTTTGAACGTCGTCATCGTCGTTGCACCGCCTTCGCATACAGGTCGAGGAGACGTGAGTCGGGATCATAACTTTTTTTGACGGTCTTGTAGGTTTCACCGCCGTAGAGGTCGTCAAACTCGTCGCGGCTGTAATACGCATCGGAATACAGCGATTTGTGCCCGTCGAGTTCGCTGACCTTACGTTCGATGAGTCGGTTCGTGTGGCCCTGCTCGGCTGGCCAATCCGGGCCGACCGGCACCGACGACCAGAAACCGATGTTGACGTAGGTGCGGTCGGGCCGGATCGGATACAGCGGCCAGGTGTCGCCCGAGTTCTGGTCTCCGCGAAGTTTCAGGGGGCACAACCAGATCGGTTCGATGGGCACGTTGTCGACGAACCAGTGCAGGAACTCGGTGGTCCGCTCGATCGGCACCTCGATGTCTTGGACGACCCGTTCGCGAAGCGGGTTGGTCGGCCTGGAGAGCGTGCGTGCCTCGATGCGGTCGGCGACGTTGAACCGCTGGTCGACTGCGATCAGCTTCCAGTAGAAGCTGCTGCGCCGCAAGCGCCGCGGCCAGATCCGTCTGATCCGCGGGTTCTGCACGCCGAACGCGCGCGAACACCAGAACCAGTCGGTGTCCCATCGCCACAGGTAGTCGTGGATGGTGAGCCGATCGTCCTTGGCGCCCTCGGAATGCTGAATCGAGCGGTAGTAGATCTGCTGGCCGGTGTAGTCGCTGACCGGACCCGGCGTCGAGGTCTGCGTGCCCAACACCAGATAGCTCTCGTCGGTGGAGAACACCACACCGTCGAGGTAGTCCACTGGTGTGCCGTCGTGGTCGCGGGTCGCCACGATGCGCTCCATGGCGGCGACCATGTCCTCGAGCGTGTGAAAACGTAGATGGCGCAACGCGACGAACGGTTTGACGGTCTCCAGCTCGATCTTGAGGCGCACCGAATAGCCAAGCGTGCCATAGGAGTTGGGAAACGCCCGATACAGCTCGACGTGTTGGTCGGGGGAGGCGGTGAGCACCTCGCCGGTGCCGGTCAGGATGTCCATCTCCAACACCGACTCATGGGGCAACCCGTTGCGGAACGACGTTGACTCGATGCCGAGCCCGGTGACCGCCCCGCCCAGGGTGATCGTCTTCAGCTGCGGCACCACCAGCGGGGACAGCCCGTAGGGCAGGGTGGCCGCGACGAGGTTCTCGTAGGTGCACATGCCGGCGACGTCGGCGGTGCGAGCATCGGGGTCGACGGAGATGACACCGGTCAGGCCCGAGACGTCGAGTCCCTTGGTCGTGGTCTTGGCGCGAGCCCGGAACAAATTGGAGGTCGGTTTGGCAAGACGTACGGTGGCGTTCGGCGGGATCGCCCGGTAGCTGGCCAGCAGCCGCTGGACCCCCGCCGCGTGGGCAGCACGTGCGTCGGTCTCATCAGCAGACACAGATATACGCTAGTCGGCGTTCGCAGCCGATGCGACCGCACGATCAAACCAGGAGATATCCAGATGGCACAGGTCAGCGCAGCCAGCACGGTCTTGATCGACGCGCCGCCGGAGACGGTGCTGGCGGCGATCGCCGACTATGCGACCGTGCGCCCCAAGATCCTGTCGGAGCACTACCGCGACTACCGGGTGCTCGAAGGCGGACAGGGTGCGGGCTCGGTCGCGACGTGGAAACTGCAGGCCACCAAGTCGCGGGTGCGTGACGTCAAGGCCAACGTCGACGTCGCGGGCCACACCGTCATCGAGAAGGACGCCAACTCGTCGATGATCACCAACTGGACCGTGGCGCCTGCGGGTCCGGGGTCGTCGGTCACCGTCAAGACGTCCTGGCAGGGCGCCGGCGGGGTCGGCGGTTTCTTCGAGAAGACGTTCGCGCCGCTGGGTCTGCGCAGGATCCAGGACGAGGTGCTGGCCAACCTCAAATCCCACGTCGAGCGGGAATCTCGTTAAGGGTCGATTAACAAGCACCTGCGGTGCAGGCAATCAACCCCTTAGAGCGCAAAGCGGCTAGCTGGTGGCCAGGAACCCCGCGATGCCGCGCACTACCGCGTCGGCGTACTTCTGTCTGCCTTCGGGCGTCTTCATCAGCCCGGAGTCGACCGGGTTCTTCATATTGCCCAACTCGACCAGGATCGACGGGTACTGCGCGAGGTTCAGGCCCGCGATGTCCGAGCGCGGGTTGAGCCCACCCTCGCCGATGTAGGTGGCGGGCACGAAGCCGGACGCCTTGAGCTGGTCCCGCATGATCTGCGCGAACCGCGGCGACGGCCCCGCCTGCGCCTGGTTGAGCGGCGGCGAGGAGTACAGCACATGGAAACCGCGCCCCGTCGGAGGTCCGCCGTCGGCGTGGATGCTCACGATCGCGTTGGGCTTCAGCGAATTGGCCATCGCGGCGCGCTGGTCGACACATGGGCCGAGCGCATTGTCATTGCCACGAGACATCGCGGTGCGCACGCCGAGCTTGGTGAGCGCCTGGCGGATGCGCAAGGTGGTGTCCCAGGTGAACGTGTGCTCGGCGTAGCCGTCGTCGGTCGACGTGCCGCTGGCCTGGCAGTCCTTGGTGCCGCCGCGGCCGGTCGGCACTTGGCGGCCGATCGAGTCGTCGTTGGCGCCGTTGTGGCCGGGGTCGAGGAAGACGATCTTGCCGGCGATGTTGGACGGGGCGGCGCGGACGTCACTGGCAGGGATGATGAGCGTCGACGCGGCGACGATCAGACCGGCGGCCACCGCGGCTGAGCCGCGTATTGCTGTGGCGGCGCCGACACGCAGGCGGGCAAGCACGGGCGTCACCGTAGCCTCGAGCACGACTACGCTGAAAGGCCAAACCGCCCCATGCGGGCGACAGCAACCAAGTCGAGACCAATACGCAAGGGGACCGTCATGCAACCCGGAGGCATGCAGCCCGGAGGCCAGCCCGATATGTCGGCGCTCCTCGCCCAGGCACAGCAGGTGCAGCAGCAGTTGATGGAGGCGCAGGAGGCGCTGGCCAACTCGCAGGTGCACGGTCAGGCCGGCGGCGGGCTGGTGCAGGTCACCATGAAGGGCAGCGGCGAGGTGGTCGCGGTGTCGATCGACCCGAAGGTGATCGACCCGAACGACGCCGAGACGCTGCAGGACCTCATCGTCGGCGCCATCGCCGACGCGGCCAAGCAGGTCACCATCCTGGCGCACGACCGGCTCGGGCCGCTCGCGGGCGGGATGGGCGACCTGGGTCTGCCGGGAATGTAATTGTTCGAGGGCCCGGTCCAAGACCTGATCGACGAGCTCGGCAAGCTGCCCGGCATCGGGCCGAAGAGCGCGCAGCGGATCGCGTTTCACTTGCTGTCGGTCGAGCCGCCCGACATCGACCGGTTGACCGCGGTGCTGTCGAAGGTGCGCGACGGCGTCAAACACTGCGCGGTGTGTGGCAACGTATCCGACGACGACCGCTGCCGCATCTGCTCGGATGCCCGCCGCGACGGGTCGGTGGTGTGCGTGGTCGAGGAACCCAAGGACGTGCAGGCCGTCGAACGCACCCGCGAGTTCCGAGGCCGCTACCACGTGCTCGGAGGTGCGCTGGATCCGTTGTCGGGCGTCGGACCGGATCAACTGCGGATTCGCGAGCTGCTCAACAGGATTGGTGAACGCGTCGACGGCGTCGACATCACCGAGGTGATCATCGCGACCGACCCGAACACCGAGGGGGAGGCCACCGCGACGTATCTGGTGCGGATGCTGCGCGACATTCCGGGGTTGACCGTGACCCGGATCGCGTCGGGCTTACCGATGGGCGGTGATCTGGAGTTCGCCGACGAATTGACGCTGGGCCGGGCGCTGGCGGGCCGCCGCGCGCTGGCGTAGCGCGGCGAGTTTCCGCGGGTTTTCCGCGAAACGTACGTTAGCGCGGCCGCCTCTCGCACTTTTCCTCGTTAACGTACATCTCGCGAAGGTGTCGGTGCGCGGGTGCAGTATTCGCGCATGGGGGACGTCTTTCTGGGCAGCGAAGCCCTCGCCGAAGGCAAGCTCACCGAGCACCAACTGCGTCGGTGGTATCGGACCGTCTTCCGCGATGTGTACATCTCAAAGGACTCCGAGCTCTCGCTGCGAGATCGGATCAGGGGCGCGTGGCTGCGATCGCATCGTAACGGCGTCATCTCCGGCGTCGCAGCCTCGGCTCTGCACGGTGCTTCCTGGGTGGACGTGGATACGCCGATCGAGCTGATATCGCCACGTCTACGCCCCCAGCAGGGACTCGTGGTGCGCAACGAGACGGTGGCGCCTGATGAAATCACCAAAATCGCGGGGTTACCTGTGACAACACCTGCGCGAACGGCATTCGACCTAGGCCGATATCTCCCCAGAAGTCAGGCGGTCGCCAGACTCGACGCGCTGACACGGGCCGCACCATATTCAACCGAGGACGTAGCACTACTTGCCAAACGCTATTGCGGTGCGCGCGGCCTCAAAGCGTTGCGTATCGCGCTACCGCTTGTGGATGGCGGGGCGGCCTCGCCTAGGGAAACCTGGCTCCGGCTGTTGTACATCGATGCGGGATTGCCCAAGCCCGCCACGCAGATTCCGATTGTCGGTGCGAATGCCCGAGTCATCCGCTGGGCGGACATGGGTTGGGACGACTACATGGTGGTGTCCGAGTACGACGGGGATCAGCATCGCGCTCGCCGGCAATATGCGAAAGACATTCGCGCTTTGCGGCAAGCGAGGAGTCTCGGCTGGATCGTCGATCAGGTGATCAAGGAGGACCGCGACGCCGAGATCATCAAGCGGGCCTGGGATGCGATGGTTTCCCGCGGTTGGCGGCCGACGACGCCGCCTCGATATCCGTGACTGCGGCCTCGCGGGCGCACCGCACCTAGGCCCGGCGGGGGGCGACCAGCCGCTCGCGGCGCAACTGCTCGACCTCGGGCAGCTCCAAGGGCGCCAGCTCGCCGACGACCCGAGACAACAGGTGATCGGCCAACTGCGGGTTGCGCGCCAGACACGGCCCGTGCAGGTAGGTGGCGACGACGCTGCCCTGCACCGCACCGTCGATGCCGTCGCCGTCCCGGTTGCCCGCCCCGCTGACCACCCGGCCGAGGGGCCGAGCCATAGCACCCAAAACCGTTCCCCCGCGGTGGTTCTCGAAACCGGTGAGCCGCTCAGTGAGCCCTTCCAGCAACGGCTGCGACACCACCTCACCGATCGAGCGGTCATCCTGCGGCGCCGTCGTCGCATCCAGGAGGCCGACCCCCTCGACCCGTTCGCCCGACGATGTCTCATACCAATGCCCCAGCACCTGGATCGCCGCGCAGATCGCCAGCACCGGGGCGCCGCGCGAAACAGCTCGCTGCAGACCCGGATAGCGCAGCAAGTGTGTGGTGGCCAGCCGCTGCGCGTAATCCTCCGCTCCGCCCAACGTGTACAGGTCCAGCTCGGCGGGCACCGGATCCGCTAGCGTGATCTCGATGATCTCGGCGTCATACCCGCGAAGCCGCAACCGCTCCCGCAGCACCACCGCATTGCCGCCGTCGCCGTAGGTGCCCATCACGTCGGGCAGCACCAACCCGATCCGCACCCTCGACTCAGCCACGGCGCTCCAATACCCGGTTCAGTTGCAGAAACGCGGTGTAGTTCGCGATCACCTCGACGTGCCCCGGCGGACACGACGCGATCGCAGCGACGGTGTCGTGCACCAGCGTGTGCTCGACGCCCGCATACCCGAGCCGCACCGCGAGATCGGTGCCGCGCTCACCGGCCGCCACCACCTTCGTATCGCCGAAGTGCTCGAAGCGCACATCCCACAGCCACGACAGATCCTCGCCGTCGGGCACCTGCCCGTTGACCGAGATCACCACGCCCGCACCGTGTTTATCGACCATCGACAGCGCCTCCTGCCACCCCGCGGGGTTCTTAGCCAACAGCATGCGCACGGTGTGCTCACCGAGCCGCACCGTGCGGTAGCGCCCGGCGACCTCGTCGACCGCCGACACCGCCGCCACCGCCGCAGCAGGATCGGCGCCCATGGTCACCGCCGCCGCCACCGCCTGGGTGGCGTTGCCGCGGTTCACCGCTCCGGGCAGCGCCAACGTCATCGGCAAGGTAAACCCGTCCGGTCCATAGATATTCGTCTCGTCGAACCACCAGTGCGGGCGGGGACGTTTGAAATCCGTTCCGGTGGAACGCCACTGCGCACCATCGCGCACGATGATCTCGCCGGAGCGCGGGCAGCTCACCGAATCGTTGGCCCATCCGCCGCCGGCGGCCACCCACACCACGTGCGGGCTGTCATAGGCCGCCGACGTCATCAGCACGTCGTCGCAGTTGGCCACCACCACCGCCGCGGGATGCCGGGCCAGCCCGGCCCGCAGCGTGCGCTCGATGTGGTTGATCTCGCCGACGCGGTCCAGCTGGTCGCGTGACAGGTTCAGCAGCACGATCACCTCCGGATCGACGGCATCGGCCACGTGCGGCACGTGCATCTCGTCGACCTCCAACGCGGCCAGCGGCGCGTCACGGGCCCCGGCGAGTGCGGCCACCAGCCCGGCGTCCATGTTGGCGCCGGTGTCGTTGGTCGCGACGGTTTCAGCGGCACCGGGTGCCGCGCCGATCGTGCGCAGCGCCGCGGCGGTCATCCGGGTGGTCGTCGACTTGCCGTTGGTCCCGGTCACCACCACGGTGCGACGGCCCCGCCCCAGCTGCCGCAGCAGCGACTTGTCCAGCGTCAACGCCACCAGGCCGCCGATCATCGCGCCGGCGCCGCGTCCGGTGACCCGCGACGCCCAGCGCGCCGCGGAACCGGCCGCCAGCGCGCCGCGCCCTCGTATGGTGACCATTCCCGGAAGTCTATGAGGGCGCCGAAACCGCGGCCGACACGCTGCACCGCCGACCGGCGAGGTCCCTGGTTTGTCGGACTACCGTGCCATCCTCAAACTGTGAGCCACTTGTGGGGCCGACCGGCACACGAGGCCGGCGCCGGCTGGGCGGTCGTCGACGTGGAAACCACCGGTTTCCGCCCCGGCCAGGCTCGCATCGTCAGCATCGCCGCGCTTGCCCTCGGCGACGACGGCAACGTCGAACAGAGCCTGTACAGCCTGCTCAATCCCGGCGTCGACCCGGGCCCCACCCACGTGCACGGGCTGACCGCCGAGATGCTGGAGGGCCAGCCGTGTTTCGGCGACGTCGTCGGGCCGCTGATCGAACTGCTCGACGGTCGCACCCTGGTCGCCCACAACGTCGGTTTCGACTACTCGTTTCTGGCCGCCGAAGCCGAGCTGGTGAACGAGGAGCTGCCCACCGACACGGTGATGTGCACCGTGGAGCTGGCCCGCCGCCTCAGTCTGGGCACCGAGAACCTGCGGCTGGAGACGCTGGCCGCGCACTGGGGCGTCACACAGATGAAGCCGCACGACGCCCTCGACGATGCGCTGGTGCTCGCCCAGATCCTCAAACCCGTGCTGGTGCGCGCACGCGAACGCAAGGTGTGGCTGCCGGTGCATCCGGTGACGCGGCGACGCTGGCCCAACGGCCTGGTCACCCACGACGAGGTCCGCCCGCTGAAGATGTTGGCGTCGCGGATGCCGTGCCCGTACCTGAACCCCGGCCGCCACATCGACGGCAGGCCCCTGGTGCAGGGCATGCGCGTCGCGTTGTCGGCCGAGGTCGACCACACCCACGAAGAGCTGGTCGAACGGATCCTGCACACCGGGCTGGCCTACACCGACACCGTCGACATGTTGACGTCGCTGATCATCTGCAACGAGCCCGAACCTCAGCAGGGCAAGGGCTATCAGGCCAAGACGCTCGGGGTGCCGCTGGTCAACGACGCCGACTTCCTGGCCCGCCTCGACGACGTCGTCACCGGCACCGGTATCGAGGAGTTCACCGACACCCGAGCCGCCGGCGAGCAGTTCGCGCTGTTCTGACCCGAAGCGCTACCGGGGTCGGTTGCGTGTGGGCTTCAGCTCGGCTGAGGGCGTGCGGCCCGGTTCACCGCCGACACCACCGCGCGCAGTGACGCGGTCGTGATCGACGTCGCGATACCGACGCCCCACACTGTGCGGCCGTTGATCGACGCCTCGACATACGCGGCGGCCTTGGCCTCCTCGCCCGACGACATGGCGTGCTCGGAGTAGTCCAGCACGTTGACGTTGATGTCGATCGCGCCGAGCGCGTCGACGAACGCCGCGAGCGGACCGTTTCCCGCGCCGACGATCTCGTGCTCCACACCATCGACGGCAACGACCGCCTCCACGGTGTCGGTGCCACCGTCGACCTCGGCGGCGGTCACCTTCTGCCGGATCCGTTCCAGCGGACGCACCGGCGCCAGGTACTCGTCGTAGAAGACGTCCCACATCTCCTTGGGCGACACCTCGCCGCCCTCGCCGTCGGTGATCGCCTGGATCGCCTGGGAGAACTCGATCTGCAGCCGCCGCGGCAGCGCCAGGCCGTGGTCGGCCTTCATGATGTAGGCCACACCGCCCTTGCCCGACTGCGAGTTCACCCGGATGACGGCCTCGTAGGTGCGGCCCACGTCGCGCGGATCGATCGGCAGATAGGGCACCTGCCACAGGATGTCGTCGACGTCGGAATCCGCTTCGTCGGCAGCGACTTTCATCGCGTCCAGGCCCTTGTTGATGGCGTCCTGATGGCTGCCGGAGAACGCGGTGTACACCAGATCGCCGCCGTAGGGGTGGCGTTCGGGCACCGGCAGCTGGTTGCAGTACTCGACGGTGCGGCGGATCTCGTCGATGTTGGAGAAGTCGATCTGCGGGTCGACGCCGCGGGAGAACAGGTTCATGCCCAGCGTGACGATGCACACGTTGCCGGTGCGCTCGCCGTTGCCGAACAGGCAGCCCTCGATCCGGTCCGCGCCGGCCGCGTAGCCCAATTCCGCTGCGGCGACGGCGGTTCCGCGGTCGTTGTGCGGGTGCAGCGACAGCACGATGCTGTCGCGGCGGTTCAGGTTGCGGCTCATCCACTCGATCGAGTCGGCGTAGACGTTGGGGGTGGCCATCTCCACGGTGGCGGGCAGGTTGATGATCAGCGGCCACTCCGGTGTGGGGGCGATGATGTCGCTGACCGCGTCGCAGACCTCTTTGGCGTACACCAGCTCGGTGCCGGTGTAGGACTCCGGGGAGTACTCGAACCGCCACTGGGTGCCGGGGTATTTCTTGGCTTCCTCGACACACTTACGCGCCCCATCGACGGCGATGGCCTTGACTTGCTCGCGATCGCCCTTGAACACCACGCGGCGCTGCAGGATCGACGTCGAGTTGTAGAAGTGCACGATCGCCCGCGGCGCGCCCTCGCACGCCTGGAAGGTCCGCTCGATGAGCTCCGGGCGGCACTGCGTGAGCACCTGGATGGTGACGTCGTCGGGGATCGCGCCCTGCTCGATGATCTCGCGGACGAAGTCGTAGTCGGTCTGGCTGGCCGACGGGAAACCGACCTCGATCTCCTTGTAACCCATCCGCACCAGCAGGTCGAACATGCGGCGTTTGCGGGCCGGGCTCATCGGATCGATCAGCGCCTGGTTGCCGTCGCGCAGGTCCACCGCACACCACATCGGTGAGGTGTCGATGATCCGGTCGGGCCAGGTGCGGTCAAACGGGATCTGGGCGGTACCTGACGCCGGGTTCCCGCCCGGCACCTCGTCAGTGAAGCTGCGGTAGCGGTGCACCGGCATCGCCGACCCGCGCTGGGTGTTCCAGGCGGGCTGCTTGGGGTGGGGTGCGCCGGCGGGTGTGGTGATGGTGCGCACGGACGCGAAGGCGTCAGGGGAATCGGGGGAAGATTTCGAGAAAGTGGTCACGATGGTTGCTCCGGGAGTTTGGACGGGACTCGACCGGCGCATCGTCGAACACCCGCGACGGGAAGCCGGTCTGGATCAGACCCCGTCGCGGCTGCCGAGAAGGAGCACCCGCTGCACCCGGCCACTCTAGCAAGCCCGCCGGTGCTGAGAAAACCCCTGGTGATGCAGGCGCGCAACGCCGATCGTTAGAGTTCAGGCGGTGAAGGTCGATCGGCGGTGGTGGGTGGCCATCGGGGTGGTGATTCTGGTCGTGGCGGCCCTTGTCTACAGCATGTTCAACCGCCCGCCCGAGGAGTGCGACGCGGTGCGGGAGTTGTTGGAGTACAACCAGTCTCAGGCCGCGCTGATCGAGTCGAAATCCGGTGAGGGTGACGGCTTGCCCACCATGGCCGAAGAGACCGCGTACCGGGCCTGGGCCGACGGGTTGTCCGAACGTGCGCAGAAGGTCAGCCGTAGCGCACCGGATCTGGAGTGGACCAGCTCACAGTTGGCGAACCTCGCCGACGAGTTCGTCCGCAAGATGTCCACCGTGCGCGCTGAAACCGAAGCGCGCGCCCCCGGCGCCCCGCCGCCGCCGACGTTTTACGAGATGGCCGCCATCAACGCCCAGATCAGCCAGAAGCTCGCCCATCTCTCGGAGGCCTGTCCCGGGTAACGCCGCAGGGGACCTCAGCGCCGCGTCGGACCTGCGGCTAGAGCCGGCGCCGCTACCGGCGGGTAAAACCGGATGCGACCAACCTCTATCCTTGATGAGGACCTCCCCGAAATGCGAAAGGCTTGTTCAGTGGCGCTCGTCGTACAGAAATACGGCGGATCCTCGTTGTCGGACGCCGAGCGGATCCGTCGCGTCGCCGAGCGCATCGTGGAGACCAGGAAGGCCGGCAACGACGTGGTCGTCGTGTGCTCTGCGATGGGCGACACCACCGATGACCTGCTGGATTTGGCCAGGCAGGTGTGTCCGGCGCCGCCGGCGCGCGAGATGGACATGCTGCTTACCGCGGGGGAGCGGATCTCCAACGCGCTGGTCGCGATGGCCATCGACTCGCTGGGCGCCCAGGCGCGCTCGTTCACCGGATCGCAGGCCGGCGTGATCACCACCAGCGTCCACGGCAAGGCCAAGATCATCGAGGTCACGCCGGGCCGGCTGCGCGATGCGCTCGACGAGGGCTACATCGTGCTGGTCGCCGGGTTTCAGGGCGTCAGCCAGGACAGCAAGGACGTCACCACGCTGGGCCGCGGCGGCTCGGACACCACCGCCGTCGCGCTGGCCGCGGCGCTGAACGCCGACGTGTGCGAGATCTACAGCGACGTCGACGGCATCTTCACCGCCGACCCGCGCATCGTGTCCAACGCGCGCCACCTCGACCAGGTCAGCTTCGAGGAGATGCTGGAGATGGCGGCGTGCGGGGCCAAGGTGCTGATGCTGCGCTGCGTGGAATACGCCCGCCGCTACAACGTTCCCATCCACGTCCGCTCGTCGTACTCGGACAAACCCGGCACCCTGGTGACCGGATCGATAGAGGACATACCCATGGAAGACGCCATCCTGACCGGAGTCGCCCACGACCGTAGCGAAGCCAAGGTGACCGTGGTCGGCATCCCCGACGTGCCCGGCTACGCCGCCAAGGTGTTCCGCGCCGTCGCCGACGCCGACATCAACATCGACATGGTGCTGCAGAACATTTCCAAGGTCGAGGACGGCAAGACGGACATCACCTTCACCTGCCCCCGCGACAATGGGCCCGCCGCGGTGGAGACGTTGTCTGCACTGCAGAAGGAGATCGGCTTCACCAAGGTGCTCTACGACGACCACATCGGCAAGGTGTCGCTGGTCGGGGCGGGGATGAAGAGCCATCCGGGCGTCACCGCGAAGTTCTGCGAGACGCTCGCCGAGGTCGGCGTGAACATCGACCTGATCTCCACCTCCGAGATCCGCATCTCGGTGCTGATCAAGGACACCGAACTCGACAAGGCGGTGGCGGCCCTGCACGAGGCGTTCGGGCTGGGCGGCGAGGAGCAGGCCATGGTCTACGCGGGAACGGGCCGGTAACCGTGGGGCGAGCGCAGCGACGGGAGAGATAGATGGTCGCGATCGGTGTAGTCGGTGCTACGGGCCAGGTCGGCCAGGTCATGCGCAACCTGCTCGAGCAGCGCGATTTCCCCGCCTCCAGCGTGCGGTTCTTCGCGTCGGCGCGTTCCCAGGGTAAGAAGCTGCCGTTCCGCGGCCAGGAGATCGAGGTCGAGGACGCCGCGACCGCCGACCCCTCCGGGCTGGACATCGCACTGTTCTCCGCGGGCGGGGCGATGTCGAAAGTACAGGCGCCGCGGTTCGCGGAGGCCGGCGCCATCGTCGTCGACAACTCCTCGGCGTGGCGCAAGGACCCCGACGTGCCGCTGGTGGTCAGCGAGGTCAACTTCGAACGCGACGTGCGGGGCGTGAAGCTGGCGAAGAACATCATCGCCAACCCGAACTGCACCACGATGGCCGCGATGCCGGTGCTCAAGCCGTTGCACGACGAAGCCGGGCTGGTGCGCATGATCGCCTCGACGTATCAGGCGGTTTCGGGCAGCGGGCTGGCTGGTGTCGAGGAACTCTACGGTCAGGCGCAGGCGGCCATCTCCGGCAGCCGCGACCTGGTGCACGACGGCGGCGCGGTGGACTTTCCCGCCCCGGACACCTACGTCGCGCCGATCGCGTTCAACGTGGTGCCGCTGGCGGGCTCATACGTCGACGACGGCTCCGGTGAGACCGACGAAGACCAGAAGCTACGCAACGAGAGCCGCAAGATACTCGGCATTCCCGACCTCGCAGTCAGCGGCACCTGCGTGCGGGTGCCGGTCTACACCGGGCACTCGCTGTCGATCAACGCCGAGTTCTCCCAGCCGCTTTCGGTGCAGCGCGCCTCGGAGATCCTGGGTGCGGCGTCGGGGGTGAGGTTGGTCGACGTGCCGACACCGCTGGCCGCCGCGGGTGTCGACGACACGCTGGTGGGGCGCATTCGCCAGGATCCGGGTGTGCCCGACGGGCGCGGGCTTGCGCTGTTCGTCTCGGGTGACAACCTGCGAAAAGGCGCGGCTCTCAACACGATCCAGATCGCCGAGCTGCTGGCCGCCGAGCTGTAGCGCGCCGCCTTGCGTCGAAACTGCATTCCAGCAGGCCTTCTCTCGATCTTTCTCTGCTGGAATACAGTTTCGGCGATCGTCGCCGTCGCGCAACCGGCGCCCATCCCTGACCCGGTGCTGCCGCCGCTGGTACCGGGGCAGGTGATCCGCATCGGAACGGCAGCGGGAACCGGCACGCCGACACAGGATTACGGCATCGGCGCCACCGATCTGTGCGAGTTCATGGAGTTCCCCAGCGGAATCCTGCAGATCTGCGGAGACAGCTTCGCGGGTCAGGGCGTCGGCTACGGCGGTTGGTACTCGCCGATCGCGCTGCACGTCGACACCGAATCCATCAACGACGAGGGCGGCGTGCGCTACGACGGCGTCACGGGCATCGACAAACCGCTGCTGGCCGACCCGACACCGCCGGGAGCATCCCAGCTTCCTGCCGGCGTCGTGTCGATAAACCGCGAGAACTACATGATGGTCACCACCGTGCGTGACCTGGACCCGCAGACCTCCCGGCTGGTGAAAGCTGAACCGGGCCAAGGTAACTGGCAGACGGTACCGGGATCGGAACGGCCCGCCGACTACGCGCAGGGGCGGCAGACCCAGATCAGCGGATACTACGACCCGATCCCCAAACCGGACTCGCCGAGCGGCTTTGTCTACATCGTCGCCAACAACTTCGACCGCAGCGGGCCCGCGGTGCTGTACCGGGCCACCCCGCAGAGTTTCCCCGACCGCGCCAGCTGGCAGGGCTGGTCCTCGACGCTGGGCTGGGGGCATCCGCCGACACCGCTGTGGCCCGACCGCATCGGCGAGATGAGCGTGCGGCAGCTCGACGGCAGGACCGTGCTGTCCTACTTCAATGCCACCACCGGCAACATGGAGGTGCGTGTCGCCAACGATCCGACGCAGCTGGGCGCCGCGCCGGTCACGACGGTCGTCGTCGCCGCCGAATGGCCCGAGCCCGCCGAACATCTCGGGCCGCCGGAGAACAACCGGCTCGCCCAGCCCTACGGCGGCTACATCTCGCCGGGCTCGACGATCGACGAGGTGCGGGTGTTCGTCAGCCAGTGGAACACCGGACCGCGCGGCGGTGCGCCATACCGGGTGATTCAGTTCGCGGTCAACCCGTTCAAGCCGTGAGACAGTCAGCGCGCACAGTGTCAGACCCGGTTCGCGAGGTAGATCGTGGCCGCAGACCGACCTCGGGTGATCGGATTGTCGAACCAAATCTGCTGGGCCGCAACGTCGGTGAAGACCGATTCGAGTACGGAGCCGAAGTCGTCGTCCGGTTCGTCGTCGGACCACATCGCGAACGCCCCACCTGGAGTCAGATGTGCTGATAGGGCTCGCAGGCCGTCGACGGTATAGAACGCGGAGTGCGGATCGTGCAGCACATGCCGCGGCGAGTGGTCGATGTCGAGCAGGATGGCATCGTAGGTCCGGCCGGGATGGTCGGGATCGAATGCGGCCAGATCAGTTGCAGCGGCGAAGAAGTTCACGCACACCAGCGCGACGCGCGGGTCGGCGGCGAGGCCGACCGTATCCGGCAGCAGGTCGCGCTCGTGCCAGTCGATCACCGCATCCGAGTATTCGACGACCGTGAGCGATCGAATCCGTCGATCCGCCAAGGCCTCGAGCGCGGTGTAGCCGAGCCCTAATCCGCCGATGACCACGTCGAGTTCCGTTCCGGACGTGCGCGCCAGCCCCAGCCGCGCCAGCTCACGTTCGGCAACGGTGAACAGGCTCGACATCACGTGCTCGTCGTCGAGTTTGACCTCGTAGACGTCGGCGCGCACCGTCAGATCGAAGCGACGTCGCAGGCTGATGACACCCATCGGCGTCTGCCGCCAACCCAGCTCCTCGAAACGCGCGCTCACCGAGGCGACCCTAGCCCACGGCCGCCCCGATCAGGCGACGCTTCCGACGTGTGAGGCGGACTCGCCGATCGTGGCGTCGGTGTCGCCGATGATCGTGCGCATCAACACCTTCTGCTCACGGTCACCGCGCGCGGCGGCACGGGCGATCCCGTCGGGCCGAACGACGGCGGCCGCGCTGCGGGCCAGGTTCACCGGCAGCCGCAGCACCGGATACCACGGCGGCACCCAGCGCGGCAGACCCAGCGCCGCCATGGTGCGCGGTCCCAGGAAGCTGCTGGTGACCGAAAGATGTTGCGCCCGTGCGATACGACGCCGGATCGCGGGCACGGTGTCGTAGTGCCAGATCAACGGGTCGTCGACCATGGGCATCGCCAACTGCTTGGACGATTCGTCGGGCTCGGCCAGCGCGCCCAGCGTGTGGTACAGCACCCGGATGCTGTCGCGGAAGTCGCGCGGCAGCCACTCGTCCTCGACGCCCATCAGCCAGCCGACGTAGCGAGTCAGGTGCGCGACGGCCGCATAATCCTTGGGCCGCAACACAACTCCCATGCCGGCCACGCCCACGGACGGCGCGACCAGCGCCCCGACGAGCGTCGCCGCCATATCGGTCTGGTTGACCGGCACACCCCATTCGTCGGCGCGCCAATCCGGCATCGCGCCCACATGTTTGCGCACCAACGAATGGATGAACCGCACGCGCAGCGTGGCCTGATAGCCCGAGCCCAGCACCTGCAGGCCGCCTTCGGCGATGACGTCCATCGCCCACTGCATCGTCTCGGCGAACCGCTTGTTGGACCCCTTCTCCAACGCGCCGGTGCGCAGCAGCGTCTTGTTGAAGCCGGAGAACTGATAGCCGCCCAGCAGCGACACGTCACGGGCGATGTACATGCCGTCGGCGCCACCGCGCCGCAACGCCCGCTGACCGCGCTCCAGCATCGTGCGGTCGACCCACGACGGCTCCGTCTCGGCCTCGCGGAAGAACTCGACCAGCGGTTCGGGCGCGTCGGGCACCGCGTCGATGCCCGAGGCGAGCGCGCGGTCGAAGAGCGGGCGCGTCTCTTTCAGGCCCACAGAGGACATCCACGAGACGAGTCGGTCCATCGGCTCGTCGCCGACCGTCAATCGCTCACCGAGCCTGCGCCACTGCTGGGGGGTCGGCGCGCTGATACGCATCGCCTGAGCCATCAGCCGGATGGTCGCGGGTATCGGCCGGGGCCGATCCGGATGACGGGTCGGGATTGGCCTGCTCATCGCCACTTTCCCTTCGGTGCGCATTTTGACAACGTTTATAGTCAAACCGTCCGCCGCGCCGTTGTCAAAAGCCACTCACAGCTGATTCTCAGCCGCAACCACAAGCGGCGCCGAGTATGCAGCGCGATGATCGACGTCATGAGCGAACCAACATCTGAACCGGTCACCACCCCCGTCACGGCGACGACCGAACCCGCGCGGCGCAACCGGCTCACCTCTGCAGCCGCCGTGGTGGGCATCGTCGCCGGCGTGATCTTCATCGTCGCCGTGATCTTTTTCGCCGGCTTCGTCCTCGGCGCGCACTCCGGCGGCCATCACGACGGACACCGGGGCCATCACGGCGACCGCGGCTTCTCGATGTTCCATCGCGGCCCGCCTCCGATGTTCCCGATGGGTCCGAGCGGCGAAGTTGAACGGCCGGCCCCACCGTTCGGCCCCGGCGGTCGGATGACGCCGCCACAATCCCCGGAGCCGCCCTCGCCTGCGCCGACGCCGCCCGCCCGACCCTGACTGCCGCCGCGACCGGCGTTCTCCTCAACCGAGAGTCGACCCGGGACCGACGCCGTCCTGCCACGTTTGGAACCGGTCCACATTGGGGGACTCCGTTACGTGGGCGGCTCAGCCACTTGCCGCCGATCCAAGGAGATGAGCTAGATGACCGAGAACTACACGACCAACGACGCTGGCAACCCTGCCCCGAGTCTCGAGCACTCGCTCACGGTCGGTCCGGACGGCCCGATTCTGCTGCAGGATCACTACCTGATCGAGCAGATGGCCAACTTCAACCGGGAACGCATCCCGGAACGACAACCGCACGCGAAGGGCGGTGGTGCGTTCGGTCAATTCGAGGTGACCCACGACGTCACTGAGTACACCAAGGCCGCGTTCTTGCAACCAGGCTCCAAAACCGAGATGATCGCGCGGTTCTCCACGGTCGCCGGCGAGCGCGGCAGCCCGGACACCTGGCGCGACCCGCGCGGCTTCGCGCTGAAGTTCTACACCGACGACGGCATCTTCGACCTCGTCTGCAACAACACCCCGGTGTTCTTCATGCGTGACCCGATGAAGTTCCAGCACTTCATCCGTAGCCAGAAGCGGTTGCAGGCCAACAATCTGCGCGACCACAACATGCAGTGGGACTTCTGGTCGCTCTCACCGGAAAGCGCCCACCAGGTCACCTGGTTGATGGGCGATCGCGGGATCCCGAAGACCTGGCGGCACATGAACGGCTACTCCAGCCACACCTACAGCTGGCTCAACGACGCCGGCGAGTTGTTCTGGGTGAAGTACCACTTCAAGACCGACCAGGGCATCGATTTCCTCACCCAGGAGGACGCCGACCGCCTTGCCGGCGAAGACAGCGACTACCACCAGCGCGACCTGTTCACCTCGATCGAGGACGGCAACTTCCCGAGTTGGACGTTGCACGTGCAGATCATGCCGTTCGAGGAGGCCAAGACCTACCGGTTCAACCCGTTCGATCTGACCAAGGTGTGGCCGCACGGCGACTACCCGCTGCACGAGGTCGGCAAGATGACGCTGAACCGCAACGTCACCGACTTCCACACGGAGATGGAGCAGCTGGCGTTCGAGCCGAACAACCTGGTACCGGGAACCGGGCTCAGCCCCGACAAGATGCTGCTGGCCCGCGGGTTCTCCTACGCCGACGCGCACCGCGCCCGCCTCGGGGTGAACTACAAGCAGATACCGGTCAACGAGCCCAAGAACGAGGTGCGCGCGTACTCCAAGGACGGCGCCATGCGCATCCGCAACGTGCCCGACCCGGTGTACGCACCGAACTCGATGGGCGGTCCGGCCGCCGACGCGAAGCGTGCCGCCGAGGCGCACTGGGCGTCCGACGGCGACATGGTGCGCATGGCCTACACCATGCGGCCCGACGATGACGACTGGGGTCAGCCCGGGACGCTGGTGCGCGAGGTGCTCGACGACGAAGCCCGGGAACGTTTGGCGCACAACATCATCGGCCATGTGTCCGATGGCGTTCGCGAGCCGGTGCTCTCGCGTGTCTTCGAGTACTGGCGCAACGTCGACCCCGACTTGGGCAAGAAGGTCGAAGAGGGCGTGCGGGCCAAACAGAACGGAGCCGGCGGCTAGCGATCGAGGGGCGTCTTGCCGTTCATGGCCTGGCTGGCATGATCAGAGCCATGAGCATCGAAGTCGTATTCACCCAGGAATCAACTGCAACTGGTGGCGGCCGCGAAGGCCACGTGAAGTCGTCGACCGGCAAGATCGACCTGAACACCAACCACCCGAAAGAAATGGGCGGCAGCGGCGAGGGCACCAACCCCGAGGAACTGTTCTCGGCCGCTTACGCCGCCTGCTTCCTCGGGGCGCTGCGGTTGGTGGCCAAGAACAACGACATCAACCTCGACGACGCGACGGCGATCACCGCGCAGGTCGGGTTCGGTAAGGACGCCGACGGCGGCTTCGCCATCAACGCCCACCTCATCGGTTACCTGCCCGGCCTTGACCAGAGCGGCGCCGACGACCTGATGAACAAGGCGCATCAGGTGTGCCCGTACTCCAAGGCCACCCGCGGCAACGTCGACGTCAAGCTGTCGGCGAAGGTCTGATGCGGATCGCCGCCGCTGTCGGCGTCGCCCTCGTGGGTCTGACGCTGGCGGCGCCGGCCGGTGCCCGCCCGTCAGACCCGGGAGTGGTCAACTACGCGGTGCTGCCCAAGGGCTCGGTCGGCAACATCGTCGGCGCGACGATGCGGTTCGAGTGGACCTTCTCCGATCCGTTCCAGTCCTTCTACGTCGACAACCCCGCCTGCAACAACTGGGCCGACATCGGGCTGCCCGACGTCTACGCCGACCCCGACCTCGCGTCGTTCAACGGTGCGGTGACCCAGACCGCGCCGGACGACCAGAGCCACTTCGTCAAACAGGCCGTCGGGGTCTACGCCAACACCGACGCCGCCGAACGGGCGTTCCGCCGCGTCGTCGACCGTACCGTTGGCTGCAACGGGCAGACCACCGCGATACACCTGGACAACTTCACCACCCAGGTGTGGACGTACACCAGCGGGCCGACCACGGCGACCGAGGCGGACTGGGTCAAGCAGGAGGCCGGCACCGACCGGCGCTGCTTCGTCACCACCCGCAAGCGGGAAAACGTTTTGCTGCAAGCGAAAGTCTGCCAGTCCGGCAACGGTGGTCCCGCGGTGAACGTGCTGGCCGGAGCCATGCAGAACACGCTCGGCCAATAATCGCGGCGCCGGCTTAACCGATAGTTCACAAAAAAGGGCTCGGGATTTGTCGGAGGTCTCCTTCAAGATGGTCTGAACGCCGCGATCGCGCCGGACCCGGAAGGGGATGGGAAAATGGCCTTCACCATCACGTCCGAGGTCGACGACGCACGCACCGGCCCGCCCGAGCTCTCCAGCGCGTACAGCGCCGCGCTGCACATCGGCGGTAACTGCCTGCGCGACGGGCCGGTCGGCCGGGTCGGCCTGGAGGTCGAGGCGCACTGTTTCGACCTGACCGATCCGATGCGACGGCCGAGCTGGGCTGAGCTGAGCGACGTCATCGCCGACCTGCCGCCGCTGCCGGGCGGCAGCCGGGTGACCGTTGAACCCGGCGGCGCCGTCGAACTGTCCGGCCCGCCCTGCGACGGACCGATGTCGGCCATTTCCGCGATGACGGCCGACCGCGCGGTGCTGCGCGACGCCTTCGCCCGCGCGGGGTTCGGGCTGGTGCTGCTCGGGGCCGACCCGCTGCGGCCCGCCCGACGGATCAACCCCGGTGCCCGCTACGCCGCCATGGAGACGTTCTTTCACGCCAGCCGCACCGGTGTCGCCGGCGCGGCGATGATGACGTCGACGGCGTCGGTGCAGATCAACG
The DNA here is from genome assembly GCF_053483935.1 of Mycolicibacterium sp. XJ879. Lineage (NCBI taxonomy): Bacteria > Bacillati > Actinomycetota > Actinomycetes > Mycobacteriales > Mycobacteriaceae > Mycobacterium > Mycolicibacterium sp. XJ879. The sequence goes on from NZ_JBEFTH010000002.1 coordinate 551,023, forward strand.
TCGACGCCGGACCGCGCGCCGGCTGGGCCGACCGGGTGCGCCTGGCGCATGCGCTCGGGCCGACCATGATCGCCGTCGCCGCCAACTCCCCGCTGCTGGGCGGAAAGTTCTGTGGGTGGCGCTCGGCGCGGCAGCGCGTGTGGAGCCAGCTGGACTCCGCGCGCTGCGGCCCGGTGCTCGGCGAACGCGGCGACGACCCCGCCAGCGACTGGGCGCGGTACGCGCTCAAGGCGCCGGTGATGCTGCTGACCACCCCGCAGGTCGTCCCGGTGACCGAATGGGTTCCGTTCGCCGACTGGGCCGACGGGCGGGCGCCGCTGGGCAACCGCCAACCCACCGAGGCTGACGTCGACTACCACCTCACCACGCTGTTCCCGCCGGTGCGACCGCGTGGCTGGCTGGAGATCCGCTACCTCGACAGCGTGCCCGACGGCAGCTGGCCGGCCCTGGTGTTCACGCTCGTCACGCTGCTCGACGATCCCGCGGCCGCGGCCGTGGCCGCGGAGGCCACCGAACCGGTCGCCACGGCCTGGGACCGCGCGGCGCAACAAGGCCTCGGCGACCGACGGCTGCGGCAGGCCGCGATCCGGTGCGTGACGGCCGCAGCCGAACGGGCGCCGCGCGAGCTGATGGAATCGATGCAGCGGCTGGTGCGTTCGGTCGAACAGGGACGGTGTCCGGCCGACGATATCGCCGACCGGGTGGTCAAGAACGGGCTCGCATCCGCCGTCGTCGACCTGGCGCGAGAGGAGACGTGACGGTTCGCGAAATACTCGCGCGTGAACTGACCGCCGCCCGTGAGCGCACGCTTCGGCTGGTGGACTTCGACGACGCCGAACTCGGCCGCCAGTACCACCCGCTGATGAGCCCACTGGTGTGGGACCTCGCCCACGTCGGCCAACAGGAAGAACTCTGGCTGCTGCGCGACGGCAACCCCAACCGGCCGGGCATGCTGCCCCCCGACGTGGAGCGTCTCTACGACGCGTTCGTTCATCCCCGCGCCGACCGCGCCGACCTGCCGCTGCTGGCCCCGACCGACGCCCGCGCCTACTGCCGCACCGTGCGCGACAAGGTGCTCGACGTGCTCGACGCGCTGCCCGATAGCGGTTCCGGATTCAACTTCGGCTTGGTGATCAGCCATGAGAACCAGCACGACGAGACCATGCTGCAGGCGTTGAACCTGCGGTCCGGGCCGCCGCTGCTCGACGGCGGCGCGGCGCTGCCCGCCGGTCGCCCTGGCGTGGCGGGCACGTCCGTGCTGGTGCCCGGCGGCGAGTTCGTCCTCGGTGTCGACGCGGTGACCGAACCGCACTCGCTGGACAACGAGCGCCCCGCCCACGTCGTCGATATCCCGTCGTTTCGCATCGGCCGGGTGCCGGTCACCAACGGCGAGTGGCAACAGTTCATCGACGACGGCGGCTATTCCCAGCCGCGGTGGTGGTCGCAAGCCGGCTGGGCGCACCGGATGCAGGCCGCATTGGTGGCCCCGCAGTTCTGGAACCCGGACGGCACCCGCACCCGGTTCGGCCGAGTCGAGGACATCGCCCCCAACGAACCCGTGCAACACGTCTCGTATTTCGAGGCCGAGGCGTATGCGGCGTGGGCGGGCGCCCGGCTGCCCACCGAGATCGAGTGGGAGAAAGCCTGCGCGTGGGATCCCGCGGTGGGCGCGCGGCGCCGCTACCCGTGGGGCGCGTCGGCGCCGACGGCGGATCTGGCCAACCTCGGCGGCGACGCGCTGCGGCCCGCGCCGGTCGGGGCGTACCCCGCGGGTGCGTCGGCCTACGGCGCCGAACAGATGCTCGGCGACGTGTGGGAGTGGACCACCTCGCCGCTGCGGCCCTGGCCCGGCTTCACGCCGATGATCTACGAGCGCTACTCGCAGCCGTTTTTTGACGGCGACTACCAGGTGCTGCGCGGCGGATCCTGGGCGGTGGCGGCCAACATCCTGCGGCCCAGCTTCCGCAACTGGGACCATCCGATCCGGCGCCAGATCTTCTCGGGCGTGCGGCTGGCCTGGTCCGTTGCGGAAGGTCAAGCCTGATGTGCCGGCATCTGGGCTGGCTCGGTGACCCGGCGTCGGTGGCGTCGTTGGTATCGGAGCCCGCCAACGGCCTTGTGGTGCAGTCGTATGCGCCGCGCCGCCAGAAACACGGCCTGATGAACGCCGACGGGTGGGGTGTCGGGTTCTTCTCCTCCGATGTGCCCGACGGCACGCCCCGACGGTGGCGCAGCGCCACACCGCTGTGGGGGGATGCATCGTTCGCGTCGGTGGCGCCCGCGCTGCGCGGCGGCTGCATCGTGGCGGCCGTGCGATCGGCCAGCATCGGCATGCCGATCGAGGCGTCGGCGTCGGCGCCGTTCACCGACGGCCAGTGGCTGCTGTCGCACAACGGCCTCGTCGACCGGGCCGTGCTGCCGCCCTCGCCGCACGCAGAATCCACCAACGACAGTGCGCTGCTGGCGGCGCTGATCTTCGACCGCGGCCTCGACCGGCTCGCCGACACCATCGCGGAAATCGGCGCCGCCGACCCCGACGCACGGCTGAACATCCTGGCCGCCAACGGATCCCGCATGCTCGCTACCACATGGGGCGACACCCTTTCGATGTTGAGCAGACCCGACGGCACCGTACTTGCCAGCGAACCCTACGACGACGACCCGCGGTGGCGGGAGCTGCCGGACCGGCATCTGGTATCGGTCGTCGGCCGCTCGGAGGTCGAGCTGATCCCGTTGAAAGGACCGTCATGACCATCTCGCTGTCCAACCACCTGCCGGCCAACTCGGCCGCGCAGGCGCTGCGCCGTGATGTGCTAGACGGCTTAACGCAGACCCCGAAGACGTTGCCTCCCAAATGGTTCTACGACTCGGTCGGCAGCGACCTGTTCGACCAGATCACCCGGCTGCCCGAGTACTACCCGACCCGCACCGAGGCGCAGATCCTGCGCAGCCGATCCGCCGAGATCGCCGAAGCATCAACGGCAGACACGCTGGTGGAGCTGGGCAGCGGCACCTCGGAGAAGACCCGCATGCTGCTGAATGCGGTGCGTGACAACCGAACCCTGCGTCGGTTTGTCCCGTTCGACGTGGACGCCGGCGTGCTCAACGCCGCGGGGGCGGCGATCCAGCGCGAGTACCCGGGTATCGAGGTTGATGCGGTGTGCGGCGACTTCGAAGAGCACCTCGGCGAGATCCCCCGGGGCGGCCGGCGGCTGATCGCCTTTCTCGGCTCGACAATCGGCAACCTGACCGCGCGACCGCGGGCGCGGTTCTTGGCCGCGCTGGCGCAGACGATGCGGCCCGGCGACAGCCTGCTATTGGGCACCGATCTGGTGAAAGATGCGGGACGTCTGGTGCGCGCCTACGACGACAGCGCCGGTGTGACGGCACAGTTCAACCGCAATGTGCTGGCGGTCATCAACCGTGAACTCGGCGCCGACTTCGACCTCGACGCGTTCGAGCACGTCGCCACGTGGAACGACGCCGAGGAACGAATCGAGATGTGGCTGCGCGCCCGCGGTGCACAGCGGGTGTATGTGCGCGACCTGGACCTGACCGTCGCCTTCGCCGACGGTGAGGAGATGCTCACCGAGGTGTCGTGCAAGTTCCGCCCCGACGGGGTCGCCGCGGAACTGGCCGCCGCCGGGTTGCGCCGCACCCGTTGGTGGACCGACCCGGCAGGCGATTTCGGCCTGTCCCTCGCGGCCAGATGAGCCTCGCCGAGCAGTGGCGGTCGGCGCGGCCGAAGGTCGCCGGCCTGCATCTGGACAGCGCGGCGTGCTCGCGGCAGAGCTTCGCGGTCATCGACGCTACCGCGCAACACGCTCGCCACGAGGCCGAGGTCGGCGCATACGTCGCCGCCGAGGCGGCCGCGCCGGTGCTGGACGCCGGCCGCGCCGCCGTCGCCGCCCTGACCGGCCTGCCCGCCGACCATGTCGTCTTCACCACCGGCGCCAACCACGCACTGGATCTGCTGCTGTCCAGTTGGCCGCAGAAGCGCACGCTCGCCTGCCTGCCCGGTGAGTACGGACCCAACCTGGCGATCATGGCCGCCAACGGTTTCGACGTGCGGCCGCTGCCCGCCGACGATCACGGGCGGCTCGACGTCGACGCCGCCGCTCGGCAGTTGGGCGCCGACCCGCCCGCCCTCGTGCATCTCACCGCGCTGGCCAGCCACCGCGGTGTCGCGCAGCCGCTGGCCGCCATGGCCGACGTGTGCCGAAACCTCGGTCTCCCGTTGGTCGTCGACGCCGCCCAGGCCCTCGGGCACCTCGATTGTGCCGTGCGCCCCGCAGCGATCTACAGCGCGTCGCGCAAATGGCTCGCCGGCCCGCGCGGTGTCGGCGTGCTGGCCATCGAACCCGAACTGGCGCAGCGGCTCCAGCCCCGGCTGCCGCCCCCGGAATGGGGGGTGCCGCTGACCGTGACCCAGCGCCTCGAACACGGTGAGGCCAACCTTGCTGCCCGCGTGGGGTTTTCGCTCGCGGTGGGGGAGCACCTCGCGGCGGGGCCGCAGCACGTGCGCGACCGGCTGGCCGAAGTCGGACGGTGGACGCGGCAGGCGTTGGCCGGCGCCGACGGCTGGCGGGTGGTCGAACCGCTCGACGAACCCACCGCGATCACCACCCTGGCCCCTACCGACGGCGCCGATCCGCAGAAGGTGCGGGCCTGGCTGATCGCGCAGCGGGGCATCGTCACGACATATGCCGACGCGCAGCGCGCGCCGTTCGAACTGACCACGCCGGTGCTGCGGGCCTCCCCGCACGTCGACACCGCACCTGAGGAGCTGGCGCAGTTCGCCGAGGCACTGACCGCCGCGACCGCCGAGGCCTAAGCTAAGGCTGGTCCCAGGTGTGCACAGGTTCGTTGCTGTGCATGCGTTCGCAGTACAGCCGCAACATCTCGGCCAACGCGTTCGGGCGGCTGAGCCCGCGCTCCTGAAGCGCCTTCACCGTGGCCACCTGCCAGGCCGACCCGTTGCGGCCGGTCTTGGCGCGGCCCTCGATCACCCCGAGGTAGCGGTCGCGGACCTCACCGGCCACCTGCCAGCGGCGCAGCCCCTCGTCGGCCATCGGCAGCAGTTGACGCAGCACCAGTTCGTCGGGGGTCACCTCGCCCAGGCCGGGCCAGTACAGCCGGGCGTCCATGCCGTTGCGTGCCGACTCCAGGAAATTGTGTTGGGCCGCAGCGAAACTCATCTTCGTCCACAGCGGCCGGTCCTCTTCGGAGAGCGTCCGTAACGCGCCGTAATAGAACGCGGCGTTGGCCATCATGTCGACCACCGTCGGCCCCGCGGGCAGCACCCGGTTCTCCACCCGCAGGTGCGGGCGGCCCTCCACCACGTCATACACCGGCCGGTTCCAGCGGTAGATGGTGCCGTTGTGCAGCCGCAGTTCGGCCAGTCGCGGAGTGCGGCCTTCCGCGAGTTCACGGGCCGGGTCCTCGTCGGTCAGCTCGGGCAGCAGCGACGGGAAATAACGCACGTTCTCCTCGAACAGATCGAAGATCGAGGTGATCCACCGCTCGCCGAACCATACCCGCGGCCGCACCCCCTGCGCCTTGAGTTCGTCGGGACGGGTGTCGGTGGCCTGCATGAACAGCTCGATGCGGGTCTCATTCCACAACTGGTGGCCGAAGAAGTACGGGGAGTTGGCGCCCAGCGCGAGTTGGGGGCCGGCCAGCACCTGCGCGGCGTTCCAGTTCTGCGCGAAGTCCGCAGGCGAAACCTGAAGGTGCAGTTGCATGCTGGTGCACGCCGACTCCGGGGCGATCGACTCGGTCTGCAGGCTGAGGCGTTCGGGACCGGTGATGTCGATGAGGATGTCCTCGCCCCTCGCGGTGAAGATGGAATCGTTGAGCGCTTGGTAGCGCGTCGATTCGCTCATCCACCGGCCCGACAGATGCTCGGGCATCAGCGTCGGCAGGATGCCGACCATCACGATGTGCGCGTCGTGGTCGTTGGCCTTGGCCTCGGCGGCGTTGAGGCTCGCCCGCACGTCGTTCTCCAGCTCGAGCGCCGCGCGGCCGGGCAGCCGCCGCGGCGGAACATTGAATTCGATGTTGTAGGCGCCTAATTCGGTCTGGTACGCCGGGTCGGCGATCGCCTCGAGCACTTCCTGGTTGGTCATGGCGGGCTGATACGCGTCGTCGACCAGGTTGCACTCGATCTCCATGCCGGTCAGCGGCCGCTCGAACTCGAAGCTGGATTGGTTGAGCATGGTTTCGAACACGTCGAGGCACTGCTGCACCTTGCGCCGGTACTCGCGCCGGTGCGCGCGGCTGAACTCGGTCTGCTTCAGTTGTTCGCCCACACCGCCGATGCTTCAGCGTCGGTGACGCTTGCGCAAGTAACCGGAGCACAAACCACGCGTGAACGCCGCCGTGCGGGGTAGCCCAGGGTCGTGGACATCACCGTCACCTTCATCGGCAACGCCACCACGCTGATCACCGCAGGCGATGTCACGCTGCTGACCGATCCCAACTTCCTGCACGCCGGCCAACACGCCTACCTCGGATACGGGTTGCTGTCCAAGCGGCTGTACGACCCGGCGCTGGATATCGCCGAGCTGCCGCCGCTGGACGCGGTGGTGCTCTCGCATATGCACGGCGATCACTGGGACCGCGTCGCGCAGGCGCAACTGGACCGCGCGCTGCCGATCCTGACCACCCCGCACGCCGCCAAACGGCTGGTACGGCGCGGGTTCGGGCGCGCAGAGCCGATGGCGACGTGGGACAGCCACACGATCACCAAGGTCGCCACGACGGTCACCGTGACGTCGTTGCCGGGACGGCACGGACCCGCCCCGATCCACCGGGCGCTGCCCCCGGTGATGGGGTCGATGATCGAGGCGAGCACGCCCGGTGAGCCGACCCGGCGGCTCTACGTCTCCGGGGACACCCTGGTGATCGAAGAACTCGACGAGATACCCCGGCGGTTCCCCGACGTCGACGCCGGGTTGCTGCACCTGGGCGGCACCCGGCTGCCGTTCGGCAGGCACCTGCCGTTCGGGTTGACGGTCACGATGGACGGCCGTCGCGGCACCGCCCTGACCGAACGGTTGAACCTGCCGCGCGTGATCCCCATCCACTTCAACGACTACGGGGTGTTCGCCTCGCCGCTTTCGGATTTTCTCGCCGAAATGGCGCGACGCGGGCTCGCCGAGCGGGTCATCGAGGTGGGCCGCGGGGAGAGCGTCACGATCTGACGAGCTTGCCGCGTTTGTCGCGCACCGAATCGGGAAGCCGTCGAAAACAGCCACCGGGTCGGGCCGATTACCTGCAGCTGCCGGTCGACCAGCGTGACATGGAACCACTTGCATCCCAGACGCTTTCCGAAGACGACGAGCAGCGACGACAGAGCCTCGGCAAGAACGGGCCGCGCGACGTATCGGATCTGAAGATGACGCACTGCGTGCCGAACGAACGGGTGGTGCTGGCAAGGGACTGATCGTCGTCTCGTAAGCGGCATACTGGCCGGGTGAGCGGGCCGGCAGCCGACGACGTCGACCAGGGCGGGCTGGAGCAGGTCGCCGCCGTCGACCGCGTCGCCTCGCTCACCGGCGTGCGGGCTGTGGCGGCGCTGCTGGTCATGGGCACCCATGCCGCCTACGGCACCGGCACCTACAACCGCGGATACGTCGGGCTGGTGTTCGCGCGCATGGAGATCGGGGTCGCGATCTTCTTCGTGCTGTCGGGCTTTCTGCTGTTCGGCGGGTGGGTGCGCGCCGCCGCGGCGGGCACTGCCGCACCGTCGGTAACCCGCTATGCCCGCAACCGGGTGCGCCGCATCATGCCGGCCTACGTGGTGACGGTGCTGATCGCATACCTGGTCTACGAGTTCCGCGACATCACACCCAACCCCGGCCACACCTGGCACGGCCTGATCCGTAACCTCACCCTGACGCAGATCTACAGTGGCAACTACTTGACCGCCTACATGCATCAGGGCCTGACCCAGATGTGGAGCTTGGCCGTCGAAGTGGCGTTCTACGCGGCGCTGCCGCTGCTGGCGTACCTGCTGCTGGTGGTGCTGTGCCGGCGGCACTGGCGACCCGGATTGCTGTTGGCGGGCCTGGCCGTGCTCGGTGCCGTCAGCCCGCTGTGGCTGCTGGTGATGCATACCACCGACTGGCTGCCCAACGGGGCGGGGCTGTGGCTGCCGCACTACCTAGTCTGGTTCGTCGGCGGGATGGCGCTTGCGGTGTTGGCGGTCAAGGGCGTTCGATGCTACGCCGCGGCGGCGCTGCCGGTGGCGCTGGTGGCCTACCTGATCGTGGCCACCCCGATCGCCGGTGAAACCGACGCCCCCGCATTGGGTTTGAGTGAGGACATCGCGAAGGTGGTGCTCTACGCGGTGATCGCCACCCTGGTGGTCGCGCCGCTGGGGCTCAGCGGGCCGCGCCGGGGCTGGTATGAGGGGATGTTGGGCAGCAGGGTGATGGTGTGGCTGGGCGAGATTTCCTACGAAATCTTCTTGGTGCACGTGGTCGTGATGGAGATCGTGATGGTTTCGGTGCTGCACTGGCCGGTCTATTCCGGCTCGGTGACGGGGCTGTTCGCCGCGACGCTGGCGTTCACCATCCCGGTCGCGTGGCTGCTGCACCGGCTGACCAGGCCTCGGGTCCGACGGTGACCGTTTAAACCGCCTTGCGCCGGGAATTACCTAGCTGTGACTACAGTGCGGCGGGCAGTGTTGACCTACATCGCGGCGCATCCGCAGGTGTACGACATCCTGCATGCGGTGGTCGGCCTCTACGTCGAGCGCAGGCGTTCACCGGCGGACGATCACCACCTGCGAGCTCAGCAGCCCGCCGCGCAGTTCTACGTCGATCGCGGGGTCGGCATGCGTCGCCAGAGCGCGTAGCGCCGACGGGCTGTACGACCGCAGCGAACTGATCACGCCGTCGTGCAGAAACGGGACCACCGGGGCGAGCGGCATCATCACCGCGAGCCGCATCAGGTGCAGCGGCGACGGCGGCCGAGGCAGGTCGATGATCAGCAGTTTGTCGGCCACCCGGGTGCCCTCGGCCAATGCGAGCGACGCCTGCGGCGGCGACAGGTGATGAAACGACAACGCGAACACCGCCAGGTCGAAGTGGCGGTCGGGCGCATCGATGGCGGTGGCGTCCAACCGGCGCACCGACGCGCGCGGGTGCGCGCCCAGATCCCCGGTTGTCATCGCGACCACCGACGCGGCATCGACGTCGGTGACGGTCAGCTCGGCGGTGGGGTGCCAGTCAAGCAATTTACGGGCCAGCGCACCGTGTCCGGCGCCGAGCTCCAGGATCTTTGGGTCAGGGACGTCGGCCACTTCATCGAGCGCCAGACGCGCGAAATGTTCGGTCTCGCCGAAGAATTGGCCGACCCACTCCAGCGAACGGATCACCGCGCGTTTGCGCGCTTCGCCCGCGGCGTCCCCGACGGTGTCGCGGTCGAGATATTCCAGGCGGTCAGTTTGCAGCAGGCGATCCACACACGACGCGTCCGGGCCGCCGCGGGGCATGCGCGCGATGTCGGCGACTGAACGGGTCATGTAGACCATGATGGACGATTGTGGACGTCCTCAACCAGGTGGAGTGAGAGGAGCACGACGTTGGCCGACTTTGTCGCCGCTATCGACCAGGGCACCACCAGCACCCGGTGCATGATTTTCGACCACGGCGGCGCCGAGATCGGCCGCCATCAGCTCGAACACGAGCAGATCCTGCCCAAGTCAGGCTGGGTCGAGCACAACCCTGTCGAGATTTGGGAACGCACGGCAGCGGTCATCATGTCGGCGCTGAACAACACGAAACTGTCGGCCACCGACCTGGCCGCGCTGGGCGTCACCAACCAGCGCGAGACGGCGCTGGTGTGGAACCGGCGAACCGGGCGGCCGTATTACAACGCGATCGTGTGGCAGGACACCCGCACCGATCGCATCGCCTCGGCCCTGGAGCGCGACGGCCACGGCGACGTGATCCGGCGCAAGGCGGGCCTGCCGCCCGCCACCTACTTCTCCGGCGGCAAGGTGCAGTGGATCCTGGACAACGTCGACGGGGTACGTCGCGACGCCGAGAACGGCGACGCGTTGTTCGGCACAGCCGACACCTGGGTGCTGTGGAACCTCACCGGCGGCACCCGCGGCGGCATACACGCCACCGATGTGACCAATGCCAGCCGCACGATGCTGATGAACCTGGAGACCCTGGATTGGGACGACGAACTGTTGTCGTTCTTCGGGATTCCGCGGCAGATGCTGCCGCAGATCCGGCCGTCGTCGTGTCCGGAGTCGTTCGGCATCACCCGCGACGACGGCCCGCTCGCCGGACAGGTGGCGTTGACCGGCATCCTCGGTGACCAGCAGGCCGCGATGGTCGGGCAGGTCTGCCTCGATGCCGGTGAGGCCAAGAACACCTATGGCACAGGTAATTTCCTGCTGCTCAACACCGGCGAGAAGATCGTGCGCTCGGAGAACGGGCTGCTCACCACGCTGTGCTACCAGTTCGCGTCCAGAGACGGGGACGCAGCCAAACCCGTTTATGCACTTGAAGGTTCGATCGCGGTCACCGGTTCAGCGGTGCAGTGGCTGCGAGACCAGCTCGGCATCATCAGCGGCGCCGCGCAGAGCGAGGCGCTGGCGCGGCAGGTCTCCGACAACGGCGGCGTGTATTTCGTGCCCGCCTTCTCGGGACTGTTCGCGCCGTACTGGCGTTCGGACGCACGCGGCGCGATCGTCGGGCTGTCGCGCTACAACACCAACGCCCATCTGGCCCGCGCGACGCTCGAGGCGATCTGCTACCAGAGCCGCGATGTCGTCGACGCGATGGAAGCCGACTCCGGCGTGCACATGGAGGTGCTCAAGGTCGACGGCGGCGTCACCGCCAACGATCTCTGCATGCAGATCCAGGCCGACGTGCTCGGTGTGGACGTCGTCAAACCCGTCATCGCCGAGACGACGGCGCTGGGCGCCGCCTACGCCGCTGGGTTGGCCGTCGGGTTCTGGGAGAACACCGATGATCTGCGGTCCAACTGGCACGAGGACAAGCGCTGGACGCCCGCATGGAGCGACCAGCAGCGCGCCGACGGGTACGCGGGCTGGCAGAAGGCGGTACAACGCACGCTGGACTGGGTCGACGTCGAGTGAGCGATTTGTGTGCGTTTACGCGCGCTGACCGCAACAAGACGCACACAAGTCGCTGATTTCAGGCGGGATGGTGTGCATGGTCCATGCCTACACCGCTCCCGCCGGGCTTATTCCGCTATTCCGACTCGCCGAGGATCCGGTAGATCTGGCAGCGGGCGTTGTTGACGATGTCGAGATGCGTTGCTGCTGTTCCTCATCGGCCGTGACGGCCGACTTGGCGTCGATCCAACGCCTCGATCACCGACCGCGCCCACTGCTCTTGCATCTCGTGGGTGCGCAAGCCGTATTCGAGGGCAGCATGCGAATAGAACGACCCGTCGTCGTCGCCCCAGTCGACGGAGTCGCGAAGCGCCTCGAGTCGTTTGATCTCGGCGGCCGCGTTTTCGGCCAGCGCGGTCAACTGTGCGCGGGCCTGGTCCATTGGTATCTCGCCGAGCAAGAACACCCGCAGCAACCCCGCGCTGCGAAACGGCGGATCGTCCTGCGGGTTGGTCACCCACCGACGCAACTCCTCGCGGCCGGCGTCGGTGATGCGGTACTCCTTGCGCCCGCGCGGTCCGATGTCGGAGACCTCGATCAGCCCGGCGCCGGCGAGCTTGTTGAGCTCGCCGTACAGCTGGCTCTGGGTGGCCGGCCACACGTTGGCCATCGACTCTTCGAAGAGTCGCAGCAGGTCATATCCGCTGCCGGGCCGTTGGGCCAGCAGTCCCAATGCCGCAATCCGCAGGCTCACGAACGTGATGATACCTCCACTATTGACATGTCACTACAGACATGTCAGTGTCGGCATGTCGCCGCGTTAGGAGATGCAGATGACCGACACCTCAGAGACCTCGACTGACCAGTTCTTCATGCGGGGCAACTACGCCCCCGTCACCCATGAACTCACCGAATTCGACCTGCCGGTGGAAGGCACGATCCCGACCGAACTCGACGGTTGGTATCTGCGCAACGGACCCAACCCACGGCAGGCCAGCGCGCACTGGTTCGTCGGCGACGGGATGGTCCACGGCGTCCGGATCGAAGGCGGCCGCGCGGCCTGGTACCGCAACCGCTGGGTGCGTACCGAGAGCTTCGAGAACGACTTTCCGCTCTACAACGCCGACGGCACCCGCAACCTGCGCTCCAGCGTCGCCAACACCCATGTGGTCAACCACGCCGGCAAGACGCTGGCGCTCGTCGAATCGTCACTGCCCTACGAAATCAGCAACGACCTGGAAACGCTGGGGGCCTACGATTTTGGCGGCAAGCTGGTCGACTCGATGACCGCTCACCCGAAGATCTGCCCGACCACCGGGGAGATGCACTTCTTCGGCTACGGCAACATCTTCGCACCGCACGTCACCTATCACCGCGTTGACGCCGACGGTGAGTTGGCGGTCAACCGACCGCTGGACGTGCCGGCGCTGACGATGATGCACGACTTCGCGCTGACCGCTAACTACGTGGTGTTTCTGGATCTGCCGATCGTGTTCGACCTCGACATCGCGTTGAAGGCAGAGGCCGATATGCCCTACCGCTGGAACGACGACTACGGTGCCCGCTTCGGGGTGCTGCGCCGCGACGACCCGTTCGGTGAGGTGCGGTGGTTCGACATCGACCCCTGCTACGTATTCCACGTCGCCAACGCCTATGACACCGGTGACCGGATCGAGTTGGCTGCGGCGCGCTATCCCGAATTATGGCGCGGCAGCGGCGGATTCGACGCTGAAGCCGTGTTGTGGAACTGGACCGTCGACCTGTCGACCGGCGTCGTCACCGAGCGCCAACTCGACGACCGCGCGGTGGAGTTCCCCCGCATCGACGACCGGCTGGCCACGCTGCCCGCCCGGTACTCGGTCTCCGTCGGCGACAACCGGCTGGTGCGCTATGACCTGAGCACCGGTGACGCCGTCGAGCACGCGTTCGGCACCGCCGCCTCACCCGGTGTGCCCGGTGAGGCGGTGTTCGTGCCGTCGACGTCGGGGCCCGCCGACGAGAGCAGCGGTTGGTACCTCGCCTACGTCTACGATCCGGCGCGCGACGGCAGCGACCTGGTCATCATCGACGCATCCGAGTTCGCAGGCTCGCCCGTGGCGAGGATCCAGATGCCGCAGCGGGTTCCGTTCGGGTTTCACGGAAACTGGATCAGCGCCTGACGTTCGCGGGGCGCTAGCCGGGCGGGGTCAGCCCGCCCGGCGATGACGACGGCGGCGGCGGTGCTGGCGGTCCGGAGCCCGGCCATGGCGGTTGCGCGGCGGCAGCGGTTGGCTGCAGCCTGGCGAGCTCACGACGATGCCGTTCGGCCAGCACCGCAGCCAGCACCAGCTGCGGAGGAGTGCCGGGCGGCGGTGGCGGCGAAATCTGCGCGACGACCTCACCGGCGATCCGGTAGGCCATCTGGTCGCGCACGGTTGAGTTCAACTGCGATGCGCGACTGAGGAATTGGCGTGCCAGCTCAGCCTGCTCGGGACGTAGTCCGGACAGCTGCAGCGACGACGCCCACCATGCCAGTTGCGGTGGCATCATCGGCGGCGGCGCCAGCCGCGGTGCGCGCTCGCTGATCACCACGGTGCCGGCGAAGATGTCACCGATCCGCTTCCCCTTGGGCGACAACAGGCTACAGATCACCGCTGGCCCGCCGGTGAGCATCCAGATTTCGATCACCCCGGCCAACGCGCGAAACAGCGCTTGGCGAAAGCGTTCCGGGCCGCCGTCCTCGGACACCACCCGCAGTCCCATCACTAACTTGCCCAGCGACCGACCGCGCGTCGTCGTCTCCCAGACCAGCGGGTAGCCCACCAGGGCGAGCACGGTGAAGATGATCAGCACCGCGCCCGACAACGCCGGGTCGAACTGGTCCAGCGTGGTCGCCCACAACACCACCCCGGTGATGTAGAAGATCAACACCACGGTCAGATCGATGAGGGCCGACGCGACGCGAACGGGTAGCTGGGCGATCTGAACATCCAGGACCACGGCGTCACCGGTGACGACGGCGGGTTGTTGCTGGCCGACCATAACGGCAACGCTACTAGGATTCGCGGGTGTGGATGTCGACGCGTTCGTCCAGACGCACCGCCCGACGTGGGCCCGGCTCGAGCAGCTGGTCAAGCGGCGGCGGAAGCTGACCGGTGCCGAGGTCGACGAGCTGGTCGACCTCTACCAGCGGGTGTCGACCCATCTGTCGATGGTGCGCACCGCGTCCAACGATGCGGTGCTCATCGGGCGGCTGTCTGGGCTGGTGGCGCGGGCTCGGTCGGTGGTGACCGGGGCGCACGCGCCGCTGTGGCGGGAGTTCGCGCGGTTCTGGACGGTGTCGTTCCCGGTGGTGGCATACCGGTCGTGGCGCTGGTGGCTGGCCAGCGCGGTGGCCTTCTTGATCGTCGCTGCGGTGATCGCCATCTGGGTGGCCGGCAGCCCCGAAGTGCGGGCCACCATCGGAACGCCCAGCGAAATCGAGCAGCTGGTCAACAACGACTTCGCGTCGTACTACAGCGAGAACCCCGCTGGCTCGTTCGCGCTGCAAGTGTGGGTGAACAACGCGTGGATTGCCGTGCAGTGCATAGCATTTGCTGTCCTGCTCGGCATACCGATTCCCTACATCCTGTTTCAGAACGCTGCCAATCTGGGGATCGGCGCGGGTCTGATGTTCGGCGCGGGCAAGGGCGACATCTTCCTCGGCCTCATCACACCGCACGGGTTGATCGAGTTGACCGCGGTGTTCCTGGCGGCCGCCGTCGGGATGCGGCTGGGGTGGTCGGTGGTGGCGCCGGGCAACCGGCCGCGGTCGCAGGTACTGGCCGAACAGGGCCGCGCCGTCGGGGCCGCGGCAGTCGGTCTGGTCGCGGTATTCCTGGTCGCCGGTGTGGTCGAGGCGGTGGTGACGCCGTCGCCGCTGCCGACGTTCGCCCGCATCGCGATCGGGGTGGCCGTCGAAGTCGCGTTCCTGGCCTACATCGTGCACTTCGGCCGCAAGGCGGAGCGGGCCGGTGAGACCGGAGACCTCGAGGACGCGCCCGACGTCGTGCCCATCCGCTAGGGTCCCGTTCCCTCCGGGAACAGACACAGAAGCGTGTCATTTGGCGACGCATCGCAACCGTCTGCGCCTGCTCGCCGCCAACCGGGCTACAGCCGGCCGGCGGCCTTCATCGCCAGATAGTGGTCGGCCAGCGCCGGTGCGAGATCTTCGGGCGGCGCGTCGACGACGTCGACGCCCGTGCGCCGCAGTCGGGCGGCGATCGACCGCCTGGCGTTGCGGGACCGTTCGGCCGCGGCCGCGTCGTAGACCTGCGCGGCGTCGGCGCGCCCGTCCGCCAGCTTCTCCACCCGGGGGTCGGCCACGGAGGCGAGCAGCACCTCGTGCTTGGCCGACAGCTGCGGCAGGATGCCCATCAAGCCCTCGTCGAGCGCCGATGCGTTGAGGTCGGTCAGCAACACCACGAAGGCGCGGCGGCGAACGCGGCGCTGCACCGCGGAAACCATTGCCCGGGCGTCGGATTCGACCAGGGCCGGCTCCAGGGGCGCCATCGCCTCGACCAGCTGGGCGAGCAGTTCGGTGCGCGACGCGTTGAACACTCCGGCGCGGGTCACCCGGTCGTGGGCCAGGAAGTCGACGTGGTCACCGGCCCGCGACGCCAACGCCGCCAGCAGAAGCGCGGCATCCATGAACCAGTCCAGCCGCGGCCAGCCCGCAGGGTCATTGGCGGTCGGGTCCACCCCGACGCGACCGGCCGACGTGCGTCCGGTGTCGAGCACGATGACCACCCGCTGGTCGCGTTCCGGGCGCCAGGTGCGTACCACCACGTCGCCGCGGCGGGCGGTGGCGCGCCAGTCGATCGAGCGGACGTCGTCGCCGATGACATACTCACGCAGCGAGTCGAACTCGGTGCCCTGGCCGCGGATCAGCACCGGCGTATTACCTTCCAACTCGCGCAGCCGGGCCAACCGCGACGGCAGATGTTTGCGCGACAAAAACGGCGGCAGTATCCGGATCTCCCACGGCACCCGGTGCGAACTCTGCCTGCCCGCCAACCCCAGCGGCCCGACCGAACGCGCCGTGACCAAATCCGAACGCTGGTCGCCGCGGCGCACCGGAGACAGCGTCGTCGAAACCCGAACCCGCTGTCCCGCAGCAATATCGACCGGATGAGTGCGGGGGTGCGCCCGCCCGCTCGGCGGCCACGCGTCGCGGACCGCCCCGCGCAGCCGACGGCCGCTGAGGTTTTCGACCAGCAAGGTGGCGTCCACCGACTGGCCCAACCGCGCCGCCGTATCCCCGGACCGTTCGAATCGCAGCCCACGCGGGCTCGCAGCCAACCCGACATCGGCGCCCACCGCCGCGACGAGTACCGCCAGCAGCAACACGAAAGTAGCTGCTGGCCAGGGCGATACCGCGATCGGCAGCACGAAGAAGAGCGCGACCAGGCCGGCTCGGCCGGTGAGAACCACTAGCGCGGTACCGGCACGGCCGCCAGGATGCCGTCCAGCACACCATCGGGGGTCGCGCCCTCGAGTTCAGCCTCCGGGCGCAGCTGGATCCGGTGCCGCAACGTCGACCGGGACATCGCCTTGACGTCATCGGGCGTCACGTAGTTCCGCCCCGACAACCACGCCCACGACCGGGCGGTCGCCAACAACGCCGTCGCACCGCGCGGCGACACCCCGAGCTGAAGCGATGGCGAATGCCGTGTGGCCGCGGCGATGTCGACGATGTAGCCGAGCACCTCGTCGGCCACCAGCACCTGCTGCACCGCTTCGCGCCCGGCACGCAGATCGGCGGCCCCGGCGACCGGTCGCACCGCCGACAGGTCGCGGGGATCGAAACCGCGGGCGTGCCGGTCCAGGATCGAGATCTCCTGCTCACGGCCGGGCAGCGGAACGTTGAGCTTGAGCAGGAACCGATCGAGTTGGGCTTCGGGCAACTGATAGGTGCCCTCGTATTCGATGGGGTTCTGTGTGGCCGCGACGATGAACGGATCGGGCAGCGGCCGCGCCTCGCCCTCGACGCTGACCTGACGTTCCTCCATGGCCTCCAGCAGAGCGGCCTGGGTCTTGGGCGGGGTCCGGTTGATCTCGTCGGCCAGCAACAAGTTGGTGAACACCGGCCCCTTGTGGAACTCGAACTCCGCGGTGCGGGCGTCGTAGACCAGGGATCCGGTGACGTCACCGGGCATCAAGTCCGGGGTGAACTGGACGCGTTTGAAGTCGAGCTGCAACGCCGACGCCAACGTGCGCACCAACAGCGTCTTGGCCACGCCGGGTACGCCTTCGAGCAGCACGTGCCCGCGGCACAGCAGCGCGATCACCAAGCCGCTGACGACGGCATCTTGCCCGACGACGGCTTTGGCGATCTCTGTGCGCAGTTCCAGCAACGCGTTTCGCGCCTGTTCCGATGCGGCTGTCGGGCCAGCTGGCTGAGTCACGACTGTGCGACCTGCCTTTCGATGTTGTCGAGTTCACGGGCGAGGTTTACCAATTGGGTGTCGTCGGCCGGCGCCGGGCCGAACAGCGAGTAGGCCACCGTTTGCGGTGGCTGCCCGCACCGTTCGGACACCGATTGCACGACGGCGGTCTGGTCAGCGCCGGGCCCGAGGCCCAGCCGCGGCGACATCCGCTGCACGGCGGCCGTCCGCAACGCTTCGGCGGCGCGGTCGCGTGAGCGCGTGGACCGGTACAGCCGACCGCGGCCCTCGACGGTCTCCGACGCGCGCACCACCACGGGCAGCTTCTCGGCGACCAACGGCCCGATGCGCCGGCCGCGCCAAATCGCGAGCAGCAAAACGACCAGGCACAGTTGCCAGACGATCCAATTCACCCGGTCGGGGATCATATCGAAAAGCGATGCCGCCCCGTCTGATTCGCCTTCGGTTTGCTGCGGCGCGTACCAGATCACCCGAGGATTGGTGCCGACGAGGTTCATCGCCAACGCGGCGTTGCCCTCCTTGAGCAGTTCCGAGTTGGTCATGAAGTCGGCGGTGCTGACGACGGTGATGTCGCGTCCGTCAGCGGTGTAACGCACCAACGCGCCGCCGTAGCACCGGGTCACCGCAATGTCACCGGCCGCCTCGAAGGCATCGCTCATGCCGAACTGCACTGACCCGGCGCGGGTGGCCTCCCGCAGGTCGCAGCCCGGCGCATCATTGCCGTAGTCCGTGGTTCCGCTGCGCTTGACCTCGGGCGCCAGAATCTCACGGGTGCGCGATATCGGTTGCACCACAAGACGATCACCGGGAAGAGCGGCCAACCGGTGCATGATCTCCTCGTCGATGAGGAAATAGGTCTGAACCACCACCACCAAGGTGTCGGGCCTGGCAGCGGCTTCGACCGCGGCGATATCGGATGCCTCGACAACCTCGACACCGCGGTCACGAACCAGGCTGACCAGGGCCCGCGCGCCGTCGGCCGACGTGGAGGACGGGTCCATCCGGGCGCCCGGTGTCGGTGTGGTCAGGTACGTGGTCAGCAGCGCAACACCGATGATGACGATCAGCGCAACCACCACCCAGCGGGCGCTGCGCAACCGCTGGCGCACCGTCGGCGCCACCGCGGTCTCGGTGTCGGCCGTCATCGCACCTCCGCCCAGCCGCCGGTCGATACCGGCGTGGCCGTGCCGGCGGAGTCGGTCGCCGGCTGGATGCGGCTGAGCTGGTCATCGAGCTCCACAACCTGCCGGTAGGCCGCCTCGCTGCCCGGCCGCTCACCGTAGGTAACGTCGTTGAAAGCGGTTGCGGCGGCTTGCAGTTCATCGGTGAGGTTCGGCAGCGCGCGCCCCGCGTCGCGGGCGAGTTCGGTGGCCGTGCGGCCGGGAACGGGTTCGAGGACCGCCGACTCTTCCAGTTGGCGCGCGACGGCGCGTAACCGGTGGCGGATGGCCGCAGCCCAATCCTGTGTCGTGGCAGCCTGTTCCGCGGAGAGTCGATGTTGGGCCGCGCTCAGATCACGGTCGGAAAGCAGTGCGTACTCGCCTCCCCGGGCGGTGCGCATGGTGCGTCGAAGTACCCGCACCGCGACGATCAACGCCACCGCGACCAGCACCGCGAGGACGGTGATCGTCAGCCAGCCACCCGGTACCGACGCGGCCTCGTTGAACAACCGGTACAGCAGATCGTTGAACCAGTCACCGAGCCGGTCGGTCAGAGATGCCTTGGGGTAGATCGGCTTTGCCAGCTCGCGTTCCGCAGCTTCGTGGGCAGCATCGCGGTCGATGTCTATGGTCGGCACGTCAGCTCTGGCCGGTCAGCCACAGATGGTCGGTCGACTCGGGCGGGGCGCCGGGGCCGTATCCGGCGCCGGTCTGCAACACCAGGTCGAAAGCCTCGGTGCGGATTCGGCTGTCGGTGTACTGCAGCACCACCACACCGGCGCTGAACGGCGCGGTGATGATCTGGCCGATCGCGCTGCCGACGGACAGCACAGCCAGCGCCACCAGCGCCATGACCGTAGATGACGCAGCCATGACGAGCATTTGGCCACCGATACTGAACGGGACCGACACCGCGACAGCGATCATCTGCGCGACGATGGCGGCCAGCAACCGGATGCCGAACACCCGCCAGAAGTTCGGTTTGACCAACCGGAACGACCGCAGCACGGCCGCGACGATGCCGTGGCGCTCCAACACGATGATCGGCGGTACGAAGGTCAGCATGGTGCCGAGATAGATCAGCACCGCGATCAGGGCGAACACCAGCGGGACGGCCAGCACCACCGCTGCCGCACCGCCAGCCGCGTAGCCGATCCACACGATGAGCCCGACCACTGCGGCGACCAACAGGACCGCGCCAAGCACTTCGAGCAGCGAGAAGCCGATCAACGCCCACAGCCGCCCCCGAAGACGTTGCCACGCTTGGCCGATCGTGATCCCTGCGCCGAACACCGCGCGGCCGACGACGACGGTGAGCAGACCGCTCAGCAGGATCGCCGACAGCCCGGTGGCGACGCCGCCGGCGACGCTCGACAAAGACGAGCCGAGCAGCACGTCCGTGGACACCTCTTCGCCGCTGAGGGTCGGATCGAGTTGCCCCGCGATGGCAAGCGGACCCACCGACAACACCAGGGCGAGCAGTTGGGTGGTCACCACCACCACGGTGGTCAGACCCAGAGTGGCCTTGGGGTTGGCCCGGATGTAGGTGATGGCGCCGTTGAAGATGTCGGCCAGGGTCAGGGGCCGCAGCGGGATGACGCCGGGTTTGAGCGGCGGCGGCGGACCATAACCCGGTGCCCCATAACCCGGTGCCCCGTAACCCGGTGGCGGATATCCGGGCGGCCCACCATAACCCTGCGGCGGGTAGCCCGGGGGCGGGTAGCCCGGCGGCGCGGGATAACCCGGCGGCGGATACCCGGCGGGTGGGTAACCCGGCGTCGGCGGCCCAGGCGTGGCGAACCCACCGGCGTCGGTACTCATGGCCACCATCCTGTCGGCCGCGACGCAAATTGACAACGTGGTCGGGGGTGCGCCGGACCCCGATTTGGGTACGTTTGAACCATGTCCGAAGGTCCTGTCCTCAAGAATCGGTTGCGCTCGGACCTCACGGCCGCGATGAAATCTCAGGACAAACTGCGCACCGCCACGCTGCGGATGCTGCTCACGGCGATCGGAAACGAGGAGGTGGCGGGCAAGGAGTCGCGGGAGTTGACCGACGACGAGGTGCTCAAAGTGCTCGCCAGGGAGTCCAGGAAGAGGGGCGAAGCCGCCGAGATCTACACGCAGAACAACCGCGGTGAATTGGCCGCCAACGAACACGCCGAGGCGCAGGTCATCGATGAGTATCTGCCGACGCCGCTGACGGAGGCCGAACTAGCCGATGTCGCCGATACCGCGATCGCGCACGTCGCCGAGGTGATCGGGGAGCGCCCGACCATGAAGCAGATGGGCGAGGTGATGAAGGCCGCGAAGGCCATCGCCGCAGGTAAGGCCGACGGCGCGCGGCTCTCGGAGGCGGTCAAGGCCCGGCTGTAGCCGGTTTTCCGGTCGTCGACCGGGGTACCCCGATTCCATGACACGGTTCGGATACACCCTGTTTACAGAACAAAGCGGTCCCAAAGAGCTTGTCAATTACGCCGTTTCGGCTGAACGCGTGGGTTTCGACTTCGAAGTGAGCTCGGATCACTACTTCCCGTGGCTGTCGTCGCAGGGCCACGCGTCCTACGCATGGTCGGTGCTGGGCGCCGTCGCGCATGCCACCGAGCGGGTCGAGTTGTTCACCTACGTCACCTGTCCGACCATGCGCTACCACCCCGCGATCGTCGCCCAGAAAGCCGCCACGCTGCAGATCCTGGCAGACGGGCGGTTCACCCTCGGGCTCGGCACCGGTGAGAACCTCAACGAGCACGTCGTCGGCAAACGGTGGCCCACGATCGCCAGACGACAGGAGATGCTGCGCGAGGCCATTCAGATCATCCGTGAGCTGTTCACCGGTGAGCTGGTCGACTGGAAGGGTGATTACTTCGAGGTCGACTCGGCGCGGCTGTGGGACATCCCCGACACACCGGTGGCCATCGCCGCCGCCGTCTCCGGCGAACGGTCCGTGGAGGCGTTCGCACCGCTGGCCGACCATTTGATCGCGGTCGAGCCGAACAAGGACTTCGTCACCGCCTGGCACGACATCCGGCGTGGTACCGGTCTGCCCGGTGATGTGCGCGTTGTCGGGCAGATCCCGATCTGCTGGGATCCCGACCGCGACGCCGCCGTCGCGCGCGCCCACGACCAGTTCCGGTGGTTCGGCGGGGGCTGGGCAGTCAACTCCGATCTACCGACGACGGCCGGTTTCGACGGTGCGACGCAGTACGTTCGGCCGGAGGACGTCGCGGCGTCTATCCCGTGCGGACCGGATCTGGACGCGATCGTCGACGCGGTGAGCAAGTATTGGGAAGCCGGGTTCACCGATATCGCACTGGTGCAGATCGGCGACGAAAGCCAGGACATGTTCCTCAAGCAGGCTGCCGGCCCGCTGCTGGAAATGTTGCGAACCGCATCTTCCTGAACCTGTTTGGCGGTATCTGACGGGGGTACCCCGGCCCGACCTGAACAGTCCAAAAGCCGGGAGGCGATACATGTTCGTTCACAACAAAGATCTGCAGTTCGAGGTGCGGGTCTCCAGGCCTGACCCTCGATTTGCCACGCTGCTCCAGGAGCAGTTCGGCGGCGCCAACGGCGAACTCAAGGCCGCGATGCAGTACTTCACCCAGGCCTTCGTGCTGCGCCAGAAGAGCCCGAAGATGTACGACCTCTTCATGGATATCGCCACCGAGGAGTTCAGCCACCTGGAAATGGTCGGTTCGATGATCACGATGCTGCTCGACGGGCTCAACGACGACCTCAAGATGGCCAACGAACGCTGTGACTGGATGCCCGCGGTGGCCAGCCGCGACGGTCGCGACGAAATCATCCACAGCGTCGCGGTCAACCCGCTGTACTTCACGCTCAGCGGCGGCGGCCCCGATGTGAAGGACTCCGCCGGTGTCCCCTGGCAGGGCACCTTCGTCAACGCCAACGGCGACCCGACCGTCGACCTGCGCAGCAACTTGGCGGCCGAATCGCGGGCGAAGATCGTCTACGAATACCTCAAGCAGTTCACCGACGATCCCGGCGTGCAGGACACGCTGACGTTCCTGATGACCAGGGAGGTCGCCCACTTCCAGCAGTTCACCGCCGCACTCAACGAACTACCGGTGAACTTCCCGCCCGGACAGCTGCCCGGCGACGACCGGTTCCAGAACGTGGCGTTCAACATGTCCGACGGGGCCGGATCGGTACGCGGACCGTGGAACGAGGGCCAGGGCCCGTGGCCCGAGGGCATGAAGTGGGATTACGTCGAAAAGCCAGAGCAGCAGTGGCTTGGGACCAAGAAGCGGGAGAACAAGGGCGACCAGCGGTGCCCCGAGGGCCAGCCCGCTGTGCAGGGCGAAAAGCCGTTCACCCACGAGCAACACACCGCCACCAGCTGATCGAGCCCGGAAAAGGCCGGTGCCCAACGGGCACCGGCCTTTTCAGGTAGCTACTTCATCTGAGGATCGGGTGGGTTCTCGGCTTCCCGGCCGGTGGCGGCATCGCGGATGTGGTCGACCATCGCCGCCCCCATCCCCATCGTCTTCTGCACCATCGGGTTGGCCGGTGTGTCGGGATGCGGTCGCGTCGGCGCCACCTTCTTCGCCGCTTCCAGTTTGTCGCCCAGCTTTTCGCGGTCCTGCGTGCTCACCGCGGCCTCGAACTTCGGCCACACCGCCTCTTGTTCGTAGCGGATGTGCTCGCGTCCGATCTTGACGAACTCCTGCAGTGCCTCGTGATAGTCGTCATCCCCGGGTTGACCGTTCTCGAGACGCTGCAGCAGCTCCTTGCCGGCCTGCTCCTGGCTGATCGCCTCATCGGCCAGCTCGTCGCCGTCTTCGAGCGCGTCGCGAACCGCCGGCCAAAAGAACTGCTGCTCGATCGCCTCGTGTTGGGACTCGGCGATCACCAGGTTGGTCACCATGGTTTCCAGCCCACTGCGCTGGGCGCCCTCCCCGGTCGGTGCCCCGTCGAGCACCTCGAGCATCCCCAGAACGCTCTTGTGGTCTTCACGCAGAAACTTCAGTGCGTCCATATTCTTTGCCTCTTACTTTCGCGGTCACGGTCCGCTGCGCATACCCGCGGCCAGGGGGTTGAAACAGGGCCGCTGCGGGTAGTTCGTCCGGTGACGAAAGGACTTTCATGCCGCGCGGAAAAGGGATCTACGACGACGAAGACGCCGACGAGCCCAAGGGTGGTCGGCCAGGTCCGAAGGACGAAGGTAACGAAGGCGGTATGGCTACCCGCGAGAACGCACCCGACGTCGCGGAATCCGGTGGGGAGCCCACCGCCTGAACGTCACTGCGCGTCTCGGCCCTGCCGGCTGCGCTGATACGCCGCCCGGCGAAATTCCCCGAGCCACCGGGGCAGGAGCGTGACATCGGGGTCGCTGTGCAACGTGGGGTCGAAGGCGATGTCGTCGGTGCTGGGGTCGGTGTGGCGAAGCGTCAGCCGCGCCAGCGGCCTGAACCCGTCCGTACCGGGGGCTTGGTCGATATCGAAAACCAGTCCGTCTGAACTGATTCGGTCACGGATCGCGTCCAGCGACAACCCGCGCCCCTCCAGACTGGTCACCAGGCGAGCGCGGACCCACCATGCGGTATCGCGATACTGCAGCGGCATCAGGCTGGAGAACGACGCACCCGCCCACGTCGCGACCGGCGAAAGCACGATCCGACTGTTGGCCACCGTGGAGGCCAACAACACATCCCAAGGCGTGCATCCGTGCAGGTCCTGCGGCGGCGGCAGCCGCCACGCCAGCCCTGCCACATCCGGCAGCGCACCGGGTAACCCGATACCCTTCGACACCCGAGCGATCACGTCGCACGAGGTCATCGGCAGACCTTCACCGTCCGGGGCGATCCGCTCGAGCAGTCCCTCGGCCATCACGCCGTTGGGATGGAATAACCGGCGACCGCGGATCGCCGCCCCGAGTCGGACGGGCAACGCGGCGAACTCAGAAGCGCGCACAGTGATGGGGTGCCCACGCGGCGTTGTGGCAAAACCGGGTTTTAACCACCCCGAGACCGGGCATTAAATCTCCGCTAGTGCTGCGACGGCGCAGTGAACTTTGTCGAAAGGCCGATGTGACTACCGCGTACACCGACCTGGGTAGCCCGATCATCGCCGAGGGTGTCTATGCCCCGCAAGAGGACTCCCAACTGCTCATCGATGTCATGGAGAAAGCCGGCCTGGCAGAGGGTCATCGGGTAGCCGACCTGTGCACGGGCTCCGGAGTCGCGGCTATCGCGGCAAGCGAGCAGAACGCCAAGGAGGTCACCGCCTTCGACATCTGCGCGCGTGCGGTGCACTGCGCGCGCACGAATGCTGCGGCCGCAGGCGCCGAAGTGGCTGTGCACCTGGGTTCGTGGGCGCGAGCGGTCGAATTCGGACCGTTTGATCTGGTGATCTGCAACCCCCCGTACGTGCCGCACGATCCGAGTTTCGACGACGCGCTGCCGTCGCACGTCGGCCCGGCCCGCGCCTGGGATGCCGGGTTCGACGGACGCCTCGTTTTGGACCCGCTGTGCGCGGCGGTGCCTGACCTTCTGGCCGACGGCGGATCTTTCCTTGTGGTGCAGTCCGAATTCGCATGCCCGCGTCAGACGCTGGGCGCGTTGGCGGCCGCCGGAATGGACGCTGAAATCGTTGCATACCAATGGATTCCGTTCGGGCCCGTGCTGACGTCGCGGGCCGAGTGGTTGGAGCAGACGGGCCGTCTCGAGCCGGGCCGCCGTGAAGAAGAACTCGTCGTCATCCGGGCCGACAAGCCATGAGCGACAGCCAGCCGCGCACCGTGCGGATCGTTCCGTCAGGGCCGGTGATGGTCCAGGGCCCCGTGCGCATCGAGATGCCCGACGGCCAAGTGGTGGAATCCGACCGGTTCATGGTCGCGATCTGCGCGTGCAAACGCAGCAAGGATTATCCGTTGTGCGACACCAGCCATCGCTGCCGGCGCCGCGCTGAGCCGACCGACAAGCCCTCAGACAAGCGGTCGGCGTAGCGACGAGCGGTTGCCGGTCCAGCAGGCCATCATGTGGTCGGCCAGTCGGTGCTCCACGACGTCGCGGGCCCGAATCCCGAACACCACATCGCGTTCCAGCTGCGGCTCGCGTGCGATGAGATTCCCGACCACGTCGGTGCGCACGACCTGTTCGTGCACGGCGTCGGCCACGACGTGCTCCTGGTAGAAGGCCACGCACGCATCGGGCGCGCCCATCCGTTCGAGGGCCTGAACCAGGCGCCGGGAACCGGGTGAGGAGGTGATCTCGGTGGACGCGAAGTGCCCGATCGTCGCCCCGCGCAACTCCCGGTGCAGTCCGAACAGCGACATCAGGTTGACCGACGCCAGCGCGTCGGCCGGCACCGCGTCGAGGTAACCCAGATACGACGAATCCAGCCGCGCGGCGTCCATCAACTCGGCGTACAGCTGCTGGTGAACGTGATCGCCACGGCCGCCGCCGAATTCGTCGAACTCGACCGCGACGAACGCGGCCTTGGAATGTCCGATCAGCCGCGGAATCGCCCATGCGTGCGGGTCGCCCTCCTTGAGGTGGTAGACCGAGCGGTGCACGAAGTACTCCTGCATCTGCTCCCAGGTGCCCTTGTCGCGCAGGTAGTAGGACGGGCCTTCGCCGTCGACCGGCTCGACCGAGAGCTTGTCCATCTCGGCAGCGGCGGTGTCGTCGGCCGTGATCTCACCGACGTCCTGGCGCACCGCGCTGAGGAAGGTCTCTTCCAGGCGGCCACGCAGGTGCAGCAGCGAGGGATTCCACTCCCAGCGGGGGCTGACGCCGGTGAATCCGCGGTAGTGCAGCTCGTAGCAGACGTACAGCGCCAGCTGCAGGTCGAGCCCGTACGGGTCGGCCTCGGCGACCGGCAAGTCGATCGGGCGGATGTGCAGCGCGGGCCGATCCCTGCGCAGCAGCTCGATGACGGTGGCGGACAGGGGGCCGACGGCCCGGGGCAGCGCGGGTTCGACAAAGACCGAAGGCATAGAAGACGTGGTCACGACCTTGTTAATTCCCCGCATCGATGCCGGTCAAACACCGTTTATCGACGTCGACGAGGGGGTAGTTCGACTCATACTGGCCGTGGCGAGGGGATCGGAAATGTTCGAGCTGGATGTGCTTCTGGCGATCTATCTCTGCGGCTGGGTCGTTGTCACGCTGGGCCTGTATGTCGCGGGTACGCGGCTTGCCGCACGCAGGACGACGGCACCACACACGCTGGGTGTCAGCGCTCTCGGCGGCGCGCTGTGGCCGCTGCTGCTCGTCGGTGTGGTGGAGGCGAGTTCCATCGTCGTGTTGACCAAGCTCGGGGCGAAGACGACACCGCAGATGGGTGTACTCGCGTAGCTGACGCAGTCGGGGTGGCGGGATTCGAACCCACGACCTCTTCGTCCCGAACGAAGCGCGCTACCAAGCTGCGCCACACCCCGCGTGAAGCCACGACAGCGTATCGCACCGGCGGGGTGCGAGGCCAAACGCTCACCCCGCGACCAGGACGCCCAACTTTGGGCTGCGACACGCCGCGGGATGGAAGTCGTTGTCGGTGGCGTTATGCACACTGACGACAGAGACCCGACGAAGCGAGGCATGAGATGACCGTGTTAGGCGCATCCATCTACGTGGGATTCTTCGTGCTGGCCGCGCTGTGGCTGTTCCTGACGTCCGAGGGCCCCCTGGTCGACCGCTCCGACGATTCCGGCCAGCGCCCCGAGCGCTCGAACTCGGCCAGCACCGACGCGGACTGCGCGGGATCCAGCCGCTGGCTGGTCAGCCACTCGTCGCAGAAGTAGGTGTCGGCGTAGCGGTCGCCGCTGTCGGCCAGCAGTGTGACCACCGAACCGCTGCGGCCCTCGACCAGCATCTCGGCCAGTAACCCGAACGCGCCCCACAGATTGGTTCCCGTCGACGGGCCCACCCGCCGGCCCAGTACGGCGCTGGCATGACGCGCGGCGGCCACCGATGCGGCGTCGGGAACCATGACCATCCGGTCGACCACGTCGGGCAGAAACGACGGTTCCACCCGCGGTCTGCCGATCCCTTCGATGCGCGACGACATCGACGTCACCACGTCGTCGCGGCGCTGCGCGTACGACGGGAAGAACGCCGAGTTCTCCGGGTCCACCACGCACAGCCGGGTGGCGTGGCGGCGGTAGCGGATGAACCGGCCGATCGTGGCGCAGGTTCCGCCGGTGCCCGCGCCGACGACGATCCACTCCGGAACCGGATGGGTCTCCTCACGCATCTGGTCGAAGATCGACTCGGCGATGTTGTTGTTGCCGCGCCAGTCGGTGGCCCGCTCGGCGTTGGTGAACTGGTCGAGATAGTGCCCACCCGTCTGCGCGGCCAGCCGCTCGGCCTCCGCGTACATCTGCGCCGACTCGTCCACGAAATGGCAACGCCCGCCTTGTGATTCGATGAGCTCGACCTTGCTGGCGCTGGTCGACGCCGGCATCACCGCGATGAACGGCAGACCCAGCAACGCCGCGAAGTAGGCCTCCGACACCGCCGTCGACCCCGACGACGCCTCGATGACGGTGGTGTTCTCGTCGATCCAGCCGTTGCACAGCCCGTAGAGGAACAATGACCGCGCGAGCCGGTGCTTGAGGCTTCCGGTGATGTGCGTGGACTCGTCCTTGAGGTACAGGTTCAGGTCGCAGTCACCGGCCCACGCGGACGGCAGCGGATACCGCAGCAGATGCGTGTCCGCGCTGCGCCTGGCGTCGGCCTCGATCAACCGGACCGCGTTATCGGCCCACGCGCGTGAACGGCTCCGGTCTGCGACAGTCACTCGGCAAGGCTCACCGCACGGACACGCTGGGGTGCGACTGGCCCGCTTTGCTGCCGACGTCACGGCCGCCGATGGGAGCCGGCACCAGCGTGAGCAGCGTGGCCTCCGGACGGCAGCAGAACCGCAGCGGCGCATACGGTGACGTGCCGATCCCCGCCGACACGTGCAGCTGCATATTCGCACCCCACCGCGACGGCCCCTTCGCCCGCGACCGATCCAGGTCGCAGTTGGTCACCAGCGCGCCGTAGAACGGCAGGCAAAGCTGGCCGCCGTGGGTGTGGCCGGCCATCACCAGCTGATAGCCGTCGGCGGCGAAGCGGTCGAGCACCCGCGGCTCAGGCGAATGCGTCAGCCCCAGCTTCAGATCCGCCGCGGCCGGCGCGGCGCCCGCGATCGTCTCGTAGCGATCCCTCGACAGGTGTGGGTCATCGACACCCGCGGCCGCGATCCGCAGCCCGTTGACGGCGAACTCGCGCCGATTGTGGGTCAAGTCCAGCCAACCGCGCTCGGTGAACGCCGCGCGCAGATCCTGCCACGGCAGCGGCTCACCGTGCACCCGGTGGCCAGGGTTGGACAGGTAGTTCAGCGGGTTCTTCGGGCGCGGGGCGAAGTAGTCGTTGCTGCCGAAGATGAACACACCGGGCACCGCGAGCAGTTCGGTCAGCGACTGCACGACGGCGGGCACCGCCTTCGGGTGCGACAGGTTGTCGCCGGTGTTGACCACCAGGTCGGGTTCCAGCGCCACCAGCTCACGCAGAAACGCCTGCTTGCGGCGTTGCGTCGGCCGCATGTGGATGTCGCTGATGTGCAGCACCTTCAACGGCGACGTCCCCGGCGACAGCACCGGCATGGTCACCTCGCGCAACACGAAGGCGTTGCGCTCGATGAGCGAGGCGTAGGCGATGCCGGCTACCAGCGCACCCGCGCCCGCGGCGGCGGTGCGTTTCAAGGTCGACGGTGACGAACGGGGTGAACGAGCAGGCATGCCTGTGAGCCTACTGCCACTCGCCTGCAGTTACCGATTTCCGCGGGCGGTCGTGGGCAACTCCACAGCACGGGTCAGCCCGGTGGCGGCGGCGGAGCCGGAGGCGGGGGCCCGAGCACCGGAACCGTGATCGGCGGCAGGCCCGGGATCTGCACCACGGTCTCGCCGACCGGGGCCGGAAGGCCCGGGATGCCCGGCGGACGGTCGGGCGCGGGCGGCGGCGGCGGCGCGATGCCGTTGGAGACCAGCAGCGTGATGATCGACCCCGGCACCGTATTCCCGGTGGGCGACGTGCCGACCACCGTGCCCCGCGACGATGAACTGTTCACCGGGTTGGCGTCGTCGGCGACCTGGAAGCCGGCGTCGCGCAGCCGCTGCCGGGCATTGCTCTCCGAGAGCCCGGCGACGCTGGGCACCTTGGAGCCGGGCCCCCCGTCGACGAAGCGCGGATCGGTCGGCGGCAGGCTGACCTCGCCGAAGGCGGTGGCGATCGGCTTCATCGCCGCGAACCAGGTGCGGGCGGGCTCGTTACCGCCGTACAGGTTGCCGTTACCGCCGCACTTGCGCAGCGGGAACGAGCACAGCGATCCCGGCGAGGACGAGTCGTCGTAGATGTAGTTCGCCGCGGCCAGCTGATTGGTGAAGCCCAAAAACCCCGACGAGCGGTGTGCCTCGGTGGTGCCGGTCTTACCCGACATCGGCAGATCCCAGCCCACCGAGCCGGCGGCGCCCGCGGCGGTGCCCGCGCCCTCGTCGTCCTTGCTCAACGCGTTGGCCAGCGTGTTGGCCAGCCCGTCCGGCACCACCTGTTCGCACGTCTCGGTGGTGACCGCGACCTGCTCGCCGTGCCGGTCGATGACCTCGGCGATCGGGTTCGGCGGACACCACACCCCACCGGACGCCAGCGTCGCGGCGACGTTGGACAACTCGAGCGGGTTGACCTCGATCGGGCCCAGCGTGAACGACCCGATGTTCTGCCGTTTGACGAAATCGGCGAGGCTCTCGTTGCTTTCGGGGTCGTAGTCCCGTGCGGTGCCGGGCAGCGCATAGGAGCGCAGGCCCAGCTTGACGGCCATGTCGACCGCGCGCGGCACGCCGATCTGCGAGATCAGCTTGGCGAACGCGGTGTTGGGGGAGGTGGCCAACGCGTCGGTGACGTTCATGCTGCCGCGGTAGTTGCCCGCGTTCTCCACGCACCACGTCGCCGGCGGGCAGCCCCTGGCGCCGCCGCTACCCAGGCCCTTGGCCTGGAACCGGGCCGGCGCGTCCAGCTGGGCGTTGATCCCCAGCCCCATCTCCATGGCGGCGGCCACGGTGAAGACCTTGAAGATCGACCCCGCGCCGTCACCGACCAGCGAGAACGGCTGCGGCTGCATCGTCTCGCCGGCCTCGGTGTTCAGGCCGTAGGTACGGCTGCTGGCCATCGCCAGCACCGGGTGGGACTCCTTGCCAGGCCGGATCACGCTCATCACGCTGGCGACGCCCTCGCGCCCGGGGTCGGCGAACTGGTTGACCGCCGCCTTCACCGGTGCCTGCACATCGGGATCCAGCGTGGTCTTGATCAGGTAGCCGCCCTTGGCGACCTGCTCCTTGCTGATGCCCGCGCGGGCCAGATACTCCAACGCGTAGTCGCAGAAGAACGCCCGGTCACCAGCGGCGATGCAGCCGCGGGGCAGCTCCTTGGGCTGCGGCAGCACGCCGAGGGGCTTCTCCTTGGCCGCCCGCAGCGCCGCGGCCTCCTCGGGGATGTTCTCGATCATCGTGTCCAGCACGACGTTGCGGCGCGCCAGCGCACCGTCGGGGTTGGTGTACGGGTTCAACGTGCTGGTGGACTGCACCAGCCCGGCCAGCAGCGCCGCCTGCTCCCAGTCCAGCTCGGAGGCGTCGATGCCGAAGTAGGTCTGCGCCGCATCCTGCACGCCGAACGCCCCGTTGCCGAACGACACCAGGTTCAGGTAGCGGGTCAGGATCTCGGGCTTGGTGAACGTCTTGTCCAGCGTCAACGCCATCCGGATCTCGCGCAGCTTGCGGGCAGGCGTGGTTTCCACGGCCGCGCGCCGTTCGGCCTCGGTCTGCGCGATGACCAGCAGTTGATAGTTCTTGACGTACTGCTGCTCGATGGTGGAGCCGCCGCGGGTGTCGAGGTTTCCGGACAGATAGCCCGACAGGCCGGTCAGGGTGCCCTGCCAGTCCACGCCGTTGTGCTCGGCAAACCGTTTGTCCTCGATGGACACGATCGCCAGCTTCATGGTGTTGGCGATGTCCTCGCTGGACACCTCGAACCGGCGCTGCGAGTACAGCCAGGCGATCACGTTGCCCTTGGCGTCGACCATCGTCGAGACCTGCGGAACCTCGCCCTCGACCAACTGCGCAGAACCGTTGGCAACCACGTCGGAGGCCCGGTTCGAGATCAGGCCGATGCCCCCGACCACTGGGAACATCAACGCGGCGGCCAGCACACTGGCCAGCAGAGCGCACCAGGCGAGCTTGATGAGCGTGACCGTCGTGGGCGGTCGCGTCGGCTGGTGCTCGGGCATGGCTACAGACTAACGACGCGAATTCCGCCGCAAAACGGGCAGCGTGGATCGGGGGACGGAAAAACGCCCAAGCAGCACACATATCCGCGTGGACGTCAATTTCCGGGCCTGACGGCACGGTCGTCCCAAAAAAGTAGGGAAACACCCATTGCGCGAAACCCTCTGACCACCTAAGTTGACAACACAGTGCGATGCAGGTCACATTAGGCCCCCGTACTGTGGCGTAGATCGCAGACGCTTTCTACACCGGACGACATGGCCGCCACGGCGTTGCCGAGGCGACAGGGAAAGAAGGGAAATCTCGGGTGTCAGCAACTAGGCCCGCGGCTCGCAGGACAAGCACGAACTCTTCCGCCCACACTGTTGCCCACGGCGCCGAAGCCGAAGCCCGTATCGCCTGGGTATCCCAGGCTCGATGCCGTCAGACAGATCCCGACGAGCTATTCGTACGAGGCGCCGCGCAGCGCAAAGCCGCGGTCATCTGTCGACACTGCCCGGTGATCTTGGAATGTGGCGCCGACGCCCTCGACAATCGCGTCGAGTTCGGAGTGTGGGGTGGGATGACCGAGCGTCAGCGTCGCGCCTTGCTCAAGCAGCACCCCGAGGTGGTTTCCTGGGCCGATTTCTTCGCCGCCCAGCGCAAACACCGCAGCGCCGTCTAGGCCACTAGGCCACGGAAACCTCACCGGTCATCTGATCGGCGATGGCCCGCAGTGCATCCAGATCCGAGACGTCGAACGGCAGCGACGGCACCCCGACGATCGCCACGTGCGGATTGGCGCCCGTGAACCGCGACAGCAGCCGGATCTCCCGCTTCGCCGTCATCGCGCGGTCGGCGTGAATCCGCAGCACGCCTTCCGTCAACGAGCCCGGGCCGGTCTTCTCGATTTCCTCGGCGGTTTCCTCGGCCTTCTCCGCGTGCAGCTCCTCGCACAGCGTCGGGTGGGTACGGTTGAGGATCAGCCCGGCCAGCGGCATGTGCTCTTCGGAGAGCCGGTCGACGAAGAACGACGCCTCGCGCAGCGCGTCCGGTTCGGCCGCCGACACCACGACGAACTGCGTCCCGCGACGCTTGAGCAGGTCGTAGGTGCGCTCGGCCTTCTCCCGGAACCCGCCGAACGTGGCGTCCAATGATTGGACGAAACTCGCGGCGTCGGAAAGCATTTGCGAACCCAGCACCGTCGACAGCGCCTTCATGGCCAACCCGACGGCTCCGGTGACGAGACGTCCGAAGCCCCGGCCCGGCGCCAGCAGCAGCCGCCACAGCCGGCTATCCATGAAGCTGCCCAACCGTTTTGGCGCGTCGAGGAAGTCCAGGGCGTTGCGCGACGGCGGAGTGTCGACCACCACGAGGTCCCATTTGTCCTGCGCGAGAAGCTGACCCAGCTTCTCCATCGCCATGTATTCCTGTGTGCCCGCCAGCGACGTGGCGACGGTCTGATAGAACTGGTTGTCCAGAATCGCGTTAGCGCGGTCGGCGCCGGAATACTGGACCACCATCTCGTCGAACGTCCGGCGCATGTCGAGCATCATCGCGTGCAACTCGCCGCGCACCTCCGGCGCCAGCGGTACGCGCTGCGGGGTGTTGCCCAGATCGGTGATGCCCAGCGCCTGGGCGAGACGCCGGGCCGGGTCGATCGTCAACACCACCACCGTGCGGCCGTATTCGGCCGCCCGTAACGCCAATGCGGCCGCCGTGGTGGTCTTGCCGACACCGCCGGCGCCGCAGCACACCACGACGCGGTTGGAAGTGTCCTCGATGATCGCGCGCATATCGAGCGCAGGGGGGTGGGTGCTCATCTACGTCTCCTCTAGTGGTCCGATGCGTCTACCGGACGCCCTGCTGTGCGAGCACTTCGGCGAGTTCATAGAGGCTGCCCAGATCCACGCCGTCAGTGATCTGCGGCAACTCGAGGCGCGCCACGTCCAACGCGTCGAGTTGCTCAGAACTCTCGGCGCGCGCCTTGATCCGGGTAGCGTGCTGGATGGTCTCGGTGAGCAGACCCGCGAAATCACTGTCAGACAACGTGATTCCGTGATCGGCCAGCGTCGCGCGGACCTCGTCGGCGTCGATGTGGCCTTCGGCGGCCTTGGCCAGATCCTGCGGTGACAGGTAGGCCGGGATGTTGCGGTTGACGATGACGCTGCCGATCGGCAGGTCCAGACCCTTGAGTTCGTCGATGGCTTCCAGCGTCTCCTGGATGGGCAGCGCCTCCAACAGCGTCACCAGGTGGATCGCGGTGAGGTCGGAATGCAACACCTTGACGACGCTTTCGGCCTGCCCGTGCACCGGCCCGCCCTTGGCCAGATCCGAGACCGCCTTGGTGACGTCGAGGAACCGGGCGATGCGCCCGGTCGGCGGCGCGTCCACCACGATGGCGTCATACACCGGTTGCTTACCCTTCTCGGCGCGCGTGACGATCTCGCGGATCTTTCCGGTGAGCAGCACATCACGTAACCCGGGTGCGATCGTCGTGGCGAACTCCACCGCGCCGATCCTGCGCATCGCCCGCCCGGCCAGGCCGAGGTTGTAGAACATGTCGAGGTATTCGAGGAACGCCGCCTCGGTGTCGATCGCCAGCGCGTTGACCTGACCGCCACCGTCGGCGGTGGCGATCTTGACCTCTTCGTAGGGCAGCGGCGGGACGTCGAATAACTGCGCAATCCCTTGGCGCCCTTCAACTTCCACCAGCAGCACCTTGCGGCCGCCGACTGCGAGGGCCAACGCCAGGGCTGCGGCGATCGTCGACTTGCCGGTGCCGCCCTTGCCGGTGATGAAGTGCAGGCGCGCCTTGGTCAGGCGAGACGGCCAGCCGACGGATTTGCCGCCATTGGTAGTGGAAGCCACGTGTGCATGCTAAACGACTGGTCTGCGCCTCCATGACGCCCGCAGCCTCATTTGACCGCCCGATAAGCTCGGCATATGACCGAACCGACCCGCTGGGAGTACTCCACCGTCCCGTTGCTCACCCACGCCACCAAACAGATCCTCGACCAGTGGGGCGAGGACGGCTGGGAACTGGTGTCGGTGCTGCCCGGGCCGACCGGTGAGCAGCACGTCGCCTATCTCAAACGACCGAAATGACGCCGGCGCCGGAGGGCCGACATCAGACCCCGGCCGCCCGGTTGGCCGAGCTGGGCATCGAACTGCCCGCCGTGGTGCCGCCGGTGGCGGCCTACGTGCCCGCGGTGCGCACCGGAAACCTGGTCTACACCGCCGGTCAGTTGCCGATGAAGGACGGCGCGCTGCTGCAGGCCGGCAAGGTCGGCGCCGAGGTCAGCCCCGAGGGCGCCAAGGCGCTGGCCCGGGTGTGCGCGCTCAACGCCTTGGCCGCAGTGGACTCGCTGGCCGGCATCGACGCGGTCGCGCGGGTGGTCAAGGTGGTCGGGTTCGTCGCGTCGGCCCCGGGCTTCCACGGCCAGCCGGGGGTGATCAACGGGGCCTCCGAACTGTTCGGTGAGGTCTTCGGCGCCGCGGGCGCGCACGCGCGGTCGGCGGTCGGGGTGTCGGCGCTACCCCTTGATGCGCCGGTCGAAGTAGAAGTCATCGTCGAGCTGACGTGAGCGAACCGGTGACCCTCGAGCACCCCGCGTACCGGCTTCTGCGGCCGGTCACCGAAACCGCGTCGGTGCTGCTGTGCGATAACCCGGGGATGATGACGCTCGACGGCACCAACACGTGGGTGCTGCGCGGGCCGGGCAGCGACGAGATGGTGCTCGTCGACCCCGGTCCCGAGGACGACGACGAGCACGTCGCACGGCTCGCCGACCTCGGCGAGATTTCGCTGATTTTGATCAGCCACCGCCACGAGGACCACGCCGGCGCCATCGACAAGATCGTTGAACGAACCGGCGCGGTGGTCCGCTCGATGGGCAGCGGTTTCCTGCGCGGTCTCGGCGCGCCGCTGACCGACGGCGAGGTCATCGACGCCGCGGGGCTGCGGATCACCGTGCTGGCCACCCCCGGCCACACCGCGGACTCGGTGTCTTTCGTCCTCGACGACGCGGTGCTGACCGCCGACACAGTGCTGGGCCGCGGCACCACGGTGATCGACAAGGAGAACGGCAGCCTGCAGGAGTACCTCGACTCGTTGCAGCGGCTGCGTGGCCTCGGCCAGCGCACGGTGTTGCCCGGCCACGGCCCCGAACTCGCGGACGTGGCAACGGTCAGCGACATGTATTTGGCGCACCGCGAGGAGCGGCTCGATCAGGTGCGCGGCGCGCTGCACGAGTTGGGTGAGGACGCCACCGTCCGCCAGATCGTCGAACATGTCTACACCGACGTCGACGAAAAGCTTTGGGACGTGGCCGAATGGTCGGTCCAGGCCCAGGTGGACTACCTGCGAGGTTAGCGAGTTCGGCGCGCTGAGGGACGCTGACGGGCCGCGAGCGCGCCGAAATCGCCGGGAGGACTCAACGCGCGCGGCGGGCCAGACGTTCGGAGTCCGAAATCAGCACGCTCTTGCCTTCCAACCGAATCCAGCCGCGGTGGGCGAAGTCGGCCAGCGCCTTGTTGACCGTCTCACGCGAGGCGCCGACGAGCTGAGCGATCTCCTCCTGCGTCAGGTCGTGCGTCACGCGTAGCGCGCCGCCCTCCTGGGTGCCGAACCGCTGTGCCAGCTGCAGCAGCTGCTTGGCAACCCGGCCGGGCACGTCGGTGAAGATGAGGTCGGCCAAGTTGTTGTTGGTGCGGCGCAGGCGACGGGCCAGCACCCGCAGCAGCTGTTCGGCGATCTCCGGGCGGTCGGAGATCCAGGCCCGCAGCGCGTCGCGGTCCATCGTCACGGCGCGCACCTCGGTGATGGTGGTGGCGCTCGACGTCCGCGGCCCGGGGTCGAAGATCGACAACTCGCCGAACATGTCCGACGGTCCCATGATCGTGAGCAGATTCTCCCGGCCGTCCGGCGATCGTCGACCGATCTTGATCTTCCCGGACACGATGATGTACAGCCGGTCACCGGGTTCCCCTTCGGCGAACACGGTGTGTCCGCGGGGGAAGTCGACGGGTTGCAGTTGCTTGGTCAGCGCGGATACGGCGCTGGGTTCGACCCCCTGGAAGATTCCGGCCCGCGCCAGGATCTCGTCCACGTTGCCCCTCTTAAGCTGTTAGGTGATATGACTGCGCAAAGCCGAGCTCTAGCCTGGTTAGCGAAATCAGTCTAGAGGTACCCCGTTTCGCGACCAGCCCACGCTACACACGATTGGCATGTCGAGTCCGCTGAAACTCAGGATTGACTGCCCGGTGTGGGTAATCGCGCGTGGGCAAATCCGGTGCCGCACCGTTGCGGGTCAGCGCGTGAATCGTCGACTCGTGCGCATGCCTGGGTTGCCGTATCCGGTCCGCGCGGGTCAGCGTGTCGACATCGGCGGCCCCGGTACGGGAGAGCAGGGTGGCCACGTCGGTGGCCGACACCGTGTCTCGGTGCAGGCCCGCTTCGAGACGGTCGAGGCCGAACGTTGCCAGCATCAGCAACCCCGGAATCAATCCGACCAGCAACCATGACACAACGCTGAAGTAAACACGGCCAAGGTCTCAGCGGGATCACAAATTGCCACCGGTCCGCGGCAGCGCCGTTCGGCGATGTCAGACGTCGTCAGTAGGCTTGCGGATGTGACCGTGGGCGACACATCAACGGGTAAGGCGGCCGCGGCCAAACGCGCCCGAAAATGGGACAGCGAAACCCGCATCGGCCTCGTGCGTCGGGCTCGGCGAATGAATCGGACGCTCGCGCAGGCGTTTCCGCATGTGTACTGCGAGCTGGACTTCACCAACCCGCTCGAGCTCACGGTCGCCACGATCCTGTCGGCGCAGAGCACCGACAAGCGGGTCAACCTCACCACCCCGGCGTTGTTCAAGCGCTACCGCACCGCACTGGACTACGCCCAGGCTGACCGTGCCGAGCTCGAGGAGTTCATCCGGCCCACCGGCTTCTTCCGGAACAAGGCCAGCTCGCTGATTCGATTGGGCCAGGAACTGGTCGAGCGGTTCGACGGCCAGGTGCCCGCCACCATGGCGGAGCTCGTCACGCTGCCCGGGGTGGGCCGCAAGACAGCCAACGTCATCCTCGGCAACGCGTTCGGCATCCCCGGCATCACCGTCGACACCCATTTCGGCAGGCTGGTGCGGCGGTGGCGGTGGACGGCTGAGGAAGACCCGGTCAAGGTCGAACACGCCGTCGGCGAACTGATCCCGCGCAAGGAGTGGACCGACCTGAGTCACCGGGTGATCTTTCACGGCCGCCGGGTCTGTCACGCGCGCAAACCCGCGTGCGGGGTGTGCGTGCTGGCCAACGACTGCCCCTCCTACGGGATCGGGCCGACCGACCCGATGACCGCTGCGCCGCTGGTCAAGGGCCCCGAAACCGAGCACCTGCTGGCGCTGGCCGGGCTGTAGCCCGGCCGGGGTGACACGACATGCGCAGTTCGACCCGGTGGACCGTGGCCGTGCTAGTGATCCTGGTCGCCCTCGGCGTGGCGCTGTGGAGCGAGCTCGGCGGCGACGACGACGGCGCCGACGGGCCGGGCACCGCCCGCGACCGCCGCGCCGCCGACACCGCCGTGGCGCTGGCCGGTCCCCGGGCACGTGCGGATCTTCGGCCGTGCCCGTCATCCGGCGTCGGCACCGGGCCCGAGGCGCTACGCGGTATCACGCTGGAATGCGCGGGTGACGGTGCGATGGTCGACGTCGCCGAGGCGTTGGCCGGCCGCACCGTCGTGCTCAACCTGTGGGCCTACTGGTGCGCGCCGTGCGCGGCGGAGCTGCCCGCGATGGCCGAATACCAGCGCCGCGTCGGCCCGGAGGTCACCGTGCTGACGGTGCATCAGGACGAGAACGAGTCGGCCGCCCTCGTGCGCTTGGCCGAGCTCGAGGTGCGGCTGCCGACGCTGCAGGACGGTCGCCGGTTAATCGCGGCTGCGCTGCGGGTACCGAACGTCATGCCCGCAACCGTGGTCCTTCGCGCAGACGGTAGCGTGGCCGACGTCCTGCCGCGCTCGTTTGACAACGCCGACGAGATCGCCGCAGCGATCAACCCGTCGATAGGAGTACCGGGGTGAACTGGGTCAGCGAAGACAGTCCGCTGACCCCTGAGGCCGCGCCGTCCTGGCTCAAACCGCTGCTCGACAACACCGACCTGGTCAAGCGGGCCTATCGACGCCGGGTGCCCCCCGAAGTGCTGGCCGCGATGGGGGTCAACGCGACGCCCGGCGCCGGCCGCGACGCGGCGGTGCTGGTGCTGTTCTCCGGTCCGCCACAGGCACCCGGCGGCGGGGCACCGCAGGACGTGGACCTGTTGGTCACCGTCCGCGCCGCCACGCTGCGCCACCACGCCGGGCAGGCCGCGTTCCCCGGCGGCGCGGCCGACCCCGGCGACCTCACCCCCGTGCACACCGCGCTGCGCGAGGCCAACGAGGAGACCGGCATCGACGTCCGACGGCTGCATCCGATCGCCACGCTGGAACGGCTGTTCATTCCGCCCTCCGGCTTCCATGTCGTACCGGTGCTGGCGTACTCCCCGGACCCCGGCCCGGTCGCCGTCGTCGACGAAGGTGAAACCGCGCACGTCGCACGCGTTCCGCTGCGGGCGTTCATCAACCCCAAGAACCGGATCATGGTGTACCGCAAGGAGAACACCCGCCGGTTGGCCGGGCCGGCGTTCCTGCTCCACGAGATGCTGGTGTGGGGGTTCACCGGCCAGGTGGTCTCGGCGATGCTCGACGTCGCCGGCTGGTCGCGTCCGTGGAACACCGACGACGTGCGTGAACTCGACGAGGCAATGGCGCTCGTCGGCGACGACTCAAGTTACGGTGAAACCCAACCATGACTTCGTCGCAGTGGCTCGACCTCGTTGTCCTCGCCGTCGCCTTCATCGCCGGTATCTCCGGATGGCGATCGGGGGCGCTCGGTTCGTTGCTGTCGTTCCTGGGCGTGGTGCTCGGGGCCGTGGCCGGTGTGCTGCTCGCGCCGCACCTGGTCGCCAACATCGACGGTCCCCGCACCAAACTGTTCGTGACGTTGTTTCTAATCCTTGCCCTGGTGGTCGTCGGCGAGATCGCCGGTGTCGTACTGGGCCGGGCGGTGCGCGGCGCTATCCGCAACGGCGGGCTACGCGCCATCGACTCCCTGATCGGGGTGGCACTGCAGATCGTCGCGGTGCTGGTGGCCGCGTGGATGCTGACCTATCCGCTGCAGACCTCGGATCAGCCGAACCTGGCTGCCGCGGTGCGCGGCTCGCAGGTGCTCAAGGAGGTCAACGACCTCGCACCGGACTGGTTGAGGCAGGTGCCTGCCCGGCTGTCGGCACTGTTGGACACCTCGGGCTTGCCTGACGTGTTGCAGCCGTTCGGGCGCACCCCGATCGTGGCCGTCGACGCCCCCGATGCCGCGCTGGCCGTCGACCCCGTAGTGGCGGCAGCGCGGCCCAGCGTGGTGAAGATCCGCGGCGTCGCGCCGGGCTGCCAGAAGGTGTTGGAGGGCAGCGGATTCGTTGTGGGGCCGGACCGGGTGATGTCGAACGCGCACGTGGTGGCCGGTTCCGACAGTGTCACGATCGAGGCCGACGGCCGGACCTACGAGGCCTACGTGGTGTCCTATGACCCCGACGCCGACATCTCGATCCTCGACGTGCCCGACCTGGCGTCCGAGCCGCTGCAGTTCGCCGAGACGCCGGCGTCGACGGGAACCGACGCGATCGTGATGGGTTATCCCGGCGGCGGCGACTTCGTCGCGACACCGGCCCGGGTGCGCGAGATCATCGAGCTGTCCGGACCCGACATCTACCGCACCAACACGGTGGAACGGGAGGTGTACACGATCAGAGGCACTGTGCGCCAAGGCAATTCAGGCGGACCCATGATCGACCTGGACGGCAACGTGCTGGGCGTGGTGTTCGGCGCCGCCGTGGACGACGCCGACACCGGGTTCGTGCTGACCGCCAACGAGGTGTCGCGTCAGCTCGCCGCGATCGGCAACACCGAACGCGTGGCCACCGGCACCTGCATCACTTAACGCGGTACACCTGCGCCACAAAGCGCGACAGTTGCTCGTTGACCGCTTCCGGTGCCTCTTCGTGGGCGAAATGGCCTGCGCCGGCGATCGATACGTAGCGGCCGTGCGGTGCGTAGTGCTGGGTGCGATACACCGGATCGGCCAGCACGTACGGGTCGGCGTCCCCGCGGAGGTGAAGCACGGGAACGTTGATCGGGCGCCGCATCGACTGCATGAACCGTCGGCCTTCGCCGCGCAGCTGGCTGCGTACGGCCCAGCGCTGGTACTCCAGCGCCGAATGCGCCGCCGACGGGATCTGGACCGCGCGCCGCAGATGACCGATGGTCTCGGAGAAGTCTTCTGAGGCAACCCATTTCGCGCCCGCCCTGCGGTGCACCAGACGTTCCAGTTCCTCGGCGTCGTGCCGGGTCAACGCCCGCTCGGGCCACATCGGCACCTGGTAGCGCAGCAGCCACGGCAGCAGCGCCGCGCGTTGGTCGCGCCGCCGCAGCACCGAGGCGCGAAGGGCGACCGGATGCGGCGAGCTGACCACGGCGATCGCCCGCACCGCGCGCGGGTGCAGCACCGCGGTGGCCCAACAGACCAGCCCGCCGTCGGCGTGGCCTACCAACGTGGCCTCGTTGTGGCCGAGCGCGCGCACCAGGCCGGCGGTGTCCCCGGCCAGGGTCCAGCCGTCGTAGCCGCG
Organism: Mycolicibacterium sp. XJ879; assembly: GCF_053483935.1. Lineage (NCBI taxonomy): Bacteria > Bacillati > Actinomycetota > Actinomycetes > Mycobacteriales > Mycobacteriaceae > Mycobacterium > Mycolicibacterium sp. XJ879. Next base: position 592,688 of record NZ_JBEFTH010000002.1, read on the forward strand.
CGGCGGTTTGTCGCTGCCGCCGTAGCCGCGCAGATCCACGGCCACCACCCGCGCGCCGGTCAGCCCGCGCAACTGGTGGCGCCACGACCACCAGAACGATCCGAAGCCGTGCAGCAGGATGACCAGCGGCCGTTCGGTTGCCAGCGTCGTGGACGCGTCGGGGGAGTCGGCCTCCACGACGTGGAAGCGAATTCCGTTGGCGTGCACATCACGATGACGCCATGGGCCGTCGATTCGGACTACCGACGGATCGGGCGGTGGCCCGGAGGGCATTACCAGCCTGATGGGTCGGTCGCCGGCTTACCGTCGCCGGCGGCGGTCTTGGCCTTGTCGTGGCCCGGGGTCAGCGCTTCGGGGATCTCCTTGACCGATTCGATGGTCTGCTGCGGACCGCGGATGCGCCGCACCTTGAGGTAGCCGAGCAGGCCGAAGATCGCGGTGACCACGACCATGATGCCGAACACGATCAAAAACGCCGCCCAGCGCCAGATCCAGGTGTCGAGCAGTTCGGCGACGAAAAAGAAGAAGAAGAACGTGGAGTAGAACAGCACCACCAGCGCCAGGATGAAGTAGACGCTGCCGGTCAAGCCCTTCTTGACGTCGCGGGTGATCTCGGCCTTGGCGAGTTCGACCTCCGCGCGTACCAACGTCGATACCTGCGTCGTGGCGTCCTTGACCAGGTCTCCGATGGACGGGTCGGCCTTGGCGGCGTGCGGGTCGACCAGTGGTATCGACGTCACGGTGGTCGGCGCGCCATTGCTGCGATCGCTCACGGACAGTTCCTCCCGCCTCGGCTATCGGTCGCGGTTCATGTTGCCATGTCGGGTGGCGGCATGTGGCGTGCGGCCGACCGCGGGCCGACCGGCGATAGACTGACCGGGTTCCAGCACGGCAGGTCGGGCTCGCGATTGAGGAGACATCTTTGAGGACCAGCGGCCGCTGCCTGCGTCGTCTCGCTACCACGTTCGTCGCCCTTGCCGGGCTGATGGGACTCGTCGCGTTCGCTCCCACGGCATACGCCGCCGACCCGGTGGTGCTGGGCGGCGGGTCGGGTCTGGTCGTCAACGGCGAGACGATGTGCACGCTGACCGCGATCGGCCATGACAACCGCGGCAACCTGATCGGCTTCACCTCCGCGCACTGCGGCGGACCCGGCGCACAGGTGGCGGCCGAAGCCGCGCCGAACGCCGGCGTGGTGGGCACGATGGTCGCCGGCAACGACGCGCTGGATTACGCGGTCATCCAGTTCGACCCGGCCAAGGTGCGACCGGTCAACAACATCGACGGGTTCCAGATCGACGGGCTCGGCCCCGACCCCGTCGTCGGCGACATCGCCTGCAAGCTGGGCCGTACCACCGGCTACTCGTGCGGCGTCACGTGGGGTCCGGGCACCGAACCCGGCACCTTCGTCAACCAGGTGTGCGGTGGGCCGGGTGACTCCGGTGCACCCGTCACCGTCCACAACCGGCTTGTCGGCATGATCCACGGTGCGTTCTCCGAGAACCTGCCGACGTGCATCATCAAGTACATCCCGCTGCACACGCCCGCGGTGACAATGTCGTTCAACACCCAGCTGGCCGATATCACCGCGAAGAACCGGCCGGGTACGGGTTTCGTTCCGATCGGCGCGTCGTAGCGCGCTTACTTGCTGGTCCGGATGTTCTCGAAGACGCTGGGGTCCACCAGGGTTGAGGTGTCTCCGAGATCGCGGCCCTCGGCGACGTCGCGCAACAGCCGACGCATGATCTTGCCGCTGCGGGTCTTGGGCAGCTCGGGTACGACGTGGATTTCGCGGGGCCGGGCGATCTTTCCGATCTCCTTGGCGACCTGCTCGCGCAGCACGTCGACCATCTCGTCGCCGCTGGACTTGGCGTGCGCCTCCAGGATGACGAACGCGCAAATAGCCTGTCCGGTCTGCGCATCGCTGGCGCCCACCACGGCGGCCTCGGCGACGTTCTGGTGCCCGACGAGCGCCGACTCCACCTCCGCGGTCGAGATGCGGTGTCCGGACACGTTCATCACGTCGTCGATACGGCCCAGCACCCAGATGTCGCCGTCGGCGTCGTAGCGCGCCCCGTCGCCGGCGAAGTACCACCCCTGCTTTTCGAACCGCTTCCAGTACGTGTCCTTGTAGCGCTCCGGGTCGTTCCAGATGCCGCGCAGCATCGCCGGCCAGGGCTGGTCGAGCACCAGGTAACCGGTGACCGGTTCGGCGTCGGGCGGGCTGGGCGGGATGCGCTGGCCGTCCTCGTCGACGATCTGCGCCGAGATGCCCGGCAGCGCCGCCATGGCCGCACCCGGCTTGGCCGCCGTCACGCCGGGCAGCGGGGAGATCATGATGGCGCCCGTCTCGGTCTGCCACCAGGTGTCGACCACCGGTGTCTTGTCCGCGCCGATCACCTTGCGATACCAGCGCCACGCCTCGGGGTTGATCGGCTCGCCGACCGAGCCCAGCAGCCGCAGGCTGGACAGATCGTGCGCGTCGGGAATCTCACGACCCCACTTCATGAACGTTCGGATCAACGTCGGCGCCGTGTAATAGACCGTGACACCGTACTTTTCGATGATCTCGAAGTGCCGATGCTCGTTGGGCGAGTTGGGCGTGCCCTCGTAGACCACCTGGGTGGCGCCGTTGGCCAACGGTCCGAACACGATGTAGCTGTGCCCGGTGACCCACCCGATGTCGGCGGTGCACCAGTACACGTCGGTCTCGGGTTTGGAATCGAACACGTAGTGCTGGGTGTAGGCGGCCTGGGTCAAAAAGCCGCCGGTGGTGTGGACGATCCCCTTGGGTTTGCCGGTGGTGCCCGAGGTGTAGAGCAAGAACAGCGGATGCTCGGAGTCGAACGCGTCAGGCGCGTGCTCGGGTGAGGCGCTGTCGACGACGTCGTGCCACCACACGTCGCGGCCTTCGGTCCAGGGCACATCGATGCCGCAGCGGCGCACCACCAGCACATGCTGCACCGACGGCTGGTCGGCCACCGCCTGATCGGCGCCCTCTTTGAGCGGCATGGCCTGGCCGCGCCGGTATTGGCCGTCGGAGGTGATCACCAACTTGGCTTCGGCGTCCTGGATGCGCGCGGCGAGCGCGGAACTCGAGAAGCCGGCGAACACCACCGAATGCAGCACACCCAACCGCGCGCATGCCAGCATCGCAACGAGTGCCTCCGGGACCATGGGCATGTAGATCGCCACGCGATCGCCGGTGGCCAGGCCGAGATCGGTCAACGCGTTGGCCGCCTTGCACACCTGCTCCTGCAGTTCGGCGTAGGTGATCGAGCGGCTGTCGCCGACCGGCTCACCCTCCCAGTGCAGCGCCACCCGGTCACCGTGGCCGGCCTCGACGTGGCGGTCCACGCAGTTGTAGGCGACGTTGAGCTTGCCGCCCACGAACCACTTCGCGAACGGTGCGTCCGACCAGTCCAGCACCTCAGTGAACGGCGTGGCCCAGTGCAGTCGCTCGGCCTGTTTGGCCCAGAACGCCAACCGGTCGCGCTCGGCCTCTTCATACATCTCGGCCGTCGCGTTCGACTGGGCGGCGAACTCATTGGAGGGCGGATAGACGGCAGGTGCTTCGGTGTGCGTCTCGGTCATATCTGTGAGGGTAGTCACCGAACGCGACGCGCGGTGAGCATGTCACAACGGATGGGCGGGCCTGCGATACGCGGCGGCTGACGCAGGTGTCGGTTCGGCTAGCGTGGGCTGCCGTGACCGCTTCCGCCGATCCGTTGTCCCCGCTCGTCGAGTTGCCCGGGGTGGCGCAGGCGTGCGAGGAAGCGGGTGAGGCGCTGGGCCGCGCGCACCGGCACCGCACCAACTTGCGCGGCTGGCCCGCGACCGCCGCGGAGTCCGCACTGCGCGGTGCGCGGGCGTCGTCGGTGCTCGACGGCGGCTCGTTGAAGTTGGGCGACGGCGACGACATCGACCCCGTGCTCGCCGGCGCGATCCGGGTGTCCGAAGCGCTCGAGGGTGGCGATACCACGCTGGTGCGGGTGTGGCGGCGCGCGCCGCTGCAGGCGCTGGCCCGGTTGCATGCGCTGGCGGCCGCCGACCTTGTCGACGACGACCGCCTCGGGCGTCCCCGCGCCGACGCCGACGTGGGGGACCGGCTTGCGCTGCTGTCCGACATCGTGACGAGTGGCACGCGGGTGCCCGCCGCGATCCTGGCCGCCGTCGCGCACGGTGAACTGCTGACGCTCGCCCCGTTCGGCAGCGCCGACGGTGTGGTGGCCCGGGCGGTGTCGCGGTTGGTGACCATGGCCAGTGGCCTCGATCCGCACGGGCTGGGCGTGCCGGAGGTCTATCTGATGCGGCAGTCCGGTGACTACACGGCCGCCGCACGCGGCTTCTCGTCCGGGACGCCGGACGGCCTGACGGCATGGCTGTTGTTGAGTTGCCGGGCGCTGCACGCCGGTGCGCGCGAAGCGTTGTCGATCGCGCAGGCGATGGGTTCGTAGGCGTCTGTAGAACAACAACGTGAAGCGGGCGGCGTTCCGAGTGATTCGGCTCGCCGCCCGCTAGCGCGGGGACCCGGTTACCAAGCGTGCTGTGGTGGGCTGCGTGGGTGGCCTCGGCGTCTTGTCGATGCGCTCCGGCTGCGACCCCACCCAAAGGGTCATCTTGGGAAAACTCCCGTGGGAAAACTCCCGCCGTCCGCTTTTCGCAAATACGCAGGCCCGCAACACTTCTGCCTATTTCGCGGCATGTGCTCCGCGTGGGTGCCGGGATCCGCGCTAGGGAGCCTGGTTCGGGAGTCCGAGCCTTCTCTTCCGGCTCGGCCTTGGCCTTGCCAAGCTTCCGTGCTTCCATTTGTACCCCGTGACCGCGGTCACAGCAAGGGCTAAAACCGGCACCGGGTCCGGATCGTTACGGATCGCGAAACCGGGTGCCCGGACGGCTCAGAATGCGAAGCGCCGCAGCAGCGAATAGGTAAGTGCGCCAGCCGCCAACGCGCTCACCCCGACCGCTGCGGTGGTAGCCACCGCGGCGCCCGACGGCGCGGGGATGCGGTCGCGCAGCGACACCGGTTTGGAGAACGTGAGCACCGGCCAGTTGCGCGCGGCGGCTTCTTTGCGCAACGTGCGATCCGGGTTTACCACGGCCGGGTGGCCGACGATTTCGAGCATCGGCAGATCGGTGATCGAGTCGGTGTAGGCGTAGCAATGCTCCAGGGCGTAGCCCTCGGTGGAGGCGAGCTGGCGAATCGCCTCAACTTTGCCTTCGCCGTAGCAGTAGAAGGCGATTTCACCGGTGTAGCGGCCATCCTCGACGACCATCCGCGTGGCCATGGCGTGGGTGGCGCCGAGCGCCCGAGCGATCGGCGCGACGATTTCCTCACCCGACGCCGAGACTACGACCACGTCGCGGCCGCAGAGCTTGTGATCGGCGATCAGCTCGGCGGCTTCTGCGAACACCAACGGGTTGACGACCTCGTGCAAGGTCTCGCCGACGATCGACTTCACCTGCTCGACATCCCAGCCGGCGCACATGTTGGTCAAGTACGCGCGCATCCGGTCCATCTGGTCGTGGTCGGCGCCCGACATCAGGAACAGGAACTGGGCGTAGGCGGACTTGAGAACGGTTCGCCGATTGATTAGCCCTTGGGCGAAGAAGGGTTTGCTGAAAGCCAAGGTGCTCGATTTGGCGATCACCGTCTTGTCGAGGTCGAAGAACGCAGCGGTTTTCAGCGGCTCGCCCGCCGGCCGGGCCGGTTGCGGAACTGTCGACCGTCCGGTCGGCGGTTGCAGTTCTGTCACGGCGCCAGCATAGGTGCGCGCGCGTGACACCAGCGAGGCGGCTGTACAAACTGGCAGTTCACGACACGTGGCGGTGACTGTAACCTTTCGCGTTTCCGCTGCTTTCTTCGGCAATCAACTCTTGCGCCCCGCCATACTGGCGTGTGTATAGTGAGGCTTACCCGGCTTGTGTCGGGTGTGCATCAGCCCGACCCCCCGGGGCTGATACACGACGACCTCCGCCTCCTCCCCCCCTGGCGGGGGTCGTCACTTTTTCCGGAACCTTTCGCATGGCGGATAAGCAGGGCAGTTATCCAAGGTTGCGGAACGCGGTTTTCGCGGGCGGCCGATTCGGGCGTTATCCCCAACGGCGAACCCATCCCCAGATCTCGGGTGCACCCATGGCGCGGTGTCGGGTTTGCCCGCAATGGTTGCCCCATGGGCGCACCCAACGGCATCCTCGCGCTGATCCACGACCCCACCCTGCGGGCCGATATCGACCGGGTCTGCGCTGCGGTGGGCCTGCACGCCGTGTATGCATCCGAGCCGTCGAGCCGCAAAGTGTGGACCGCCGCGGCGGCCGTGCTGCTCGATCTCGGGGCCGCCCGCCGCTGTGCCGAGCGGGCCCTGCCCCGGCGTGCCCGCGTCGTCCTGGTGGGCCGGTGCGAACCCGTTGCCGCCGAGTGGGAAGCCGCGATCGCGGTCGGTGCACAGCGGGTGATCGCGCTGCCCGACCAGGACGCCGAACTGATGGCGGAGTTGGCCGACGCGGCCGAACAGGTCCGCGAGGATGCACCCCGCGGAGCCGTGGTCGCGGCCATCGCCGGCCGGGGCGGCGCTGGGGCTTCGGTGTTCGCTACCGCACTCGCCCGCACAGCATCACAGGTCACTCACGCCTCAGGAGCACTGCTCGTCGACGCCGACCCGTGGAGCGGCGGCATCGACCTGGTTTTGGGCAGCGAAGCCGTGCCCGGGCTGCGCTGGCCGGACCTGATGCTGCAGGGCGGCAGGCTCACCTACACCGCGCTGCGCGACGCGCTGCCACACCGCCACGGCGTGACGGTGCTGTCCTGCACCCGCGCCGGCGGCGACATCGACCCGGCCCCGTTGGGCTCGGTGATCGACGCGGGTAGCCGCGGCGGGGTGACGGTGGTCTGCGACGTTCCGAGGCGATCGACGACGGCCGCTGAAACCGCGCTGGCATCCGCCGATCTCGTCGTCATCGTGGTCCCCGCCGACGTCCGGTCTTGTGCCGCGGCGGCCGCGACGGCGCGTTGGGTCACGACGGTCAACCCCAACGCGGGACTTGTGGTCCGTGGTCCCGCGCCGGGCGGCCTGCAGTCGCGTCAGGTCGCCGACATCGTCGAGTTGCCGTTGTTGGCCGCGATGCGTCCGCAGCCGTCGGTGGCGCGCATCCTCGAATGCGACGGCCTGCGGTTGCGTCGACGATCGCCGCTGGCGCTGGCCGCCGGCCGGGTGCTGACGGTGCTGCGCGAGCATCCGGTGGTGGCCGCGGGATGAGCGGGTCGCTGATCGACCGGGTCCGTGAACGCCTGGCGGTCGAGTCGGCGCCGCTGCGCCCCGATGTGGTCGCCGAGGCGATCCGCGCCGAATCGGGCGGGCTGCTCGGCGACAGCGAGGTGTTGCGCGGGCTGCGGGCGGTACAGACCGAGCTGACCGGCGCCGGGGTGCTGGAGCCGCTGCTGTGCGCCGAGGGCATCACCGACGTACTGGTGACAGCTCCTGATGCGGTGTGGGTGGACGACGGGGCAGGGCTGCGTCGCAGCACGATTCGGTTCGCCGACGAGACCGCGGTGCGTCGGCTGGCCCAACGGTTGGCGTTGGCGGCGGGCCGGCGCCTCGATGAGGCCCAGCCGTGGGTGGACGGCCAACTGCACGGGTTGGGCACCGGCGAGTTCAGCGTGCGGTTGCACGCGGTGCTGCCGCCCGTCGCCGTCGGCGGGACGTGTCTTTCGCTGCGCGTGTTGCGGCCCGCGACCCAGGATCTGGCCGCGCTGATCCGGGCCGGCGCCATCGAACCGGCCGCCGCGGCGCTGCTCGACGACATCGTCGACGCGCGCCTGGCCATGCTGATCTCAGGCGGCACGGGCGCCGGCAAGACAACGCTGTTGTCGGCCCTGCTGGGTGCCGTGCCCGCCGACGAACGCATCGTCTGTGTGGAGGATGCCGCCGAACTCGCCCCCGCCCATCCACACTTGGTGAAGCTCGTGGCCCGCTGCCCCAACGTCGAAGGGGTCGGCGAGGTGACCGTGCGCGACCTGGTGAAGCAGGCGTTGCGGATGAGGCCCGACCGCATCGTGGTCGGCGAGGTGCGCGGCGCCGAAGTGGTCGACCTGCTCGCGGCGCTCAACACCGGCCACGACGGTGGCGCGGGCACCGTGCACGCCAACAGCCCCGCCGAGGTGCCGGCCCGGCTCGAGGCGCTGGCCGGTCTCGGCGGACTCGACCGCGCCGCGCTGCACAGCCAACTCGCCGCTGCGGTCCAGGTGGTCGTGCACGTTAGCCGTGACCGCAGCCGAAGCCGCCGATTGACCGAGATCTCGGTGCTCGAGCGCGGTCCCGACGCCAGGGTGCAAGCCGTAACGGCCTGGCACGTCGACCGTGGGCCCGGGTGCGGCGCAGAGCAGCTGCGACGCCTGATCGACGACCGGCGGCGCGGATGAGCGCGGCGGCCCTGGCGCTCGCGCTCGCCCTGTTGATCGCCCCCGCACCGGCCCGCCACGTCGCCCTGCGGCGCCACGCGCAACGCCCGCCATGGACACGGTTCCTGAGGCTGACGTGGCCGGTGGTTACCGCGCTGGTGTTGGCGGTCATCGCGCCGCTGGGCATCGTGGTGGCCGCCGCGATCGTCGCCACCACCGTGGAAGTGCGCCGTCGACGCCGGGTCCGGAAACGAGACAGCGCGGCCGAGGCCGTCGCCCTGCAAGGCGCGCTGGACGTTCTCGTCGGCGAGCTTCGCGTCGGCGCGCACCCGGCGGCGGCGTTCGCCACGGCCGCCAAAGAGGTCGACGGCGGTGTGGCGGCGTCGCTGCGCACCGTCGCTGCGCGGGCCCGGATGGGTGGCGATGTCGCCGCGGGGTTGCGTAGCGTCGCGGCGCGCTCGGCGCTGTCGACGCACTGGGAACGTCTCGCGCTGTGTTGGCAGCTGGCGCAGGCGCACGGCTTGGCGATCGCGACGCTGATCCGCACCGCCCACAGCGACATCGTTGAGCGCGAGCGCTTCTCGGCTCAGGTCACCGCCGCTATGGCAGGCGCGCGCACCACCGCGGCGGTGCTGGCCGGACTGCCGGTCCTCGGCATCGGCCTCGGCCAGTTGATCGGCGCCGATCCGCTGCGCTTCCTGTGCTCCGACGGCGCGGGGCAGTGGTTGTTGGCCATTGGTGTCGCGTTGGCGTGTGCCGGGCTGGCGTGGTCGGACCGCATCACCGATCGGGTTTCGACATGACGGCCGCGGCGCTGTTGTTGGCGGCGGCCATGCTGGTCGGTCCGGGTGCAACGCCCAGGCTGGCACCCGTGGCGCCGAAACCGGTTCAGCCGCACCGCGACCACGGTAAAGATCCGTTGGCCGCCGCTTCCGCGCTCGACGTATTCGCCGCCTGCCTGCGTTCCGGTATGGCGGTGTCGACGGCGGCGGCGGTGTCGGCGGCGCTGGCTCCGCAACACCTGGGCCGGGTGCTGACGCGGGCGGCCGACCTGCTGGCGCTGGGCTCGGATCCGGCGGTGGCGTGGTCGGAGCCCACCGCACACCGCGACCAGCACACCGACGCGCTGCTGCGGTTGGCGCGCCGCTCGGCCGCATCGGGTGCCGCGCTGGCTGACGGCATCACGGACCTGGCCGCCCGAACCCGCGACGACGCCGCAGCCGGCGCCCGGGCGGCGGCCGAACGCGCGTCGGTGTTGATCGCCGGACCGTTGGGGCTGTGCTACCTGCCGGCCTTCCTGTGCCTGGGCATCGTCCCGGTGGTCGTCGGGTTGGCCGGTGACGTGTTGCGGTCAGGAGTCCTGTGATTGAAAACAAGGAAGGGAAACACCATGCTGGCGAACAAGATTCGGGCGGCCCAAGCGCGGTTCACGCTTTTGTTGGTCGACGAGCAGGGGATGTCGACCGTCGAGTACGCGATCGGGACGGTGGCCGCGGCGGCGTTCGGCGCGATCCTGTACACGGTGGTCACCGGCGACTCGATCGTCAGCGCGCTGACCAACATCATCAACCGCGCACTGAGTACCAACGCCTAGGTGGGGAGTCCGGGGCCGCGACGGTGGAGGCGGCGTTCGCGCTCGCGGGTCTGGTGGCGGTGCTCATCGTGTGCGTGGCCGGGCTCACCGCGGTCTCGATGCACATCCGCTGTGTTGACGCCGCGCGGGAGGCCGCGCGGCTCGCGGCGCGCGGTGACGACGGCGCGGCCGTCGCGCGCCGCGTCGCACCCGACGGCGCGGAAGTGGAGATGCGGCGCGACGGCGGGTTCGTCGTCGCGACGATCAGGACTCGGTCGGTGCTGCTGCCGGGGATCACGGTGGCAGCGCGGGCGGTGGCCGCCGTGGAGCCCGGCGCGCGGTGAGGACGGATCGGCCACCTTGCTGGCCGTCGCGGCGATGGCGGTGCTGTTGGCGGTCACCGTCGGCGCGGTGTATGTCGGTGCGGCGGTGATCGGGCGACACCGCGCGCAGGCGGCCGCCGACCTGGCTGCGGTGGCGGCCGCGACGTCTCTGGCCGACGGCGCTCCGGCGGCGTGCACACGGGCGGGCGCGATCGCGCACGCCATGGAGGCCACTGTTATCCGCTGTGACGTCGAGGACTTGGATGTCGTTGTGACCGTCGACGTTCCCGTTGCGGTGGGACGGCTCGCAGTCGGCCCTGCCCGCGCCGTCGCGCGCGCCGGACCGGTCGAAATGAAGCCTTGAGGCTGCGGAGAGCAGGGGAGGGGGCTATGGCATCGGCATTTCGGTTCACACCTTCACCACGGATAGCGCAGGACAGGCGCGGGCGATCTGGTCGAAGTCGGCATCCTGCGTGACGACGGGAAGACCGTGCTCGATCGCCGTGGCCGCGATGAGAGCGTCCGTCAGCTTCACTGCTCGATGCACGCCTGCGGCTCGGCAGTCCGCCACAAGTCGGGCCCACGAAACCATCACCGCTTCAGTGATCGGGATGGGGTCTGCCGCGCGCGCCAGCGCGAGCGTATCCGCCCGACGGGCTCGGGTCGCGGCATCGCCTGCGTTCAGCATGCCGAGTTGTAGTTCGCCGATCGTGATGACCGAAAGCGCCACTCTTTCAGGAAGTTTCGCCATGGCGCGGCCGCCCTCACGAGTGATGAAGACTGACGTGTCCAGCAAGCCAACTGAAACCTCGACGTCGATCACAGGTCGTCGATGGTCTGACCGGCAAGGTGGACGAGTTCGTCGGCCAAGCGCGCGTCTGCCGAGCGTTCGACGAGTTCGCTTTGTAAACGCTCCCCCGACAGCCACCGGCTGCGACGCGTATGCGGCACGATATCGGCGACCGGCTCGCCATGCACCGTCAGCGTTACCTGCTGCCCGGCCTTCACTGCGTCGATCACCCGGCTCGTGTGATTCCGCAGGTCCCGCACACCAACCTCCATGTGCGACAGCGTAGCACTGTAGCTGCCACTTCCGGTTTGAGGCGGCTGCGTCCAACCAGGTCATCGTGTATTTCGGCCTCGTTCAGGTGGGTTGGCGGCGGCGAAGGCGGCGCGGCTGAGTCCACACCAATCGCGAAACTGTATTCCGGCAGGCCGCTACTCGAACTGTTCCAGCTGGAATACAGTTTCGCGGCACAATGGCCTAGCCGCCACCTGGCATCGCTATTCCCCGGTGAGTTCGTCGGCGCTGGGCTGACGCAGCATCGCCAAGCCGGCGTAGGTGCCTTCCTCGAGCTCGATCCGGTTGACCGTGATGTGCACCGGCGTCCAGCCGCCGTCGGTCGCGGTCATCCGCAGCACACCCGACGCGGTGCCGGACGCGAATTGCCGTGCCATCTCATCCATCCGGGGACGGTCATCGGGGTGCACGGCGTGTTCACCGGCCATGCTGGTGCGCCAGTCGAAGAACGGCGCCGGATCGTCGAGCCACTTGAGCAGCGTCCAATCGGTCAGATCGACCAGCGCGCGGTGCACACCCGGCTGGGCCAGCCCGGCGAGGATCCGCTGGGCCAGGTAGTCGGGCGGTTGGCTCGCTTCGTCACGCTCGGCGCGCCAGTTCATCGCCCGGCACAGCAGGCGTGCATCGTCGTCGTCTTCGTCGGTTTCGAGCACCGCGCGCACCACGAACCCGACGGTGATCGGCTCGCCGCGATAGTCGGTGATGTCCCAGGTGCTGCAGAACGTCGTGCCGGGCTCGCGCCCGATCACCATCGACAACACCTTGGCCTCGCTGGGGTTCAAGTCGCGCTTGGGCAGATCGTCGGCGAACGTGCGGCCCTGCGTCGGTTCGACCTCGGGGTCCCACCCGCTGTTGGTCAGCGATTCGGTCGTGCCGGTGGCCAGCCCGCTGGCCAGATCCCACACCAACGGCCCGACGACCGGACGTTCGGGCGGCTCCATATCGGGCGGGCCCGCCCACACCTGCACGCCGTGGATGCGCCCGTCGGTCATCTGCACGACCTCGGTGCTGATCACCCGGTCGTTCTTCGGGGTGATGCTGGACAGCCCCTGGCCGGCGCGCACGGTCTCACCGATGGCCGTCTGGATCGCCATCAGGTGCGGATTTCGCCGTAAGAACGTGCTGATGGGAATCAAGTTGTGGGTGCGACGACCCTGGGCGACCACCGCAGGCTCGCTGCCGAGAGTTTCCACGAGCAGCCAGTCGTGGGTCATGGCCGGAAGTTTACCGGCGCCGCGTGGGCCCGAACCGCCCGACCGACCGCTGCGCGGGCTCATCAGCGCGTCCCCGAAATCGCGGTCAGGACCAACCGCAGCACCCGCAGCGCGCCGTCTTTGTCCAACGGGTCATTTCCGTTGCCACACTTCGGTGATTGCACACACGACGGGCAACCCGACGGGCACTCGCAGGCCTCGATGGCCGCCGCCGTCGCCGACCACCAGGTGTCGATGCGCCGGAAACCGCGGTCGGCGAAACCGGCGCCGCCGGGATAGCCGTCGTAGACGAAAATCGTTGGCAGCCCGTCCACCGGCCCGATCGCCGTGGACACCCCACCGATGTCGCCGCGGTCGCAGCTGGCGATCAGCGGCAGCAGCCCGATCGCGGCATGTTCGGCGGCGTGCAACGCCCCCGGCACCCGCAACAGATCTAACCCGTTGCGCTGCAGGGCTTCCGCGGTGATGGTGCACATCACCGCGGTGGTGTCCAGGGTGCGGGTCGGCATGTCGAGTTCGACGAAGTCGATCACCTCCCCGCTCAACCGGCGGCGCAGATACCCGATCACGGTGTTGGTCACCGACACCGGCACAAGACCGATGGTGACCTCACCGTGGTGCGTTCGTTCACCGTCGCCGGTGACCACAATGTCGGTCAGCTCGCGCGCGAACGTCGTGTATCCGGGGTCCTCGGCGTGCACGAACGCCACCCCGTCTTCGAGGTCCAGGGAGTCGACCACGTAGCTCTCACCCTGATGCAGATAGACCGCCCCGGCATGCACCGATGCGTAGGCCTGACCCACCGCGGTGCTGCCCAGCATCCGGCCGGTGTCGGCCTCCAGGATGGCGATCTGGCCCCCCGATGAGCCCCGGATGTCCACCGCCGGATGGGGATCGACGCCTGGGGTGGGGAAGTAGCCGTTGGTGCGTCGGCGCAGCAGCCCGTCGTCGACCAGCGACTCGGCCACCACCTCCGCGTTCCACATCCGCACCTCCGCATCGGCGAGCGGCAGTTCGGTGGCCGCGCAAAGCAGTTGGGGGCCAAGAACGTACGGGTTGGTGGGGTCGATGACGACACGTTCGATGGGTTTGTCCAGCAGCGCTGCCGGGTGGTGCACCAGGTAGGTGTCGAGCGGATCGTCGCGCGCGATCAGCACGATCAGCGCGCCCTGACCGCGCCGCCCCGACCGGCCCGCCTGCTGCCAGAACGAGGTCACGGTGCCGGGAAACCCGGCCAGCACCACGGCGTCCAGGCCGGCGATATCGACGCCCAGCTCCAACGCGTTGGTGGTCGCCAGCCCGCGCAGCTCACCGTCGGACAGGGCACGCTCCAGCGCGCGGCGGTCTTCGGCCAGATAGCCGGCCCGGTACGACGCCACCCGCTCGACCAGTTCGGGCGCGAGTTCCTCCAACCGGGACCGCGCGCCGAGCGCGGTGAGTTCGGCACCGCGTCGGGACCGCACGAAGGTCAGCATGCGCGCGCCCTCGGCGACCAGGTGCGCCATCAGCTGCGCGGCCTCCGCTCCGGCCGAACGCCGTACCGGCGCGCCGTTTTCACCGACCAGTTCGGCCAGCAACGGCGGCTCCCACAGCGCGACGGTGCGCGCCCCCTGCGGGGAGCCGTCGTCGACGACCTCGGCGACCGTCTGACCGATCAGCTCCGAGGCGGTGGCGGCGGGTTCAGAGGTGGTCGCGCTGGCGAAGATCACGGTAGGTGACGACGAGTAGCGCGCGCACAGCCGGAGCAGCCGGCGCAGCACCATCGCCACGTTGGATCCGAAAACACCACGGTAGTAATGGCATTCGTCGACCACGAGGTAGCGCAAGTTGCGCAGGAACACCGCCCAGCGGCCGTGGTTGCGCAGCAGCGACAGGTGGATCATGTCGGGGTTGGAGAAGATCCACCGCGACCGCTCGCGGGCGAAGCGGCGCACGTCGGCCGGGCTGTCACCGTCGTACGCGCTCGGCGCGACGTCACGCAGTGGCACCGCCTCGGTGAGCTCCACGGCGGCCCGCAGTTGGTCGTGGCCCAGCGCCTTGGTCGGCGACAGGTACAACGCCCGCGCCCGTGAATCGGTCCGCAGAGCCGTCAGTATCGGTAGTTGGTACGCCAGCGATTTACCCGACGCGGTCCCGGTGCTCAGCACCACGTGGCGTCCGTCGTGGGCGAGGTCGGCGGCGAGGCGTTGGTGTGACCACGGCGCGGCGATACCGCGATCAAGGAACGCCCGCACCACATCTGGGTCGGCCCACGGTGGCCACGTCTGCGGCCGGCCCTGGCGCGCGGGTAGATCCGCGACGTGACGCAACGGACTGGCCCCGTTGGCGGTGATGTCCTCGACCACGCCGGCGAGTAGCTCGCGGCCGAAATCCGCCATTATTTGGCCCTCCTGAAGAGTCTCCTAGCGCAATTGTGCCCACTTGCTTGTGCCGAGAACTGTCGCAGCAGCGCCGAACGTGGTTGACTAACGGCGGTCGCAGCTTCTGTGTTCGTGTATTTGCACTCGCAGGATCGACGTTGCGATCGCGGTTCCTGCGAGGGTTGTAGGTCGGGTCGAGTTCCGAACACTCCACGAAGGTATGGCGGTCGGAACGGGCCCGGGCTACCGAACCACGGTGGACCGCACCCGGAGAATAAGAGAAGGAAACAACAGGAAATGCCACAGGGAACTGTGAAGTGGTTCAACGCGGAGAAGGGCTTCGGCTTCATTGCGCCGGAGGACGGCTCCGCTGACGTTTTCGTCCACTACACGGAAATTCAGGGCAGCGGATTCCGCACCCTGGAGGAGAACCAGAAGGTCGAGTTCGAGGTCGGCCAAAGCCCCAAGGGGCCGCAGGCCACGGGTGTTCGGGCCGTCTAGAAAGACCACCCCAAACCAGGCAACACCCCGCACGAATCCGGAACCGGATGACGCGGGGTGTTCTCTTTTGCCTGCCGCTGCGGCCCGGCGCACCCGGCTGAGGCCCGAAGCTGGCTTACTGTCGGCATGTGAGCCAGCTGTCGTTCTTCTCGGCAGAGTCGGTGCCGCCCGCGGTGGCCGACCTGACGGGGCTGCTCGCTGCGCCCGGCCAGGCGGTGCTCGTCGGGGCCGGGAAAGACCAGGCTGCGCGCCTTTCCGTGGTGGTCGAGGCGATGTGGCGGGCCGAGGGCATCGCCGAAATGGTGATCGAGGCCGGTCTGCAGCCCGAGATCACCCGCACCGAGGAGCACACGCCGTTGGTGCGCACGGCGGTGGACCCGCTGCTGGTGCCGATGGCCCTGGCGTGGACCCGCGGGGCCGTCAAGACGGTGCCGCCGCAGTGGATGCCTGGACCCAGGGAGCTTCGGGCCTGGACGCTGGCCGCGGGCACCCCCGAGGCCGACCGATATCTGCTCGGGCTGGATCCGCACGCACCCGACACGTACGCGCCGCTGGCGTCGGCGATGATGCGGGTCGGCATCGCTCCGACCCTGATCGGCACCCGCGGAGCCCATCCGGCGTTGCGGATCAGCGGGCGCCGACGGCTATCGCGCCTGGTAGAGAACGTGGGGGAACCGCCGGACAACGTGGACGCGTTGCCCCAGTGGCCACGCGTATAACGGTAGACAGATAGGGGGGCAGTTTGCGTCGGCTCGCGCGGGGTGCCAAATTGTCAGTTGCCTTTCGCGGCGACGATCCGTCGATGCATGGATTGCGCCGCGGATGGGCAACAGAGAAGTGGAGCGTAGACACAAGTGGTTGACGGGGACCGCGGCAGCGGCCGCAATGGAAGCGTCCGGCGGCTCGTCATAGTCGAGTCGCCAACCAAAGCACGCAAAATTGCTGGTTACCTCGGCTCGGACTACATCGTGGAGTCCTCCCGCGGCCACATCCGTGACCTGCCCAGAAACGCCGCCGACGTGCCCGCGAAGTACAAATCCGAGCCGTGGGCGCGCCTCGGGGTCAACGTCGAGCAGAACTTCGAGCCGCTCTACATCATCAGCCCGGAGAAAAAGAGCACGGTCAACGAGCTGAAAGACCTGGTCAAAGATGTCGACGAGGTCTATCTGGCCACGGACGGTGACCGCGAGGGCGAGGCCATCGCCTGGCACCTGCTCGAAACCCTCAAACCGCGTGTGCCGGTCAAGCGCATGGTGTTCCACGAGATCACCGAGCCGGCCATCCGCGCAGCCGCCGAAGACCCCCGCGACCTGGACAACGACCTGGTCGACGCGCAGGAGACCCGCCGGATCCTGGACCGGCTATACGGCTACGAGGTCAGCCCCGTGCTGTGGAAAAAGGTCGCGCCGAAGCTGTCGGCGGGCCGGGTGCAGTCGGTGGCCACGCGCATCATCGTGCAGCGCGAACGGGAGCGCATGGCGTTCCGCAGCGCCTCCTACTGGGACGTCACCGCGGAACTGGACGCCAGCGTGTCCAACGCCCAAGCCACCCCGCCCACGTTCACCGCGAAGCTGAACACCGTCGACGGGCGCCGGGTCGCCACCGGACGCGATTTCGACTCGCTGGGCGCGGTGCGCAAGCCCGACGAGGTGCGGGTGCTCGACGAGGCCGCGGCCACCGCGCTGGCCAACGGGCTGCGCGGCGCGCAGCTGACGGTGTCCTCCGTCGAGCAGAAGCCCTACACCCGGCGGCCCTACGCGCCGTTCATGACCTCCACGCTGCAGCAGGAGGCCGGGCGCAAACTGCGGTTCTCCTCGGAGCGCACGATGAGCATCGCGCAGCGGCTCTACGAGAACGGCTATATCACCTACATGCGCACCGACTCGACCACGCTGTCGCAGTCGGCCATCACCGCGGCCCGCAACCAGGCCCGCCAGCTCTACGGCGAGGAGTATCTGCACCCGTCGCCGCGCCAGTACACCCGCAAGGTGAAAAACGCCCAGGAGGCCCACGAGGCCATCCGCCCCGCCGGTGATGTGTTCTCCACGCCCGGCCAGCTGCACAGCCAGCTCGACACCGACGAGTTCCGGCTCTACGAGCTGATCTGGCAGCGCACGGTGGCCTCGCAGATGGCCGACGCGCGCGGCACGACGCTGAGCCTGCGTATCTCCGGTGCCTCCAACGACGGCCAGCAAGTGGTGTTCAACGCCAGCGGGCGCACCATCACGTTCTCGGGCTTCTTGAAGGCCTACGTCGAGAGCATCGACGACCAGGCCGGCGGCGAGGCCGACGACGCCGAGAGCCGACTGCCCCAGCTCGAGCAGGGCCAGCGCGTGGATGCCAAGGACCTGACCGCCGACGGGCACCACACCAGCCCGCCGGCGCGCTACACCGAGGCGTCGCTGATCAAGGCGCTCGAGGAGCTCGGCATCGGAAGGCCCTCGACCTACAGCTCGATCATCAAGACCATCCAGGACCGCGGCTACGTGCACAAGAAGGGCAGCGCCTTGGTGCCGTCCTGGGTGGCGTTCGCGGTCATCGGACTGCTCGAACAGCACTTCAGCCGACTGGTCGACTACGGGTTCACCGCCGCGATGGAGGACGAGCTCGACGAGATCGCCGCCGGCAACGAGCGACGGACCAACTGGCTCAACAACTTCTACTTCGGCGGCGATCACGGGGTGGAGGACTCGATCGCCCGCTCGGGCGGGCTGAAGAAGCTCGTCGGCGTCAACCTCGAGGAGATCGACGCCCGACAGATCAACTCCATCAAGCTGTTTGACGACGAGCAGGGCCGCCCGGTCTATGTGCGGGTGGGCAAGAACGGCGCCTACCTGGAGCGGATGGTCACCGGCGACGACGGCGAGCCTACCCCGCAGCGGGCTAACCTCAAGGACGAGCTGACGCCCGACGAGCTGACCCTGGAGCTTGCCGAAAAGGCCTTCGCCACACCGCAAGAAGGCCGGCTGCTGGGCATCGACCCGGCGACCGGGCACGAGATAGTCGCCAAGGACGGCCGCTACGGTCCGTACGTCACCGAGGTGCTGCCGCCATCGTCCGAGGGCGACGACGGTTCGGCGGGCAGTACGGCCAAGAAGGGCAAGAAACCCACCGGACCCAAGCCGCGGACGGGTTCGCTGCTGCGGTCGATGGACCTCGAGACGGTCACGTTGGACGACGCGTTGCGGCTGCTGTCGCTGCCGCGGGTGGTCGGTGTCGACCCGAACACCGGTGAGGAGATCACCGCGCAGAACGGCCGCTACGGCCCGTACCTGAAGCGCGGCACCGACTCCCGGTCGCTGGCCACCGAAGAGCAGATGTTCGACATCACGCTCGAGGAAGCGTTGAAGATCTACGCCGAGCCCAAACGTCGTGGTGGACAGCGGGCTTCGACTCCGCCGCTGCGCGAGCTGGGTGAGGATCCGGCGACCGGCAAGCAGATGGTGATCAAGGACGGCCGGTTTGGTCCGTACGTGACCGACGGCGAGACCAACGCCAGCCTGCGCAAGGGCGATGACGTGCTGTCGCTGACCGACGAGCGTGCGGCCGAACTGTTGGCTGATCGCCGCGCCCGCGGCCCGGTGAAGCGGACGAAGAAGGCCGCCAAGAAGAAGGCGCCGGCGAAGAAGAAAGCCGCCAAGAAGTAGCTTCCGTTGCCTTTCCGCCCACCCCGCTCAAAGGGACATTCGGGCGGGAAAGTGCGAGTAAAACTCACCAAAACGTCGATGCCGGCGCTGCGGGATGGCTCGGCTAGGGCTGCGGGGAGGTCGCGTCGGCGTCGACGGGCTCGGTCGACGCCCGGTTCAGCGGCCGGGCCAACTGGGTCGGCGCGACACGGCCGCGCAACTCCACCACCTCGCCGACGTCCCAGCACAATGCCTCCGCGTCGAGCGCACCGCTGACGGCCACCGCCGACGCCAACACGTGGCCTTCCTCCAGCTTGGCCAGCTCGGTCAGCCGGGCGGCCTCGTTGACGGGGTCGCCGATCACGGTGTACTCGAAGCGGGCCTTGGCGCCGATGTGTCCGGCGATGGCGCGACCCGCCGACACCCCGATGCCGAACTCGGTCTGGCCCAACACCTCGATCAGCTCGTCGTGCAGCTCACGCGACGCGGCCAGAGCCGCCCCGCACGCGTCGGGATGCTCGATCGGCGCGCCAAAGATCGCCAGCGCCGCGTCGCCCTGGAACTTGTTGACGAACCCGCCGTGGCGGTTCACCGTGTCGACGACGACGCGGAAGAAGTCGTTGAGCAGGTTGACGACGTCGGCGGCGGGGATGGTCGCGGCCAGCTGCGTCGAGCCGACCAGGTCGACGAACAGCACGGCGACGTCGCGTTCCTGGCCGCCCAGCTCGGTGCCCCGCTCCAGCGCGCGACGGGCCACGTCCTCACCGACGTAGCGACCGAAGAGGTCACGCAGCCGCTGCCGCTCGGCCAGATCGCGCACCATGTCGTTGAAACCCGCCTGCAGCAAACCCAATTCGCTGGCGTCGTAGATTTGCATGTGAGCGTTGTAGTTACCGCGCTGCACTTCACCCAGCGCCCAACGCAACTGCCGCAGCGGGTCGGCGATCGACATCGCCACCAGCACAGTGCCCGCCAAGCCGACCACCAGCGCGGTGATCGCGAGGATCAGGATCGGCGTGTTGAGCCGGCTTGCCGGAGCGGTCAGGATCTCGAACTTGCTGGCCACCAACGCCAGCACGATCGCCAGAATCGGGACCGCGGTCGACAGCACCCACGTCATCACCTGGCGCCGCACCACGCCTGGGGCGCGGAAGTTCTCCGGAACCCCGCCGCGCAACGCGGCCACGGCCACGGGGCGCAGGATCCGCTCGGACTGCAGATAGCCGATGATCGCCGTCGCGGTGGCACCCAGCCCACTGGCGACCGCGATGACCGGCGCCGACCTGGCCGCCACCGGCCAGCTGGCGACGATGAACACGATCGAACCGAGGAACCAGTTCATCACGTTGATCAGCGACCGGTAGTACGGCATCCGAAGCGCCCTGGTGCGGGCGAGCTCGGTTTCGGCCGGATCGCGGTCGCCGAGCAGCATGTCGCGCCGTTGCCAGCGCATGACCGGGATCAGCAGCCGCAAACTCAGGTACGACGCGGCGGTGAACGAGACGAAAAGGAAGCCGAGGAACACCGCCAGGTTGAACACCGGCAGGTCCTGCAGCTGGATGCGGTCCTCGGGCGGTAGGCCGAACCGCAAAAAGCTCACGACCAGCAGCGCACCGATGATGTCGGCCTGCAGCATGCCCAGGGTGAATACCGGCCACGGGGTGCGCGCCACCCATCGGACGAATGCGCTGATCCGCCCGATCGGCAGTGCTTCTGCGGCCACGCGTCAACCGTATCGGGCATCGGCGACGACGACGGATGGTGTGAGACGGACGTGTCGGTTCGCAGCACTACTGTTATCTGCGATGACGGGTGTTTTTTCGCGTCTGGTTGGCCAGGACGCCGTGGAAGCGGAGCTGGTAGCTGCGGCGCAGGCGGCACGCGGTGATTCGCCTCACAGCGACGGTTCGGGGGTGTCCACGCCACACACGATGACGCACGCCTGGCTGATCACCGGGCCGCCGGGGTCGGGCCGCTCGGTGGCGGCGTTGTGCTTCGCGGCGGCGCTGCAGTGCACCTCCGACGGTGTGCCCGGGTGCGGGGAATGCCGGGCCTGCGCGACGACGATGGCCGGCACCCATGCTGACGTGCGCCGGATCATCCCGGAGGGGCTGTCGATCGGCGTGGGTGACATGCGGGCGATCGTGCAGATCGCCTCGCGGCGGCCCGCGACCGGCCGCTGGCAGATCGTGTTGATCGAAGACGCCGACCGCCTTACCGAAGGTGCGGCGAACGCGCTGCTCAAGGTGGTGGAGGAGCCCCCGCCGTCGACGGTGTTCCTGCTGTGCGCGCCGTCGGTGGACCCCGAGGACATCGCGATCACGCTGCGCTCCCGGTGCAGGCACGTCGCGCTGGTCACGCCGCCCGTGGACGCCATCGCCAGGGTGCTGATCGAGACCGACGGGTTGGCTGACGACGAGGCCCGGTGGGCGGCGTCGGTCAGCGGCGGTCACGTCGGCCGGGCGCGACGGCTGGCCACCGACGACGACGCCCGCCAGCGCAGGCAGCGGGCGCTGGGGTTGGCCCGCGACGCCGCGACGCCGACGCGGGCCTATGCGGCCGCCGAGGAATTGGTGGCCGCCGCGGAGGCCGAGGCCCTGGCGTTGACGGTGGACCGCAACGAGTCCGAGACCGAGGAGTTGCGCACGGCGCTGGGCGCCGGCGGGTCGGGGAAGGGTACCGCGGGGGCATTGCGCGGCACCGCGGGCGCGATCAAAGACCTTGAGAAGCGCCAGAAGTCACGACAAACTCGGGCTTCGCGCGACGCGCTGGATCGCGCGCTGATCGACCTGGCCACCTACTTTCGCGATGCGCTGCTGGTGGCCACGGAGGCCGGCGATGTTCAGGCCAACCATCCCGACATGGCCGAGCGGGTCGGCGCGATGGCCGCGCACGCGTCACCGGAGAGGCTGCTGCGCTGCATCGAGGCGGTGCTGGAGTGCCGCGAGGCGTTGGCCGTCAACGTCAAGCCGAAGTTCGCCGTCGACGCCATGGTGGCCACCGTCGGTCAGGCGCTGCGCGACTGAGTTGGGTCCGCGCCGGGGCCTGCCGTAGACTCGTGCCGCCGCAGTGCGGTCTGCTCTTCGCGCAGGCGCTCATCGCGGGCACGCCACCTTAGCTCAGTCGGCAGAGCGGCTCACTCGTAATGAGCAGGTCAGGAGTTCGATTCTCCTAGGTGGCTCCATCACCTCCGTGCAGTACCTCCTGGGCGACCCGCATCGCCGAGTTGGCCGCCGGGAATCCGGCGTAGCCGGCAGCTACCTCGGTGCCACGAAACCGACCGGCCCCGAGGCGACGCATACCGACAACGCGGCCGTGTTCGCGCGCACGTCGATTGCCTCGCCCGCGCCGGGCAGCCGGACGTAAACCCTGTTCAAACCCGGTCGCACCGGCACCTTGACCTCCTGGCCCTCCGACAGCGACATCGTCATCGACCCGTCGCTGTTGGCCAGGTAGTTGATCTCGGCCGTCCAGTCCGCCGGCAGTAGCGGACCGTCCAGCGCCATCCGCACCGGCGCATCGGGCTGCACCAGATATCCGCAACCCGGCGCCGGACCCTCGGTGATGGTGCGCACCCAGGTGACCTTCGCGTCCACCAGCCGGCCAGAGCTGTCGAGCATGCGCAGATCCGTTGTCGCCGCGGCGAACTCGGGTCGATCCCGTACCAACGCGAACATTCGGCTGGCGCGGTTCTCCGGCCCGACGACGCGCTGCAGCACCATCGGGTCGACCTCCTGGTCCAGTATCGGCGCGCTGGACCGCCGCGCGGCCTCGCCCAACCCCGCCACTGCGTTCTGCAGATACGGCTTCGCCGGGTTGTCGCGCCAACTCGTCAGGAACGTCGCGGTCGAATACATGCTGCTGGCCACGAACGCCGCGGCCAGCACGCACACCACCACCGTGCGACGCCGCGACGCGTCCAGCCAGCCCGTGCCCGGCCGGTTCGGCGCGCATAGGCCGACGGCGGCCAGCAACGTCAACACCACCACCAGGTCCGGCAAATACCGCAGCGTCTGCGCCAACTCCAACGCCGTGAAGCGCGACGACCGCATCAGATAGATCGGGATCTGACACGCAGCCGCGTAGCCGAGCGCGGCCAGCCACACCGGAGCGATGCGCTGCTTGCGGATAAAGCCGACCGCCACCAGCGCGGCCAGCGCCACCCAGCCCAACACCATCACCGTCACCGGCGGCGTCCCCCACGGCGACGCCGGCGCCCAGCGCTGCCACTCCCACGGCCCACCGACCAGGCCCGGGATGATGCCGTGCGTCACCGAGCGGTGCAGCAGTTCCCACGTCATCGCCACATCGCCGCTCCAGCGCTTCTGATCCACCACGATGACGTACACGACGATCCACGCCGCCGTCACCGCCAGACACGGCATCCACAGCCGACTCCCGCGGCGCCACACCGCCGCGACCGACCCGGAGGCGGTGACGTGCGCCAGCAGCGCGGCGATCGTGAACGCGACTAACGGGATGACGGCCGCCTTCTCGAAGAACAACAGGCCACCGAAGTAGACCAGCGTGCCCGTCACCGCGTAACGCCGATTGCCGGTGCGTACCAACAGGACCGCGTCCCCACACACCCAAGTCAGCGCCGCCAGCATCGGCAGCGAGTTCAGCGCCGCCGCCCACCACGCGAACCCCGGCACCGCCAGCGGAGTGAACAACGCGAACGTCAACGGCAACAATAGGACCGGACGCCAGCCGAGGATGACATGCAAGGTACGCAGCAACGCCAGCGAAGCCAGCAGCTGCAGCACCACCAAGCTGATCGCCGGTCCGAACCAATTCAACGGGGCCAACCTGGTGATGCCGCCGGCCAGCAGGAACGCCGCCGGCATGACGTGGCCGTCGTGGTCGTCGAACAAGTACTGCGGCGACAGCAGGTTGTGCGTGCCCGCCCGGCCGATCAGGATCAGATCGTCCCAGTAGAAGTAACCGCCGAACGCCAGCGTCGCCCGGACGGCCAGCTGCACCAGGATCAGTACCACCGCAGCGCAGGCCACCCGGTTGCGAAGTAGGGCCCTAGCCGGGATAGGCCTCTCCTGCCTGCTGACGGGCGACCCACGCCGAGCGCACCATCTCCTGCAACGAATGGCGCATCTGCCAGTCGAGATCGCGGGCGGCCAGGTCTTGCGACGCGACGATGCGGGCGGGGTCACCGGGTCGGCGCGGCCCGACGGCCGGTTCGAAGTCGACGCCGGTGACCTCGCGGATGGCGGTCATGATCTCGCGCACCGACGTGCCGCTGCCGCTGCCCAGGTTGTACACCACCTCGACCGGCGCGCCCGCCTCCAACCGCCTGGCCGCGGCGACGTGCGCGGCCGCCAGGTCCGACACGTGCACGTAGTCACGTACGCAGGTGCCGTCCGGGGTGGGGTAGTCGTCGCCGTTGATCCGCGGTGTCTCGCCGCGGTAGA
The DNA here is from genome assembly GCF_053483935.1 of Mycolicibacterium sp. XJ879. NCBI lineage: Bacteria > Bacillati > Actinomycetota > Actinomycetes > Mycobacteriales > Mycobacteriaceae > Mycobacterium > Mycolicibacterium sp. XJ879. Next base: position 617,190 of record NZ_JBEFTH010000002.1, read on the forward strand.
GCATGTCGAAGACGACGGGAAAAAGGTTGTGCGGGCTGACGTCGAACAACTCCGGTGAACCCGACCCCACCACGTTGAAGTAGCGCAGGCTGGTGTGTCGTAACCCGGTGGCGCGTGCGACGTCGCGCATGATCCATTCGCCCACCAATTTGCTTACCCCGTACGGTGATTCGGGTGTGGTTGGGGTCTGTTCGGTGACGGTGTCGACGTCCGGGGTGCCGTAGGTGGCGGCGCTGGAGGAGAACACCAGCTTGTCGGTCCCGACGGTCGTCATCGCCTTGAGCAGGTTGACCATCGCGGCGACGTTCTGCTCGTAGGTGTGTAGCGGTTCACGCACCGAAACACCGGCGTACTTGAACCCCGCGATGTGGATGACGCCGGAGACCCGATGGTCGCGCAGGGTCTGCGCGACGAGGTCGGTGTCGAGCAGGGTGCCGCGCACCAACGGCACGCCGGGCGGGACGAACGCCTCCAGACCGGTCGACAGGTCATCGATCACCACCACCGGCAGGTCGGCGTCGCGCAGCGCACGCACCACGTGCGAGCCGATGTAGCCGGCCCCGCCGGTCACCAGCCAGGTCATCTGCTCTCCGTTGCGATCGATCGAATTCGCACCTCGGCAGCATAGGTGCGGTTCGTCACCGGGTGCTCTTGGCCAGCGCGGCCAGGTGCATGGCGATGCCCAGCAGCGGGCCGCACAGCAGCGCGATCACCGTGCGGGTCTCCAGGTCCAGCGGAAGCAGCAGCAGAAGCGTCGAGGCGACCGTGGCCGACACCCAGCCCACCGAGTACGCCCGGTGCAGGGCCGCCGCGACGGCCGCCGCGCCGGTCAGCGTCAGCAGCGCGATGGCCACTGCCGCCGCGGTCAGCCAGGCCAGCAGCGCACCGTCGGCCAGGTACTCGGGCCCGAACCCGACGCGCAGCAGCGACGGCCCGAACACCCCGGCCGCCAGCACCCCGACCAGCCCCACACCGGTCACCACGGCCGCCGGCGCCACCAGCGCCCGCAGCCGTTCGGTGCGCTGGTCGACGAAGTGGGCGATCAGGTTGCCCTGCATCGCGGTCAACGGAACCAGAAGCGGGGCGCGGGTCAGCGTGACCGCCAGGATCACCACCCCGCCGGCCGCGCCCAGCTCACCCGTCGTCGCCTTGAGCAGCACCGGAAAACCCATCACCAGGACCGCGCTGGCCCCTGCTGCGGCGATGGAATGGGCGGCGCCGCGCAGAAACGTCGCCGTGCCGCCCGGGGTGCGCAGCCCGGCGGCCACCCGGGTGATCGGCGACACGACCAGCATGAGCAGCCATGCGACCGCACCGGCCACGGTCGCCCACAGGTAGCCGACCAGCCCCCAGCCGACGCCGAACGTCACCGCGGCCACCACCACCCGAAGCCCCGCATCGGTGACCATCAGCGACCCGTAGGGGGTCCACCGGTTCAATCCGGCCAACATGCCCAGCAGCGCGGCGTGCAGGCAGAAACCGGCCAGGCCGACGGCCAACAACACCACGCTCAGCCACCGGGCCTCGACGAACACCTGTGCCGCCCACAGCGGCGAACTGACGACGATAAGCGCGGCAGCGGCCACCCCCACCATGGCCGCGACCCTGACCGGATGGGTGCGCGGGCCCTCGGCGACCGCGACGTAGCCGGCCGAGCGCACCTCCCTGGTGGCCTCCTGCAGCAGCCCGAACGCCGCGCCGGTGACCAGACCGAACGCGCCCCAGAACACGCCGAACACCGCGAACCCCGACGGCTCCAGATCGCGCGCGGCCAGATACAGCACCGCGTAGCCACACAGCGCCGACACCGCGGTCGCCGCACCCACCCGCGCCACGCTGCCTTTGGTGACCGGGCCGGTGGGGGTGGCGGCGTCGGTCACGGCGGCGCATCCAGCGCAGGCAACGCCGCGGAGTGCAACCACACCTCGAACAGGGAGTCCAGCGACTCGTTCGCGTACTGCGTTGCCAGCGCAGTGAAGTCGTCGGTGACCACCGTGCTGTGCCGGTAGCGTTGGGTCCAGTCCCGAAGCAGCGCAAAGAATCGCTCGTCACCGAGGCGCCCGCGGAGCGCGTGCAGGGTTAGCGCGCCGCGCTTGTACACGCGGTCGTCGAACAGCCCCCGAACCCCCGGATCGGCCAGAACCAGATCCTGCGGCGCATCGGCCAGCCTCCGGTGGTAGTGCCGCGCCCACGCGTCGGCGCTGCGGTCTCCGGAATGCTCGGACCACAACCACTCGGCGTAGCAGGCGAAGCCCTCGTGCAGCCAGATGTGTTGCCATTGCTTGGCGGTGACCGAGTTGCCAAACCACTGATGCGCCAGTTCGTGAGCGATCAGCCGCTCGGCGCGCCGGCCGCGACCCGCGCAGTGGTTGGCCCCGAAAATTGAAACACCTTGTGCCTCAAGGGGTATTTCGAGATCATCGTCGGTGACCACCACCGTGTACCCGGCGGCGAGCGGATAAGGTCCGAACAACTCGACGAACAGCTGCATCATCTGCTGCTGGCGGGCGAAGTCGGAGGCGAAGTTCTTGCGCAGCCGGTCGGGCAGCACCGCAGCGATCGGCACGCCGTCGTCGGACACCGGATGCCGCTGGTACCTGCCGATCTGCAGCGTCACCAGATACGTCGACGTCGGCTCCGGCTGTTCGTAGGTCCACGTGGTCATCCCGGCGTGTACCCGCCGGGAGACCAGTTCGCCGTTGGCGACCGCGTAGTAGGGGCTTTCGGTGCGGATCCGGACGCCGACGCTGGCTTTGGCGCCGGGCCGGTCGTCGCACGGAAACCACGAGGGGGCGCCGTTGGGCTGGCCCGCCACCAGCGCGCCGTCGGTGAGTTCCTCGAATCCCACGTCGCCCCAATGGGATCGGACCGGTCGAGGGTTGCCGTTGTAGCGCACGACGATCGTCATCGTGGTGTCGGCGGGCAGGGCGTCCGCCAAGGTGATGTGCAGTTTGCCTGCGGAGGTCCGGAACCTGGTCGGGCGCGCACCGTTGACGGCCACCTTTGTCACCGAAAGCGCATCGGAGAGATCGAGCGTCGCCGTGCGCAACTGCACCGTCGTCTCCGCGGCGATGGTGGCGGTGCCCGACAACCGGTTTGTCGCCACCTTGTACTCCAGGTCGAGTTCGTAGCGCGAGACCCGGTAGCCGGAATTGCCGCTGTTGGGCAGGTACGGATCGACGACGCGGTCGGTGCTCTCGGCGTCGGTCACGCTGCGGTGTCTTCTGGCTTCTTGGACTTGCCCGCCGATTTGCTTTCCCGCTTCTTGCCCACGGACGTCCACGGCGCGATCGGGTTGCCCAGCCACCGGGTCGAGGCGGGCACCTCGTCGCCGCGCATGACGAGCGAGGCCGGTCCGACGGTGGTATTTCGGCCGATGCGCGACGCGGGTAGCGCCACGCAGTGCGGACCCAGCGTCGAACCTCCCTCGAGGGCAACGGTGTCCATCGCCATGATCCGGTCGTGGAACAGATGGGTCTGGACCACGCATCCGCGGTTGACGGTCGCCCCGTCCTCGATCGTGACCAGGTCCGCCTCCGGCAGCCAGTACGTTTCGCACCACACCCCGCGTCCGATCGACGCGCCCAGTGCGCGCAGCCACCAGTTCATCACCGGTGTACCGCTGGCCGCGCGGGCGAACCACGGTGCGGCGACCGTCTCCACGAAGGTGTCCGACACCTCGTTTCGCCACACGAACGACGACCACAGCGGGTGCGCACCCGCGCCGATCCGTCCGACCACAACCCATTTCGCGAGAACCGCGACGGCACCGGCCACCGCACCCGCGGCCAGCAGCACCACGCCGCTGCCCAACGCCGCCCACAGCCAACCGAATTCGACCGCCAGCCACTGCAGCCCGAACAGCACCGCGACACCGATCGCGAACGTCACCACCACCGGAACCATTCGGCAGGCTTCCACCAGCGCGCGTAGCGTCTTCAGCTGCAGCGGCGGGTCGAAGGTGCGCACCGTGTCGGTCGCGGCCGGCTTGCGGCGCAACCGAACCGGAGGGCTGCCCAGCCATGACGAGCCCGCCTTGGCCTTGTGTGGCGCCGCCGACAACACCGCGACCAGGCCGTCGTCGGGCACCTTGCGGCCCGGTTGTGTGATACCGGAGTTGCCGAGGAACGCGCGCTTGCCGATCGTCGCCTGCGCGACGTGCAGCCAGCCGCCGCCCAACTCGTAGGACGCCACCATGGTGTCGTCAGCCAAAAACGCGCCGTCTTGGACCACCGTGAACTTCGGTGTCAGCAGCACCGTTGAGATCTCGGTCCCGCGACCGACTTTCGCGCCGAGGATTCGTAGCCACCACGGCGTCAACAGGCTGGCGTACACCGGGAACAGGTAGGTGCGCGCGGCGTCCATGAGCCGCTCGGTGGCCCAGATCTGCCATCCGACGCGGCTGCGCACCGGGTGATAGCCGTCGCGCAATCCCAGCGATAACATCCGCACACCGATCACCGTCAGCAGCGCATAGGTGAGGACCGCGGCCAGTGTGGCCACCGGGGCCCACAGCAGCGCCGGCCCGATCGCCGCGGTCACCGAGGCGGTATCGCGCACGGCCCAACCGATCACGGCCAGGCCCGCACCCAGCGCCAGCAGCGGCAGACCGGCCAACAGAACCGACATCACCCCGTAGACCGCGACCCACCCCGGCGCCCGCGGCGGCCGATGGTCGGGCCACGGATGGCGGGCCTTGCCCGACTTGGCTGCCGGCGAGCCCTTCCAGTACTGGCCGTTCTTGACCTTGCCGATCACCCCGGAGCCTGGCGCCACGTCAGCGTTCTTGCCGACGACAGCCCCGGGGAGCAGCGTGGTTCGGGCCCCGATGCTGGCGTCGTTGCCGACCGTGATCGGGCCGACGTGGAAGTTGTCGCCGTCGACCCAGTACCCGCACAGATCCACTTCGGGTTCGACCGAGCTTCGGTGCCCGAGCTTGAGCATTCCGGTCACCGGCGGGGTGGAGTGCAGGTCGACGCCCTTGCCCACCCTGTTGCCCAGAGCGCGTGCGTAGTAGACCAACCACGGTGCGCCCGCGAGGTTTTCGGCGCCGCTGGCCTGCGCCAGCCGTTCGGCCAACCAAACCCGCAGATGCACCGGCCCGCCGCGCCGATATGTGCCTGGCTGCAGCCCGCCGAGCAGCATCCGGGCGCACAAAGCCGCGATGCCCATTCGGCCCAGCGGGGTGACGAACAGCACGAAACCCGCTGCCACCCACCACCAGTTGACCGGCCGGGCCCACGTCACCATGGTGGCCGCGATGTTGTTGGCGATCGCCAGCCAGACCACCCACTGCAGCCCGGTCAGCGTGGCCAGCGGCAGTGCAAGCGCGATCTGGGCTGCCTGGGTCAGCCGCGACACGGGGTTGACCGTGCGCGGCGCGACCGGCGGCGGCGCCCCGAGCTCGTCGAGGAAACCCGCGAGCGACCCGAGCCGGGGATGGTCGTACAAATCGCCGACCGTGACCTGCGGATAGCGTTGGCGCAGCGCCGACACCAGCTGCGCCGCGGCCAACGAGCCGCCGCCGAGCGCGAAGAAGTCGGCTTCGGAACCAGTGACCGGCGCCGCCAGCACCTCTTGCCACAGCCCGGCGACCCAGCCCGCTGTTCCGGACAGATCCGTTACCTCCTCGTCGGTGTCGCCGGGGACGGGCCACGGCAGCGCGTCGCGGTCGACCTTGCCCGAGGTGCGGGTCGGCAGTTCGTCGACCTGCACCAGACGCGGCACCAGCGCGGCGGGCAGGCGCTGGGCCAGCGTGGCGCGGGCTTCGGCGAGGTCGAACGACGCGTCGGTGCTGACGACGTAGCCGACCAGAACCGGTGTGCCGTTCGTCGTTTGCCGTACCGCGGCCGCGCCGCCGCTGACCCCGGGCAGGTTGACCAACGCGGAGTCGACCTCCCCGAGCTCGATGCGGCGTCCGCCGAGCTTGACCTGGTCGTCGGCGCGTCCCACGAAGTACAGCCCGTCGGTTTCCAGCCGCACCAGGTCCCCGCTGCGGTAGGCGCGCTGCCATGCCAACCTGGTGACGGGCGCGTATTTTTCGGCGTCCTTCTCCGCGTCCAGATAGCGCGCCAGGCCGACCCCGCCGATCACCAGTTCGCCCACCTCGCCGTAGGACACCTGTGCGCCGTCCTCGTCGACCACGGCCAGATCCCACCCGGCCAGCGGCAGCCCGATGCTCACCGGGCTGCGCCCGTCCAGTTTGGCCGCACACGCGACGACGGTGGCTTCGGTCGGGCCGTAGGTGTTCCACACCTCGCGGCCGGCCGAGTCGGGACCCGCGGCGAGCCGCTCGGCCAGCTCCGGCGGGCAGGCCTCACCGCCGAAGATCAACAGCCGCACGGACTCCAGCGCTTCGGCCGGCCACAGCGCCGCCAGTGTCGGCACCGTGGAAACCACGGTGATGTCGCGCGCCACCAGCCACGGCCCCAGGTCCATGCCGCTGCGCACCAGCGAGCGGGGGGCGGGAACCAGGCAGGCGCCGTGCCGCCAGGCCAGCCACATCTCCTCGCAGGACGCGTCGAACGCCACCGACAGCCCGGCCAGCACCCGGTCGCCCGGGCCGATCGGGTTGTCTTGTACGAACATTCGCGCTTCGGCGTCGACGAAGGCCGCCGCGCTGCGATGCGTCACCGCGACGCCTTTGGGGGTGCCGGTGGAACCCGAGGTGAAGATGATCCACGCGTCGTCTCGGGCCAGCGGACGCACTGCGCGCCAACCCCGTGACGAGCCGGGTCCGCGGATCAGCCCCTGTTCGGTGATGACCGCCACCACCTGCGCCTCGGTGAACACCAGCTCGGCGCGTTCGACGGGATCGTCGGCGTCGACCGGCACATAGGCGGCGCCGGTCGCCAGCGTCGCCAGGATCGCCACGTAGAGCGCGTAGCTGCCCGACGGCATCCGAACGCCGATGCGGTCACCCCGGCCGATCCCGCGCGCGGCCAGCCATTCGACGGTTTCCTCGATATCGCCGATCAACTCCGCATAGGTCAGCTGCACCGTGCCGTCGTCGAGCGCGGGCGCATCCGGATAGCGCTGTGCGGTCTCGTAGAGGATGTCGATGAGCGTGCGCGATTCGGGTGCGTACGACGACAACGCGTACTGAGGGGGCACCTCGGAAACAAAATCCCCAGTCACGCCTACAAAGTACTAAGCCGACCCGGCCGCGCCGCCGCGCCGCACACGACGGCTGATCACAATTGCGACAACGACGGCGGGGCCGGCATCGGGCCGCGGTGTAGCCGCTGGTTCTGGGGGTATCCCGCGGTCGGGATTTCTTGTCGGGCCGACCGACCTGGCAGACTCGCAGCTGGAGGGGAGTATTCCTTCGCCGCGGTATCGTCATCACGTTGGCCGTCATCGGACGACCGGTGCCGCGGGCCGACACGACGGTTTCGTGCGGTGGAAGAGACCTCCGGCGCTTTGACGACCGGAGGTTTTGGTGAACGTAAGCGGACTCGAGTGGGCGATCACGCTGAGCGTGACGATCGCGATCCTGCTCTTCGACGTGGTCATCATCGGCCGCCGCCCGCACGAACCGACCAAGCGCGAAACCGGAACGTACCTGTCGATCTACATCAGCCTCGCGATCGCGTTCGGGCTGTGGACCTGGTTCTTCCACGGCAGCCAGTACGGGTTGGAGTTCTTCGCCGGGTGGCTGACCGAATACAGCCTGTCGGTGGACAACCTGTTCATCTTCTTGATCATCATGGCCAGCTTCAAGGTGCCTCGGATCTACCAGCAGCAGGCGCTGCTCGTCGGCATCATCCTGGCGTTGATCTTCCGTGGCATCTTCATCGCGCTCGGTGCCGTCGCGATCAACCAGTTCTCTTGGGTCTTCTACATTTTCGGTGCCTTCCTGCTCTACACCGCGGTGGGACTGGTGCGCGACACCGATCATGACGACGACGCCGAGAACCGGGTGGTGCGCTTCGCCCGCAAGCACATGAAGTTCACCGACACGTGGGATGGCCTGCGGTTGTGGGTGCGGGAGAACGGCAAGCGCGTGATGACGCCGATGTTCCTCGTCATCGTCGCGCTGGGCACCACCGACCTCATCTTCGCGCTGGACTCGATCCCGGCCATCTACGGTCTGACCCAGGAGCCCTACCTGGTGTTCACCGCGAATGTGTTCGCGCTGATGGGCTTGCGCCAGCTGTACTTCCTGCTCGGTGATCTGCTCAGACGGCTGGTCTACCTGTCGAAGGGGCTGGCGTTCATCCTCGCCTTCATCGGCGTGAAGCTGGTGCTGCACGCGCTGCACGAAAACGAGGTGCCGTTCATCAACGGCGGTGAGCATGTCCCGGTGCCCGAGATCCCCACCCTGGTCAGCCTGGGCGTGATCGTGGTGACGTTGGTCATCACCACGGTGGCCAGCCTGTACAAGACGCGGGTGCGCGACGTGAAGAAGAACGGCGCCGAGGTCCCGGAGAATTCTGAGGAATCGGAGCCGCACTCGCACAAGGGTTAGCTATATCTAGCTAGGGCAACTAAAAACCCTGTTCGTAGCTCTAATTAATGGGCTGGAGATATAACTGGGAATTTGCTCAGCAAATGGCACTTCCCTGGTGCTGCGGTGCGGATTCTTCGGCGGGGTTGATCGGCGAAATTCCGGCTCGCGAAATTTGCGGGGTTGGTCCTACGATGGCGACGGCTTAGCTGTCTCGGATCACCTTGAAGAAAGCGGGGACCCTTTCGTGTGTGACGCCACTTCTGGCACCGGCCGTCGACCGCGGTGACGGCCGAGACGACGAAAGGCGCCGCACAATCCGGGGTACCCGCACGCGCCGACGTCGGCCGAAACCACAAGCGGGCGCGGATAATCGGCCTAGACGGCATCCGTGGTCTACTGTGCCTGAGCATCGCCATCACCCATGTGACCGGCTACTACACGAAAAACACGGCCGACACGTGGAAAACCAACCTGTTCGGCTTCTCGTTGGTGTATTTCTTCGTGCTCAGCGGGTTTCTGCTGTTTTTGCCATATGTGCGAAACCTCGTTGCCCGGTCGGACATGCCGGATGTGCGTAATTACGCGATACACCGCCTGGCCCGAATTATGCCGGCATACCTCGTCATTTTCTTGATCGTCAATTTTGTGTTGCAGCTTTCCTACGTCGGCAATGCGGCGATGATGCCCGACGACGCCCGCACCGGAATCGGCATGATCACCGATCCGGCGGAGTTGCTGGCCAACCTGGCGTTGGTGCAGACCTACATCCCGGCCTTCATCCAGACCGGTATCGGCCCGTCGTGGTCGCTGACCCTGGAGTACGCGTTCTACCTCACGCTTCCGCTGCTGGGCTGGGTGATTTTTCGGACGGGCACCCGCAGCAGACGCAATCCGTTCCTGGTCGCGCTGCTCGCACCCGCCATCCTGCTGGGCATCGGGTTGCTGGGCCGTGCGCTGACCCCGTTGGTCAATCGGTACGCGGGCACCTCCGACTTCATCCTGCTCAACTGGGGCCCGAACATCGCCGCGGTGTTCACCAGGAGCATCCTGACCAACGCCGACAACTTCGCGATGGGCATGCTCGCCGCGGTCGTGTTCGTCGCGATCGAGCACGGCGTGCTGTCCGAGCGCGCGAGCCGACGCGTCCGGACGCTCAGCGCCGCGGCGATCTTGCCCGTGCTGGTGGTGGGCGCGGCGATGTTCGCCTTCGCGGTGTCGTTCGTCACCGCCGTGGTCGGCGTGGTCGCCGCGCTGATGATCCTGGTCGTCGTGGTTCCGCTGGCCCGGGGCGAGAAGTCCAAACTGGCGCGCACGCTCGATGTCCGGCCGATCCGCTATGTCGGCGAAATCTCGCTGTCGGCCTACCTGTGGCATTTCCCGCTGCTGCTGCTGCTCGGCCAACTCGGCTGGATGGCCGGCGACACGCTACCGGGAATGCTCTACAACATCGTGGTGCTGCTCGCCGTAACGGTTCTCGCCGCGACCGTGACCTACTACCTGGTCGAGAAGCCGGCGATGAACTACGCCAGAAGGCGCCGCACAAGCGTGCGCCGCCAGGCCGAGGCGGCGTAGCTCGGCCTCACACTGCTCACACTTCAATGGGTGGGTACAGCCGCTCGATTGTGTACTGCCGGTTGCGTCGCGCCGACCACGCGGTGGCGGCCAGCGACGCCGCGGTGATGGCGGCCAGCACCGCGATCGCCACCCACAGCCGCGAGTCGATACCACCCACAGTCAGCTGGCGTAACCCGTTGACGGCGTAGGTCATCGGGTCGACGTGGTGAATGATCTGGAACGGCTTCGGCGTGGTCTCCACCGGATAGATACCGCCGGCCGAGACCAGCTGGAACATCAGGAACGCCAGCGTGACCACCCGGCCGACCGCAACGCCGAACAGCGCGTTGAACGCCTGGATGAGCGCCAGGAACGCGCCCGCGACCAGGATCAGGAACGCGACGGTGGCCGCCGGGTAGACCGCCTTCAAGCCCACGCCGAAATGCACCACCGCGTACATCACCAACACCTGGCACACCACGATCAGCAAACCCGGCCAGTAGGACGCCAGCGCGACGCGCAGGGCGCCGAGGCCGTTGACGATCGGGCGAGGTTGCAAGGGCGTCAACAACATCCAGATGATCAGCGCCCCGATGAACAAAGCCAACGACAGGAAGAACGGCGCGAACCCGGTGCCGAACGTCGGCGCGGCGTTGTGGGTCACCTCATCGAGAGCCACCGGCTGGGACAGGGTTTCGGCGACCTGGTTGCGCTGCTGATCGGTCCAGTGCGGAACGCGTTCGGCCCCTTCGCGTAGGCCGTGCGCGAGTTCCACGCTGCCGCTTCGTAGTTGGCTGGTTCCGGCGGCCAGCTTCGCCGCGCCCGCCGACAGCCGCTCACCCCCGTCGGACAGCGCCACCAGCCCGGCGCGAAGTTGGTTCGCCCCGGTGCTCAACTGGTTTGCGCCGTCGCGCAGAGCCACCACGTCGTCGAGAAGACCGCCGTCGAGCGCCTTGGTCAAAAACGTCCGCAGCTCACTGCTCGGGTCGGCAAGCTCGGTTTCCAGTGCAGCGGCCTTGTCCCGCAACGCGATCAGACCTTCGTCGGTGGTCGGATCGATGTCGTTGGCGCGCAGTAGCCGCTGGGTGCCTGCCAACGTGTCACCCAACGCCCGCACCGCCGGGTCGGGATTCGCCCGCAGCGCGCCGACCACCGTGTCGACGACGGCCGCGGCCTGCGCCTGATCGACGTTGAGCGCGGCCACCCGGTCACTGGTCGACTTCACCAGCCGGGACAGCCCGACCGCCAGGTCGCCGACCTCCGCCGGGTCCAGACCAAGCCCGCTCACCCGGTCGAGTACAGACAGCAGCGGATCCGTTGCGGTGCCGATGCCTTCGGACAACTGCGCGGCACCGGCGGCCAGCGCGGCCGAGCCGTCGCGTGCGGTCACCAACCCGTCCGACAGCGCACGCGACCCGCTCGCCAGCTCGTGTGCACCGTCGTCGGCCTGCGCCAGGCCCGCCGACAACCGGTCGGCGCCGTCGGCGGCCGTCACCAGCCCGGCGCCCGCCTCGGTCACACCGGTGAGCACCTGACCGACCGTCTGCTGCCCGACGCGCGCGTTGACCTCGTTGAGCACCTCACGCGCGGCGTTCTGCCCGATGATCGACGCCAGATAGTTGTTGGAGTTGTCGAAGGTGAACCGGATCTTGGCCGGGTGCGGATCAGAACCCGCCGGCGATGCCACCGCGGCGCTGAAGTCCTCCGGGATCGTGATCGCGAAGTAGTAGTGCCCGTGGCGCACCCCGTCGGCCGCCTCTGCGGCCGACATCTCGTGCAGGTCGAGCTGCCCGGAGTCCAGCAGCGAACGGGCCACCTGGTTCCCGGCGTTGACCTGCTGGCCCTGGCTCTGCGCCCCGCGGTCCTCGTTGACCAAGGCCACCGGCAGCTTGTTGACCTCACCGAACGGATTCCAGAACGCCCACAGGTACATCGCGCCGTACAGCAGCGGCATCAGGATGATCGTGGTCAGCGCCAGTCGGGGCAGCACACCGCGGGAATAGCGTTTGAGGTCGGTACCCAGAGACATCCCCGCAAGCATCGTCATCGACCTTTCTGCCGGGCCTTCTGGTCGGCTACCAGCTCTTCGCGCGAGGTGTTGGCCACCTCGATCTGCGCATGAACACCGTCGTGGCTGACCCCGTTGACGGTCGTCGTCACGACCGTCTGCGTCTCACCCAACGAGATCAGCCGGTTCAGCACGGTCTCGCGGTGACGATCGCTGGTGACGTGGTCGAGGTCGCCCACCACCAGCAGCGGCGGCCGTCTGGTGTTGGCCAGCGCGATCCGCAACAACAACCGGTCGCCCTCGCCCAGCTCCTCGACGAACTCGTCCAGCGGCGGTAACGGCAGCTCCCCGAACACCGGGCCGCAAACCGCGTCGACGTCGGCCTGGCCGGCGCGGCGCACCAGGCGGTACCACGCGGCGTCCCAGCGCAGCTGTTCGGTGATCAGGTCGGCCACGGTGACCGATTCGGCGACAGCGTCGAGCTCATCGAACCCGGCCAGCGCCGCGCACCGGAAGATGTCGTCGACGGCGGTGCGGCCGAACACCGAAAGCGAGCCGCTCTGCGGTTTCATCCGGCCGGCCAACGTCATCAGCAGCGCGGTGCGCCCCGAACCGCTCGGGCACACCAGGACGGTCACCCCGCCTGCTTCGATCTCCAGATCGACGGGGCCGTACACCGGCCCCCACGGCCCCGACACGGTGATGCCGCGAGCAATTACCTTGTCCGACACCGCGACCTCCCGCGCCCTGGGCGCGCTTTAGTGACCCTGCGTTTTGAACCGGTCGATCGACGCCTTGACCTCGGCCTCGGCCTTGTCGCGGCCCACCCAGTCGGCGGCCTTGACGTACTTGTTCGGCTCGAGGTCCTTGTAGTGCACGAAAAAGTGCTTGATCTCCTCGAGCAACTGCCCGGGCACGTCGGCCAGATCCTGGATGTGATCCCAGCGCTTGTCGCCCGCGGGCACACACAGCACCTTGTCGTCGCCGCCGGCCTCGTCGGTCATCTGGAACATGGCCACCGGGCGGACGTCGACGAGGCAGCCGGGGAACAGCGGTTCGGGCAGCAGCACGAGGGCGTCGAGCGGGTCACCGTCCTCGCCGAGCGTGTCTTCGATGAATCCGTAGTCGGTCGGATAGCCCATCGAGGTGTAGAGGTAGCGGTCCAACTTCACCCGCCCGCTCTCGTGGTCCACCTCGTACTTGTTGCGCGAACCCTTCGGGATCTCGATGACTACCTCGAACTCCACCGGCGGCTCCTTGCCCTGTGCAAACGGTCTGGGGGACGGGCATCACCCTAATAGAGCGATACGCTGCACTACGGGGCGGTCGACAGATCAGGAGAGTTATGCGGCCCACGAAGTGGGGGCCATCCACACATGTGCTGGTCGGGGTGGCCGTACTGGTGCTGGTCGCCGTCGTGGTGGCGACGGCGGCCGTGCTGACGACGGGACACACCGACGCCGCGGCGGTCAAGCCGACCCCGCCGGCCGTCACCGCCGACCCGGCCGTCGTGCCGGTGTCGGACTCCGCGCCCAAGCCCACACCTGAGCTGCTGGCGGCGCGGCTGGCCCCGGCGCTGGCCGACCCCAACCTCGGGCACTTCACCGGGCGCATCGCCGACGCGATCACCGGCACCCAGCTGTGGGAGCAGGGCGCCGACGTGCCGATGCAGCCCGCATCGACCAACAAGACGTTGACGACGGCCGCCGCGCTACTGGCCCTCGACCGCGACGCGCGGTTGACCACCCGGGTGCTGACCGGCGACCAACCCGGCGTGGTGGTACTCCAGGGCGGCGGCGACCCGACACTGTCGGCGGCGCCGAAAGGCAAGGACACCTGGTACCGCGACGCCGCGCGCATCAGCGACCTGGCCGAGCAGGTCCGTCGCAGCGGCATCGACGCCACCGCCGTGCAGGTCGACGTCAGCACGTACAGCGGCCCGACCATGGCGCACGGCTGGGACCCCGCCGACATCGACGGCGGCGACATCGCGCCGATGCAGCCGGTGATGCTCGACGCCGGGCGCACCCAACCCGTCAGCGTCGACTCGGCCCGGTCGCACACGCCCGCACTGGACGCCGGGCGCGCGCTGGCGGTCGCGCTGGAGGTCGACCCGGCCAAGGTCACCGTGTTACCCGGCCCCGCACGCGGCGGTAAGGAGATCGCGGCGGTGCAGTCGCCGCCGCTGATCAACCGGCTGCGCGAGATGATGAACGCCTCCGACAACGTGATGGCCGAGGCGATCGGGCGTGAGGTCGCCGCCGCGGTCGGCAAACCGCAGAGCTTCGACGGCGCCGCCAGCGCGGTGCTGGGCGAGCTGAAGGCCGCCGGCGTCGACACCACCGGGGCCAGGCTGTTCGACTCCAGCGGGTTGTCGGTCGACGACCGGCTCACCGCGAAGACGCTCGACGAGGTGGTCAGCGTCGCGGTTGGCGACGAGCACCCCCGGCTGCGGCCGCTGGTGGACCTGATGCCGATCGCGGGCGGCAGCGGCACGCTGTCCAACCGCTTCCTCGGCACCGAACCGGGCCGGGAAGCCGCCGGATTCCTGCGGGCCAAGACCGGATCGCTGACCGGAACCAACACGCTGGCCGGCTTTCTCACCGACGCCAGCGGACGGGTGTTGACGTTCGCGTTCATCTCCAACGACGCGGGGCCCATGGGCCTCGTCGCGTTGGACACCCTGGCCGCCACCCTGCGCTCGTGCGGATGCAGCCCATGAGCCCGGCCACCACCAACGAGGTGACGGTCGGACGCGCTGTCGACTGGGAGTTCGCCGCGACCGTCGGCGCCAAACTGGCCAGGCCCGGCCCAGCCACCACCGACTACACCCGCCGCCAGGTCATCGACCAACTCAGCGAAGCGTCGCGGTCGGCCGAACTGCCGGTGCGTGAGGTCACCGGGCTCACCGAGGGCGGCGAGGTTCCCGACGCGCGCATCGTCGACCGCGCCCAGTGGGTGCGCGCGGCCACCCACTCGATGCGCGTGATGACCGGCGGGCAGGACAGCGACGGACAGCGGCCGAACATCCTCACCGGCCGGATCACCGGCGCGCAGACCGGTGCCGTGCTGGCGTTCGTGTCCTCGGGCATCCTCGGCCAGTACGACCCGTTTGGCCGCGACGGCGGTGAGCTGCTGCTGGTGTACCCCAACGTCATTGCGGTGGAACGCCAATTGCAGGTGCAGCCTTTTGATTTCCGGCTCTGGGTATGTCTGCACGAGGTCACCCACCGGGTGCAGTTCCGGGCCAACCCGTGGTTGGCCGATCACATGTCGCGCGCTCTTGGGGTGCTCACCGACGAGACCGAGAACGACGTCACCGAGGTGGTCGGCAGGCTCGCCGAGTTCGTCCGCGGCCGTCGCGGTGACACCGGAAATGGTGCGGTCGAACCGAATTCGGAGGGTGTGCTCGGGCTGCTGCGTGCCGTGCAGTCTGAGCCGCAGCGCAAGGCGCTGGACCAGCTGCTGGTGTTGGGCACGCTGCTGGAGGGCCACGCCGACCATGTGATGGACGCGGTCGGTCCGACGGTGGTGCCGTCGGTGGCCACCATCCGACGCCGGTTCGACGAGCGGCGCCAGCGCAAACAACCGCCGCTACAGCGGCTGCTGCGGGCGCTGCTCGGGTTCGACGCGAAGCTCAGCCAGTACACCCGCGGTAAGGCGTTCGTCGACCACGTCGTATCCAAGGTGGGCATGGAGCGGTTCAACGCGGTGTGGTCCGGACCCGAAACCCTGCCGCTGCCAAGCGATATCGACGAGCCGCAGCGATGGATCGACCGGGTGCTCTAGCCGCGCTGCACGAAGCGGTCAGCGGTTTTGCCCGCGACTTCTGCGCAGCCGACGAGCGTTGGTGTGTGGCACTCTCCGGCGGGCCCGACTCGCTGGCGCTGACGGCAGCGGCGGCGAAGGTCAAGCCGACCACCGCGCTCGTCGTCGATCACCAACTGCAGCCGGGCTCCGCGGCGGTCGCCGCCACCGCCCGCGACCAGGCGATGACGTTGGGATGCGTTGACGCCCAGGTGCTGCGCGTCGACGTCGGCGCTCGGGGCGGGCCGGAAGGCGCGGCCCGCACGGCGCGCTACCGGGCCTTGGACGGGGCCCGCGGCAACGCGCTGGTGCTGCTGGGTCACACCCTCGACGATCAGGCCGAGACCGTGCTGCTGGGGCTCGGCCGCGGCTCGGGGCCGCGGTCTATCGCCGGGATGCGATCCAGCGACCCGCCGTGGGGTCGTCCGCTGCTGGGCGTGCGGCGCAGCGTGACGCACGCGGCGTGCACCGAACTGGGCGTGACACCGTGGCACGACCCACACAACAGCGACCGGCGTTTCACCCGGGTGCGGTTGCGCGCCGAGGTGCTGCCGCTGCTCGAGGAGGTCCTCGGCGGCGGGGTGGCCGAGGCGTTGGCGCGCACCGCGGGTGCGCTGCGCGCTGACACCGACGCGCTCGACGCGTTGGCACGGCAGGCGTTGACGGACGCTCGCGATGGGGTAGGGCTGGACACGTCGCGGCTGGCGGTGCTGCCGGAGGCGATCCGGCGGCGGGTCATCCGCGGCTGGCTGCTGGCGGGCGGGGCGAGCGGGCTGACCGACAAGCACATTCGGGGGGTCGACACCCTGGTGGTGGCATGGCGGGGCCAAGGCGGGGTGGCCGTGGGATCGCCGCTGCGCAATCAGCGGCTGATCGCGTCGCGGCGTGACGGCGTGCTGGGACTGCACACTGAACCGGTCTAGACACCGCGCCTTGGTCGGCGGATCGGCCGCATGGCACGCTGTGGGCGTGGCTGAGCGATCCACCGAGCTGTACAACGGCGACATCAAATCGGTTCTTCTTCCGTCCGACGAGATCCAGGCGAAGGTCGCCGAGCTCGGCTCCCGCATCGCTGACGACTACTGCGAAACCATCGGTCCCGGCGGGCAGGATCTGCTGCTGGTCACCGTGCTCAAGGGCGCGGTGTTCTTCGTGACCGATCTGGCGCGCGCGATCCCGCTGCCCACGCAGCTGGAGTTCATGGCGGTCAGCTCCTACGGCTCGTCGACGTCGTCGTCGGGGGTGGTGCGCATCCTCAAGGACCTCGACCGCGACATCCACGACCGCGACGTGCTGATCGTCGAGGACGTCGTCGACTCCGGGCTGACCCTGTCCTGGCTGCTGCGCAACCTGGCGTCGCGGCGGCCGCGTTCCCTGCGGGTGTGCGCGCTGCTGCGCAAACCCGATGCGGTGCGCGCCGACGTGGAGATCGCCTACGTCGGCTTCGACATTCCCAAGGAGTTCGTCGTCGGTTACGGGCTGGACTATGCCGAGCGCTACCGCGACCTCAACTACATCGGCACGCTCGACCCCAAAATCTACGAACAAGGCTGACCCGCTTTGGTGCCCAACCGGCGCCCGGGGAGCCAACGGGACAAACGGGCGGGAAAGTGCGAGAAGAATCGTGCAAAACGTCGATTTCGGCGGAGGATGGGGTGATGACCCAGACAGCTCTGCGGATCTGCCCGCTGTGTGAGGCCACCTGCGGCCTGACGCTGACGATCGCCGATGGCCGGGTCACCGGCGCCCGCGGTGACCGCGACGACGTGTTCAGCCACGGGTTCATCTGCCCGAAGGGTGCCAGCTTCGCCGAACTCGACAACGACCCCGACCGGCTCGTCCGCCCGCTGGTTCGGCGCGACGGGAAGCTGACCGAAACCAGCTGGCAAGAGGCGTTCGAGGCGGTCGCCGAGCGCCTCGGTGCCGTCGTCGCCGAGCACGGCGGCCCGTCGGTCGGCGTGTACCTGGGTAACCCGAACGCCCACACCGTCGCCGGCGCACTGTACCCGCCGGTGCTCGTACGGGCGCTGGGCACCCGCCAGGTCTACTCCGCCAGCACCCTGGACCAGATGCCCAAACACGTCGCATTGGGCCACATGTTCGGCAGCCCGGTCGCGTTCACCGTCCCCGACCTCGACCGCACCGACTACCTGGTCGTCATCGGTGCGAATCCCCTTGTCTCCAACGGCAGTCTGGCCACCGCCCCCGACTTCCCCGGCAAGCTGCGCGCGCTGCGCAGGCGCGGCGGCCGGCTCGTCGTCATCGACCCGGCCCGCACGCGCACCGCAGAGCTCGCCGACCGCCACCTGGCCCCGCGGCCGGGCACCGACGCCGCGCTGCTGTTCGCCGTCGTGCACACCCTGTTCGACGAGGATCTCGTCGCCCTCGGCGCGTTGGGCTCCGTCAACGGCGTCGACGACGTGCGTGCGCTGGCGGCCGACTTCGCCCCGGACGCCGTCGCCGCCTACTGCGGGGTGGCCGCCGACGACATCCGCGTGCTGGCCCGCGAGATCGCGGCGGCGCCGTCGGCGGCGGTCTACGGCCGAATCGGTACGTCCACAGTGGAATTCGGCACGATCGGCAGCTGGCTCGTCGACGTCGTCAACGTGCTGACCGGCAATCTCGACCGGCCCGGCGGCGCGATGTTCCCGCTGTCGGCGGTCGCGCCAGCGCCCCGACCGCCGAAGGCAGGCCGCGGATTTCGCACCGGACGCTGGCACAGCCGCGTCTCCGGACACCCCGAGGTGCTCGCCGAGATCCCGGCCGCGGCCCTCGCCGAGGAGATCGACACCCCCGGCCACGGGCAGATCAAGGCGCTGATCACCATCGCAGGCAACCCGGTGCTGTCCACCCCCGACGGCGACCGCCTCGACCATGCGCTCGCCGGGCTCGACTTCATGCTTTCCATCGACCCGTACCTCAACGAGACCACCCGCCACGCCGACGTCATCCTGCCGCCACCGCCGCCGTCGCAAAGCGCGCACTTCGACGTCGCGCTCAACAACCTCGCCGTACGCAACAACGTCCGGTACTCGCCGCCGGCACTGCCGCTGGCCGAGCGCCCCGACGAACCCGAGATCCTGTCCCGCATCGCGCTGATCCTGTACGGTGTTGGGCCAGAAGGTGATCCGGCGCTCGTAGACCAGCAGGTGATCGCGACGACGCTGGCCAAGGAGGCCGCCGATCCGCACTCGCCCGTCGCCGGGCGCCCCGTCGAGGAACTCACCGCGATGCTCGACGAGGCCCCGGGTTACGAGCGGCGCCTCGACATGATGCTGCGACTCGGACCGTACGGCGACGCGTTCGGCGCCAACCCCGACGGCCTTACGCTGGCCCGGGTCAAGGCCGCCCCGCACGGCATCGATTTCGGCCCGCTGCAACCGCGACTGCCCCAGGTATTGCGAACCCCAACGGGCCGAATCGAACTCGCCCCCGAGCCGTTGGTCGCCGACGTGCCCCGGCTGCGCGAGGCCCTCGGCGTCCGCCCCGACGGGTTCATGCTCATCGGCCGCCGACATCTGCGCTCGAACAACAGCTGGATGCACAACCTGCCCGCGCTGGCCGGAGGGACGAACCGGTGCACGCTGCGGATCCACCCAGCCGACGCCGCCGAGTTGGGCCTCACCGACACCGGCACCGCGGTCGTCAAGGGACCCGGCGGTGAGCTACTGGCGCCCATCGAGTTGGCGCCCGGCATGCGCCGCGGCGTGGTGTCGCTGCCGCACGGGTGGGGCCATGACCGCGACGGCACCGGGCAGACGGTCGCCTCGAACCGCCCGGGCGTCAACGTCAACCAGATCAACGACGGCAACCGGCTCGATCCGTTGTCGGGTACCGCTGTGCTCAACGGCATTCCGGTGGACATCGCCCCTGCGGGCTAGGTGAGCTCCCACACCACCGTCACCGTAAAGCCGACCGTCTCCTCGCCGGGTTCCAGTGGGACGGTGGCCATTTCCGCGCCGCGCGGAGCTTGCAGCGGCGTCGGTGGCGGCGGCTGCTGACCGGTCGCCTCCGAGATCGATATGACCTGGCCCAGCGCCGAACCCGACAACTCGGCGTACTGTTCGGCGCGGTCTCTGGCGTCGTCGAATGCCCGGCTCCGGGCATCGCGGACCAACTGTGAATCGTCCTCGAGCGAATAGTTCACCGAGTTGATCCGGGTCGCGTCGCCGCCGCTGCTGACGATCAACGCCAACGCCTGCGACGCGGCGTCGAGTTGGCGGATCTTGATGTCGATCGAATTGGTCGCACGGTAGCCGACGATGGCCTGCGGATCGTCGCCGCCGCCGGCGAACTGCGGCTGCAGGCTGACCTCCGCGGTGCTGATGTCCCTGTGCTCCACACCGGCGTCCACCAGCGCGTCGATCACCGCCTGCTGACGTTCGCTGGTCTGGTTCATCGCACCGGTCACATCGGGAGCGACGGATGCGATGGACGCGTTGATGTTGAGGGTGTCCGGCTCGCCCTGCACCTCACCGGAACCCTGCACGGTCACGTGTCGCGCATCGCCTTGCGCGCTGGTCGTCGGCCCCGATGTCGCGTCGCAGCCCGCTACGACGAGGATGAGCCCCGCGGCGAGGGCGAGCAGTCTGGTCGGCGTCTTCGCCCGTACAGCGGTCGGCATGCCTGGCACGATACCGGCACGGTGTCCCCAGTACCTTGGGCCAGGTCGTCGCGCAGTACGGCGGCGCGCATCAGCCCTCCCGGTCCTTGAGTTCGTCGGTGTGCTCGGTGATCGCGTTGACGATCGCTTCGCCCGCCCGGCCCAGCAGTTGGTCGCGCATGTCCTTGGCCCAGTCGTGCGACGCCCGCGGTGCGGTCAGCTGACCCTTGAAGTGCGGAATCACTTGCCGAGCGAACAGTTCGTAGGAGTGATACGTCGCCTGCGGCGATGCCCAGTCGTGGCCCAGCAGCAGCAGCGTGCCGAAACCGCCGGACTGTTCGAGCAGATCGTGGATGTGGGTGATCGCGTCACCCGGTGTGCCGATACAGCAGTTGCCCTTGCTCGCATACTCTTCGACGAACTCGCGCGGGGATTGTTCACCTTCGACGTTGTTGGACAGCGGCACGAACCCGGCCGCACCGAAGTAGTTCGCGAAATCCGGTAACCCGTAGGTGCAGTCGTCGATCGCCTGCTCGCGGGTATCGGCCAGGTGCATGATCGACAGCACCCGCCAGTTGTTGCGGTCCGGTGCCGCGCGTCCCGACTTCTCGGCCTGATCGACGACCACCTGCCAGGTGTTCTCCAGCGCGGCGTATCCGCCCGGCACCGACATCGACAGCGAAAGCAGCGACGTGCCCAGCGCCCCGGCCAGTCGCGGTCCTGACGGCGAAATCATTGCTGCGGTGGATATTTCGGGATACGGCCAGGTGTAGGGCCGGATGTGTAGGGCGGCGTCGCGCAGGGTGAACCAGTCCGACGTCCTGGTGATTCGTTCGTCGGGTGCCGCGCGGAACAGTGCCAGGATCGCGTCCAGCGACTCCTGCATCATGCGGCGCTGGTCGACCGGATCGATGCCCATCATGTAGGCGTCCGACGGCAGCGCGCCCGGCCCGGTGCCGAACATCACCCGGCCGCGGGTGATGTGGTCCAGCAGCACCCAGCGGTCGGCGACCATCAGCGGATGGTGGTAGGGCAGCGACACCACACCGGTGCCGAGCCGGATGTGTTTGGTGCGTTCGGCGGCCGCGGCGATGAACACCTCGGGGCAGGCGATCAGCTCGTAACCACCGGAGTGATGTTCACCGAACCAGACCTCGTCGTAGCCGAGACCGTCCAGGGCGACGGTACGGTCCAGGTCGTATTCCAATGCCAGCGTGGGGGATTGGCCCACCGGATGAAACGGCGTGATGAACACTCCGAAGTTGAGTGGCCGCGTCATCTATAGCTCCAATCGCTTGAGGAATTCGACGAGTTCGGCGTTCACCTCGGTGGGACGCTCCTGCTGAATCCAGTGCCCCGCACCCTCGATCATCACCTCGCGGTACTTCCCGGTCACCAGGTGGTGGACGCGGTGGCGGGGCGTGTAGGCAAGCGTCGGGTCGGCGGTGCCGCCGATGAACAACGCGGGCACGGTGATGGTGGCGGCCGGTGTCGACGCCGTCAGCTCCCAGTTGCGGTCAAAGCAGCGATACCAATTCAGCGGTGCGGTGAACCCGTGGGCGGTGAACTCGGCGACGTAGTGGTCGAACTCCTCCTGGCTCAGCCAGTCGGGCAACCCGCCCGGTTCGGGGATGCGTTCGATGAACCCTTCCGGCCCGTGTTGGACCATGCGTAACGCGGCCGCCTCGTCTGCGGGCGTCGTCAGCGACCCGAACAGCTTGCGCATCGTGGTGGCCGGATCGCGGTTCAGGTCGGCGTCGGCGGGCCCGGGCTCCTGGAAGTAGAGGATGTAGAAAAAGTTGTCGCCGAAGATCTTGCGGAACGCCTGGGTGGTCGGAACCCGCGAGCGCGGCACCGGCGGCACGCTCAACCCGGCCACTCCGGCGAACCGGTCCGGGTGCAGCA
The DNA here is from genome assembly GCF_053483935.1 of Mycolicibacterium sp. XJ879. Taxonomy (NCBI): domain Bacteria; kingdom Bacillati; phylum Actinomycetota; class Actinomycetes; order Mycobacteriales; family Mycobacteriaceae; genus Mycobacterium; species Mycolicibacterium sp. XJ879. The sequence continues at coordinate 639,519 of NZ_JBEFTH010000002.1, forward strand.
GCGGTGCCGACCACGCCACCACCCCGCCGAAGTCGTGGCCCACGATCGCCGCCCGTTCGGCGCCGACGTCGTCGAGCAGACCCACCAGGTCGGCGCTCAGGTCGACGACGGTGTAGGCGTCGATTGCGTCGGGCTTCGACGAGCCGCCGTAGCCGCGCTGGTCGGGGGCGAGCACGTGAAAGCCCGCGTCGGCCAGCGCCGGGATCTGATGCCGCCACGAATAGGCCAGCTCGGGAAAGCCGTGGGCGAGTAAGACGAGCGGGGCGCCGCGCTCGCCCGCCTCGATCACCCGCAGGTGCACGCCGTTGGTTTCGACTAACCGTTGGGTCGAGGTCCGCACGGTCACTACCAAAGCACAGTTCGGCCGCGGCGCGAACGTGGATTACCCGCACGGCCCGAGCGCTCGGCGCGTGCCGGTAACCCACGTTCGGCGCACTACGCCCCGGATAGGGCGGCACCCGTCGGGAACCTTGACTCGTTGGTATAGCGGTAGCCTGGAAGTTCCCAGCTGCACGTATCGGAAGGAGACCGGCCGCGGGCGGCCGAAAGACATGACGCCGACGAAGGCCGAGGCTTGATGAACCGCAAAAATGTGATCCGCACGCTGACCGTGATCGCGGTGCTGTTGTTGCTGGGTTGGTCCTTCTTCTACTTCAGCGACGACACCCGCGAGTTCAAGCCCGTCGACACCTCGGTGGCGATGGCGCAGATCAACAACGACAACGTCGAGAGCGCGCAGATCGACGACCGTGAACAGCAGCTGCGGCTGGACCTGAAGAGCGGCAACCCCGACACCTCCGACAGCGACAAGATCATCAGCAAGTACCCGACCGGCTACGGCGTGACGGTGTTCGAGGCGCTGCAGAGCAAGGGCGCAAAGGTCAACACGGTCGTCAACCAGAGCTCGATGCTGGGCTCGCTGTTGATCTACCTGCTGCCGCTGCTGCTGCTGGTCGCCCTGTTCGTGATGTTCACCCGCATGCAGAGCGGTGGGCGGATGGGCTTCGGGTTCGGCAAATCGCGTGCCAAGCAGCTGACCAAGGACATGCCCAAGACCACGTTCTCCGACGTGGCAGGTGTCGATGAGGCCGTCGAAGAGCTCTACGAGATCAAGGACTTCCTGCAGAACCCGAGTAGGTACCAGGCGCTGGGCGCCAAGATCCCCAAGGGTGTGCTGCTCTTCGGCCCGCCCGGCACCGGTAAGACGCTGCTGGCCCGTGCCGTCGCCGGCGAGGCCGGGGTGCCGTTCTTCACGATCTCGGGTTCGGACTTCGTCGAGATGTTCGTCGGCGTCGGCGCCTCCCGGGTGCGCGACCTGTTCGAGCAGGCCAAGCAGAACAGCCCGTGCATCATCTTCGTCGACGAGATCGACGCAGTCGGCCGCCAGCGCGGCGCCGGTTTGGGCGGCGGCCACGACGAGCGCGAACAGACGCTGAACCAGCTGCTGGTCGAAATGGACGGCTTCGGCGACCGCCAGGGCGTCATCCTGATCGCCGCCACCAACCGCCCCGACATTCTCGATCCGGCGCTGCTGAGGCCTGGCCGCTTCGACCGACAGATCCCGGTCACCAGCCCCGACCTGGCGGGCCGGCGGGCCGTGCTCAAGGTGCATTCGGCGGGCAAGCCGATGGCGCCCGACGCTGATTTGGAGGGCCTGGCCAAGCGCACGGTCGGGATGTCCGGCGCCGACCTGGCCAACGTCATCAACGAAGCGGCGCTGCTGACTGCGCGCGAGAACGGCACCGTCATCACCGGGCCGGCGCTCGAAGAGGCCGTCGACCGCGTCGTGGGCGGGCCGCGCCGCAAGAGCCGCATCATCAGCGAGCACGAGAAGAAGATCACCGCCTACCACGAGGGCGGGCACACCCTGGCCGCGTGGGCGATGCCCGACATCGACCCGATCTACAAGGTCACGATTTTGGCTCGGGGCCGCACCGGCGGGCACGCGATGTCGGTGCCCGAGGACGACAAGGGTTTGATGACCCGCTCGGAGATGATTGCGCGGCTGGTGTTCGCCATGGGCGGACGCGCCGCCGAAGAGTTGGTGTTCCGTGAGCCGACCACCGGGGCGGTGTCCGATATCGAGCAGGCCACCAAGATCGCGCGCGCGATGGTCACCGAGTACGGCATGAGCTCCAAGCTCGGCGCGGTGCGCTACGGCACCGAACACGGTGACCCGTTCTTGGGCCGCACCATGGGGACCCAGGCCGACTACAGCCACGAAGTGGCCCGCGATATCGACGACGAGGTGCGCAAGCTCATCGAGGCCGCCCACACCGAGGCGTGGGAGATCCTCACCGAATACCGCGACGTGCTCGACACCTTGGCCGGCGAATTGCTGGAGAAGGAGACGCTGCACCGCCGCGAGCTCGAGGCGATCTTCGGCGACGTCAAGAAGCGTCCGCGGTTGACCATGTTCGACGACTTCGGTGGCCGGGTGCCGTCGGATAAGCCGCCGATCAAGACGCCCGGCGAGCTGGCGATGGAACGTGGCGAGGAATGGCCCAAACCGATGCCCGAGCCGGCGTTCAAGGCCGCCATCGCGCAGGCCAGCAAGGAAGCCGCTGCCCGGCAGGCCCAGAACGGCGCCAACGGTCACGGCAGCAACGGAGCCCCCGGCCCCGGTGCGACCCAACCGGACTACGGCGCGCCGGCCGGCTGGCACGCCCCCGGGTGGCCGCCGCAGCCGCAGCACCATCAGCCGTCGCATCAGCAACCGCACCCGCAGCAGCAACAGCCGCAGGGCTACTGGTATCCACCGCCGCAACCTCCCGGGTGGCATAACCCCGGTGCCGGCGGGGCCCCGCCCTATCCGCAGTATCAGCAGCCCTATCCGCAGCCGTCGGCGCCGAACCCCAACGACGATTCGCAGGACAACGAACGGTCCGGCGATAGGTCCAACCCGCCGGCGCACGGCTGACTGCCAGCAGGCTCTCACAGGAGGCGTATATGACGCGGTCGCAGCGCAGTTCGGCCACGATCTTCCCCAATGGCTTCACGCCCGCGACGTTCGACCAGACGCGGGCCGAGGCGGCGGTGCGCGAGCTGCTGCTCGCCGTGGGGGAGGACCCCGACCGCAACGGGCTCGAGGACACCCCGGCCCGGGTGGCGAGGGCGTACCGCGAGCTGTTCGCGGGCCTGTACACCGACCCGGACGCCGTGCTGGACACCACCTTTGATGAACAGCATGACGAAATGGTGCTGGTCAAGCAGATCCCGTTGTACTCCACGTGTGAGCACCACCTGGTGTCGTTTCACGGCGCCGCGCACGTCGGCTACATCCCCGGCGCCGACGGCCGGGTGACCGGGCTCTCCAAGATCGCCCGCCTCGTCGATCTGTACGCCAAGCGTCCACAAGTACAAGAACGGCTGACCGCACAGATCGCGGATGCGTTGATGCGCAAGCTCGATCCGCGCGGTGTGATCGTCGTGATCGAAGCCGAACACCTCTGCATGGCGATGCGCGGTGTCCGCAAACCCGGTGCCATCACCACCACCTCGGCGGTCCGCGGCCAGTTCAAACATGATGCGGCGTCGCGGGCCGAGGCGCTGGATCTCATCCTTCGGAAGTGAGACCGGCCAGCCCAATGCCCCCTTCGGGAACGCGCGTGCAGGTGATGGGCGTCGTGAACGTCACCGACGACTCATTCTCCGACGGGGGGCTTTTTCTCGACCGCGACCGCGCGATCGAGCACGGACTGGAGATGGCATCCGACGGCGCCCAGATCATCGACGTCGGCGGTGAGTCGACCCGGCCCGGCGCCACCCGCATCGGTCCCGAGATCGAAACCGCCCGCGTCTTGCCTGTCATCAAAGAACTTGCCGGACAAGGTCTTACGGTCAGCATCGACACCATGCACGCCGAGGTTGCCCGTGCGGCGCTCGAGAACGGCGCCAAGATCGTCAACGACGTGTCCGGCGGCCGCGCCGATCCGGACATGGCGCAGTTGTTGGCCGACGCGAAAGTGCCATGGGTGCTGATGCATTGGCGATCGGTGGGCGCAGAACGCCCCCATGAGGTGCCTGCCTACCGCGATGTGGTCGCCGACGTGCGCGCCGAACTGCTCGCCGGTGTCGACGCGGCGGTGGCCGCGGGCGTCGACCCGGGCAAGCTGATCATCGACCCGGGTCTGGGATTCGCCAAGACCGCCGAACACAATTGGGCGCTGCTGCGCGCGCTGCCGGAACTCGTCGGCACCGGGATTCCGGTCCTGGTCGGCGCCTCGCGAAAGCGCTTCCTCGGATCGTTGCTGGCCGACGCCGACGGCCGACCACGCCCACCCGACGGGCGTGAGACCGCGACCGCGGTGATCTCCGCGCTGGCCGGTATGCAGGGCGCATGGGGTGTGCGGGTGCATGACGTGCGCGCCTCGGTCGACGCGCTCAAGGTGCTGGAGGCGTGGTCAGGGGCGCGGGGGCACCACCCGCGCGAAGCGCAGGGGGACGGAGCGACGGGAAGCAATTCGAGTGGCTGACCGAATCGAGTTGCGCGGCTTGACTGTCCGCGGGCACCACGGTGTTTTCGAACATGAGCGCCGCGACGGTCAGGATTTCGTCGTCGACATCACGGTGTGGGTTGACTTGGCGCCGGCCGCGGCCAGCGACGACCTCGACGACACCGTCGACTACGGCGGCTTGGCAAAGCTGGCCGCCGACATCGTCGCGGGCCCATCGCGCAACCTGATCGAGACGGTGGCCGGCGAGATCGCCGACGCGGTCATGGTTGACGCGCGGGTGCATGCCGTCGAGGTGGTGGTGCACAAACCCGGCGCGCCCATCCCGCTCGAGTTCGCCGACGTCGCGGTGGTGGCGCGACGGTCCCGGCGCGACGGCCGCCGCGCATGACCACAGTGGTGTTGTCGATCGGGTCGAACCTCGGTGACCGTCAGGCCCGGCTGCAGTCGGTGGTCGACGATCTCGCCGAGGCCGTGCGGGCGGTCTCACCGGTCTACCAGACCCAGCCGTGGGGTGGGGTCGAGCAGGAGCCCTTCCTCAACGCCGTGGTCATCGCTGAGGACCCAGGGCTCGACGCGACGGGCTGGTTGCGCCGTGCGCAGGGACTGGAACGCGCCGCCGAACGAGTGCGCGGTCAGCGCTGGGGTCCTCGAACGCTCGACGTAGACCTCATCACCTGCCATGCGGGTCAACGCGAGGTGCGTTGCAGCGACGACGATCTGACGTTGCCGCACCCGCGCGCCCACCAGCGCGCGTTCGTGCTCGTACCGTGGCTTGCCGTCGAACCCGATGCGACGCTCACCGTCGGCGACGTTGGCCGCCCGGTGCGGCAGTGGCTCGCCGAACTCGATGCCGCCGAACGTGACGGGGTACGGCCCGTCGGTGAATTGCACTGCTGATGGGCCCGACCCGCAAACGTGACCTGGCAGCGGCGACGGCGATCGCGGCCGTCGTCGGCTACCTGCTGGTGCTGGTGCTTTACAAATGGTTTCCGCCGATCACCGGGTGGACAGGTTTGTCGCTGCTCGCGGTGGCGATCGCCGAGGCGGGGTGGGCGTTCTACATCCGCGCCAAGATCCGCGACGGGCAGATCGGCGACGGCCCCGGCTGGCTGCACCCGCTGGCGGTCGCCCGCTCGGTGATGATCGCCAAAGCCTCGGCGTGGGTGGGCGCGCCGGTGCTCGGCTGGTGGTTGGCGGTGCTCGCCTACCTGTTACCACGACGTTCGACTTTGCGGGTCGCGGCAGAGGACACCCCCGGCGTCATCGTCGCGGCCGCGTGCGCATTGGCGTTGGTGGTCGCCGCGCTGTGGCTGCAGCATTGCTGTAAGTCGCCGAACGAACCCCAGGACAACGCCGACGGCGCAACCGATTAACGCCGCATCGGCGCCGACGCGCCGAATCGCCGCCGCGGTCGACACGCGCAGTGACCTGTGCCGGGTACAGTCGGCGCATGACCGATCTGCCCCGCAGCGCCCGCCCGCGGCGCAGCGGCCGCAGGCCGGGTTGGGTCCTGCTGAGTGCGTTGCTGGTCCTTGCGATCGCGGCCAGCTCTGCGTTGGTGTTCACCAACCGGGTGGAATTGCTCAAACTCGCTGTGATCCTGGCGTTGTGGGCCGCTGTGGTGGCGGCGTTCGTATCGGTCATTTACCGCAGGCAAAGCGACACGGATCAGGCCAAGGTGCGCGACCTCAAGCTGGTCTACGACTTGCAGCTGGAGCGCGAGATTTCGGCCCGCCGCGAGTACGAGCTGTCGGTGGAGACCCACCTGCGTCGTGAGCTCGCAGCCGAGATGCGCGCCCAGGCCGCCGACGAGGTGGCCGCCCTGCGGGCCGAACTGGCCGCGCTGCGCAGCAATCTGGAGATCCTGTTCGACGCCGAACTGTCGGACCGGCCCGCGCTGGAGACCGAACGCACGACCGTACGGGCCTACAGCGACTGGGCGCGTGACGACGAACGCCCCGGCCGCGTCGACGCCGACTACGGCGACGACCTCACCACCCGCACCGATGAAAGCCCGATCATCGACGTCGCCGCCGAACCCCATCCGCCCGAGTTCGAATGGGTGCCGCCGGCCAGCGCCGGAGGCGCGCACCGCAGAACCTCCGAGCCCGGGGAACGGCCTCAGTACGCCGAAGAACCCAGAACGTGGACACCACCACCCCCGCCGCCGCCGCCACCGCAAGCCGCGCCGCCGCCCCCGCCTGCGCCCGAACCTGAGCCGGCCGCACCCAGCAGCGCCCATTTCGATTGGGCCCCACTGGAAGAGCCCGAACCATCCCCGACCGGGTGGCGGCCCGCACCGGCCGACGGACAATGGCTGCCCCCTGGATCGCCGGGTAGCAACTGGGCGGCTCCGGTCGAGCAGGACCGCCCCACCGAGGAGTACGTCGGCAGGCGTCGCGCACCGGAACCGCCGCAGGCCCCGCCGCCACCGGTCGACGACCTGCCGCGCCGGGGCAGGCACTCGGTGCCGGCCGAGGCCGCCGACCCCGGTCGCCCGGCCGCGCCGCCCCAGGCGCCCGCCGAACCCGAGCAGCCCATGCCGCGTCGGCGCCGACGCAGCGCCGACGACGATACCGGCGGTCAGTCGGTCGCCGAACTGCTCGCCCGGCTGCAAGCCAGCCCGACCGGAGGCGGCCGTCGGCGCCGCCGCGAAGAGTGAGTTGATCAGTCAGTTATTATTTGGTCTGACCGTCTGGTACCCGCATCGCGGGACTGGAACGTAGGTATTTCTTACACTCAGCGAGGTCGCTGCATGCCGACGCCCGACGTCTTCCGCCCCGCGCGGCTCACGATCGGCATCATTTCTGCTGGTCGGGTGGGTTCTGCGCTGGGAGTGGCGCTGGAGCGGGCAGAGCATGTCGTGGTGGCCTGCAACGCCATCTCGCACGTATCCCGCGACCGCGCCAGCCGTCGGCTGCCCGACACCCTGGTGCTGCCGGTCGACGAGGTCGCCGCCCGCGCCGAGCTGTTGTTGCTCACCGTGCCCGACACCGAACTCGCCGGGCTGGTGTCGGGGCTGGCCACCACCGGGGTGGTGCGTCCGGGCACCATCGTCGTGCACACCTCCGGCGCCAACGGGGTGGCTGTGCTGGCCCCGTTGACCAAGCAGGGCTGCATCCCGCTGGCAATCCATCCGGCGATGACGTTCACCGGCGCCGACGAGGACATCGACCGGCTGCCCGAGGCCTGCTTTGGCATCACCGCCGCCGACGAGGTGGGGTACGCGATCGCCCAGTCGCTGGTGCTGGAGATCGGCGGTGAGCCGTTCCGGGTCCGCGAAGACGCCCGCACGCTGTACCACGCAGCGTTGGCGCACGCCAGCAACCACCTGGTCACCGTCGTTCTGGACGCGCTCGAAGCGCTGCGTTCGGCGCTGTGGGGCCAGGAACTGCTCGGCCAGGAACTCGTCGACAACGCCCCGGGTGGTATCGCGGAGCGGGTCGTCGGGCCGCTCGCGCGGGCCTCGCTGGAGAACGCGCTGCAGCGCGGACAGGCCGCGTTGACCGGTCCGGTCGCCCGCGGCGACGCACCCGCGGTCGCCGGCCATCTGCAGGCCCTCGCCGAAGTGGAACCGCAACTGGAACAGGCTTATCGCGCCAATTCGCTGCGTACCGCGCAGCGCGCCCACGCCCCCGACGAGGTGTTCGCGGTATTGCAGGAAGCCGGACGCTCATGACCGGGCGCACACCGCAGTTCACCGCCCGCGAGTTGAACGTCTACTCCGACCCGCGCGACGTCTCCGCCGTCACCAGGGCGTTGCGCGCCACCGGGCGTCGGGTGATGTTGGTGCCGACGATGGGTGCCCTGCACGAGGGCCATCTGACGCTGATCCGCACCGCCAAACGCGTCCCGGGCGCTGTCGTGGTGGTGTCGATCTTCGTCAACCCGCTGCAGTTCGGCGCCAACGAGGACCTCGACGCCTATCCGCGCACGCTCGACGACGACCTCGCCGCGCTTCGCAAGGAAGGCGTGGAGATCGCGTTCACCCCGACCGCCGCCGATATCTACCCCGACGGTGTCCGCACCTGCGTGCAGCCGGGACCGCTCGGCGGGGAGCTTGAAGGCGCTTCGCGGCCTACGCATTTCGCGGGTGTCCTGACGGTGGTCCTCAAGCTGCTCAACATCGTCAAACCGGACCGCGCGTACTTCGGCGAGAAGGATTACCAGCAGCTCGTCCTTATCCGCCAGATGGTCGCCGACTTCAACCTCGACGTTGCGGTGGTGGGTGTCTCGATCGTGCGGGAGGCCGACGGGCTGGCGCTGTCGTCGCGCAACCGCTACCTCGACCCGGTGCAACGTGAGCAGGCGGGCGCGCTTTCGGCAGCGCTGCTGGCAGGCAGGTACGCGGCGGGAGAAGGAACGGCCGCGGCGCTGGACGCCGCCCATGCGGTGCTCGACGAGGTGCCCGCCATCAAGGTCGACTACCTGCAGGTGCGGGATCCGACGCTGGGGCCGGCGCCCACCACGGGTGCGGGCCGCATGCTCATCGCCGGGCGGCTGGGCGACACCCGGCTGCTCGACAACATCGCGATCGACATCGGGGTGCCGTCGGGCCCGGGCCCGCACGTGGAATACGACGAACACGAACTTCCATGGAGAAATTGATGTTAAGGACCATGCTGAAATCGAAAATCCACCGTGCGACGGTCACGCAGGCGGATCTGCACTACGTTGGGTCGGTCACCATCGACGCCGATCTGATGGACGCCGCGGATCTGCTCGAAGGTGAGCAGGTCACCATCGTCGACATCGACAACGGTGCCCGGTTGGTGACGTATGCGATCACCGGTGAACGCGGCAGCGGGGTGATCGGGATCAACGGTGCGGCTGCACATCTGGTCCACCCCGGTGACCTGGTGATCCTGATCGCCTACGGCACGATGGAAGACGCCGAAGCGCGCAGTTACCAGCCCAGGATCGTGTTCGTCGACGCCGACAACAAGCAGGTCGACCTCGGACACGATCCCGCCCATGTGCCGGCCGACGCGGCCGAGCTGATGTCGTCGCGGTGATCGTGTGCTGCTCGCGATCGACGTTCGCAACACCCACACCGTCGTCGGCCTGATATCCGGTTCCGGTGACCATGCAAAGGTGGTGCAGCACTGGCGGATTCGGACCGAACCGGAGGTAACCGCCGATGAGTTCGCGCTGACCATCGACGGCCTGATCGGTGACGACTCCGAACAGCTGACCGGGGCGGCCGCCCTGTCCACCGTGCCGTCGGTGATGCACGAGCTGCGCGAGATGCTCGGCCAGTACTGGCCGTCGGTGCCGCACGTGCTGATCGAACCGGGCGTGCGCACCGGCATCCCGCTGCTGGTCGACAACCCCAAGGAAGTCGGCGCCGACCGCATCGTCAACTGCTTGGCCGCCTTCCACAAGTACGGCACCGCGGCCATCGTCGTCGACTTCGGTTCGTCGATCTGCGTCGACGTGGTCTCGGCCAAGGGCGAGTTCCTCGGCGGGGCCATCGCGCCGGGACTGGAGGTCTCCTCGGACGCCTCGGCCACCAGATCGGCTGCCCTGCGCCGCGTCGAGCTGACCCGGCCCCGGTCGGTGGTGGGTAAGAACACCGTGGAGTGCATGCAGGCCGGTGCCGTGTTCGGGTTCGCCGGCCTGGTCGACGGCCTGGTGCAGCGGGTCCGCGACGACGTGGACGGCTTCGCGGGTTCCGACGTCGCCGTGGTGGCGACGGGTCACACCGCGCCGCTGCTGTTGCCCGATATGCGCACCGTCGAGCATTACGACCAGTATCTGACGCTGGGCGGTCTGCGCCTGGTGTTCGAACGCAACCGCGACAGCCAGCGGGGCCGCCTCAAGCAAGCCCGTTAGGCTGGCACGACGTGACCTCAGCTGATTCCCCCGACGCCGCCGACATTCCTGAGCAGTACCGGATCCGTCAGGCCAAGCGCGAGCGGCTGCTGGCCGACGGTCCAGACCCCTACCCGGTCGAAGTCCCCCGCACCCACACCCTGGCCGAGATCCGGCAGGCCTACCCGGATCTGACCGCCGACGCCGAGACGGGCCAGCTCGTCGGCGTCGCCGGCCGGGTGATGTTCGCGCGCAACTCCGGCAAGCTGTGCTTTGCCGCGCTGCAGGAAGGTGACGGCACCCAGCTGCAGGCGATGCTGAGCCTGAACAAGGTCGGCCAGGAATCGCTGGACGCCTGGAAATCCGACGTCGACCTCGGCGACATCGTGTACGTCCACGGCGAGGTGATCAGCTCCCGGCGCGGTGAGCTTTCTGTGCTTGCCGATTCCTGGCAAATTGTTTCCAAAGCGCTGCGCCCACTTCCCGTCGCACATAAGGAAATGAGCGAAGAAGCGCGGGTGCGGCAGCGTTATGTCGATTTGATCGTGCGCCCGGAAGCACGCACGATCGCTCGTCAGCGAGTCGCGGTGGTACGGGCGGTGCGTTCAGCGCTGGAACGGCGCGGCTTTTTGGAAGTCGAGACGCCGATGCTGCAGACATTGGCCGGTGGCGCGGCCGCGCGACCTTTCGTCACCCACTCAAATGCCCTCGACACGGACTTGTATCTACGGATCGCGCCGGAACTGTTCCTCAAACGGGCCCTGGTCGGCGGTTTCGAGAAGGTCTTCGAGTTGAATCGGGTGTTCCGAAACGAGGGCGCGGATTCGACGCATTCGCCAGAATTCGCGATGCTCGAGACATATGAGGCGTACGGCACCTACGACGATTCCGCCGCCGTCACCCGTGAGCTTATTCAGGAGGTCGCCGACGAGGCTCTCGGCACCAGAAACGTGCCATTGCCGGATGGCAGTACCTACGATCTGGACGGTGAATGGCAGAGCATTCAAATGTATCCATCTCTGTCGGAAGCCCTCGGAGAAGAGATCACCCCCCAAACACCGGCCGAGAAGTTATGGGAGATCGCCGACCGACTCGATGCGGAGATTCCTCGCGACCGCGGGTATGGGCATGGGAAATTGGTCGAGGAACTGTGGGAACACACCGTCGGCAACACGCTTTGGGCGCCCACGTTCGTCCGCGACTTTCCGGTTGAAACGACACCGTTGACCCGTGCGCATCGCGACATCGAGGGGGTCACCGAAAAATGGGATCTCTACATCCGGCGCTTTGAACTTGCCACCGGATACTCTGAACTCATCGATCCGGTAATACAGCGCGAAAGGTTTGAAGCCCAAGCCCGCGCCGCGGCCGCCGGTGATGACGAAGCAATGGCCCTCGATGAGGATTTTCTCACCGCGTTGGAGTACGCGATGCCACCGTCGACGGGTACCGGAATGGGTATTGATAGGTTGTTGATGGCATTGACGGGCCTATCGATTCGGGAGACGGTTTTGTTCCCGATTGTTCGACGCCACGGGTCCTGAACCGGTTCGATTTCCGGTCTTGTTGAATGGTGCCGGCGCATATGGCAGATTGGTTCCAGGGTTTCGAGGACTAAAGTATCATTCTAGTTCTCAACGAGAAGGGCGTAGGTAAATGGCGAAGAAAGTGACTGTCACGCTGGTCGATGATTTCGACGGCGAAGGCACCGCCGACGAGACCGTTGAATTCGGCCTTGATGGTGTGAGTTACGAGATAGACCTTTCTTCGAAGAACGCCGCGAAGTTGCGCAACGACTTGAAGCAATGGGTGGAAGCCGGTCGCCGAGTGGGTGGTCGCCGCCGTGGCCGCTCGGCGGGGTCGGGCCGCGGTCGTGCGGCCATCGATCGTGAGCAGAGCGCCGCGATCAGGGAGTGGGCACGTCGCAACGGCCACAACGTCTCGACCCGCGGACGCATCCCGGCCGACATCATCGACGCCTTTCACGCGGCAACGTAGCCAGCCATCGCCCAAACGCCCAGGGAAGATCGAGCTCCACCAATCGTTCGCTTACCGCGAACCGGTCAGCGCCGATCGCCGGAAACGTTTTGGGCGACGTGGGCGTTGGCATAGGCAGCGCCGGGTACAAGGCCTATGGCGCACAAAGTCGTTACTGCATCGCCCCTCCGTACCGATCGGCAGGCGACGCAGCTGCGGCGGACGCCCTCTAGACTTGGGTGGCAGGTACGGCGTGCATGCGCAGTACCTATGTGATGGAGAGCAGGTATACACCGATGTTTGAGAGATTCACCGACCGTGCCCGCAGGGTCGTCGTCCTGGCTCAAGAAGAGGCCCGGATGCTCAACCACAACTACATCGGCACCGAGCACATCCTCTTGGGACTTATTCACGAGGGCGAGGGCGTAGCGGCCAAGTCGCTGGAATCGCTGGGCATCTCGCTCGAAGGCGTGCGCAGCCAAGTCGAGGAGATCATCGGCCAGGGCCAGCAGGCGCCGTCCGGACACATTCCCTTCACGCCGCGCGCCAAAAAGGTGCTGGAGCTGAGCCTGCGCGAGGCGCTGCAGCTCGGCCACAATTACATCGGCACCGAGCACATCCTGCTCGGGCTGATCCGTGAGGGCGAAGGCGTGGCGGCCCAGGTGTTGGTGAAGCTGGGTGCCGAGCTGACCCGGGTGCGTCAGCAGGTCATCCAGCTGCTGAGCGGATACCAGGGCAAGGAAACCGCGGAGGCCGGTACCGGCGGCCGCGGCGGCGAGGCGGGCAACCCGTCCACCTCGCTGGTGCTCGACCAGTTCGGCCGCAACCTGACCGCGGCCGCGATGGAAGGCAAGCTCGACCCGGTCATCGGCCGGGAGAAGGAAATCGAGCGGGTCATGCAGGTGCTGAGCCGGCGCACCAAGAACAACCCGGTGCTGATCGGTGAGCCCGGCGTCGGCAAGACCGCCGTCGTCGAGGGCCTCGCACAGGCAATCGTGCACGGCGAGGTCCCCGAGACGCTGAAGGACAAGCAGCTCTACACGCTGGACCTCGGCTCGCTGGTGGCCGGCAGCCGCTACCGCGGTGACTTCGAGGAACGCCTGAAGAAGGTGCTCAAGGAGATCAACACCCGCGGCGACATCATCCTGTTCATCGACGAGCTGCACACGCTGGTCGGGGCCGGTGCCGCCGAGGGCGCCATCGACGCGGCCAGCATCCTCAAGCCGAAACTGGCCCGCGGCGAGCTGCAGACCATCGGCGCCACCACGCTCGACGAGTACCGCAAGTACATCGAGAAGGACGCCGCCCTGGAGCGCCGCTTCCAGCCGGTGCAGGTCGGGGAGCCGACGGTGGAGCACACCATCGAGATCCTCAAGGGGCTGCGCGACCGCTACGAAGCCCACCACCGGGTGTCGATCACCGACGGTGCGGTGGTTGCGGCGGCCACGCTGGCCGACCGCTACATCAACGACCGGTTCCTGCCCGATAAGGCGATCGACCTGATCGACGAGGCCGGCGCCCGGATGCGGATCCGCCGGATGACCGCGCCGCCCGACCTGCGCGAGTTCGACGAGAAGATCGCCGACGCCCGCCGGGAGAAGGAGTCCGCGATCGACGCGCAGGACTTCGAGAAGGCAGCGCGGCTGCGCGATCAGGAGAAGCAGCTGGTCGCTCAGCGTGCCGAGCGGGAGAAGCAGTGGCGCTCTGGCGATCTGGACGTGGTCGCCGAGGTCGACGACGAGCAGATCGCCGAGGTGCTGGGCAACTGGACCGGTATCCCCGTGTTCAAGCTGACCGAGGAGGAAACCACTCGGTTGCTGCGCATGGAGGATGAGCTGCACAAGCGGATCATCGGCCAGGAGGACGCCGTCAAGGCCGTCTCCAAGGCGATCCGGCGTACCCGTGCCGGGCTGAAGGATCCCAAGCGGCCGTCGGGCTCGTTCATCTTCGCCGGCCCGTCCGGCGTCGGGAAGACCGAGCTGTCCAAGGCGCTGGCCAACTTCCTGTTCGGCGAGGACGACGCGCTCATCCAGATCGACATGGGCGAGTTCCACGACCGCTTCACCGCGTCGCGGCTGTTCGGTGCCCCGCCGGGGTACGTGGGCTACGAGGAGGGCGGTCAGCTCACCGAGAAGGTGCGGCGTAAACCGTTCAGCGTGGTGCTCTTCGACGAGATCGAGAAGGCCCACCAGGAGATCTACAACAGCCTGTTGCAGGTCTTGGAGGACGGCCGGCTCACCGACGGTCAGGGTCGCACGGTCGACTTCAAGAACACCGTGCTGATCTTCACGTCCAACCTGGGCACCAAGGACATCTCCAAGGCGGTCGGGCTGGGCTTCACCCAGGGCGGCGGTGACAACGACTACGAGCGGATGAAGCAGAAGGTTCACGACGAGCTCAAGAAGCACTTCCGGCCGGAGTTCCTCAACCGTATCGACGACATCATCGTCTTCCACCAGCTCACTGAGGATGAGATTGTTCGGATGGTCGACCTGATGATCAGTCGGGTCGGCGAGCAGCTCAAGACCAAGGACATGGCGATGGAGCTGACCGACAGGGCCAAGCAGCTGCTGGCCAAGCGGGGGTTCGACCCGGTGCTCGGCGCTCGGCCGCTGCGGCGCACCATCCAGCGCGAGATCGAGGACCAGCTGTCGGAGAAGATCCTGTTCGAGGAGATCGGACCCGGCCAGCTCGTCACCGTCGACGTCGAGAACTGGGACGGCGAGGGCGCTGGCGAGGACGCGGTGTTCACCTTCACCGGCACCAAGAAGCCGGCCAAGGTGGAAGAGCCCGACCTCGCGCAAGCCGGTGCGGCAGGCGCCACCAGCGTGGCCGAATAACTCCATTACGCGAAGACCCCCGAGCTGTGGTTCGGGGGTTTTTGCGTTCCCGAGTCTCCATTCGACAGGCGATTGCTTAGGATGTGCGATGTAATCGGCAGGCAGAGGAATCTGGTGAGAATCCAGAACGGTCGCGCCACTGTGTCAAGTCAGACCCCACGCCTGTCGTCCACCTTGAACCGGGACGCGAAAATCCCCGAAAGGACACCGAAATGACCTCACCTGAGGCCCGCAGGTCGATCGCCCCTGCCATCGACTTCTCGGCGGCCAAGGCAGTCGCCTGGCTGACGTTGACCGCGTTCTTCGCCCTGCTGGTCATCTACTTCGTCGGGATGGATCAGGGCGCGACTTCGGTGTTCGGCAACAACACCGTCCTTCACGAGTTCGTACACGACGCCCGCCACCTGCTTGGCTTCCCCTGCCACTGATCGCCTGGTCGAAAAGAATGGAAAAGCAGATAATCGGGCGCGGGCTGCTGGCCGGCGCCGTGGCTGGCGTGTTCGCATTCCTGTTCGCAAGGATCTTCGTCGAACCCGTCATCGAACGGGCGATCGGCTATGAAGAAGGCGTCGGTGCCGCACAGGAGGCGATCGGCGGCCACGGCGGCCATCACCACCACCACGGCGGTGACGCGTTCGAAGGGTTCACCCGCGGCGTGCAGGCCAACATCGGTATGGGCTTCGGGGTGCTGGCGTTCAGCGTCGCGATCGGAGCGCTGTTCGCGGTGGTGTTCGCGGTGACGTACGGCCGTGTCGGCAACATCTCGGCGCGGCTGCTTTCGCTGTACGTGGGAGGCGGAATGGTGTTGAGCCTCTTCGTCGTTCCGGCGCTGAAGTATCCGCCCAGCCCGCCCGCGCTGAGCCTGGACGAGACCCTCCGCCAGCGCACGCTGTTGTACCTGCTGATGGTCGTGGTCTCCGCCGCGTTGTTGGTGGGCGCGGTGTATGCGGGGCGGCGGCTCGCCGAGCGGCTGGGCGCGTGGAACGGCGCGCTGGTGGCCGCCGGTGGTTACGTGGTGGCCGTCGCGGTGGTGATGCTGATCCTGCCGACCATCGACGAGACGCCGGGACCGCTGCTGGATGCGGCCGGAAATATGGTCTACGAAGGCTTCCCGGCCAATGATCTGTACGAGTTTCGGCTCTACTCGCTGGGCACCCAGATCGTGCTGTACCTGACGATCGCGTTGGTGTTCGGCGCCATGGCGGCCCGGCTGCTGGAGCCCAAGCGGCAGGAGAACTCCATCCCGGCATGACCGAAGTCGTCCGGCTGACCCTCGTGTCACACGCCATGACCGACGCGATGGCGGCCGGCCGGTTTCCCACCGACGAGGCGCTGAACTCCGTGGGCCATCGTCAGATCGCCGCGTCGACCGACCTCGGCACGGTCGACGCCGCGGTCTGCGGGCCCGAGAAGCGGACCCGCCAAACCGCGGAGCTGCTCGGCCTGCAGGCCTCGGTCGAACCGCGGCTGTCTGACCTCGACTGCGGCCGTTGGCGAGGCGATGTGCTGGGTCGGCTGCGCCCGGATGACCTGGCGATCTGGTTGACCGACCCGACGCGTGCCCCGCACGGTGGTGAGAGTGTCGTCGAATTGACCGATCGGGTGCGCGACTGGATGGGCTCGCTGCCCGAGCGTCGCGGCGGGCTGGTCGCGGTCACCCACCCCGCCGTGGTGCGAGCGGCCGTGCTGGCAGCGCTCGACGCGCCTCCGAAATCGTTCTGGCGCATCGACATTGCACCGATGAGCCGCACCGTTCTGCACTACCGCGGGCACGCCTGGACGCTGCGCTCCGGTCGGTAGGTCAGCCGATCGGCACCAGGTCGAAGGTCTGGTGTGCGATCGACAGCAGCCAGCCCGCCGCGGTCGGGCTGCGGAATTGCGGCCAGTTCAGCTGGAAGCTGACGACCCAGGGCTGGCCGGTGTGGTCCACGGCGTACCAACTGAACGTCAAGTCCCCTGGCAGGTTTCCGCCCTTGGCGCCGATATACGTCCACTTCGACCGGTCCAGGTCGATGCCGGGGATGGCGGAAAGGATGTCCTTCACCGGTGCGGCCTTGCCGACCGCGCCGGCTTGCAGAGCGGCGTGCACCCGGCAGATGTCTTCGGCGCTGCCGTACCACTCGGCCCCGAACTCGGATGCGGGTGTGTGGGTGCGCTGCGGATCCGGTTCATAAGGACGCGAATTGGTCTGCTGCAGCAGGGCGGCACGGCCCTCCCGGGAGGCGCTCTTCCACTCGTCGCGCAGATCGGGTTTGCCCCATCCGACCGAGAACAACTCGTGCATCGTCGGGAACGGGGTCATGCTCGCCGGGTCATGGTGGCCTGCGGTGATGAGCGCATGTTCGACGGCGCCCGTGCCCACCCGATCGATCAGCAGATCGGTGGCCATGTTGTCGCTTGCCGAGATCATGTGCTGGGCAGCGGTTCTGACCGATATCTGAGCACCAGGCGGAAGGTCCTCGAGGGCGGCCGAGCCGACGGCCTTAGCCCGTTCGGTGATGGTCAGTGAGTCGGTCCAGTCCAGGGTGCCCGCGTTGACCGCTTCGGAAACCGCCAGCAGCACATAGAGTTTGAAGATCGATGCCAGCGGCAACGACAGGTCGGTGTTGGTGCCTTCCACCACGGTGCAGTCGCGGCTGCCGGGCCGCACCTTGGACACCTGATAGGAGTAACGCGCCCCGGACTTCGTCAACTCGGCGTCGATGTCTGACCAGCTGTCGATCGCCGGTGGCTGCAGCGACACGTCCAGCTCGTCGACCATGCCTGCGTCGTCGGTGTGCAACGTGATCTGCTGCTCGACGCCGTAGGACGTCACGACGTCGAGTGTGGCCTGGCCGGCACCGATGTCCACACCGGTCACGGTGAACGGACGATCCCACCAGATCTTGTCGAGCTGCACCCCGATGTCGTCGACCTCGCCTGGTGCGGCCAGGGTACGCACGCTGACCTCACCGATCGGCCAGTCCGAGTTCAGCATGTCCATGGTCTGCTTGGCCCGCAGACCCTGTGGAGTGTTGATCTCGATCGGCACGCCGTATGCCGCATCGGCCGGTGGAGGAGCGCTCTGGGCGCATCCGGCCAACGCGATGACGAGCGCGACCGCAACCGCTAGGCCGGTGGCGCGGCGCGGGTCAGCCTTGCCGTTATTTACTGCCACCCGCAACGTCAAGGACGACCTCGAACTCCAGTAGGGATGCGCCGGTAGCCACCGGGTTAGCCTGTTGACCCTTGTGCGCCTCGATGGCTGGCCCGGTCGCCCACGCCTGGAACGCCTCTTCGGACTCCCATTGGGTCACCACGAAGTAGCGGTCCTCACCCTTGATGGGACGCAGCAGCTGAAAGCCAAGAAAACCGGGTTGGTTGTCGACGGCGTGAGCCCGGTTAGCGAAGCGTTTCTCCAGTTCGGGGCCTGCGTCGGCAGGGACTTCGATTGCGTTGATCTTCACCACGGGGTTTTGGCTTGGCATGCGAATCAGGCTACCGAATGGGTGCGACGCCGTCGGAGGCGTGATGATGTCGGCATGCTGTTGACGTCGCGCGGCGGCCGGGGCCGTCCGCTGGTGCTGGTGCATGGCCTGATGGGACGCGGCAGCACCTGGTCTCGTCAGCTGCCGTGGTTGACCCGGCTCGGCGCGGTGTACACCTACGACGCGCCGTGGCACCGGGGCCGCGACGTCGACGACCCGCACCCGATCAGCACCGAGCGGTTCGTCTCCGACCTCGGCGACGCGGTGGCAGAGATCGGCAGGCCCGCGATTCTGATCGGGCATTCGATGGGCGCGCTGCACTCCTGGTGTCTGGCCGCGACGCACCCCGACCTGGTCGAGGCCCTTGTCATCGAGGACATGGCGCCCGACTTCCGCGGCCGCACCACCGGCCCATGGGAACCGTGGCTGCACGCCCTGCCCGTGGAATTCGAATCGGCCCAACGGGTGTACGACGAGTTCGGACCGGTCGCGGGCCAGTACTTCCTCGAGGCCTTCGATCGCACGGAAACCGGTTGGCGGCTGCACGGGCACCCGAAGGTGTGGATCGAGATCGCCGCCGAATGGGGCAACCGCGACTACTGGCGCGAGTGGGAGGCCGTGCGCGCACCCGCCTTGCTGATCGAGGCGGGTAACTCGGTCACACCGTCGGGGCAGATGCGGCGTATGGCCGTGACCGGTTGCCAGACAACGTATCTGGCTGTTCCTGAGGCGGGCCATCTCGTCCACGACGATGCGCCGGACGTCTACCGGCAGGCGGTGGAGTCGTTTCTGTCGCCCAATCAACGCGACAAATCAGTGGCAGGAAAGGTTCGTTGAGATAAAATGCTGCCATGCCCTTGAAAAGCGTATCCACGCTGGTGCTCGACGGTCTGGCGATGTTTGAGTTCGGCGTCATCTGCGAGGTCTTCGGCATCGACCGGTCCGCAGACGGCGTGCCGAACTTCGATTTCAAGGTCTGCGGGCCCCAACCGGGACGGCCCATCGCCACCTCGATCGGCGCGACGCTGACGCCCGAGCACGGCCTGGACGACCTGGTCGGTGCGGACCTGGTGACCATCCCCGCGATCGGGGGCTCGGAGTACCTGCCCGGCGCGCTGGCCGCCGTCAGGGCGGCCGCCGATGCCGGTTCGATCATCCTCACGGTGTGCTCGGGTGCGTTCGTCGCCGGGGCGGCCGGCCTGCTCGACGGCAGACCGTGCACGACGCACTGGATGCATGCCGACGAACTGGCCCGCGAGTATCCGACCGCCAAGGTCGACCGCAACGTGCTCTACGTCGACGACGGCAACCTCATCACGAGCGCGGGCACCGCCGCGGGGATCGACGCCTGCCTTCATCTGGTGCGCCGCGAACTCGGTAGCGAGGTGACCAACAAGATCGCCCGGCGCATGGTGGTGGCACCGCAGCGGGACGGCGGTCAGCGCCAGTACATCGATCAGCCGATTCCGGTGCGATGTTCGGAACGCTTTGCGCCGCATCTTGATTGGATATTGGCCAACCTCGACCGGCCGCATACTGTCGCGGCCCTGGCGGCGCGTGCGCACATGTCGGCTCGCACGTTCGCCCGCCGGTTCGTCGAGGAGACCGGGCGTACCCCGATGCAGTGGGTGACCGACCAGCGGGTGCTGTACGCGCGCCGGTTGCTCGAGGAAACCGACCTCGACGTCGACAGGATCGCCGAGCGGTCGGGCTTCGGCACCGCGACGCTGCTGCGACATCATTTCCGCAGGATCATCGGGGTGACACCGTCGGACTACCGGCGCCGGTTCGCCTGTGGCGCAGCAGGCGAAGCGGCCAGCGCCTGACGCTCGGCGTCAGGACTCGCTTTCCCCGGCGAGCGCGAAGCGGCCATCGGGGGTTTGCTCCACCAGCCCGTCGACCAGAAGCGAGTCCAGCGCGCGGTCGCGCTGCGCGGTGTCGGTCACCCATGCGACGTCCAGCTGGGCGCGGGTGACCGGAGAGTCGTTGCCGCGCAACACGTCCAGTAGCCGACCGCGGACCTGACGGTCGGTGCCCGCATATCGCTGCGGCCGTCGCGCAGGGGTCGGCAACGCCGGATACCCACGTGAACGCCAGGCGCACGTGGTCAGCGGACACCCGCCGCACCGCGGGGCGCGCGCCGTGCACACCGTCGCACCGAACTCCATCAACGCAACCGAAAACTTCGGCGCCGCGTCGCTTTCCGGCAACAGCGCCGCGACGTCGGCAAGGTCGCGCGCCGAGGCCGCGGCGTCCGCGCGGCCGTGGATCACCCGCGTCACCACCCGGCGGACGTTGGTGTCGACCACAGGCACCCGCTGCTGGTAGGCGAAACAGGCGACGGCGCGGGCGGTGTATGCGCCGATGCCGGGCAGCGTCAACAGGGTTTCGACATCCGAGGGCACCGCGTCGTCGTACTCGGCGGCGATCACCGTCGCGCACTCGTGCAGCCGCTTGGCGCGGCGCGGATAGCCGAGCTTGCCCCACGCGCGCAGCACGTCGGCGGCGCTGGCGGCGGCGGTCGCCGACGGCGTGGGCCAGCGCGCCACCCACGCCTCCCACACCGGCTGTACCCGCGCGACCGGCGTCTGCTGGAGCATGAACTCGCTGACCAGAACCTGCCACGGCGTCACGCCAGGTCGCCGCCACGGCAGATCGCGACACGCGCCGTCATACCAATCGAGCAGGTGGGGCACAATATCAGTCATGCCCCACACCAGCCCGGTAACCGCTTGGAAAGCACTCAAAGAAGGTAACGAGCGGTTCGTGGCGGGCAAACCCGTGCATCCGAGCCAGGGAATCGAGCACCGCACCAGCCTGGCCGAGACGCAGACGCCCACCGCGGTCGTGTTCGGATGCGGGGACAGCCGGGTGGCCGCCGAGCTGATCTTCGACCAGGGCCTCGGCGATATGTTCGTGGTGCGCACGGCCGGACACGTCATCGACGCCGCGGTGCTCGGCTCGATCGAGTATGCGGTGGCGGTGCTCGACGTGCCGTTGATCGTGGTGCTCGGCCACGACAGCTGCGGGGCGGTCAAGGCGACGCTGGCGGCCCTCGACGACGGTGTGGTGCCCGGTGGGTACGTCCGCGACATCGTCGAGCGGGTCATGCCGTCGATCCTGCTCGGCCGTCGCGACGGCCTGACCAGGGTCGATGAGTTCGAAGCCCGGCACGTCATCGAGACCGGCGCACAGCTGATGGCGCGTTCGACGACCATCTCCGACGGGGTGGCGGCGGGCACGCTGGCAATCGTCGGCGCCACCTACCACCTGGCCGACGGGCGGGTCGGGTTGCGGGATCACCTGGGCGACATCGGCGAAGCCTGAGCGCGACACGCCGGGCCGCCTCGGACAACTGGGCGTGACCTGGACTTATCGTGAGCCTGTGCTGGATCTGGAACCGCAAGGCCCGCTACCTTCGCAGATTTACTGGCGGCGCAGGGCGCTGGCGCTTGGCCTGGCGGTCTTGGTGATCGGCGTGATCTCGGCGATCGTGGTGGCGATCGTGGCCAACACCGGCTCGTCGGAAAGCGCCAACGCCGAGCAGGCGGTCCCCAGCGCCGAGGCGCCGCCGCCGCTGCCCGGTGAGGACCCCGAGGTCAAGTCGCCGGTCATGCCGCCGCCGCAAGCGGCTCCGCAGCTGGAACCGACGCCGACCGCCGCGGTGACCCCGCCGCCGGTGCTCAAGGAGGGCGACGACTGCCCGGACTCGACACTCGCGGTCAAGGGGATCACCAACCAGCCGCAGTACATCGTCGGCGATCAGCCGAAGTTCACCATGGTCGTCACCAACATCGGCTTGGTGTCGTGCAAACGTGACGTCGGCGCCGCCGTGCTGGCCGCCTACGTGTACGGCTTGGACAACAACCGGCTGTGGTCGAACCTGGACTGTGCGCCGTCAAACGAGACGCTGGTCAAGACGTTCCAGCCGGGTGAGCAGGTGACCACCGAGGTGACCTGGACCGGGATGAGTTCTGCGCCGTCATGTCCGCTGCCGCGTGAGCCCATCGGGCCCGGCACCTACAACCTGGTTGTGCAGCTGGGCAATCTACGGTCGGCGACGGTGCCGTTCGTCCTCGCCGAGCAGGCCCAGGTGCCGCACGCCGAGGGCGCACCGCTGCCCGGCCCGGCCCCGACCGCCGGCTGACTCCCTTCGCGCCGAAAGGGACAAACGAGCGGGAACGTGCGAGGAAATCGCGCCAAGACGTCCATCTCGACGCAGAAATTACGCCAGCCGGTCGGCGATCGTGGACTCGGCCAGCTGCGACAGGCCCTCGCGGATATGGCGCGCCCACATCGAGCCGATGCCATCCACCGACTGCAGATCGCCCGCGCTGGCCGCCAACAAGCCCTGCAGTGAACCGAATGAGCGCACCAGCAGATCGACGTGTGCGAACTGCAGCCGTGGAATACCGGCCATCGCCCGGTAGCCCCGCGAGCTCATCGCTGAATCCTGCGCCTCGGCCGTCGATGGATATCCGAAAACCCTTGCCAGCGTGGTGAAGTCGAGCAGCTCGTTGTCCGATAGCCCGTCGAGTTCTTCCAGCGTTGCGCTCACCTGCGGGGCGGTCGGCGGATCCGGGTTGGCGTGGTAGTCGCGCACGATCAGCTCGCGCGCGGCATCGTTGTCGCCGACCAGCTCTTCGACCTGAAGCTTGAGCTGACGTCCGTCGGTGCCCAGCTCGACCACGTCGGCGTCGATCTCCAGGCTGATGCGGCGCACCATCTCGAGTCGCTGCACCACCGTCATCACATCGCGCAACGTCACGAAGTCCTCGATCTCGGCCGTCGACAACTGCCTGCTGACCTCGTCGAGGCGGGTCTTGTAGCGCTCCAGCGTGTCGATGGTCTGGTTGGCGCGCGACAGGATGGTCGCCGAATCGGGCACCACATGACGCTCACCGGCGACGTAGACCGTCACGATGCTCATCGAATGGCTCACCGAGATCACCGGATAGCCGGTCTGGATGGCCGTGCGCTCCGCGGAGCGGTGCCGCGTGCCGGACTCTTCGGTGGGGATCGACGGGTCGGGCACCAACTGCACGTTGGCCCGCAGGATGCGGCTGCCGTCGCTGGAGAGCACCACGGCGCCGTCCATCTTCGACAGTTCACGCAGCCGAGTCGGCGCGTAGCGCACATCCAGCGAAAAACCGCCGTCGCAGATGGCCTCCACGCTGTCGTCGTACCCGATAACGATCAGGGCCCCGGTGCGGCCGCGCAGGATGCGTTCCAGGCCGTCGCGCAGGGCGGTACCTGGGGCGAGCCGGGCAAGCGTCTCGCGCATGGTGGGTCTGGCCAACGGCACCACAGTGCGCCCAGACCGGCCGCCCGCTTTCACGGCCATCGTCCCCTCCTAGGATCGGCCGCCGTTAACCGTTATCTTTGCTGATATCCCGCAAAACCCGCAATGCCGCGCCGATGTTGTCGGCCGTGATCGCGCGCAACCCGGCCGGCACCGATGACACCCCCGGCGGCACCACGGCGCGGGTGAATCCCAGCCGCGCGGCCTCCGCCAGCCGACGATCCATCCCGGCGACGCGGCGCAGGTCTCCGGCCAGGCCGACCTCACCGATGGCGACCACGGCCGCGGGCACCGGCAGGTTCATCGAGGACGACGCGATCGCGACCGCCACCGCCAGGTCCGCCGACGGATCGGTCAGCCGCATGCCCCCGACCGTGGACAGGTAGATGTCGTGACCGCTGACGGCCAGCTGGGCGTGTTTGTCGAGCACGGCGGTGATCATCGCGGCGCGTGCGGAGTCGATGCCGCTGACCGCGCGGCGCGCCGTCCCGTTGGCCGCGGGTCCGATCAGCGCCTGTACCTCACCGACCAGCGGCCGCTTACCGTCGAGCGTCACCGTGATCGCGGTGCCCGCCACCGGTTTGGGTCGCTGGTCGCGAAACAGCCCCGACGGATCGGCCACACCTTCGATTCCGTTGTCGTGCAACAGAAAACAGCCGACCTCGTCGGCGGCACCGAACCGGTTCTTGACGCCGCGGACCATACGCAGCGCCGACGCGCGGTCACCCTCGAAGTGCAACACGACGTCGACGAGATGCTCCAGTGAGCGCGGACCGGCGATGGCGCCGTCCTTGGTGACGTGGCCGACCAGAATCAGCGCGACGCCGGATGTCTTGGCGGCGTTGGTCAGCGCGGTGGTCACCGCGCGCACCTGGGTGACGCCGCCGGTGACGCCGTCGGCCTCGGTGGTCGACATGGTCTGCACCGAGTCGACGACCACCAGGCTGGGCTGCACCACCTCGATGTGGCCGAGTGCTGTCGACAGATCCGATTCGGCGGCCAGGTAGACCTCGTCGTGTGTGCAGCCGGTGCGCTCGGCCCGCATCCGGATCTGGCCCGCGGACTCCTCACCGGACAGATACAGCGCGCGTTTGCCCGCCGTCGCCCACTGGTGTGCGACCTCCAGCAGTAGCGTCGACTTGCCGACGCCGGGATCGCCGGCCAGCAGCGTCACCGAGCCGGGCACCAGCCCGCCGCCGAGCACCCGGTCGAGTTCGGCGACGCCGGTGTGGAAGTGCCGGGTGCGGCCCGGGTCGATGGAGCTGATCGGAACGGCCGGTGAGGTGGGGGCGACGGCGCGCCGAACAGGGGCTCCGGCGACCGCGGCCAGCACGGTCGTCTCGTCGACGGTGCCCCACGTGCCGCACTCCGGGCAGCGGCCCACCCACTTCGGTGTCAGATGGTGGCATTCCGAGCAGCGATACTGCGCACGCTGAGCTTTGGCCACGCTGTGACGTTAGCGTCGCGTACCGACAGAACCAGCGCGCTGAACTGCCGTGTCGCCTCTTGACGCGGTCAGTGACCGCCCGAGTGGCCGCCTGCCTCGCCGCTGTCCTGCACGGGATCGCGGCGCGGTGCCTCACCTGCGGACAACGGCACCGCGACGGTGGCTTCGCCGGCCTTCTCGAAGTTGAAGGTGAAGTCGTAGGTCAGCCCGTTGGTGATCGGCTTGGTCAGCGACACCGTGGCCTCAGCTGCCTCGGCGGCCTCCACACCCTCCAGCGGCGTGATCTGCCCGTCCGGTGCACCCACGACCAGCACACCGCCCGCCGGAACGGCGGTGTCACCGGTCAGCGTCACCGAGCCCACCTCGGAGCTCACGGCCAACAGTTTGTCGTCGACCTCCCGCGACTGGTTGGACGCCAGGAAAACCAACTCGACGTCGGTGCCGGGCTGGACGTAGTCCGACGTCTGCGTGATCTGCAGGTGGATGTTGCGCAGCGCGATCTCGCCGACGTTTGCGCTGGTGCCGTTGACCGCCGGCTCCTGCGTCGCGGTCTGCGAAACCTGCCCGGCGCTGCAGCCAGCCAGCGCTCCGCCGACTAAGACGGCGGCGGCCAGCCCGCTAGCGGCCATTTTGAAACGGTCCACACGTGCCTCCTGCTCGACCGTCGAGGCGACCGAACACGGTCGCGGGATTCGACTATGCACAGTAGTAGGTGCTCGAAGCAGGCGGTAGCCGAGGGCGGACCCAACCTCAGGTGGGAGCCCTAAAGGGTCGCGGCCTTGCACGTATTCATCAATGTGTCAACCCCTGACCGCCACCTGCGGTGCCCCTGACCTGCACAGTTGGTGCACGCGTGTCTTGCCCCCGTGCTAACATTGAGATGTGAAAGGGGCTCGAAACTGATGATTTTCAAGGTCGGAGACACCGTTGTTTATCCCCACCACGGTGCTGCGTTGATTGAAGCGATTGAAACCCGAACCATTAAAGGCGAGCAAAAGGAATATCTCGTCTTGAAGGTTGCCCAAGGGGACCTCACGGTTCGAGTGCCCGCCGAGAACGCTGAGTATGTCGGGGTGCGCGATGTGGTCGGCCAGGAGGGACTGGACAAGGTGTTCCAGGTTCTCCGTGCTCCGCACACCGAAGAACCGACCAACTGGTCGCGCCGGTACAAGGCCAACCTGGAGAAGCTGGCTTCCGGGGACGTCAACAAGGTCGCCGAAGTGGTTCGTGACCTGTGGCGCCGGGACCAGGAACGCGGTCTGTCCGCAGGCGAGAAGCGGATGTTGGCCAAGGCCCGCCAAATTCTCGTCGGTGAGCTAGCACTGGCTGAGAACACCGACGACGCCAAGGCGTCGAGCATCCTCGACGAGGTTCTGGCCGCCGCCTCCTGACGGCTGAGATGTCGGCGAAGAGCCTGCCGAGAGTCGGGCTCGGCACCGACGTGCACCCCATCGAAGCCGGGCGGCCGTGCCGGCTGCTGTGTCTGTCCTTCGATGACGCCGACGGATGCGCCGGCCATTCCGATGGTGATGTGGCCGCGCATGCGTTGTGCGACGCGCTGCTTTCTGCCGCCGGGCTGGGCGACGTCGGTGAGGTTTTCGGCACCGGCCGGCCGGAATGGCGCGGTGTGAGCGGTGCCGACATGCTGCGCCATGTGCGCGGACTCCTCGAAAGCGCCGGCTTCCGCGTCGGCAACGCCGCCGTCCAGGTGATCGGCAACCAACCCAAGGTCGGTCCACGACGCGGCGAGGCGCAGAAGGTGCTCTCGGAATTGTTGGGCGCCCCGGTTTCGGTGTCGGCGACGACGACCGACGGCCTCGGGCTCACCGGGCGCGGTGAGGGCCTGGCCGCGATCGCCACCGCCCTCGTGGTCACCGATGCGGGATCTGGACAAATAGGCCGGTAAGCTGGCGCGTCGTGACCAATCGCGCCGGAGCCCCTGCCATGCGGCTCCACGACACCATGAGCGGTGCCGTCCGCGATTTCGTGCCGGTCAAAGCCGGTCACGTGTCGATCTACCTGTGTGGCGCGACCGTGCAGGGCCTGCCGCACATCGGGCACGTCCGCAGCGGCGTGGCGTTCGACGTGCTGCGACGCTGGCTGATGGCCAAGGGTTACGACGTCGCGTTCATCCGCAACGTCACCGATATCGACGACAAGATCCTCACCAAAGCCGCCGACGCGGGCCGGCCGTGGTGGGAATGGGCCGCCACCTACGAACGCGCGTTCACCGCCGCCTACGACGCGCTGGGTGTGCTTCCGCCGTCGGCTGAGCCGCGCGCCACCGGCCACATCACCCAGATGGTCGAGTTGATCGAGCGGCTGATCGATCGCGGCCACGCCTACGCCGCCGGCGGCGACGTGTACTTCAACGTGCTCAGCCTTTCCGAGTACGGCAAGCTGTCCGGTCACAGGATCGACGACGTGCACCAGGGCGAGGGTGTGGCCAGCGGTAAACGCGACCAACGTGACTTCACGCTGTGGAAGGGCGCCAAACCCGGTGAGCCGTCCTGGCCCACGCCGTGGGGGCGGGGCCGACCGGGTTGGCACACCGAGTGCGTGGCGATGTGCGAGGCCTACCTCGGCGCCGAGTTCGACATCCACGCCGGCGGGATGGATTTGGTGTTCCCGCACCACGAGAACGAGATCGCGCAGGCCGAGGCCGCAGGCGATGGGTTCGCGCGGTTCTGGCTGCACAACGGCTGGGTCACCATGGGCGGCGAGAAAATGAGCAAGTCGCTGGGTAACGTGCTCGCGATTCCCGCTGTGCTGCAACGGGTCCGGGCCGCCGAACTGCGGTACTACCTGGGCAGCGCGCACTACCGCTCGATGCTCGAGTTCTCCGAGACCGCGTTGGCCGACGCCGCCCGCGCCTACACCGGCGTCGAGGACTTCCTGCACCGGGTGCGAAACCGCGTCGGCGCCGTCACGCCCGGTGAATGGACACCCGCGTTCGCTGCCGCGCTCGACGACGACCTCGCGGTCCCCGCAGCGCTGGCCGAAGTACACGCTGCGCGCGCGGATGGAAACCGGGCGCTGGACGCCGGTGACCACGAAACCGCGCTCACCCAGGCGATGTCGATCCGGGCGATGTTGAGCATCCTCGGCGCCGACCCCCTCGACGAGCGCTGGGAGTCCAAGGACGAGACGTCGGCCGCGCTGCGGGCCGTCGAGGTGCTGGTCGCCGGTGAGATCCAGCGCCGCCAAGACGCCCGGGAACGACGGGACTGGGCGGAGGCCGACGCGATCCGCGACCGGCTCAAGGAAGCCGGCATCGAGGTCACCGATACCGCCGACGGACCGCAGTGGACGCTGCTGGACGGGTACACGAAGTAGATGGCTGGAAATTCACGGCGCCGCGGAGCGGTGCGCAAGCCCGGGACCAAGAAGGGGCCGACGGTCGGGTCCGGTGGTGTACGCCGACGCGGGCTGGAGGGCCGCGGTGCCACCCCGCCCGCGCACCAGCGGCCGAATCACCCCGCGGCCAAACGAGCCGCCAAGGCTGCGCGGCGCCCGGCCCGCAAAACCGACGACACCGAGGTCGTGTTGGGCCGCAACCCGGTGCTGGAGTGCCTGCGCGCTGGCGTACCCGCCACCGCGCTATACGTTGCGCTCGGGGCGGAGGCCGACGAGCGGTTGACCGAATCCGTTCGCATCGCTGCCGATTCGAACATCTCGATCCTCGAGGTGCCCCGTCACGACCTCGACCGCATCGCAGCCAACGGGTTGCATCAGGGTCTGGCGCTGCAGGTGCCGCCATACGTCTACGCCCATCCCGACGATCTGCTGGCCGCCGCGACCGCTGATGGCGGCCCGGCGCTGCTGGTGGCATTGGACAACATCTCCGACCCCCGCAACCTCGGAGCGATCGTGCGATCGGTCGCCGCGTTCGGCGGCCACGGCGTGCTGATCCCGCAGCGGCGGTCGGCATCGGTCACGGCGGTGGCGTGGCGCACCAGCGCAGGCGCGGCGGCGCGGCTCCCGGTGGCACGGGCTACGAATCTCAATAGGACGCTGAAGAATTGGGCCGACGCGGGCCTGCAGGTGGTGGGCCTGGACGCCGGGGGCGACACCACGGTCGACGGACTCGACGGCTCCGGGCCGATGGTCGTGGTGGTCGGTTCGGAGGGCAAGGGATTGTCACGCCTGGTCCGCGAGAACTGCGACACCGTGGTATCAATTCCGATGGCGGGACCGACGGAGTCGCTGAACGCGTCGGTGGCCGCCGGTGTGGTGCTCGCCGAGATCGCCCGCCAGCGCCGCAGCTGAACTCCTGCGGCAAAGGGGGAGTCACACGCCGAACAGCTTGATGCTCAGCCACAGCGCCAGCACCGAGACCACGAGGGTCAGCGGAACGGTGCACAGCCCGACGCGGCTGAATTCTCCTGCGCGCAACGGGATCTCGCGACGGACCACACCGCGCCACAGCAGATTGGCCAGCGACCCGATGTAGGTGAGGTTAGGTCCGATGTTCACCCCGATCAAGACGGCCAGCACGGCCGCAGGCGAGGACACCAGCGGCAGCAGCACCAGCACGGCAGGCAGGTTGTTGACCACGTTGGAAAGCACCGCGGCCACCGCCGCGAGCCCCAACAGCGCGGCCAGGCCGTGACCGCTCGGCAGCACGTCGCGCAACGCGCCACCGAGACCGTTGGTGATCACCGCGGCGACCACCACACCCAAACACAGCACAAACACCAGGAACGGCACATCCGCGGCCGCTGCCATGCCGCGCACGCTGCTGGTGCCCCGTCGAAGCCCGCGCCCGCCGAGCACCACCACCCCGGCCAGCGCCGCCCATGCCGGCGAGAACCCCAACATCGAGACGACACCGAAACCGAGCAGCGTCAACCCCAGGATCACTAGCGGAACTACGGGCACGTGCACCGGTTCGCCGGTGCTCAGTTGTGGCGCGGCGACCGAAAGCTCGTCGGCGAAAACCCAACGCAGCACCACGAACTCCACGGCTATCGCCGCGAGCCAGGGCAGTGCCATCACGGCGGAAAAATGCAGAAAGGAGATCCCGGCCGCGGTGAACGCCAACAGGTTCGTCAGGTTCGATACCGGAAGCAGCAGGGAGGCGCTGTTGGCCAGGTGCGCCGTGGCGTAGGCGTGGGCTTTGGGCGGCACGGAGAGCATGCGCGCTGTCGCCAGCACCACCGGGGTGAGAAGGACCACCGTGGCGTCCAGGCTCAACACCGCGGTCGTCATCGCCGCGGCAACGAATACCCTTGAGAAAAACCGACTCTGGTTACCGGCGCTGGTGCGTGCCAGGGCTGCCCCGACGGCGCGGAACACTCCTTCGTCGTCGCACAACCGGGCCAGCACCAGCACCGCCGCCAGAAAGCCGACGACCGGCAGCAGCCGGTTGACCTCCTCGCGTGCGTCGGATTCGGAGATCACCCCGAACCCGATCAGTATCGCGGCCGCGGGTACCGCGACGATCGCCTCGGGCCACCGATGCGGGCGAACAGCCGCGAAGAACACCACGACCACCAGCGCGAGCAGCGCCAGCGTCAGATCCACGGATCGGTGCGCTGCCAGAGCGTGGGCAGATGCAGCTTGACG
Source organism: Mycolicibacterium sp. XJ879 (assembly GCF_053483935.1). NCBI lineage: Bacteria > Bacillati > Actinomycetota > Actinomycetes > Mycobacteriales > Mycobacteriaceae > Mycobacterium > Mycolicibacterium sp. XJ879. The sequence goes on from NZ_JBEFTH010000002.1 coordinate 670,391, forward strand.
CCGTCCTCGGCGGCCAGTCGCGACAACACCCGCACCGAGACATCCAGATCGTCGACCGCATACGGAAGCGTCCGCAGCGGCTTGTGCAGAGGCCGGAAGAAGTCGTCCCAATGGATGAGCAGCACCCGGCGGGCGCCAACAGTGCGAACGGTCTCGGTCCAGTAGTCGACGAGGTAGCGCTCCGGCTGCAGACCCAGTTGGCCGACGCCCAGGCAGACCACCTCGGCCCGCTGACCCGCCAGCGCGCCTCGGACGAAGCCCGCGCTGCCCTGGATCAGCAGGCGCCGCCCCGATGCGCGGTGGTGCAGCAGCGTGGACCACGCTTCGCCGCACCGGTATGCCGACACCTTCACCGGCGGCACGACCGGTTCGGTGATGACGCCGGGGTAGCGGTCGGGCGGGCTGTGCCGGCTTTCGACCAGCGTCACGTCGTAGCCGCCGAGGCTGACCTGTCGGCCGGGGTCGACGACCAACAGACGGTCTTCCGGCAGCCGCCCACCACGACCGACATGGGCCGCCGAGGTGCCGCCCACCAGCTTGGCTCCGGTGCGCTCGGCGACGACCGCGCAGTCCATCGCGTGGTCGTAGTGGGTGTGTACGGGCAGCACGGCGTCGAGCCGGTCGACACCCATGCGGGCCAGGTAACCGTCGATGCGCGGCGCCGACGGTGACAGCTTGCGCAGGCCCAGTTGCAGCAGCCCGGGGCGAGAGAAGAAGCCGTCGGTCATCACCGCGGAGCGGCCGTCGTCCACGAGCAGCGTGGCGACCCCGGCCCAGGTCACGGTCAGCGCCGAGTCGGCGCTCGCCGCGGGCGCGTCGAAGTACCGCGCGTAGTGCTCCAACTTCGGGCGTCCGGGCTTCAAACGCATGACGCAACTCTAAGCGCAGCTTGGGCATCCGACCCCGGGTTCTTACTGAAAATGATTATCGTTTACCGTACGGGTGGGAAAGGAGGGCGAATGTCGGACCATCGTCCGGCCGACTGGCAGCGTCATGCACGCTGCCGCGGCATGCCCACCGAGGTCTTCTTCGTCGCCGACGGCGTACGCGGCAGGCGCAAGACCGAGTGCGAGGAGCACGCGAAGCGCATCTGCCGGGCGTGCCTGGTCCGTCGCGAATGTCTGCGTTATGCGGTCACATCCGGGGAACCGCACGGTATCTGGGGTGCGACGACCCCGATGGAGCGTGCGGCGGAATCGACGCGTCCAAGCGACGGCGAAGCCGGGGAAGCCGGTGGAAGTCCGGCGCGGTCCCGCCCATCCGGCGGTGCCATGTCACGACTGCGGGCTCAAGAAAACGGCTTGAGCTCGACACCCTCTTTGAGCAATCGCGCGCGAACCGCGTTGGCGATCTCCACCGCGCCCGGCGAATCACCATGAATACACACCGATTCCACGCTGACCGGGATCTTCGACCCGTCGACCGCGTCTACCCGCCCGGTCGCGACCATCGACGCCACCCGCTCGGCGATCTCGTCTATGTCGTGCAGCACCGCGTTGCGTTCGCGCCGCGAAACAAGTTGTCCGTCAGGGCGGTACGCGCGGTCGGCGAACACCTCCGACACCGTGCGCAGACCCAGCTCGTGCGCCTCGGCGAAGAACGCCGAACCGGCCAGCCCGAGCACGGGCAGCTCGCGGTCGACGGTGTGCACCGCCTCGGCGACCGCGCGGGCCTGCTCCCGGTTGGTGACGATCGCGTTGTACAGCGCGCCGTGAGGCTTGACGTAGCGAACCGTTGATCCGGCCGCCTGCGCGAGCGCCTGCAGTGCCCCGATCTGGTAGATGACGTCGGCGGTCAGTTCCTCCGGCGCGACGTCGATGAAGCGGCGACCGAAACCCGCAAGGTCCTGGTAGCCGACCTGCGCGCCGATCCGCACCCCGCGCTCGACGGCCGCCCGGCAGGTGCGCGCCAGCGTCGCCGCATCGCCGGCGTGAAAACCGCACGCCACGTTGGCGCTGGTCACCATGTCGAGCATCGCGGTGTCGTCACCGAACTGCCACACGCCGAAACTCTCCCCGAGGTCGGCGTTCAGGTCGATGTGCAGGGCATTGGCGTCAGCCATGTCTCCAGCCTAATGCGGCCGACCGCCACCGGTTCTCGGAGACAAAATCGGCCAGCGGCCGCGCTTGTGCCCAGTCATCTATCTCGAGCGCGGGCCGGTCGGGAAACTCCGGGACCGGGCCCAGGCACAGGATCGCGACCGGATCGGCGCCCTCGGGGATGTCGAGCAGTTCGGCGAGCCGCGCCGGTTCGAAGATCGACACCCACCCCATGCCGAGCCCTTCGGCGCGGGCCGCCAGCCACAGGTTCTGGATCGCGCACGACACCGACGCCAGATCCATCTGCGGCAGCGTGCGCCTACCGAAAACGTGCGCATCGCGGCCGTCACCCAGCGCCACCACGAAAAGCTCGGCGCATTCCAGGATGCCCTCGACCTTGAGCGCCAGGAACTCTTCACCGCGCGGCCCCAACGCGCGTGCGGTACGCAACCGCTCCTCGTCGACGAGGGCGTGGATCTGCCTGCGCAACCGGCGGTCGGTGATCCGGATGAACCGCCACGGCTGCATCAGCCCGACGCTGGGCGCGGCGTGCGCGGCGTGCAACAACCGGGCCAGCGCGTCCTCGTCGACCGTGCTGTCCGGCACGAAGCGCCGCATGTCACGGCGCTCGGCGATCGCCCGGTAGACCGCGCGTCGCTCGGCGGGACTGAACGCGTGGCTGCTCACCCCGGCCAGCTTAGGTGGCACGATCATCGGGTGACCCGTGAGCATGTCCTGATCGACGCCACCGCGCTCGCGCAGCGCCTCGAGGCGGGTGAGCGGCCGACGATCCTCGATGTCCGTTGGGAGCTGGCAGAACCCGATGGCCGCGCCGCATACGTGCGCGGCCACATCCCCGGTGCGGTGTACGTATCGCTGGAGGACGAACTGTCCGATCACACCGTGACCGGACGGGGGCGCCATCCGTTGCCGTCGGGTCGCGACGTCGAGGCCGCGGCGCGACGCTGGGGTGTGCGGGCGGGGGTGCCGGTGGTGGTGTACGACGACTGGAACCGAGCGGGTTCCGCGCGGGCGTGGTGGGTGCTGACCACGGCAGGCATCGCCGACGTGCGCATCCTCGACGGCGGGCTGGCGGCGTGGACGGCGGCAGACGGCGCGCTGGAAACCGGCGTCGTCACACCGGAACCGGGTGATGTCACCGTCGCGCACGACGATCTGTATGCCGGTGCGCGCCGCACATTGACCGCGGCGCAGGCCGCGGGTGTGCCGCTGCTCGACGCGCGTGCCCCCGAACGGTTCCGCGGGGACATCGAGCCCATCGACCCTGTGGCCGGGCACATTCCGGGTGCGCGCAACGTGCCGAGCACCAGCCTACTGGCCGAGGACGGCACGTTTCTGCCCGACGCGGAGCTCATCTCGCTGACCGGCGACGACGCGGTCGGCGCGTACTGCGGGTCAGGCGTCACCGCGGCGGTCGTCGTCGCGGCACTAACCGCAGCAGGCCGAGACATCGCGTTGTACCCGGGATCGTGGTCGCAATGGTGTTGTGATCCAACGCGTCCGGTCGAGCGCGGCTAGCCGGGCGAGGACGCGCGGGTACGACGGCCCAGCGCCCAGCACACCAGGAAGATCGCGAACGAGATAATCGTGACGAAAACCGACACCGGCACACCGGGCGCCAACGACAGCACGATGCCGCCGACCGCGGAGATCTCGGCGAAGACCACCGACGCCGCGATGGTGGCGCCGGGGGAGACGAACACCCGCGCCGCCGCGGCCGCCGGGGTGATCAGCAGCGACATCACCAGCAGCGCGCCGACGATCTGCACACCCTGTGCAGCGGTGACACCCACCAGCGCAGCGAACACAATGCCCAACGCCCGCACCGGAACACCGCGCCCAGCTGCCACCTCGGGGTCGACGGTCGCGAACAGCAGCGGCCGGTAGGACACCACCAGCACCGCGACCACCGCCACCGATACCACCGCCAACAACGCCAGCCCCGAGTAACCCACACCGACGATCTGGCCGGTCAACAACGCGAAACTCGTGCCCGTGCGTCCCGGGTACAAGTGGATGAACAGCACCGCAAGTCCGAGGCCGAAGGCCAGCACCACGCCGATCGCCGAGTCCCGTTCGCGCGCACGCTGACCCAGAAAGCCGAACAGCACAGCGGCCAACGCGCAGCCGACCAGTGCGCCGATCCCGACGTTGAAGCCCGCCAGCAACGCGAAAGCCGCTCCGGTGAGCGATAATTCGCTGGACCCGTGTACCGCGAACGACATCTGCCGCATCACGATGAACGGACCGATCAGCCCCGACACCAGCGCCAGCAGTGCGGCGGCCAGCAGGGCCTGCTGAACGAAGTCGCGGTGCAACAGGTCCGCGGTGATTTCGAACGACAGCAGGTTGTGCAGCAGATCGGTCAGCCGGTCAGTCATGCACGTGTCCGCTCGCATGGGCGGAGTGGTCGATGTGCTCGCCGACGACGACGTAGCGGCTGCCGACCTTCACCACTTCGATGTCGGCGCGGTACAACTCCGACAGCGTGGCCGAGGTCATCACCTCTTCGACGGTGCCGATCCGGAACCTGCCGTCGACCAGGTAGAGCACCTTGTCCACATACGGCACAACGGGGTTGACCTCGTGGGTGACGAACAGCACCGCGGTGCCGGCCTCGCGTCGTCTGGCGTCGATCAGCCTCGACACCAGCCGGGCGTTGGCGGGGTCGAGGTTGAGTAACGGCTCATCGCACAGCAGCAGGGCCGGGTCGGTGGTCAGCGCCTGGGCAATTCGCAGCCGCTGCAACTCGCCGCCCGACATCACCCCGACCGGCACCGGCGCCAGCGCCTGCCCGTTGACCTGTGCGAGAGCCCGCTCGACTGCGCCGCGTTTGCTGGCCCGGCTCCGCAACGTGGTGATGCCCCACCGGTGCCCGTCGTATCCGAGCCCGACGAGATCTTGCCCGCGCAGTGCCAAACCCTGGTCGACGGATCGGTGCTGAGGCACGTAACCGATTCTCCGGCTGCCCTTTTCGACCGCACTGCCGCAGACCGTCACGGTGCCCGCGGTCAGCGGCAGCTGGCCGAGCAACACCTTGAGCAGCGACGTCTTCCCCGTGCCGTTGGGGCCGAGGATCGCGAGGAATTCACCGGCGCGCACCACCAGGTCGAGCTGATCCCACAGCACGCGGTCGCCGAACGCCAGGCGCGCGTCGGTCAGCTCGGCGACGACGTCCACGGCCACAGATTATCGGCCCGACAGGGCCGACTTATCCAACTGGCTGGCCAACTGCTCGACGGTCTCCCGCTGCCAGGTCAGGTAGTCGGTGTCCTCGGGAAGGGTTTCGGTGACCGTGACGACCGGTACCGAGGCGCGGGTGGCGGCCTGGTGCAGCTGTTTGGTGACCGGGGTTTCGGTCTGCGGGTTGAACAGCAGCGCAGCCACTTCGCGGTTGGTGATCAGGTCGAGCATGGTGGCCAGGTCGGCCGGCGCGGGGTCGGCGTCTTCTTCGATCGCGTTGGTAAATCCCTCGGGGGTCTTGTCGGTGATGCCCGCATTGGCGAGCAGGTAGTGCGCGACGGGTTCGGTCGCCACCACTGACGCATCGGGATGGGCCTGTCCGATGGCCCGCTCACTTGCCAGGATCGCGTCGGCACCTGCGCCGAATGCGGCGGCGTTGGCGCGGTAGGCGTCGGCGTTGTCAGGGTCGCTCTCGGCGAGCCGGTCGGCGATGCGGGCGGCGACGACCCGCGCCGTGGCGGGGTCGTAGAAGACGTGTTCGTTGGCCGACGGCCGCGGGTCGGCGCGTAGCGAGTACGCGTCGACGGTCGCCACGTCGGGGTTGTCGGCCAGCACCTCGTCCACCCAGTGGTCGTAATGGCCGCCGTTGTAGACCACCAGCGACGCGTCGGTGATCGCGGCGGCGTCGGCGGGGGTGGTCTGGAACGAGTGCGGGTCGGCGACGGTGCCGGTGACGATGGAGGTGACGGTCGCGTGTTCGCCGGCGACGGCGTCGGCGACGCTGCCCCACACGTCGGTGGAGGCGACGACGGTGACGTTGCCGTCGTCTTCTGCAGGCGGTTGGGTGCACCCGGCCAGCCAGACCGTCATCGCCACGGCCGCGACGGCGGCCACCGCTGCACGCATGCGCAACTCCTAAGACATCCAGATAACAATGAAAACCGTTTCCAAAAACCTTAACCCACGGTAGCCGGGAACGCGCAAGTCGATCGGCTAACGTGGCAGAGCATGTCAAGGAGTCCCGCGCCCAGGCGGCGTGCGACCCTGGCCTCGCTGGCCGCCGAGCTCAAGGTCTCGCGCACCACGGTCTCCAACGCCTACAACCGCCCCGACCAGCTGTCGGCTGACCTGCGGGAACGCGTGCTCGCGACCGCGAAGCGGTTGGGCTACCCGGGCCCTGACCCGGTGGCGCGCTCGCTGCGCACCCGCAGGGCCGGCGCCGTCGGTCTGATGATCACCGAACCGCTCAACTACTCGTTTAGCGATCCGGCGGCCCTGGACTTCGTCGCCGGGCTCGCGGAATCGTGTGAAGAGGCCGGTCAGGGGTTGCTGCTGGTGGCGATCGGGCCGAACCGCACCGTCAGCGAGGGGTCGGCCGCGGTGCTGGCGGCGGGCGTCGACGGCTTCGTGGTGTATTCGGCCTCCGATGACGATCCGTACCTGCCCGTCGTGCAGCAACGGCACCTGCCGGTGGTGGTCGTGGATCAGCCCAAGGATGTGCCGGGTCTGTCGCGGATCGGCATCGACGACCGCGGCGCCATGCGCCATCTCGCCGAGTATGTTGTGGGCCTTGGCCATACCGAGATTGCTTTGTTGACCATGCGGTTGGACCGCGACTGGCCGCACCGACCGTCGCAGCCGACGGTGGCCGATCCGCAGCGGTTGGGCATGCCGCACTTTCACGTGCAGCGCGAGCGAATCCAGGGTGTCTACGACGCGATGACGGCCGCCGGGCTGGACCCCGCGACGCTGACGGTGGTCGAAAGCTATGAGCACCTGCCGACGTCGGGCGGCGCGGCCGCCGAGGTTGCGCTGGCGACCAACCCGCGGGTGACCGCGCTGATGTGCACCGCCGATGTGCTGGCGCTATCGGCGATGGACTACCTGCGGGCCAAGGGCATCTACGTGCCGGGCCAGATGACGGTGACCGGCTTCGACGGGGTGCCCGAGGCCCTGCGGCGCGGCCTGACCACCATCGTGCAGCCCAGCATCGAAAAGGGCCGTCGCGCCGGTCGGCTACTGCACCATCCGCCGCGATCCGGGCTGCCGGTCGTCGACGTGCTCGACACCGAGGTGGTGCGGGGCCGCACCAGCGGTCCGCCCGCCTAGAGCGCGCGCAACTCGGGGGTGTCGCGCCACACGTCGATCATCGGTGCGACGGCTTCGACGAGCATCGGCAGTTCGGGCGCCATCGCGAGCGCGGCGACGATGCCCAGCCGGGCCGCCGCCTCGGTGACCCGCAGCACCCCCTGGTCGAGCGGACGCAACCCGAGCGCGACGGCTGCCGCGTCGTACGTCGCGACGCCGTCCGGCCCGACCAGCGCCAGATCGGATTCGACCGCGCCCACCGTGACCAGTTCGAAGTCCGACCACAATTCACCGTCGGCCGTGGTGATCATGTTGTGGTAGGGCGCATCCCCGTGAATCGCCTGCAGGTTGACGCCCGGGAACGCCGCGGCGAACATGGCGCGGGAGGTGAGCATCGGGCCGATCAGCGCCCACTCCCGTTGTGCGCGAACAAGATCCGATTCAGGGAGCAGATCGTCGCGGTGTTGCAGGGCGGCCAGCCCGTCGGGAATGTACTTGCCGAAGGGTGTCCAGAACCCGAGATCACCGTCGTAGTCGCGCAGCGCGGCGTGCAGCCTAGCGGTTTCTTTGATGCGCGTAGCCATTTCGGGTTCGACGTCCGGCAGCTGTTCGACGAACTGCCAGAACGTCATCGAAAACCCGTCGCGACGAACGGGTTTGGTCGGAACCAGCGGGCTCGGCGGTACCACCGGATGGCCGCGTTCGGCTAGCCAGCCGGCCACCGCGAGTTCGGCGCGCTGCTGGGCGGTCTGCGCTTGCGGAAATTTCGCGTACGACGGCGGCAGCACGGTCGGTACCCGCACCACCACAGGCGACGGCGCCAGGTGCACGACGACCGAGAACGCCTGGTAGAGGATCCGGGCATCGTCGACCTGCAGTCCCAAGTCGGCGCCCGCCGCCGCCGCGGCCGACACCGCCCGCGCGGTACGGGCGGCGATCTGATCGGGGGTGAGCACGACGCCTAGCGCGCCGACTTTGGCGCCGAGGTCGACGCAATGGTGAGTTTTACTCGCACTTTTCCGCCCGTTTGTCCCTTTCGGCAAGGAGAAACTGCAGCGCGGCGGCGACGTCGTCGGGTGAGTCGACGCGGTAGTTCGCCAGCGACTCGCCCGGGCCCACCTTCACCCCGACGTCGGAGTCACCCAACCGGCGAAACGCCTTCTCGTCGGTCACGTCGTCGCCGAAAAACACCACGGCCGAGGCGTTTTCCTGCTCACGCAGGATGTCGAGCGCCAGCCCCTTATCGGTCTGGATCACCGCAAACTCGAGCACCGCCTTACCCTCGGTGGCCTGTGCATTCCACGACCCGGACGCCGCGCGCGCCGCATGCAGCGCCGCCTCCCCGTCAGCGGTCGACGCGTTGCGCACGTGCAGCGCGACGCTGGCTGGCTTGGATTCGACTGTCACACCGGGTTTGTCGGCCGCGATCGCGTTCAGTTCCGCGGTGATGCGATTCAGCAACGCGTGGTCGATGTCATGGGTGAACCCGGAGGTGAACTCGGCGCCGTGGCTGCCGACCAGGTGCACCGACGACGCCTGCGCATACCCCGACAGGCCGCGCAGCACCTCCAATGCGCGCCCGGAGATCATCGCCGCCGCGGTGTCGGGCAGTGCCGCGAGGCGGTCAAGGGCATCGGCGGCGTCGGCCAGCGGGCGGGCATCCGCCGGGTGATCGACGATGGGGGCCATGGTGCCGTCGAAGTCGGACGCGACCAGCAGTCGCGGCACGGCTGCGGCCGCGGTCAGCGCACGCTGCAAATCGGCCGAAAGCACGCCTAGATCTTAGGGTGCTCGCCGTCGCCGATGAGCAGTCGCACCGCAAGGTCGAGGCGCTTGGCCACGTCGGTCGCCGACGCGCGCCGCGTCAGCCACGCCAGCAGGTTCGACAGCCACACATCCGAGATGACCCGCGCGATGTGGTACTGATCTTCGGTCGGTTCACCGTCGCTCATGGCGCGGGCGAACATCGAATCCATCAGCTTCCCGACGTGATCAACCTCACCGGCCGCCGATGCGTCTGCGAACACGAACGCGCGCGTCATCGCCTCGGTAAGCAGCGGGTTGCGCTGCATCGCGCGGTTGAGCTTGCCCACCATGATGTTCAGCCGCTGATACGGCGTTCCGCCGGTCAGCGTCGAACGGTCGGTTTTGGCGTCGATGCGTTCGAACTCGCGGCCCAGCGCCGAGACCAGCAGATGCACCTTCGACGGGAAGTAGCGGTAGAGCGTGCCGACCGCGACGTCGGCGCGTTCGGCGACCGCGCGCATCTGAACCGCCTCGTAGCCGCCTTTGGAGGCGATCGCCAGCGTGGCGTCGAGGATGCGCTTGCGGCGCTCCCGCTGGGCTTCTGAGCCGAGTTCGGACTCGGCGAGCACTGCCACGTTCAGCACCTGCCGCGGCCGCGAACCCGACCCTGGCTCAGGGTTGGGACGTGCGGGCGACGGCGGGCCGGACATGCGGCAGTTGACTCCTTCATCTTGCGTGCTCGCGGAAAACGATACGCATGCAGATCCCCATTTTCTCACCTCAGCGCACCGACGGCACCGACGTGTGCTGCTGTAATGGCGGTCGACTTGACGGTCGAACGCTGGCACTATTAGAACACGTTCTAGTGAGGAGCACCGCCTTCTCGCCCAAACGCTAGGAGTCTCGGTGTCGGTGTCGTCCAATCAGACCGTTGCTGACGAGCAGCTTGCCGCGCGTGAACTGGTTCAGAGCTGGGCCGCGAGCTCGGGAGCGATCGAGGCCGCACGCGACGTCGAGCACGGTAACGCCGACGCCTGGCGGCCGGTGTACGACAAGTTGGCCCAGCTAGGCATATTCGGCGTGGCGTTGCCGGAGGAACACGGCGGCGCCGACGGAACGGCCGAGGACTTGTGCGCGATGATCGACGAGGCGGCCGCCGCGCTGGCGCCCGGGCCGGTTGCCACCACGGCGTTGGCCACCCTGGTCATCGAGCGCTCGGATCTGCTGCAGGCGCTGGCGTCCGGTGAGCGGGTGGCCGGGGTCGCGTTGTCGGCTGACCTGCACCTCGACGACGGCCGGGTGTCGGGGACCGCGGAGTACGTGCTCGGCGCCGACGCGTCCGCGGTGCTGGTGCTGCCGGCCGGGGACGCGTTCGTCGTGGTCGACGCCACCGCGCAGGGGGTGTCGATCGAGGCCCTGAAGGCCACCGATTTCTCCCGGCCGCTGGCACGGGTGGTGCTGGATTCGGCGCCGGCCGAGACGCTGGGCGCGTCGCGCCAGCGCGTCGCCGACCTGGCCGCGACGGTGCTGGCCGCCGAGGCCGCCGGGTTGGCCCGCTGGGCGCTGCGGACCGCGACCGAGTACGCCAAGGTGCGTGAGCAGTTCGGCAAGCCGATCGGCAGCTTCCAGGCCGTCAAGCACATGTGCGCCGAGATGCTGCTGCGTTCCGAGCAGGCGTCGGTGGCGGCCAGGGACGCCGCGCGAGCCGCCGCATCCGAAGCCGACGAACAGCAACTGTCGATCGCGGCCGCGGTGGCCGCGGCGGCAGGCATCGACGCGGCAAAGGCCAACGCCAAGGACTGCATCCAGGTGCTCGGCGGCATCGGCATCACCTGGGAGCACGACGCGCACCTGTACCTGCGCCGCGCCTACGGCATCACGCATTTCCTCGGCGGCGCGCAGCGTTGGCTACGGCGCATTTCGGCGCTCACCCAGCAGGGAGTGCGTCGCGAACTGCACATCGACCTAGACTCCGTCGCCCACCTGCGACCCGAAATCGCCTCCGCGGTGGCCGAAATCGCGGCGCTGCCGGTCGACAAGCGTCAGGCCGCGTTGGCCGCAGCGGGCCTGCAGGCGCCGCACTGGCCGCGTCCGTACGGCCGCGACGCCGGGCCCGCCGAGCAGTTGCTGATCGATCAGGAACTGGCGGCCGCCGACGTCGTACGCCCGGATCTGGTGATCGGATGGTGGGCCGCACCAACGATTCTCGAGCACGGCAGCCCGGAGCAGATCGAACGGTTCCTGCCGCCCACGCTGCGCGGCGACCTCATCTGGTGCCAGCTCTTCAGCGAGCCCGGCGCGGGTTCGGACCTGGCGGCGCTGCGCACGAAAGCCGAACGCGTCGACGGCGGCTTCAAACTCACCGGCCAGAAGGTGTGGACCTCGGCCGCGCAGAAGGCACACTGGGGTGTCTGTTTGGCAAGAACCGATCCGGATGCGCCAAAACACAAGGGCATCACCTACTTTCTCGTCGATATGACCTCGCCGGGCATCGTCATCCGGCCCCTGCGCGAGATCACCGGCGACGAACTGTTCAACGAGGTGTTCTTCGACGAGGTCTTCGTCCCCGACGAGATGGTCGTCGGGCAGGTCAACGACGGTTGGCGCCTGGCCCGCACGACGCTGGCCAACGAACGGGTCGCGATGGCGGCAGGTACGGCGTTGGACAACCCGATGGAGGAACTGCTCAAGACGGTGGCGACGCTGGATTTCGATGCCGCCGAACAGGACCGGCTCGGGGCGTTGATCGTGGCCGCGCAGGTCGGCGCGCTGCTGGATCAGAAGATCGCCGAGCTCGCGGTCAGCGGCCAGGACCAGGGTCCGCAGGCCAGCGCCCGCAAGCTGATCGGTGTGCGCTACCGCCAGGCGCTGTCGGAGTTCCGGATGGAGCTGTCACCGGGTGGCGGCGTCGTCGAGAACGACACCGTGCATGACTTCTTGAACACGCGGTGTTTGACCATCGCCGGCGGCACCGAGCAGATCCTGCTCACGCTGGCCGGCGAGCGGCTGCTGGGGCTACCGCGCTAAGCGGGGTTCAACGGGCTTGCACCGGCGGAACATTCGGGAACTGAGCGACCGGTCCGCTCGGGCCTGCGGCTCCCTCCCGCTGACACAGGTATTCGTCGAGGCCATGTGGACCATGCGCGACGCACGTCCACACCGAGCCGTCCGGCAGCGTGCATGAGAATCCGGCGCTGCCGCTCGCCACACCCTCTTGGCACAGGGATCGAAGTATGAAGCCCGAGAAGACTCGCGTCTCTGTGACGTCGTCGTCCTGCTTGGGTTCTGCGGGAGCCGGCGCCGGCGCCACAACGAAGCCGGTAACCAGCAGGGCAGCGACGGCCGAGCCGATCGCGAATGGGTTGTTCATGATCTGCGATCTTTCGGTTGAAGTCGTTAGTACGACGGCTGCGTGGCTACGGCCCGCCGATTCCGCCGGCGCCGTCAGAACCACCGTTGCCGCCCTGGCCGCCCGCGCCACCCGCACCGTTGTTGGTGGTGGCGTTGCCGGACGCGCTGCCGCCGGTTCCGCCGTTTCCGCCGTCCCCGCCGAACGTGCCGCCGGGGCCCCCGTCGCCGCCGTCGCCGCCGGTGGCTACGGCCCCGAAGAATGTTCTCGCGTCGCCGCCGTGACCGCCGCCGCCACCCGTACCTCCGAAGGCGCCACCGCCGCCGCCGATCCCGCCGTCACCGCCGGTGACATTTCCGCGCTGAGCGGCCGCCCCGCCGCCGTCGCCGCCCGTGCCGCCGGTGCCGCCGAGCACACCTCCGTTACCACCGCTCCCGCCTGTGCCGCCGGTGGCTCCTCCGCCGCCGATGGCGCCCGTGTCGCCGCCGTCGCCTCCTGTGCCGCCGTCGCCGTCTAGGAAGCCGTTGCCACCGCGTCCGCCCGTGCCGCCGCTGGCATCTCCGTCGCCGTATGTCACCGCGTTTCCGCCGGCGCCGCCTTGACGCGCGACCAACCCGTCGCCGCCGTCGCCGCCGTCACCGCCGATGGCGTTGCCCTCCTGCGAAACTGCCAAGCCGCCGGCACCGCCGAAGCCGCCGGCACCGTCGAGCAAGCCGCCTCGGCCACCGTCTCCGCCGTCGGCGCCGAGGGCATCAGAGTCGATCGCGACGGGCAGGTCTTGGTCGCCGGCGCCACCGGCGCCGCCGTTGCCGCCGGTGCCGATCAGGCCGGCGTCACCGCCATTGCCGCCGTCACCGGCTGAGTTGATGAGTAGGCCGGCGGCGTTGTAGCTGGCGGCTCTGCCGTTCCCGCCGTCACCGCCATCGCCGAAAAGACCGCCAGCGCCGCCGTTTCCGCCGTCGAGGGCGGCTTCGGCTATCCCGCCGCCGCCCAGCAGAACGAGCTCACCGTCGCCGCCGTCCCCGCCGTTGCCGAAGAGGAAACCCGCGTTGCCGCCGTCACCGCCGAGGGCGCCGTCGCCGCCGTCGCCCCACAGCAGGCCGCCGTTGCCGCCGCGACAATCGGCCGTGCATGCCGGGTCGAGAACCAGCGCATCGAGGCCGTCGCCGATCAACCACCCGCCCGGCCCGATGAGCGGCCGGACCTGCCGAGGCGCCGCGGGCAGGGCGGTGGGAACGGCTCCGGCCGGCCCGACCAGCGGGTCGGTCAGCCACCATGGCCACAGGTCTTCCGCCGGTGACAACGGGGCCGACGACGTGGTGGACGTCGGCCCCATCTCGGCCGCTGCCGGCGCCGAGCACAACAGCACGCCGACCCCGACGATCGCTGCTCCCGTTGCGCCGCTGGCGATATAGTGCGTCCTGGTGTCGTAGGCCATGGCGGTCACGGTATGACCCCCGCCCGCGAGGCCGCGTCGACCGGACTGACCAACTCTGCGTCCGCGCCATGGTGCGTTTTGACCACGGCGCCCGCGGACTGCACGGATTTTTCGGCGGTGATCTTGACCTTGAGCCCACCGCGGAGGGTGTCGAGGTTGACGCAAACACGCTCGGCGGCGGCAACCAGGGCGTCGAGCCGCTTCTGATCGGTTTTCTCATCCGCCGCCAGATGTACTGTGCACGTGAGCGACTCGAACCCGACCCGGACGCTGCGGTCGATATTGAGACATCCTCGAACGTCGAGTTCGCCACCGACCTCCACCTCGAGGGCGGTGAGCCTGACCCCGAGTAGGTCGGCGACCATCCGGATCGATCCGTCCGCGCACGCTGCGAGTGCTGCGCACAGGAGGTCGCCCGGGTTGGGCGCGTCGTGCAGCCCTCCCACGTGGCGGTCGAGCCCGAAGCGCAGCGATACGCCGTAGCCCGTCCCGATTTCGACCTCGCCGTGAAATGGGTCGCTCGGCGGGATGCGTGCGGCCGAGGTTCGTGCCGCTTTGTGGGTGAGCGCCTCGATTGGGCTATCCGCATAGCGCCGCCGCAGTGGCTTCTGCCGCTCGCCGACGATCGAGTTTCGGATTTGCGTTGTCATCTGCTCGTCTCCCTCGACGATGCTGTCCCGGTGTGGCCACTCCTCGACCAGCGCCTTTACCGGGAAAAGCACGAGCGTGCTTTATTTTGACGAGGGTAGCACGGTCGTTCTTTTATGCTCAAGGGCGTGCAGAAGAACAATGTTCTGGGGCCGAAGGGGCAGCGGACGCGCGCGGCGATCCTGGCCGAGGCGGCGCGCCTGGCCACGGTCGAGGGGCTGGAGGGCCTTTCGATCGGTGGGCTCGCGGACGCGATCGGCATGAGCAAGAGCGGCCTGTACGCGCACTTCGGCTCGAAGGTGGACCTGCAGCTGGCGACCATCGAATCCGCGCGGGAAACGTTCATCGCCGAGGTGCTGCTTCCGGCCCTCGAAGCGCCGGCAGGAGTCAAGCGATTGCTCGCCGCATGTGAGGCGTTTCTCTCGCATATCGAACGCCGGGTGTTTCCTGGCGGATGCTTCTTCGCCGCTGCGGCGGCCGAGTTCGGCACCCGGCCCGGCACGGTGCGCGATGCGGTCGCTGCCCAGCAACGTGATTGGATCGAACTACTGGTGCGGCTCGCCCGCAAGGCGGTCGACCTCGGCGAGCTTGCCGCGGATGTCGACCCGGCTCAACTGAGTTTCGAGCTCAACGCGGTGCTCGTCGCAGCCAATACGGCGTTCATCCTTCATGGCGACGCGACCGCCTTCGAGCGGGCTCGGACCGCCGTTCGAAACCGCCTGGTTTCTGGAGGCGAGGTCAGCTGAAGGCGGCCTGCGCGCAGGCGTCCGGGGAGGTGAGGTTCACGCCCGCGTAGACCACCTGGATGTGCGCGCACACGATCAACGGCACGTCGGTGCGCGGTGTGCCCGTGCGCGCGTCGACCGGCCAGGTCTGCCCGTGCAGACGGAACTTTTCCGGTGGTCCACCGCCGAAGTAGATGGTGGTGAACTCCATGTCGGTCAGCGACTTGAACATCCGGGTGTTGGGCGCGTCGGATTTGGCATCCACGTAGACGGAGCGGTCCATCGTGCGCAACGTGGTGGTCTGCCGCGCCCACAGGTCGCCGGGGAAACCGCGAATGCCTTCGGGTGCCCGTAGCTGGGCGCGGGTGTCGAAGAAACATGTACCTTCGGCCGCAATGCAATTGGCGCTGGCTTCAATCTCCAGCGAGGTCGCGGCGTCGACGGGTATGGATGCGGTGGCAGTGTCGACCGCTGCCGTCGCCGTCGTGGTCGGGGAGACCAGCGCGAGCGCCAACGCTGTTGCCGGGATCGCTCCGAGTAAGCCGCCCAAGCGCTTCACAATTCTCCCTTCGGTGCGGCGAATGCTAGCCCGCCGGCTACTCGTCGTAGGTGACTTCGACCGAATCCGACCGTGGTTTGGCCTGGCAGCCGAGGATCAGACCCTCGTCGAGGTCGGACTGCTCGAGCACGTCGTTGACCTCCATCTCGACCGCGCCGTCCTTCTTGAGCACCGCGCACGCCCCGCAATGACCTTCGCGACAGGAGAACGGCGCGTCCAGCCCCTTGTCCAGCAACACGTCGAGCAGTTTGGCGTTGCGCGGCCAGGCAACCTGGTGGGTCTGGCCGTCGAGCGTGACGATCGCGGTGGCCGGGCCCTCGTCGCTGTCGTCGTCCTCGATCACCACCGCCGCGAACGGGTCGGATTCCAGCGACTTGAACACCTCGATGTGGATCCGACTGGTATCGGCGCCCGCGTTCTGCAGCGCCTCCTCGGCAGCGGCCATGAACGGTGCGGGCCCGCAGATGTAGGCGTCGCGTCCGACGTAGGGCGCGATGATGCCCGCCAGCGCCGCGGCGCTCGGCAGCCCCTGCACGCTGACCAACCAGTGCACAACCGTGAGCCGGTCGGGGTACTTGGCGGCCAACTCGCGCAGCGCCGCGCCGAAGATCACCGAGTCCTCGTCGGTGTTGGCGTAGACCAACACCACCTTGCCGCTGCCTTCGGCCAGCGCCGACTTGCAGATAGACAGCATCGGCGTGATCCCGCTGCCCGCGGCGAGCAGCAGAAAGTCGGCGTCGAGCGTCTTGGGAACGAACGTGCCCGACGGGGCGAGCACGTGGATCTTCATGCCCGGGTGGGCGTGGTCGCAGAGCCAGTTGGACGCGTAGCCGCTGTCGGTGCGTTTGACGGTGACCGTCATCGGATCGCCGGTGAACGGTGAGCTGCACAGCGAGTAGCAGCGCGCCACCGAGCCGGTGCGCTCGCTGGGCACCCGCAGCGTCAGAAACTGACCGGGTGCATAGCGCAGCCGTTCGGCGGGAATCTCGGCGCCGTCGGGGACGCGAAATACCAGCGACCGCGCGTCGGGGGTCTCCTCGACCACCTCGGCCACTTCGAGCTCGAGCACGTGGCTGCCGAGCGGCTCATCGGTCACGGCCGTCTGCCCTTTCCTGGGACCAACAACTGCCCATAATTAGAACAGGTTACAGAAATGCATGTGTGCAGGTCTAGCTGCTGCTGGTGCGCTGTACTCGACATGAATCGTAACGTGTTCTAATCTCTGTCTAACGGTCTGCTCTTGCACAAGCGCTCATCGGCAGGTCCTTAGCTCTCGGGAGGCAAACCAGTGACGTCCATTGAACAGCGTGATGTGCAGTCGGTCCTAGCCGGTATCGACGATCTGCTGCCGTTGATCGCCAAGCGCGCGCAGGCCACCGAAGATCTGCGTCGCCTGCCCGACGAGACCGTCGCCGAACTCGACGAGGTCGGCTTTTTCAAGCTGCTGCAGCCCGAACAGTGGGGCGGGTTGCAGTGCGACCCCACACTCTTCTACGAAGCGGTCCGCCGGCTGGCCAGCGCGTGCGGATCCACCGGGTGGGTGGCATCGATCGTCGGTGTGCACAACTGGCACCTCGCGCTGTTCGATCAGAAAGCCCAGGAAGAAGTCTGGGGTGAAGACCCCACCGTGCGGGTCTCGTCGTCGTACGCGCCGATGGGTGCAGGCCAGGTGGTCGACGGCGGCTACCTCGTCAACGGCTCGTGGAACTGGTCGTCGGGTTGTGATCACGCGACGTGGACGTTCGTCGGCGGGCCGGTGATCAAGGACGGCCGCCCGGTGGACTTCGGCAGCTTTTTGATTCCGCGCACCGAATACGACATCGACGACGTCTGGCACGTGGTGGGACTTCGTGGAACGGGAAGCAACACGCTGGTGGTCAAGGACGTGTTCGTGCCGACGCACCGCTTCCTCTCGTACAAGGCGATGAACGACCACACCGCAGGCGGTCTGCAGAACAACACCGCACCGGTGTACAAGATGCCTTGGGGCACAGTGCATCCGACGACCATCTCGGCGCCCATCGTGGGGATGGCCTACGGCGCATACGACGCCCACGTCGAGCACCAGGGCAAGCGGGTGCGCGCCGCGTTCGCGGGAGAGAAGGCCAAGGACGATCCGTTCGCCAAGGTCCGCATCGCCGAAGCGGCCAGCGATATCGACGCCGCGTGGCGTCAGCTGATCGGCAACGTCGGCGACGAGTACGCGCTGCTGCAGGCCGGCCAAGAGATCCCGTTCGAACTGCGCGCCAGGGCCCGACGCGATCAGGTGCGTGCGACCGGTCGCGCCATCGCCTCGATCGACCGCCTCTTCGAGGCCTCCGGCGCCACCGCACTGAACAACGACGCTCCGGTGCAACGGTTCTGGCGTGACGCACACGCCGGACGTGTGCACGCCGCCAACGATCCGGAACGGGCGTATCTGATTTTCGGAAACAACGAGTTCGGCTTGCCGCCGCAGGACACGATGGTCTGATGACCTCCTTCGCCGCCGAAGCTGCCCAACAGCAAGAGATCACCTTCGAGTCGACGTCGCGCTTCGCCGACGTGCGCGGCAAGGGTCCCGCGATGCGGCTGCACTATCACGAGGCCGGGGTCGGCAACGGTGAGACCGTTGTGCTGTTGCACGGTGGGGGACCCGGCGCGTCGAGCTGGTCGAACTTCGGCAAGAACATCGCCGTGCTCGCCCAGCACTTCCACGTGATCGCCGTCGATCAGCCCGGCTACGGTCACTCCGACAAGCACACCGAACACGAGCAGTACAACCGCTACAGCGCCACTGCGCTGCTGGATCTGTTCGACCATCTCGACATCGAACGTGCTGCACTGGTGGGTAATTCGCTCGGCGGCGGTACCGCGGTGCGGTTTGCGCTCGACAACCCCAAGCGCGCGGGCCGGCTCGTGTTGATGGGACCCGGTGGGCTGAGCGTGAACCTGTTCTCACCCGACCCCACCGAGGGCGTCAAGCTGCTCGGGAAGTTCACTGCCGAGCCCACGCGTGAGAACCTGGAGAAATTCCTGCGCATCATGGTCTACGACCAGAGCCTCATCACGCAGGAGTTGATTGACGAACGCTTCGCGATCGCCAGCCAGCCCGAGTCGCTGGCCGCCGCCAAAGCGATGGGTAAATCGTTTGCAGGTGCGGACTTCGAGCTCGGCATGATGTGGCGCGAGGTGTACAAGCTACGCCAGCGGGTACTTCTGATCTGGGGTCGTGAGGACCGCGTCAACCCACTCGACGGCGCGTTGGTAGCCCTCAAGCAGATTCCCCGGGTGCAGTTGCATGTCTTCGGGCAGTGCGGACACTGGGCCCAGCTGGAGAAGTTCGACGAGTTCAACAAGCTGACGGTGGATTTTCTAGGAGGCGGGTCGTGAGTATCCGGTCACTGGGCTATCTGCGGATCGAGGCCACCGATGTCGCGGCTTGGCGTGAGTACGGGCTCAAGGTGCTCGGCATGGTCGAGGGTAAGGGCACGACTGACGGCGCCCTCTACCTGCGGATGGACGACTTCCCGGCGCGCCTGGTCATCGTGCCGGGCGAACACGACCGGCTGCAGGTCTCGGGCTGGGAAACCGCGAATGCCGCAGCGCTGCAGGAGATCCGCAACCGCCTCGACGTGGAAGGCACCCCATACAAGGAAGCTACCGCCGCCCAACTGGCCGACCGCCGCGTCGACGAGATGATCATCTTCGACGACCCGTCGGGCAACACGCTCGAGGTGTTCCACGGAGCAGCGCTCGAACACCGCCGCGTGGTCAGCCCCTACGGTCATAGGTTCGTCACCGAGGAGCAGGGGCTCGGGCACGTGGTGCTGACCACCCGCGACGACGCCGAGTCACTGCACTTCTACCGCGACGTGCTCGGGTTCTCGCTGCGCGACTCGATGCGGTTGCCGCCGCAACTGGTCGGTCGGCCCGCCGACGGGCCACCGGCCTGGCTGCGCTTCTTCGGCGTCAACCCGCGCCATCACAGCCTCGCCTTCATGCCCGGCGAAACACCAAGCGGCATCGTGCATCTGATGGTCGAGGTGGAGAGCAGCGACGACGTGGGCCTGTGTCTGGACCGGGCACTGCGACGTAAGGTGCCGATGTCGGCGACGTTGGGTCGGCACGTCAACGACAAGATGCTGTCGTTCTACATGAAGACCCCCGGCGGCTTCGACGTCGAATTCGGTTGCGAGGGCCTGCAAGTCGACGACGAGGGCTGGGTCGCGAGGGAGAGCACCGCGGTCAGCCTGTGGGGTCACGACTTCAGCGTCGGTTTCAAGAGCTAGTGTCCGCAGAAACGTTGGACCCGCGCACCTTTCGCAGTGTGCTCGGCCAATTCTGTACCGGTATCACCGTGATCACCACCATGCACGAAGAGGTGCCGGTCGGCTTTGCCTGCCAGTCTTTTGCGGCGTTGTCGCTCGACCCGCCACTGGTGTTGTTCTGCCCGACCAAGATGTCGCGGTCGTGGCAGGCGATCGAGGCCAGCGGCAACTTCTGCGTGAACGTGCTGCATGAGAATCAAAAGGACGTCTCGGCGACGTTCGGCTCCAAGGAGCCCGACAAGTTCGCCAAGATCGATTGGTACCGCTCCGAACTCGGGTCACCTGTGATCAAGGAAACACTGGCACACATCGACTGCACGGTGCACACGGTGCACGACGGCGGTGACCATTATGTGGTGATCGGCGCGGTGCACTCGCTGTCTGATGCCCCGCAGCGAAAACCGCGGCCGCTGCTGTTCTACCGAGGCCAGTACACCGGTATCGAGCCCGACAAGACGACGCCGGCGCAGTGGCGCGACGACCTGGAGGCGTTTCTCACCGCCACCACCGACGACACCTGGCTCTAAATACACCCCGCGGCACAGGGGTCCGCGACCGGCAGCGACTCGGGCGGTGGCGCGTGCGGGTCCGCCGGCGGCAGCTGTTCGGTGAGGTCGACGTCGTGGTCGAGGTTCGGCGCGATCGGGATCACGTTACAGATGAAACTCAGGGCGAACTCGCACGGCGGCGGGCCCGGCTGTGCGCCGGCCGGAGCCGACGAGAGCGCTGCCGTGACGGCCACCGCCGCCGCGGTGATCAGCGCTTTGGTGAACACCGGCTCACTGTAACGCCTGTTCGCCGATGAAGTCGATGACCGTCGCGGCCACCTCGGCGTGCATGGTGTCGTTGAGGACGTCGTGGCGGGCTCCCGCGAACTCCGCGATCCGCAGCGCCTCGATCTGTTCGGCGTAGGCGCGCACTGGCCCGATCGGCGCGATCGGATCGTTGACGCCGTGCACCGCCAGCGTCGGCACCGCGAGCTTCGGCAGATCGGAACCGAACCGGTCCCACGCCCAGTCGAGCTCTCGGGTCAGGGTCGCACCGTCGGCGTCGACGAACACCAGCGGGTCGTTCTCCAACGAGTCGAGATAGAAGGGGTCTGAGGACAGCCAGCCTGGATCGAGCTCGACAGAAGTGTCGCTGTCGAGCAGGTCGGGCATCGGCACCAGCGGCGCACCGGAGATGACGCCGGCCCGAAACCGGTCGGGCTGGTTCAGCAGGCGGAACAACATGACGACCGATCCGAACGAGTGGCCCTGCGCGATCAACGGCAACCCGGGCTGGTGCTTCTCGGCCAGCTCGGTCAGCGCGTCGGCCAGCGCGGAGCTGTCTTTGATCGAGCCGAAGTCGCCGCGCGGGCCCGGGCTGAGGCCGTGGCCGAACTGGTCCACCGCCCACAAGTCGATGCCCGCCGCGTTCAGCGCGAAACCGTAACGGTGATAGAGCCCGGTGTGCTCACCGAATCCGTGCAGAAAAGCCACGACGGCACGAGGCTCGGCGGCGGGCCAGTGGCGGTAGTAGGCCCGGCCCTTCGGATGGTCGATGAACGGCATGGACTGACTGCAGCAAGTCTCGCGGTGAAGCGCAAGCCCCTGCGGTGGTCAACCTCGGCCGAGAAGAACGTCGCGCTGGTCGGTCATCTGGGCGCGGATGGCGTCGACGACGGCGGCGACCTCGGGTCTGCGTAACGTCTCGGCGCGCGCGACGAGCCAGTAGGTCAACTGGACCGCGACGGCGCGCGGCAGGACTCGCACCAGATCATCATGGCGGTCGGCCATGAAGCAGGGCAGCAGACCCAGGCCGGCGGAGGCTCGCGTCGCCTCGACGTGTACGAAAACATTGGTGGAGGTCACAGATTCGCGCATCGTCGGGGCGAAGCTGGTCGCCACGTCGAGGTCGTCCACCTGCAGCATGGCGTCGATGAAGTAGATCAGCGGAAAGCGGGACAGGTCCGCGATGCTCATCGGTATGCCGTACGCACGCAGGTATTCGCGCGCCCCGTACAGGCCGAGGCGGTAGTCGCCCAGTTGAATCGCCTTGGCCCGGTGTACCTTCGGCTCGCCAACCACTATCTCGACGTCCAGGCCCGAACGCTGCTGGGTGGCCGGCCGGGTGGTGGCCACGATCTCGACGGCGACCCGTGGGTGCTCGCGCTGGACGTGGGCAGCGGCCGGCGCGGCGATGTAGGCCGAGAAGCCATCGGTGGCCGAGATCCGCACGACGCCCTCCAGGGTGCGCTCGCCGCCGCTGTCGACGCTCAGCGAGCGCACGGCGGATTCGACCGCTTCGGCAGCCGACAACGCCTCGCGGCCGAGGTCGGTCAGTTCCCAGCCACCCGCGCCGCGGGTCAGCACCCGCCCGCCGATCGACTGCTCGAGTGCGGCGATGCGCCGAGAAATGGTCGTGTGGTTGAGCCCGAGTTCCTCGGCTGCAGTGGTGTAGCGGCCGGAGCGGCCGACAGCCAGCAGCACCAGCAAGTCGTCGGCGCTCGGACGACCACGCGACGCCGTCATGGTGTGCATTTTTGCAGATCGGCGCTGCATGTTTGGCTATTGCGGGGGAACGAACCTGCATGAATACTCACAGCGGGTCTGTGCCCACGGTCACAAGCAGAGGAGCGCCGGATGAGCATCGCGGACGAGCCGAAGCCGCAGCCCGCTGGTTCCGGTGCGGTAGCGACCGGACTGAAGCGGGTGGTGGTCGCCTCGATGGCCGGCACGGTCGTCGAGTGGTACGAGTTCTTTCTATACGCCACCGCCGCCACGCTGGTCTTCAACAAGGTGTTCTTCGCCGAGGGCACCAGCGAGGCCGCCGGGCTGATCGCCGCGCTGCTGACCTACGCCGTCGGGTTCGTCGCGCGGCCGCTCGGCGGCGTGGTGTTCGGACACTTCGGTGACAAATACGGCCGCAAGAAACTTCTCCAGTTCGCGATCCTGCTCGTCGGCGCCGCCACCTTTCTCATGGGTTGCCTGCCGACCTACGCGCAGATCGGGGTATGGGCGCCAATCCTTCTGGTGATCCTGCGGTTCCTTCAGGGCTTCGCGGTCGGCGGCGAATGGGGCGGCGCGGTGCTGTTGGTCGCCGAGCACAGCCCGAACGACAAGCGCGCGTTCTGGTCCAGCTGGCCGCAGGCTGCGGTGCCCGTCGGCAACATGCTGGCCACCGTCGTGCTGCTGATCCTGACGCAGGTGCTCTCCGAGGCGTCCTTCCTGTCCTGGGGCTGGCGGATCGCCTTCTGGCTGTCGGCGGTCGTGGTGCTCATCGGCTACTACATCCGCACCAAGGTCTCCGACGCACCGATCTTCGTGGCCGCTCAACAGGAGGTCGAGCGGGCCAAAGCAGCGTCCTACGGTGTGATCGAGGTGTTGAAGCGTTACCCGCGTGGGGTTTTCACCGCGATGGGGCTGCGTTTCGCCGAGAACATCATGTACTACCTCGTCGTCACGTTCTCGATCGTCTACCTCAAGACCCACGTCGAGGCGGACACGAGCGACATCCTGTGGTGGCTGTTGGTCGCACACGCGGTCCACTTCGTGGTCATCCCGCAGGTGGGACGGTTGGCTGACCGCTTCGGGCGCCGGCCGGTGTACATCGTCGGCACGATCGCCGCGGCCAGCTGGGGTTTCTTCGCGTTCCCCATGATGAACAGCGCCAACTACCTGCTCATCATGGGCGCCATCATCGCGGGCCTGGTGATCCACGCCCTGATGTATGCGCCACAGCCGGCGCTGATGGCCGAGATGTTCCCGACCCGTATGCGGTATTCCGGCGTCTCCCTTGGATATCAGGTCACCTCGATCGTGGCCGGCTCGTTGGCGCCGGCCATCGCGACCTGGCTGCTGGACAGGTTCAACTCGGCGGTTCCGATTGCGCTGTACCTCGCGGGCGCGGCGGCGATCACCTTGGTGGCCGCCCTCCTCACCCGCGAAACCAACGGAATCGACCTGGAGGCCCTCGATCAGGCCGACCGCGACGCGCTGGCGAAGGCGGATCAGCCATGACCGATCTGGACGGCCGGACGGTACTGGTCACCGGCGCTGCGAGCGGAATCGGCGCCGCATGTGCCCGCGCGCTGGCCGCGCGCGGCGCACAGGTCACCGTCGCAGACCTCGACGCCGACGGTGCTGAAACCGTTGCGGGCGAAATCGGTGGAAAGCCTTGGGTCGTCGACCTTTCGGATGTCAGCGCGCTGGAGGATCTGCAGTTGCAGGCCGACATCCTGGTCAACAACGCCGGCGTGCAGCACGTCAGCCCAATCGAAGACTTCCCGCCCGAACGTTTCCGGTTCATCCTGGCGCTCATGGTCGAGGCGCCGTTCCTGCTGATCCGCGCCGCGCTTCCGCACATGTACGGCCAGAAGTTCGGGCGGATCATCAACATCTCGTCGGTGCACGGGCTGCGCGCCTCCGAGTACAAGAGCGGCTACGTCACGGCCAAGCACGGGCTGGAAGGTCTTTCGAAGGTAACTGCGCTGGAGGGCGGTCCGCACAACGTCACCAGCAACTGCATCGACCCCGGATACGTGCGTACTCCGCTGGTCACCAAGCAGATCGCCGACCAGTCGCGCCGCCACGGCGTCCCCGAGGATAAGGTGGTGGAACAGATTCTGCTGAAGGAGAGCGCGATCAAGCGGCTGGTCGAACCGGAAGAGGTTGGCTCCCTCGTGGGTTGGCTCGTCTCACCGGATGCGGGGATGGTGACGGGGGCGTCGTACTCGATGGACGGCGGCTGGAGCGCCCGATGACCCAGACCGTGGCCGCGCAGTGGACACCGACCGCCGACGACATCGCGACGGCCCGGATCACCGACTTCGCCCGATTCGTGCAGCAGCGAGTCGGCACACCTTTCGAGGACTACCAGTCGCTGTGGCAGTGGTCGGTCGACGAACCTTCCGCGTTCTGGGCGGCGCTGTGGGACTACTTTGAACTCGGCGACCGACCGGACACGGTGTTGGTCGCCGAGACGATGCCGGGTGCGCAGTGGTTTCCCGGCGCCAAGCTGAACTACGTCGACCAGGTGATACGCAACGCGCGCACCGACCGACCGGCCATCCTGCGCGTGGCCGAGGACGGTTCGACCGAGGAAGTATCGTGGGCTGAACTTCTGGGCCGGACAGCTGCTTTCGCGCATCGGCTGCGGGAGCTGGGCGTCGGAGCCGGCGACCGGGTGGTCGGATATCTGCCGAACATCCCTGAAGCGATCATCGCGTTTCTGGCGACCGCGAGCATCGGTGCGGTGTGGAGTGCATGCGGGCAGGATTACTCGGCCAAGGCGGCGTTGGACCGCCTCGGTCAACTCGAGCCCACCGTGTTGGTGACCGCCGACGGATACCACTACGGCGGGAAGTTCCACGACAAGAGTGCCGACATCGCGGCCATGCAGGCTGGCCTGCCCGCGCTGCGGGCCACCGTGATGGCAAGGGAGCTGAACAGCTCGACCGACCCGGACAAGCTGACCACCACCGCGGTGGACTTCGACCATCCGCTGTGGATCCTGTTCTCCTCGGGCACCACCGGGCTGCCCAAGGGCATCGTGCACGGACACGGCGGTGTGCTTCTCGAACACCTGAAAGCCACTGCGCTGCAATGTGATATCGGGCCGGACGACACGTTCTTCTGGTACACCAGCCCGAGCTGGATGATGTGGAACTTCCAGGTCGCAGGATTGCTGGTCGGGTCCACCATCGTCTGCTACGCGGGCAGTCCCAGCTCGCCGCGCCCGGACGCGCTGTGGGATATCGCCGCACGTGTGCAGGCCACCGTCCTGGGGACCAGCCCCGGCTACGTGCTGGGCTGCGCCAAGGCCGGCGCGGTGCCCCGGAACGACCACGATCTTTCGGCGCTGCGCACGGTCGGCATCACGGGTTCCTCACTGCCGCCGTCGACGTCACTGTGGTTGCGCGACAACGTCGGTGAGCACGTGCAGGTCTCGTCGATCAGCGGTGGCACCGATGTGGTGTCGGCGTTTATCGGCGGTGTGCCCACCGTGCCGGTCTGGCCGGGCGAATTGTCCGCACCTTACCTCGGGTGTGCGCTGGACGCGTGGGATGAGTCGGGAAACCCGGTGCGCGATGAGGTGGGCGAACTGGTGATCACCAAACCCATGCCGTCCATGCCGATCAGGTTCTGGAACGATGACGACGGATCGCGTTACCACAATGCATATTTCGAGACGTACCCCGGCGTGTGGCGGCACGGTGACTGGATCACGATCACCGAGCGCGGGAGCATCGTCGTGCACGGTCGGTCGGACTCCACGCTGAACCGGCACGGCATCAGGATGGGCAGCGCCGACATCTACCAGGCCGTCGAACGGATTCCGGAGATCGCCGAGGCGTTGGTCATCGGCGCCGAACAGCCCGACGGTGGCTACTGGATGCCGCTGTTCGTGGTGCTCGCCGGCGACGCCGAGCTCACCGACGAACTGGGCGAACGCATCAAGAGCACCATCCGCACCGAGGTCTCACCGCGGCATGTGCCCGACGAGATCATCGTCGCGCCAGGGGTGCCGCATACCCGCACCGGCAAGAAGCTCGAGGTGCCGATCAAGAAGCTGTTCCAGGGGGCCGACTCGGCGAAGGTGGTCGAACGCAGCGCCGTCGACGATCCGGCGTTGCTGGACTGGTACGCCAACCTCAAACGCTGATCCTTTCT